>CAKSQF010000048.1 GCA_934486825.1 uncultured Eubacteriales bacterium | reverse complement strand
TTGCCTTTTCGTTTTGTATGTATTGACCAATCGGCTTCTTGTATGATATAATGATAGTGTTGTGGGGAATCCGACGGTACTGTGCCGCCGGATTTTTATAAAAGTAAGCCATATATAAACGATCTTGTTTTAGAGTCTTCGTATTTGCTGCGCACGTTTTCTGTTTCTATTATCTCTTCTGCCGTATTTTATCAGTCTGCTTTGTACAAAAATGCTTGATCTGTTCAAGGCTATCCGCGAAACAAATACCTTCTTGCCTTTTCTTAGAGGATAAGCCCATTTCTATCATATGATTCAGAAGTGCCTTTAAATCATTGTAAAATCCATTCAGATTATAGAGAATGCACGGTGCATCCAAATGCTTCAGGGACACCTTTGACATGACCTCGGCAATTTCCTCCAGCGTCCCTGTGCCACCCGGGAAAGCGATAAAGGCATCACCCAGCTCGATCATTTTGCTCTTGCGTTCCGACATATCTTTTGTCACGATCAGCTTTGTCAGTCCATCATGCTGAAATTCGTTATCGATAAAGAACTGCGGTTCGACGCCTGTTACCTCGCCGCCTGCGCTCAAAACACTGTCGGCTATCGCTCCCATCAAGCCGGATTTTGAACCGCCGTAAACCAGTGCGTTTCCGCTTGTACCAATCCATGTGCCGAGTTCTTCTACAGCCTTGCGCAAAGTTGGATCATTACCCTCATTTGCTCCGAGATAAACTGTAATATTCATCGTAAAATGCTCCTTTTAGTTATTGCTCTACTTGCTTTTCTTTATTTGTCACAACCAGAAATACAATGATGATTTCTGTCAGCACAGCCATAGATATTCCCATAAAGGTTGACAGCCCACACAACGCAATATGGTCAATGCCGCCGATAAAAACAGTCGTGATTCCTGCAAACACCATTGGTATTTTATTCAGCCAGGTGTTGCGGAGGAATTTCAGATGCAAAAACAGCAGCAGGAAAGTCAGAATCAGTTCACTGACGGTCATTGCGGTAAATGAAGGAATATGAAATGTCTTTTCCATAAAAGAGGGAAAGAATACATAGGCGGGTAACCACACATATCCCGCCAAAAGGCTGCAAACATAATTTTTATATTCGCCCTTCTTTGCACCAAAAGCCATCGTTAATGAGAAACCAATGTAAATGCACCACAGGAATCCCTTGAAGAAAGCGACCGTTGTAAATAAAAGCGTAGTCAGGGCAAAAGCAATTCCACGCACCACAGCGGTAACAAGCGCCCTATCCTTGAACCTGTGTGCAACTGATATTCTTTTCATTTTCGCTTCTTCATAAAACAAAAATGCACTCAGGCTTTTCAGCCTAAGTGCAGGTAGGTACTCACCCATATGTATTATATCTTACCCATGCGAACTTGTCAAGTGTTGAGAAGGAAACGGATAAAGTAATATAGATGATTTCGGTGTTCATAAATTTCATTGCCTGGTTTCCGGCACTATTCATCTTGTCTATCTGCGATATTCGGTCAGCAGCTTTCAGTTTCGCTGTTACACCATCGGCGTTATTGAAAATATAGGACTGCGCTTTTGTAGCTGCGTTTTCCGTTTTTCTTCCGACAGGGCTATTAAAACAAAAACAGTAGAAAAAGTCACAAATATATGGTATAATGTACTTGCTTATCCGACAAGACCGGTTAAGCAGAAAAGCAATACGAGAAAGGAGATCACGGAAAATGACCAAAAAAGAAATCGTTGATGCAGTTTCCGCAAGTGCAGGTGTATCTAAAAAGGATACCGCCGCAGTCATTGACTCGCTGCTTGCTGCGATTACCGACGCTGTCGTGAAAGG
>CAKSQF010000047.1 GCA_934486825.1 uncultured Eubacteriales bacterium | reverse complement strand
GGCGATATCGTCCTGCGGCTTGCGCTTGAGCAGGCCGAGTATGCTACCTATCTTCTTTCGTTCAGAGGCACCATTACGGTAACCGCTCTTGATTAAGTTTACATAACGGAGGTAACAGAATATGAAAAAACGAATACTCAGTATCCTGCTCCTATGCTGCATGGTGCTGACGCTGCTGCCAACAGCGGCATTTGCTGCGGATGAGCTACCGGATGTCAAACTTTCCGTCCCAACGAAGTTTGACAAGACAGTGGACCTTACGAAGCAGAACGGAGAATTGAAAATCAAGGACAGCAATACCTATCTGATCAAGGGTTCCACAGATCCGAACTGGTATTTTCAACACCGGATCAAAATTGATGGCAAGCGCAAGAAAATTACGCCGCACATCTTTCTGGACGGCGTCCGCCTTAAGGCGCCCAAGGACGGCCCTGCCATCGAGCTTTACGAAGGCGCCTCTGCCTGTCTGTACTTTATCGGCAACGACAGCGAACTGATCGGCGCGGAGAACTTCGCCGCGCTGCAGAAAAACAAAACCGATGGCTATCTCCGTGTTCTGGTGCAGACGGGGACAAAGCTCACATGTGAAGGCGGCAAGTATGGCGCTGGCATCGGAGGCTCAAAGGTCGGAATCAAGAATTTCTCGCAGGGACACGGCGTGAACCTTCATTTCGGCTCTCTGGCGACGAATATCTATGGCGGTGAGATTCTTGCGATCAGCGGCGTATACGGTGCGGGTATCGGCGGCGGTCAGGGCGGCGTCGGCGAGTGGATTTATGTGTATTCCGGCAAGCTGACGGTGCGGTCCGTTTCGGAAGGCGCAGGGATCGGCGGCGGCCAGGGCGGCCCCGGACGCTTTATTTATATCAAGGGCGGCACGGTGAATGCTGGCAGCGAGTCAGGCGGAGCAGGAATCGGCAGCGGCGATCAAGACGGACAGAACAAGCCGGAAGATGCGCATCATATCGAGATTTCCGGTGGAACGGTCGAAGCCTGGAGTAACTATGCCGGCGCAGGAATCGGTGGCGGAAGAGACGGTTCGGGCTATGACATTTCCATCACTGGCGGCGTGGTGAGGGCGCAGGGCTACTTTGGTGCGGGCATCGGCGGCGGCATGAACGGCAACAGTGGGAACATTCTGATCAAGGACACAACGCTGACTGCGCTGGCCGGTCCGCTTTATCCGAGTTCCGATTATAATTATCAGCCTGCATCCGCGGTCGGAAGAGGCTCGAACCGGGTGCACTACCAGGTAGTGATGCAAGATCAGGAATTTGCAATGTCTATAGAAGAGAACATCAAAATCGGAGCCTCAAACGGGAAGTCCGTGTGGCTGAGCGCGACAGGGTGGCAGTGGCGCCACAACCAGGAACCGAAGAAGTACTGGTACTGGGACACCACAACGGAGCTTCTTATCCCCAACGAAAATGGGCGCGTGGACCTGCAACGGCTGAGCCTGCCGTATGCCTACAATTACGGCAGAGTAATCAGCGAGCTGGAGCTGCGCTGCGAGGAAAGCACATGTAGCCATGAATTTGTCTGGGCAAACAGGGACGGCTGCCACATCTGGGCTTGCAAGAACTGCGGCGCACGAGACCCCGCCGCGGAAATGTCCAAACAAAACGGAAAGCACATCCCCGGCGACTGGAGCAATCGGGAGCAGCTCTGCACTGTGTGCGATCATGTGCTTGAGAGGGACACGAAAGCCCCGGTTATGGAAACTCTGACGGACGGCGAAAGCTACACCGTCGAGGATACTCTCGATGGAAAGCCCGGCGCGTACACATTCACCGTGAGCGACCCGGCTGCATCGGGAGAGACGTCCTCCGGCATCAAGTCGGTGACCATCAACGGCGAGCCGCAAGACGGCCCCACCTATCGTCTCCCCGCGCCGGATGGCGGCAACAATGACGCGGGAGCGGAATATACCGTGGTCGCGACTGACAACGCGGGAAATGAGACTAAGGCGACAGTCAGAACATACAGGCGGCACCACGTGGTGGAGGGCGACCCGCAGTATAAGGTGACGGTGCAGGATTGCGAAAACGGCAGTGTCACGGTGGTGAATGCCACGGA
>CAKSQF010000046.1 GCA_934486825.1 uncultured Eubacteriales bacterium | reverse complement strand
CAGGTGCCGGTAACCGTTCCGAGGAAAAGCCCCGGAATCCTGCGGTTATCCGAGAGCAGTGCATTCTGCGTCACGACATCCCGGACAATATCGCTGTATGCCTTTGCCGCTGTCACGTTATATGTCGGGTGAATGATGCGCCGTTCCAGCAGACACATCAAAAAGCGACCACGCACTGTCAAGTAGTCGCCGTTTTCAATATCTGTATTGATCAGCACCGATTCGATGATGCCAAAGTGCTGGTTATCATCATCACGACCGACGATTCTGCCGGTCTGAAAAATCTCAATGTTCTGCGGGTTCGCTGCGATATACACCTCAAACCGTCCGCAGTCGTAATATTCAATATCCCAGAGCAGCGAGGAAAAGGTGTCGCAGACCGCCTCAAGGGTGATCGTCAGCGCATCTTCTTCCGCTGTCATGCGGTAAACTTCAATCTGCATATTACACCCCCAAATATGCGTTCGTGTGTACAATGGTGACTTTCAGGTTTTGCAGCCCCGTGCCGCGCAGATAAAAGCGGTTCTTTCCTTCACGCAGCGTCAGCCAAGTAGAGCCGGAAACAAGGCGGTTGATGATATTGGTTTTAACGCCGCCACGGTCGAGCGTGACGGTCTTGTTTCCCGTCTTAGTCGTCACCGTAATAATATCGCCTGCGAGAATGTCGCCGGTGATTTGCAGATACTCGTCCGTGTCCGCATTATACAGCGTAGGAGAACGGGCATCCTCCAGCGCTTCAATGACCAGTGTGAAGCCGATTTCATCGCCGTCGTTGACAATGGTCATCATGTTCTGCGTGTTGTACTTACCGAGAATGAACGGCTCCGGGTTGCTCTCCGTCGGGAACGGAAATGTGAACGCTCCCGTGATCTGCGAGTAGTAAGCCATGACCGAAGTCGTGGAATACCAATAAATATCCGGGCAGAGAATAGAAATCTGCCCGGTTGTAAGCATCTCGAAGTTCTGTACCTCGCAGGACTCAACATAGCCCTCTGCAAACACGTCAATGCCTGCGGTTGCGTAGTAAATCTTGATGTAGCGGGAAGGCTTGACCACCTTGTATAGCTGATGCCTTCGGGCTTCCACGCCCACACCACGCATCTCAAAGGAAATGACGACATTCCGCTTTTCTATGAAAGCATTGTTCAGGTAGCTTCCGTCCATGCCCGCATAGCTGGAGGTGCTGATCGTGCCGGTGGGAGGATTTAGTCCTTCCACCCGCGATGTCATATACTGATTTGCCGTGGCGGTCATATCAACACGATCGCCGTTGGCATTTTCGAGGATAAGTTTGAAAAACATGGTTGCACCCCCTTTACTTTTTCGGAATGAATGTGCTATAATAGAAAAAAACGTAGCGCGGGCTCTCTGCGCTAAATCGGAATTTAAAGGTAAAATAACTTATGGTATTAGAGATTGAACATTATTAAGTATGATACACGCTTGATTGGAAAAACAGAGGATATTTCAGAATTGAAAAGGCAACTAATGGAAGCTGAAACTCTATATGATAAGAGAACAGACAATTTTACCCAGCTTTTTTGCAGAATGTTTCATTGGAGTGTAACAGATACTGACGAACTTCCCGATTATGTTTATGATAGAGATACCAAGTGCCTTTATAAGCCTAAATTATGATTTATCGAAGCAATAGGGCAGGCAAAAGCCCACCCCATCACACATTCAGCGCATTCCTTGTCATGCGATAGATCTCCAGCCGTGACAGCGACTTAGGCGAATTATTCGTCTGGTTGACTGTCCGGCTGTTGTCGTTGTTATAGTTGTTGATGACCGTTGCTCTTGCGCCGCCGTTCATCATTGCGCCGTAATCGCCAGCGGGGGCTCCCCGCCCGTCCATATCGACATTCAGACCGGACTGCATTGTCAGCGTCATGGCATCAGCCACACCGGATACAGCCGCCTCCACATACTTTTTGCTTTTGTCGATGCCCTTTGCCAGCCCCTTCATGAAGTCCGGCATCCAGCTTTCAAAATCGGTCAGAGGTCCCTCGTCCGGCACAGAGAAGTGCAGGAAGGAGCGAATCTTATCTGCAATACCCTTGACGGCATCTGATACAGCGTTGATCTTGCTTTTGATGCCGCTCACGATATTATTGATGATATCTGCGCCCCATTGTACCGCCTGTGAAC
>CAKSQF010000045.1 GCA_934486825.1 uncultured Eubacteriales bacterium | reverse complement strand
CATGGTTTCGAGCAGACTTTTCAGCAGCGAAAACAGACCTTCGCCCACCGTGTAACCGTGCTTCGGATGCAGGCGGTAGGGGTATGGGCTTAGCCCGATGCCCATGAAGCCGCCGTAATCTGCCGGCGTCATACAAAGGCGAAACTCGCAATAATCTGCAGCAATTTGAAGTCTCATGCAGGGACGCAAGGGACGAAAGATATGAGGGCAGAAGAAGTTGAGGCACTTGGGTCACTTGAGGCACTCTCTGTCGGTTGCGTAGTTTCAAGCGTTATGCTCCTTTCATAATTTTCGCACACAAGCGCTTGTGCGCGGTTTTGTTTGTTGGCGGAACAAAGTCCCGCATGAATGTTATCATCGCCACACGGGGCGAATTCGGCGGTGTTACGCTGCTATATTCTGCATGATGATCATCTCCTTTCGCTCCGCATATGGGAGCAGTTTTTATAATTACAAGGTAAAAGAAAAAGACCCGCACCGAATCGGCACGGATCAAAAATCAAAAGTGCGGCATCTCAAAAGAATTCCGGTGTTGTCGCCGCAATTGCGGCATAAGGAACATATTGTAATGCCCCTCCATTGATGCCCCAAGGTCAGAAACGCAAAATGTTCCCGATAGCAAAAAAATTTTTGAAAATATTTTTTGACACCGAAAAAGCCACCCGACTTTTTACGGTCGGGTGGTGGTGTATAATGTTCGGTTGGATAAGCAGGAAGTTGTTATTTATAATGACTTGTTTTGAAAATAATCAGATTTCAAAATTGAATAGCACACTGAATCAAAAACCTGTCCGTCGTACCTTGTAGAGCCTTGTTCTATTGTAATTTCATACCGAAATCCACATCTTTCAAGAACTTTTTTGGACTTATCATTATCAGGATAATGGAAGGCGGATATTAAATCTATATCTAATTCTTCAAACAAATATTCAATAATCCGTTTGACCGCCTCTGTCATATAGCCGTTTCCCCAATAATCTTCGGATAAAACATAGTTGATAGTTTTAGCAAAAAAATTACCACGATTATTGTCAGGATAAACTCTTATACTGCCAATAACTTTCCCTGTATCCTTCAACTCAACAGCCCATCGTTCGTTGCTTTCAATATACTCGTTCAAAATCCCGACAGAAGTATTTATGCTTGAGTGAGGTTTCCAGCCGCCGTTAATGACCGAAGGATTTTTCATAATATCAAACAGATCTCTGACATCATTTTTTTGCCATTCTCGCAAAAACAATCGTTCTGTTTCTATTGCTTTCATTTACAGACCTCCTCAATGGTTAGCGCAAAATTTCCGACTTATCGTTATTTTATTATACCATAAATCTTCCCGCTTTTCAACCGCTTCCGCTTACATTCCGCCATGCCTTGGTTGGTATCCTCCGGTGTATAGCCCAGGATCAAGACCCTGCGGGGCTTTCCGAAAGAAAAACGGTGTCGGATTCAGTCGACCTCTCGTTTTTGCAAAATGGATAAGCCAAATGTGCAGAGAGCGGCAAAGGCTACTCCGCAAAGAATGTATATCGGGTTGAAGAACAGCAGATTGACTGCATACCGCATCGGCATCCGTGTAAAGAGTACCGCATACGGTTCGGCCCTTCCGATCGCCTCCATGACCGCCGTGACACGCAAGGGGCTGATCCCGCACAGATATGCGCCGAGGAAATACAGCGTCAGTTTCTCGGCAACAGCAGGAAGCAGGAGTCCGAGTACATAAAACCACGTTTTTTGCTTTTTGCAACACTTCCGTAAATACAGCGCACCGAAGATAAACGGAAGTAACACAAGACAAGCACCCTGTGCGGCAAGGTGAAGCTGCAGCCCGAATATAAGAAAGACCATACGGATCAAAAGGTATCCGCCGAGAATGATCAGCCAGCAGATAAGCAGAGAAATCCATTTATTCTGCCGGCTTGCGGTTTTTTCGCAGTTATACATATTCTTTCACCTCTTTTTTACAGATTTTCGTTTTTAAGCGCGTCGATGGGATTGTCTTTTTTCACCTTTCTCATTGAATACATCATAGTGGCGAATACGACAAGAAACACGCTCATCACGGCGATGCCGACAGCTGCCCATGGCAGGCGGAAGGCGGTTTCATAAGCCTGATTTACCGAGCGGTACATGAGATATGTGATTCCGCAGGATACCGGCAGTCCGAGCATAAGCGCTTTCGAGCCGTACAGAAGGCACTCATAATTCATCATCCTGTGAAAGCCCTTCTGCGTCATCCCGACAGATTTCAGCATGGCAAATTCTCTGCGGCGCAGGCTGAT
>CAKSQF010000044.1 GCA_934486825.1 uncultured Eubacteriales bacterium | reverse complement strand
GAAACGGCATTACGCCGGATATGTATACCGAACACGCCGTGTTCAGGGGGCTCAGAGATATGAGCGGCAACGGCGTTGTGACCGGTCTTACCGAAATATCCACTATTAAAGCAAAGGAAAAAGCACCGGACGGCACCGTTCATACCTGCCCCGGGGAGCTTTATTATCGCGGATACAATATCTGTGATTTGGTGGGGGGATTTTCCTCGAAAAACCGTTTCGGCTTTGAGGAAATCGTCTATCTGCTGCTGTTTTCCTCATTACCGGACAAAAAGGAACTGCAGCGGTTTGAAAAAATGCTTGCCGAATTTCGCAGCCTGCCTAAATCCTTTGTGAGAGATATGATTATGAAAGCACCGGGGCGGGATGTGATGAACATTCTTTCCCGCTGTGTACTGGCACTCTACACCTATGACGATGACCCGGATAATATTTCCACCGAAAATGTACTGCGGCAGTGTCTGCATCTGATAGCGGCATTCCCGATGCTGGCGGTATACAGCTATCAGTCCTATCAGCATTTTCACTGCGGACAGAGTCTGGTAATTCACCGACCGGAAAAAGGGCTTTCCACGGCGGAAAATACTCTGCGGATGCTACGCATCACCGGTGATTACACACCGCTTGAAGCCAAACTCCTTGATCTTGCTCTCGTGCTTCACGCAGAGCATGGTGGAGGCAACAATTCCACCTTTACCACGCATGTCGTATCCTCTTCCGGAACCGACACATATTCTACCATTGCTGCGGCTCTCGGCTCCTTGAAAGGTCCGCGTCACGGCGGCGCCAACATCAAGGTTGTGAGGATGTTCGAGGATATGAAAAACAGCATTAATACCAAAGACGAGGACGCCGTTGCAGGCTATCTGACGGCGCTTTTAAACAGGGAGGCCTTTGACCGCGCGGGACTTATTTACGGTATCGGACATGCCGTTTACTCCGAGTCCGACCCGAGAGCCGGACTTCTGATGGACTGTGCTGCGTCCCTTGCTGCAGAAAAGGGATATGAAGAGGAACATGCCCTTTATTCGCTGGTGGCGAGGCTTGCGCCGGAGATCATTGCAAAGAAGCGGAAGATGTACAAGGGAGTCAGTGCGAATGTGGATTTCTATTCGGGACTTATATATCGGATGCTGGATCTGCCATGCGAACTGTATACGCCGATCTTTGCAATGGCGCGCATTGCCGGCTGGAGCGCCCACCGTCTGGAGGAACTGCAGAATGCCGGAAAGATCATTCGCCCTGCATATATCGGAGTGAAGCCTACTCGGGAATATGTGCCGATTGAAAATAGGTAAACAATAAAAAAGATACGCCTTCGGGAACCGGATATTACGGATTACGAAGACGTTTCTCTTGTTTTGGCTTAATCGGCTTTTTCAGCCGCTTTGATTCTGCGGTACATATCCTGCATCTGTCGATCGATTTCCGCTATTTTTTCGGCGCAGTCGAACATTTCTTCGTTGATTCCCTCAGGCAGCTTGGTTTTGTCCACCTTATATCGGATGTCGTGCTCAAGGCTTGCCCAGAAATCCATGGCAATCGTGCGAATCTGGATCTCCGCTACCACATACTCCGTTCTGTCAGAAAGATATACCGGGATACGGGTGTCGAGATGCAGGGAACGGTAGCCGTTGTAGTTCGGCTCCCTGATATAGTCCTGCTTTTTGAGAATCTCCACATCCTTCTGCCGTTCAAAAATTTCGGCTACTCGGTACACATCGTCTATATAGTTACAGACAACGCGCACACCGGCAATGTCGTTAATGTTTTCTTTAGCAGAGGCAATGGTAAAAGGCATACCTTTCTTTGCAAGCTTTGCCATGATGCTCTGCGCGGATTTTACCCGGCTTTCAATATGATGAATGGGGCTGCGTGAATACTGTATGTTGAATTCGCTGTTCAGCACTTCAAATTTCAGCGCCAGCTGTTTTACGGCTGACTCATATAGGTTTCGCATCACAAGAAATTCCTGTGTGCGCTCAAAGGGAATGGTTTGTGTTTTCTCCATGATAATAACCGTCCGATCCGTATTACTTTTTTCCTAAAAACAGGACCTACAGTACCTCTGTGCTGTAAGTCCTGCTTTCGGGTTACTTCTTCAAAGCATCCTTAAATGCCTTGCCGGCCTTGAAAGCCGGAACGGTAGAAGCCGGGATGTCGATCGTGGCACCGGTAGCGGGATTGTGTCCTGTGCGGGCAGGTCTCTTACGCGATTGAAATGTACCAAAGCCGGTGAACCGGACAGAGTCGCCTTTCACGACAGCGTCGGTAATCGCAGCAAGCAGCGAGTCAATGACTGCGGCGGTATCCTTTTTAGATACACCTGC
>CAKSQF010000043.1 GCA_934486825.1 uncultured Eubacteriales bacterium | reverse complement strand
GTCCCATAGCTCAGTTGGTTAGAGCATCTGACTCATAATCAGGGGGTCGTAGGATCATGCCCTACTGGGACCACAAAGAGGAGACGCAAGGAATTGCGTCTCCCCTTTGTGATTCATATAACAAGGGAAAAATGCCAGGTCTGTCTTTACGATGGACCGGGCTTTTCTCTTTTATGTGACCCCCCCCAGACTGTCTGAAAAGTCTCGGCGAGAGCAGAAAAGTCTGTACCCCACTACAGGGGCGACAACGGATTCTCAATCCTCGGAGGGGTACTTTTACTTTTAAGACAGTCTCCCCCACACACAGACTGTCTTAAAAGTCTCGACGAGAGCAGAAAAATCTGTACTCCACTACAGGGGCGACAACGGATTCTCAATCCTCACTGGGGTACTTTTACTTTTAAGACAGTCTCCCCCACCCCAGACTGTCTGAAAAGTCTCGGCGAGAGCAGAAAAGTCTGTACCCCTATACAGGGGCGACAACTAATTTTCAATCCTCACTGGGGGTACTTTTACTTTTAAGACAGTCTCCCCCACCACAAGTGTCTGCAAGGGTGTATTCAGGGCGCATCTCAGGTGTTTGCAATTGACGGGAACGGTCATCGGCCCTGTAAGCGCTTAGGGCACTCTCAACCGTTCCTGACCTGATGTGATAACCCCTCCTAAGGGACATCCATCTATACTGTATGGCCATCAGACAGCCCTGACCGTTCCCGCCAATTGCAAAAGATAGAGACAACCCCATTAATGATAAGAGAGGCAACCACAATCGTCAGATAAAAATTTCACTTTTTTTGAGGCTATTATGTGAAATGTAAAAAATAACCTGCATCACTTTAAATTTGCAATATATAGATGTTCAGGGTGATTCTATGTATGGGTCCACTTGAAAAAGTACCATTCGCCACTTTTTACCCCCGTTGGAAGTACCTGTGTGGCACATATTTTTCAAAAAAAGACTTTTTCAAGTGGACTCATGTATTCAATTTTATCGGTTGATGCAACTTATTTTTTCAACATTACTTAAGGTCATTATCCGCAAAGAATGCCAATCATTTACAAACCACGGACACGCTAAAACGCCACCAACGGTATTCAATCCACTATCACTGTGGCTGACCCTCCCTCGGGATATGGGGGTCAGCCACACACTATGGCCTCCCAGCATTGCCAGAGCCATTCTTGCGTGCCTGTGGTTTGCACAATCCTGATGTTCAGGATGATTCTATGTATTCAATTTTATCGGTTGACGCAACTTATTTTTTCAACATTATTTAAGGGCATTATCCGCAAAGAATGCCAATCATTTACAAACCACGGACACGATAAAACGCCACCAACGGTATTCAGTCCACTATCACTGTGGCTGACCCTCCCTCGGGATATGGGGGTCAGACACACACTATGGCCTCCCAGCATTACTAGAGCCATTCTTGCGTGCCTGTGGTTTGCACAGGGTTTGCACAAGGCTCAAAAAAAATCAAAACAGCAGAGCCGTTCTATGATGTTCAGGGTGATTCCATGTGTTCAATTTTATCGGTTGACGCAACTTCTTCTTTCAACATTACTTAAGGTCATTATCCGCAAAGAATGCCAATCATTTACAAACCACGGACACGCTAAAACGCCACCGACGGTATTCAATCCACTATCACTGTGGCTGACCCTCCCTCGGGATATGGGGGTCAGCCACACACAATGGCCTTCCAGCATTACCAGAGTCATTCTTGCGTGCCTGTGGTTTGCATAGGGCTTGCACAAGGCACAAAATAAATCAAAACAGCAGAGCCGTTCTATAATGTTCAGGGTGCTTCTATGAATTCAATTTTATCGATTGATGCAACTTCTTCTTTCAACATTACTTAAGGGCATTATCCGCAAAGAATGCCAATCATTTACAAACCACGGACACGATAAAACGCCACCAACGGTATTCAATCCACTATCACTGTGGCTGACCCTCCCTCGGGATATGGGGGTCAGCCACACACTATGGCCTCCCAGCATTGCCAGAGCCATTCTTGCGTGCCTGTGGTTTGCACAATCCTGATGTTCAGGATGATTCTATGTATTCAATTTTATCGGTTGATGCAACTTATTTTTTCAACATTACTATAGACAAGTTGACTATTTACATGTTATAGTATTTATATTCAGGCGATTATATGGGATTACCTCTTGGCGGTGATTTGTTTGTCAATGACATTATTTCCCTTGCGGTCACTCTCTGTGTTATAGGCTCGACCTTTTATGTTATGGGCTGAATGGCAAGGTTCGGGGAAATAGCTCGAATTACCGTATCGGGTGCGAGAAGCGGCTTTTCGCACCTCAAAACCAATAGTTTGCATATCAGCAGCATAACCAGTTAAGGTGCGAGAAGCGACTTTTCGCACCCCAAAACCAATAAAAAAGTCATATCGGGTACAAAGCAGCCTCTTCTGCACCCGAAATAAGAACAGCCCGATCTGGCTTTTGCCGTGACAGACTCGTTATGTGGCTGAAAGCCTTTTGTAAGATTCTCGCCGTCGCCTTTTCACTCCTCGCTGTTCGTCCGGCGGATTGTGGTTTGGCCGGACAAAGAGTATGATTTTTACAATTCGTCCGGCCGGCAAGGTTTTCACCGGACAAAGAGTATGATTTTACAATTCGTCCGGCCGGCAGGGTTTTCACCGGACAAAGAGTATGATTTTTACAATTCGTCCGGCCGGCAGGGTTTTCACCGGACAAGGAGTATGATTTTTACAATTCGTCCGGCCAGCAAGGTTTTCACCGGACAAAGAGTATAAATTTTTACAATTTGTCCGGCCGGCAAGGTTTTCACCGGACAAAGAGTATAAATTTTTACAATTTGTCCGGCCGGCAAGGTTTTCACCGGACAAAAAAAGTGGCCGCAATGAGACGGTCACTCTTTTTGATGTGCTGTGTCGGGCAAAGGGTTATTTGGCTTTCTTCTTTTCGTTTCACGATGGCTTGGGGCCGAACTTCTTGCGGGGACGGCCTTTGTCCTTGGATGACTTGCGCTTAGGCTGGTCATCGTTGTGGGCGATGACGGCGTAGAAAGGCTTTTTCTTGGCTTTGCCGTCAGCAGAACCGCTACCGGAACCGTTGTCGCCTCCCTTGCTGGAACCCTTACCGGAACCCTTGCCAGACCCATTGCCGGAACGGTGGCTGGAGCCATGGTTGGAACGACCCTCTCCATCCAGGACGTGGCGCGTATCCCCATTGCCGGAACGGTGGCTTGGGCCATGGTTGGAACCGTTGCCAGAACCATCACTGGATGAGCCATTGTCTGTGGTGGTGTCAACCAGTTCGTAGTCCA
>CAKSQF010000042.1 GCA_934486825.1 uncultured Eubacteriales bacterium | reverse complement strand
TGCCGAAGTCTCCCCCGACCGGCGACAACAGCAACCTCATGCTGTGGATTGCACTGCTGTTCATCAGCGGCGGAGCTCTTATCGGCACAGCTGTTACCGAAAAGAAGAAAAAGCAGAAATAAAACCCGAATGCAGACACACATATGGAGCAGGGCGGCGGTTTGCGCCGCCCTTGTTCTTAAAAAACGAAAATTTACATGTAAAAAACCGCGAAACGGTTGCTTCCTCTTGACATTATTCCAAGTTGAGAATATAATATAGTCAGAGAGGAGATGTAAACGATGTACGGCATAAAATACATTTCAGCTATTGAAGCGGCGAAACGCTGGCACCTTTCAAGACGCCGTGTGGTTGCTCTTTGCTCAGACGGTCGCATAGCCGGAGCGCAAAAAGCCGGGGCATATTGGATAATCCCCGACAATGCAAAGAAACCGTCAGACGCCCGTGTTAAAACCGGTAAATATATCGGAACCCACGCGGCGGAAAAGGAATCAAACTGAAACAGAAAAGCTTTCATACACAGACCCGTAGGCGAAACAGCACAGGCAAAGCCCACGAGCCAACAAAAGAGAACGAGGCATCGGCTTTGCATGGCAGGGTCGGTGCCTTACGGCATTTTTACAGGAGGTATATCATGAAAAGAAGAATCATCACAATAGGGCGCGAATTCGGAAGCGGCGGTCGTGAACTCGGGCGCAGAATTGCGGAGAAACTGCAAATTGCCTATTACGATCAGGAGATTGTAACCGAGATTGCCAAGCGCACAAAGCTCTCTGAGGAATATGTGGAACGCATCACCGAAGACCGCCCGTATATGGCTTATCCCATCCATGCCGGCATGAGTTTTCATACGGCATATTATGCTTATACTGAGTTTGACAGGAGTCTTACGGTGTTTGCCGAGCAACACAATATGATTAAAGAGCTGGCGGAGAGATCCGATTGTGTTATCGTCGGGCGATGTGCCGATTATATTTTGAAGGAAAAAGATCCGTTCCGTATTTTCGTCTACGCGGACATGGAAAGCAAGCTGCAGCGTTGCCGGGAACGAAGTCCGGAGGATGAAAACTTATCCGATTCCAAAATACAAAGGAATATTCGTTCTATAGATAAAGGACGGGCAAGATACTACAATTATTTCAGTCAACAGAAATGGGGCGCACGTGAAAACTACGATCTGCTTATCAATACATCGGGCAAAGATATTAAACAAATTTCCGAAGCGGTTGCCGAATATCTGAAAAGATACCTGTTTGACTGACCGGCTGCAAGGACGCAGCGTCTGAAATTAAAGCAGAGCAGATAAGCCTCGGGAGTTATGCAGGGGCGCAGATCTATTCTGTCCAGCCGTCATGCGGCGCTGTTCTGCGCAAATCGCCCCATCGGAATCTAACGGCAGAGCCTTAAAAGTTAATCAAACCAAGGAGGAAAACAAGATGAGAAAGAAAATTGCAATAGCCTTTCTTGCAAGCTTGCTTTTGAATCTCTTGCTTGCAGTGCCGATACAAGCCAACTCCGCTCAGCGTCACTGGAGCGGAACAGACAGCACCGGCGCACTCGTAAAAGACAAGAGCTGTCCGCTTGTGGTGGATAAAGAGCTTCTGACCTTTGATGTGCAGGAGTTTCCGAAGAATTACTACAACAGTACCGAAGAATTCCTCGCCTATACAGGTAAGGTCACGGCTGAGTACACCTTCCGCAACCCCGCCGACTATACGGTGACCGCCACGCTTGTCTTTCCGTTCGGTAACCTGCCTCATTACGGGGAATATATCTACGATTCCCCGACCGATAAGTATATCGCCGTTTCGGATACCGAAAAGTACGGTGTTAAGGTCAACGGCGAGCCGATTGATGTCGCCGTGCGTCATACACTCAAGGCTCGTGGCACACCCTTCTCTTTAGACGAGGATATGCCGAAGTTGACAGACGGATATATCGCGGACAGCTTTTTCCGTCCCGATCTCCCTGTATGGGTACAGCAATATTCCGTTGAAGGCATCAGTGCCGAAAACCAAGCCGCAACCGCCGCTTTTGTTCTGCGTGAGGATTCCTCAAAAACACGGGTGCTGTGGGAGGAAAAGAGCGGCATAGCCACGCTGAAAGACGGTATCCGAATATCCGGCTGGACAAAAACCGGAGACACACTTACCGTATATATTTTCGGTGAACCTCCAACGGACGGTATCGCATGGTCACTTTATGAAAACGGCGCGTGTAAAAAGAAAATTGACGGCAATATTACATTGAAATATTCGAAACAGATGACCTTCCGGGATTTTGCTTTCAGGGAATACGACAACAGCTCCGGCATATCGGAGAGTGATTGGTATAATGCGCAGGTTGCATTTATGAATGACGGTTCAAAGGATTGGATGTACGGCGGAATTTACACCGAAAAATCCGCCTTTTCACTGATGCGGTGGTACGAGTATACCCTGACGCTGGAACCGGGACAGACTTTGACAAACACGGTAACAGCCCCGCTGTATCCGGCAATTGATGTGGGCTACACGCCGAGTATTCATACCTACACCTATCTGCTCTCTCCTGCAAAGACATGGGCACAGTTCGGAGAGCTGAAAATTGTGGTAAACACACCGTATTACATGACCGAAAACAATCAAGGCGGCTTTTCAAGGACGGAAAAGGGCTATGAACTGACCCTGCCGGGTCTGCCGGAAAAAGAGCTGACCTTCACTTTGTCGGAATCAGAGCATCCCCGACCTCCAAAGTTATCGCTTCCGTTCCATCCGGTCTTCCTGTTTGCAGGCTTTGTCGGCTTTGTGCTGATCGGCGGAGGTGTGATTGCCGTTGCGCTGATTATTAAAAGGAAAAAGAGCCGTGGGAAAGAGCAGTCCTGAAAAAAACGACGCAAGCCCGCTTTGCTGCAGGACTCTGTTGCGGGGGCGTCCGTTGCACTATCTGCTGACGGCGGTTTTCGGAATACTCGGAGGCCTTTTGGTGGTATTCTTCTCTGAATTTCCGTCTGACGGGCTGTGGGCGGCGCACAGCACAAGACTGTTCCCGGCATTGACCGATTTTTTATGTACCGCAGGATATTTTGTTCTGATTCTGCTTCCGATATTGATGAAAAGAGGTGACCGAAAATGTTAAAGCGAAAAGTTTACGCCATATGGGTCTTAATTCTCGCCGTGATAACCGCTGCCGCCTGCATTTTTGCGACGGTGATATATATCCGATACGGCAGACAGGCACCGAACAAGGCTCGTGAGTTTGGGCAGTTTCGCTTTCTGAAAGCCGAAAGCGACTCTGCGGGAGTAAGTTTTGAAGTGATCAACGTCCGTGAGGTCGGCTCGGATGTTGTTCTGGATTTGCGGTGGATCAATAATTCCGGAAACCCCATTGCATATGGCGAAGCATATGAGCTGTATCGACTGAAGGACGGAAATTGGGAGAAAATTGATACGAAGCTCTTTTTCCCCGATATATGCTACTGTATAAACAGCGGATCTGTCGGCAGGATTTCTTATACAATACCG
>CAKSQF010000041.1 GCA_934486825.1 uncultured Eubacteriales bacterium | reverse complement strand
TATGTTGCACTGCAATTTCAATCAAGCTTTGATAAACAGAGAAGCTGTGATGAAATTTTGCATTTCGTCACAGCCCCAGAAATCCGATATTGACTTTTATATTGTTATCAGTTTATGAACCTGATAATTTCAGCCAGACATCAGCTATAAATTGTCCGTTCTTTTCATAGAAAGATGTCATGCCGTCATATTTTTCGGCAAGCATCTTTACGCTTGTCACACCAAAACCGTGAGCTGTTTTGTCTGTTTTTGTGGTTATGAGCATAGGGTTGCTTTCAAGTACCGACTTTTCAATCTGATTTACAACTCTGATACAATAATAATTGCGCTGTACGGACAGTTCAAGTGATATTTCTTTGCCGTGTGAGTGAACGCTTGCTTCTATGGCGTTTGTGATAAGATTAGTAAGAATTACACTTATATCTGCCGGGGAAAAACAACTTATATCTGATGACAGCACATTAGTCCTTAGAGTTATCTCTGAAGCGGAGCATTTACTGCTGAGAAAACCCAGTATTGCATTAAGCATATCGTTATCAGTGCAGACGGGGACGTTCATTTCTGCCTGAGAAATGCCCGCGTTTTCAAGGAAGGATAAAGCCTGCTCGTTTTTGCCGCTCCTGATAAGTTCACTGACCGTGCCTAACTGACCTTTGATGTCGTGGCGTATTTTACGCAGTTCATTATACATTCTGCGCATTTCATCAAGATTGTTAGCCTGCTCGTTTATCTGAACGAGCAACATGGATTTTCTGATGCTTTCTTTGTGCTCACGAGAAATTCTTACCAGTATATAGAATGATATTATGTTAATTACGATAAGTCCCGCCACTGTCAGAATGAAAAAGAGTATCTTATTTGCACTGCCCAATTTAATTCCGAGTTCAATTTCATAAATACATATACCGCTGAGCAATGTAGCGGCAAAAACGGCGCTGAATGCGATCCATTCATTTCTGTGCAGTTCGGTTTTGTTTTTACGGGTGAGAAGCAGCATCAGTCCGAGTAAACCGAACAGAACGACTTTTGATATAATAAGAATTACAATGCGCTGAGTGCTGATGCTGTCGCCGACGGCTTCCGCCGGGGATTTTGCCATAAAATTTCCCGACAGGGTGTAAATACTTATTACAACAAGCATGAGTGAGGTTTCGGCTATTACCGATAACAGAGTATGACAAAGCAGTGTGCCGTGCAGAAACAAGCGGCAATATAGTATAAGCAGAATTATAAATCCTGCTGCGCACAGAAGAACCTTATCGGGCAGTAAGTTTGAAAGAAATGATGTGAATGCTGTTGTAATAACGGCTGTGGTAACAAATGCCGTATGTTTCCTTATGCCTGTATATTTTGCACCGAAAAAAGATGTAAGAAACCACAGGATAATAATATTTTCACAGAATGTTGCAACAATTTCTGCTTCGGTTGAAAGCTGAGTCATACTAATCCCTCGCAAATTTTATCATAGCCTGCTTGATTTCTTCGTTTTTTGTCCTGCTGACAGGAAGTGAGCTGTTATCGGTAAGGATAATATTGTTGCGTTCTACCGAAAAAATGAAGCGAGTATTTACAATAAATGATTTATGCACGCGGATAAACCCGTAAGACGATAAGGCTTTTTCTGTTTCCGATAACGATCTTGTCGTTCGGATATCGGCATCGGTTGTATGTATAATTACCTCGTGCCCGTATGCTTCGATATACTTTATTTTGTTATACGGCAGAGAAATCAGTTTACCCTGAAAGGTAAAAGTGTAACATTGCCCTGATTTGGAAAGATAATTATCAAGGCGGATAACAGCTTCTTCAAGTTCGCTGTCAACATGGCTTTTTCTTAAGAAGCCGAACGGCCTGTATTTAAACGATGAGAACACAAAGTCATCATGATTAGTGACAAAAATGACAGGGATCGATTTTTTTGAAGAAATGATATACTCTGCAACATCTTCACCGTTTGCGCCGGGCATATCGACATCAAGAAAAACGACATCAAAACGGTTTGAAGGATCATTTAACGATGAGATCAGCTCAGAACCGTTCAAGAAAGCTGTTATGTTATATTTAATGTGGTTTTTATTCATTGCTTCCGAAAGCTTTTCACTTAAAACTCCGATGAAAAGCTTTTCGTCATCGCAAATCGCTATTTCCATACCTGCCCCCAAAAAATAAATATTTCGTATTCTGACAAAATTCTAGCATTTATTTTTTATGTTGTCAAGAATAATACAATTATAAAAAACCGCGGCAGGTATTTTTGCTCTGTCGCGGTTTATGTATCATTTTGAACAGCCCTGATATTTCAATTTTGTTGCAAGTCCGCCCCGAATATGTCGTTCGTCCTTGTTTTTCTGCAAAACTTCTTTGACCTTAGCTGCAAGGTGCGGGTCAACCTTTGCGAGTCTTACGGTCACGTCCTGGTGAACCGTGCTTTTGCTTATTCCGTAGACTTTTGCGGTGCTGCGTACTGTTGCCTTGTTATCTATTATATATTCTCCGAGTATGACACATCTTTCACGTTTCGTATCCGGTACCGTTCTTGTTCCGGCTTTCACAAAATCGCCCCTTTCATAAGACGGCACGGTTTTATCAACCGTGCATATCCGTTTGCTCAAATATATGCTGTAAACAGGGCGAATATGATAACACCGTACCTGTCGAGGTACGGTGTCAGACTGTAGATAAACCCACGCACTGCAAAAATGCCAACAGAGTTTATTTGAATTGCTATTCCCGGCTGAATAATTCAAAATATTCGCAGAGCCTGAAAACGGCTCTGCGAAGGCATTTTTGCTTACTGCGTGTGTTTCTCAACGTCTGCAGAATTATCAGTTGTGCATTTCGTTTGTATCTCTGCCTGTGTCTATCACTTCGTTTTGTCTGAAGAAAAGCGATATGCACCATATTGCCGAAAGCGCCACTACTATATAGAGAATTCTGCTTATAATACTTGCGCTTCCGCCGAATGCCCAGGCTATAACGTCAAACTGGAACAGACCGACAAGTCCCCAGTTGAGTCCGCCTACAAGCAGTATGAAAAGAGCTATCTTGTCAAGCATAATTACCGTTACCGTCCTTCCGTTAAACCTGAATGCCCGTGATTTAAGCATCACATACGCACTCTTTTAGTATTGTTACCGCAAAAAAGCGTATTATACTTGTACAAAATTCACAAAAAATGAGTTAAAACATAAAAAATAATAAAAAAAATCACAAAACCATAAAAATATGAAAAAAAGTGTTGACAAACGTGTGATTTTCGTGTAAAATATAATACTGTCAGGTGACGAGAATAAAGCACAAAACGCAGGATATATGGTATTCAGATAGCTTGCTGACAGTGGTTTTAATCGAAACCTTTTATGTGGAAGCTTAGCTCAGCTGGGAGAGCATCTGCCTTACAAGCAGAGGGTCATAGGTTCGAGCCCTATAGTTTCCACCAATGGCCTGGTAGTTCAGTTGGTTAGAACGCCGCCCTGTCACGGCGGAGGTCGTGGGTTCGAGTCCCATCCAGGTCGCCA
>CAKSQF010000040.1 GCA_934486825.1 uncultured Eubacteriales bacterium | reverse complement strand
GAAGGTCGATACATTCAGCAGCGGCACATCCTGATTGATGAGGATGCTGGCGAAGGTGTGGCGCAGATCGTGGAAGCGAATCTTGCGCAGACCGTATTGCCTGATAAGATCGGCGAACCGCTGCGTGACCCGATTCGGGCGTATCAGCCCGCCGAGCTGATCGACGCAGATATAATCGTCGTATTTGCGGTTGTAGCTGCCCTTGAACATTCGGCGGTACAGGTCTTGCTTTTCCCGTTCCTCGCACAGCATTTCATACACCGGGTCCGGCGAGGCAGTGTGCGGCGGCTGGATTTATTTTTCATTTCCTCCACGGGTTCGACGATGACCTTGCCGTTTTCCTTGTACTCAATGATCTTGGTGTCGAGCAGTATGGTTTTCTTTTCCCAATCCACCCGTGACCACCGCGCGCCCAACGCTTCACTGCGGCGCAGCCCCAAGCCGCCCGCCAGCATGACCGCCGGATAGATAATATCCCCGCGGATAAGCCCGAGCATGGCAATCAGTTCTTCTTCGGAATAGTTTTCACCCGTGAACTTGTTTTTCTTCGGGCGGTCGATACGGTCAAAGGGATTGGAATCAATCAGCCCGTCCTTGAAAGCCCGTTTGAAGGCGCTGTGCAGGACGGTGTGATAATGGATAACAGTGTTTGCGACAACGTGTGAATCGAACATCCAATCATAAAAATCCTCAATGTCCTTTGCGGTGATGCTGCCGACCGTCAATTCCTTGCGGGCAGTAAAATACCGCCGAATTCTACCGTTTATCATTCCGCCTTTTTTGTGATGTGCAGTCTTGGTCGCCATAAATTCCGTGAAAGCATTTTCGCCGTTGCAGTTCACACCGCCCACCAATCGGCGACCGCTGTCTGCGTCAGCAACCTTTTTCTGCTGCGAACAGTAGTCAATCACCGCTTTCATTGCACTGATGCTTTGATGGGATTCCGGAATAAAACTGACCGTTGCCATTATCCATTCCTCACAATGTCCAGCAGTTGCTCGTAGATTTTCTTCTGCCCGTCGATCATATCCTCAAAATTGTATGACCGAAACGCGCCCGCATTGATCTTCGCCGTGATTTGATTCAAATTGTTGCCGATGCGTTTGAGCTCAATCAGCAAGGGCTTTACATCTTCCGCAACATGAATGGGCGTTTCCAGCGACAGCAAAACGAGATAGTCGGTGATGCTGCGCTCGGCGCACTTGGCGTTGCGTTCGATGCGTTCTTTTTCGGCTTTGGTCAGCCGAATCGTCAGCGTGGTGTCACGCCGTCTTTGTTTACTCATAGTTATCACTCTCCGTTTCCAAGTTCAGTGAGTTCGGGCTGCCGCCCGAGAATAAGGGGCCCCCGAAAAGTCGCAAGACTTTTTGGGGAGAGGAGCAACCGCCCGATAAGCGAAGCTTTTGCCGCCTGCGGAAAAACGAGCAAAAAGGGCGAGTTGCGACGCGGACAGCCGGACGCTCTGCTTGCCCCGGACGAAGTCCGGGAAATCGGTAAAACCGACGCTCCCGCAAACGCCCCAAATTTGCCGTGCTTTGAGCGCATCGGTGTTTATCCCTACTCCCCGCCGAAAGCGGCACAAATCGCCTGTAAACCGCCGACAGGGGCGAAAGGAACGCTTGGGACGAACCGATTGGGGATACACCGATTCAACCGTCACCAACGGCACTTTCGTCACCGGCAGAAAAGGAATATTCGATTTCCAGCAGTCGGGCGCCGTTGCTGCGGTGGCTGCGAAAGCGCACACCGAAATCGGCAAGGCGGTATTCCCAAAGATTCATCAGCCGTTTCAGTCTTCTTGCCGATACCGCCTGTCCTGCGTATTCGTTATACCGCTTGCAAAACTCCGTGTTGCTGCCGCTGTATTTTTTCTGCATCTTCATAAAGTCAACCAACCGCTCCATCTCCTTCGGCAGCAGCATTTACCGGTTCTCTATACTGTCGCCGAGCATTTTCCAAACAAATTCTTCTTTGGAAAACCGCAATTCAAGCTGGCGGTCCTCCACATCACGGCCGGTGCAGTAGAGGGTGGCGCTGTCGGCATTGCGTCGGCTCTTTTCCAGCACGAAAGCGGTATCCACTGCGCCGACGATTCCGGTGGTTCCGGTCAGCTTGTTGAACGGATCGCTGTCGCCCTGTTTGCGCAGGTGATGCACCAGCAGAAGACAGATACCAAGTTCATCCGCCGGTTGTTTTAATATCCGTATTTCCTCATAGTCGTTTGCGTAAGAGGTGTCGATGCTGTTGTTGCGCACGATCTGAAAGGTATCCACGGCAACAAAAACCGTGTCGGGATGTTCTTTTACAAAATCCTGTATCTGTTCGCACAAACCGTCGGACAACGTTCCGGCAGAGGTAGCAAAAAACGCATTGGGCGGTACTTCGTCGGTGATGCAAAACAGGCGGTTCTGCACACGGCGCAGCGTATCCTCCAGGCAAAGATACAGCGTTGTTCCTCTGTATTGCAGCACCGTCAATCCGGAGTACGGCGTTCCATGCGCATACGTTGCAAAGAACAAGCTGAATATGCCAAAGCAAAAGAAAAAGGACGGTTTCGGCTATGCGATTTGGAAAAAGAGATACGATTCTCTGCGCAATGAAAAGCACAAAACCAATAAAAATCTGCCGTCCGCCAAATACGATATAGATGTGTGCGATAAGGCGATTGAGCTTGCCAGGCGGCATTATGAGAAGGCGCAAATTGATTTTGATTATGCGCAAAATCAGTATGAACAGGATATGGTTTTACGGAACTTGATTGCCGAAGCAAAAGCGGCACTGGGCAAAAAATAATTCTATTTTTCTTTGGGAAGGAGGTGCGCGTATGAACGCCGGATACAAAAAGGCTGCCGAAAAACTGCTTTGCGGCATTACGGATAAGCGGCTGCACGAGCCGACGATATGGAACGATATTCTTTCTTCTGTCCGTTCGGGCAAGCTGCGGCTTTGGGAAATCAACGATGAAATTCTGTGTATCAAATATTTCTGCAAAGAAAAAATCGAACGCGCATCTGCCTTTACCGAAAGCGATAGAAGCGGCGTGCGGTTCGATGACATGAACGCATATTTTGTTGAGGCAATCAAGAGCCAAGATAAAGGATATTTTGAGGCATTTATCCGCGCCTACGAGTCGGTATTGCAAAGCCGCGCCGAGCGGGTTCGTTTCGCATTATAATCTGTCTGCGGACGATACCGAAGATATTAAGCAGATCTTTTTGGAGACCCTGTGGTTTGCTTTCCTCGGCTATGTGCCGCCGACCCCATTCCGCTTTTGCAGTATGTGAAAAAAGCAGCGGTAACGTGGCAGCTGGATTATATCCGCACGACCAAAAACGCCTGCACCGTGCCGACGCAAAACGGGCACACCGAGCTGTGTAAGGTTATGCGCATTTATAACAGCGCTCCCGAGCTTTTCACGGACACGCGTATTGCGCTTACCGTAAAGGAAACCGGATTTGCAGAAGAGAAGGTCACCGAACTTGTTTCCGCTGGCAAGGCTTGCGAATATCCTGTCGGCATTGTCCCGACAGAGGAAAACGAAAGCGCGGCGGACGGCACTGTTTCGGACGAGTTGATTGAGGACCCGTCCGTATCTCTGTTTAAGGAAGTGCTGCGAAGTATTTACCGAACCTATTTCCGCACCGCTGCCGATAAAATCACACCTAAGGATAAGCAGATTTTATCTCTTTCTCTCGGTGTTTGCTTTGATTGTTTCGGCATTTTCAAGCCCAGCACCTATGCGGAGATTGCATTAAAACAAGGTGCATCGGGCGAAAAAAGCATTGAGAAAAAACGTAAAGCGGCAATCGAAAAGTTTGCCAAGGAACTGTGCGACATGGGCTTTTGCGACGGCGTTTTCTTAAAGCAAACGGCTATAACGGTTATAAAAGAAAAAGACAAGAAAATCGTGCAGTCAGCCAGCTACGCCTATACGCCTTACGGCGACGGAAAAGCCGGAGAGATATTGTATACCGCCGCCGGAAAGCATCGCTTTCAGATCATCCGCCTTGCGGAATTTGATGTGACCGGCGCTTATGCGGAACAGGCTGCAAAAATCATTGACAACATGAACGGAAATTTTATCAAGGAGCGGTTCTACGCCATTCCGCTTGAAAACCTGTCCCGCGTCAATAGCCATAACGCAAAACCAAGGATGCCGTTTTATCATTAGCCACACACAGACGGACAGGAATAGTTTCAAAGCCTTCTCTCGATTTTTTCGAAAGAATGCTTTTTTCTGCCGTGTAATTTATGACTTTTTCTTACAAACTCCGAATAAACCCCTGTTAAACCTTACGATATTCCAAAAAATGTGGTATAATATATTTTGTAGTATTGTATTTTCGTGAAAACGGAGGGTTTCACTATGGATAACAACCTTGAACGCTGGTATTCGATGAAAGAAATAATGGAATATTTGGGCGTCAGCCGTGACACCGTTCTTGACTGGATTGAGCGCAGAGAAATGCCCGCCGCTAAAATCGGCAGGCTGTGGAAATT
>CAKSQF010000039.1 GCA_934486825.1 uncultured Eubacteriales bacterium | reverse complement strand
GCAACGCCTATGGTTATTCTGGTATCCTATCAGAAGCCGTTCGACCCCGAAACGCTGAACACACTGCTTTTATCGTTCCTCATAGCGATAATAAGCTATGTTATAGCGTTTATCCTTGTGCCGCTGATAGTACGCAGTAAGGACAGGGAGGGACAGCTGATAGAGCGTTTCAGCTGTCTTTATTCAAACTGCGCCTTTATGGGCATACCGCTGATACAGGGCGTTTATGGCACTGAGGGTGTATTCTGCCTTACGGCGTATGTTACGATGTTCAATCTCTGCTCGTGGACGCACGGCGTTATTATGATGAAGGGCGGCAAGCCGAACTTTAAGCAGATGATAAAGTCGCTGTTATCACCGAGCATTATCGTTACAATAATCGGTATTATCCTGTTTTTGTGCAACTTCACGCTCCCGAACGTCATCCTTGAAACGGCACAGCACCTTGCAAATATCAACACACCGCTTGCAATGATAATCGCCGGCTCTACAATAGCTACCGTAAAGCTGCTCCCTGCACTGAAAAAGCCGCGGCTTTACTACACCTGCTTTGTAAAGCTGTTCCTGCTTCCTGCACTGCTTACCGTTATCTGCCTTGTATTTAAGATAGATCAGACCGTTGCAGGCGTAAACATACTCGCTACCGCCTGCCCCGCCGCTGCTATGTGCACAATGTTCGCACTGCTCTATGACAGGGATGCGGGCTACAGCGCCGAAATATTTGCGGTAAGCACCATATTATCAATGGTTACACTTCCGCTGACACTTATGTACTACACCGCACTTGCGGGAATATTTATGTAAATCCGATACATAAAAGCAACTTATAAAGGAGCATATTGCATATATGAGTGATATTGAAAAAATCCGTGAGTTTTTCGCAAACGACCGCTTTGCAACCGAAAACGGGGCGGTGATAGAGCAGGTAGGCGAAAACGCCGCGACCGTGAGCATGAATATAGAATCCCGCCATCGCAACGCCGCAGGCATAGTAATGGGCGGAGCGATTTTCACCCTTGCAGACTTTGCCTTTGCAGTAGCGTCTAATCACAATAAGCTGGGCACGGTATCGCTCAGCGCAAATATAACCTTCCTGAAAGCATCAAAAGGCGACAGGCTCACAGCAAAGGCAGAATGCGTCCGTGACGGCAGGACTACCTGCTATTACCGCGTTACAGTTACAGATAATACAGGCGCGCTTATAGCCGAGGTCACCACAAGCGGATATAAGACAAACTGATCGGAATTGTCACAAGGTCAGAAAGCGGCTCACAGCCGCCGTTTTACGCCACAATTCGACCGATAGCCGCCATACATTTGACATATATCACCGCATATGATAAAATGTATTTGTACGTTGTAACAATTTTATTGACGTGCGGTTATAATTATTGATTTTCAGGAGGATAATCCAATGAGCAAGGTAGCAGGAATACTTATCGCATTCTTTTTAGGCGGTCTTGGAGTACATCGCTTTATGTCAGGTAAGATAGGAACAGGTATCATCTGGCTTCTCACAGGCGGTTGCTTCGGTATAGGCTGGCTTGTAGACTTCATCATGGTCTGCACAGGCAAGTTTACCACTAAGGACGGCACACCCTGGATAACAGAGTAATACAAAAAGACTTAAGCCCCGGCTTTCAGTTGAAAGCCGGGGCTTTTTCTATAAACAAAATAAACAAAATAAACTGAAGCGGATACCTTTTGGGGTATCCGCTTCGTTTTGATTTACTTTTTGGTAGTCACATTACAATAGGTATACGTGCTGTATTCAGTCGTTTTGCCCACTGTCTTATATGCTCTTATCCTGAACTTATAAGTTGTTCCTGCCTTAAGGCTCTTGAGGGTGTAGGTTGTGCTTGCATTTGATGTATAGCGCTTTACCTGTACCCACTTTGTGCCGTTATACTTTTCAATGCAGTAGCCGTCGGCGCTCGTGTTCTTATTCCACTGTAATGTTATAGCCGACTTTGATATACTCTTTGCCTTAAACGCATTTACCGCATACGGCTTAGTTGTAACATTGATGTAAGTGCAATTACTGTATTCGCCTGACTTTACCGCCTTTATGCGCAGCCTATATGTTGTGCTCGATTTCAGTCCGCTTACAGTATAGCTTGTCGTAGCATTGCCGCTGATCTTTGTTACCTGTACCCACTTGTTGCCGCTGTACTTTTCAATAATGTAACTATCGGCACTGGTATTCTTATTCCACTGAAGTTTAACAGTGTTATTCGTCTTGCTGACTGCCTTAAGACCTGTTACATCAGTCGGCTTTGTCTTTACGGTAAGCTGTGTGTATGCGCTGTATACCGTATTGCTGCCAATAACTTTATATACCTTAATGCGCAGCTTGTTTGACTTTCCTGCCGCAATGCCCTTTACAGTAGCCTTGACTGTGGCATTTCCGGAGATCTTTACCGACTGTACCCACTTCGTACCGTTATAATACTCAATGATGTAGCCGCCGGCTGAGCTGTTCTTATTCCAGCTGAGTGTAACCGTTGTGCTCGTCTTAGATGTTGCCTTGAAGCCCGTAACGCCATTCGGCAGAGTATTTACGGTAACATAGCTGTATGCACTGCTTGCAGTGCTCTTATAAGCCTTGACCCTGAACTTGTTTGTAGTGCTCGGAGTAAGCGATTTAACCGTATAAGACGTTGTGCTGTTTTTGCTTATCTTTGCAACTCTTACCCACGTTTTGCCGTTATAACGTTCAACTATATAACCGTCAGCCGCAGAATGTTTGTTCCAGCTGAGTGTTACTGTTGTGTTTGTTCTTGCTGTTCTCTTAAGTCCGCTTATCGGTGCAAGAACCAACGTCGCAGTATAGTTGCTCTTGTATGAGCTTCCGCAGACTGAGCACTTGTGCAGTGTATAACCCTTTGAAGTGTAGGTGGGCTTTACTGTACTTGTCACATACTTATGACCTGTTGCCTTTAACGTGATTTTTTCCTTTGCACCACAGCTTGTGCAGGTTCTTTCCTTTACACCCGTTGCTGTGCAGGTTGCCTTCTTGGTAACCTTCCATGCACCGTATGTGTGTACGCCGGTTGCCGCGATTTTCTTTACTTCCGTCTTTTTGCATACCGAGCATACTCTCGACTGCTCGCCGTCTTCGAGGCAACTTACAGCCTTTGTTATCTTCCATGCACCGAATTTATGACCCTTAGCAGAAATAGTCTTTGTCTGCTTATAATCACACCGTGTGCAGTGTCTTTCCTGAGAACCGCCTGAGGTACAGGTTGCAGCAACTGTAACATTCCAATCTGTAAGCGAATGTCCGAGCGCGCTTCCTGTGAATACCGCTTCACTTACAGTACCCTTGCTTGACAGTCCGCAGCCTGCGCATGATACATAGTACTCCGATTTCTCCGTGCAGGTAGCCGCACGTTTAAGATATCTTGATACTGTGCTCTTTGCTGTGAATGTGTGGGCTGTCATTTCGCCGTAAGCCTTGCCGCAGTCCTCACATATTGCCTTAGCCGTGCAAGTTGCCTTACCGCCGTGACAAGCCTTTGTTTCGGTGTGTGTGCTGTCGTTAGCGCAAACTCTTGTATGAGTTCCGTCACCGTTACTTACCCACTTACCGTACTTGTGTCCGAGTGCGTTTCCGTACTCGAATGTTGCTTCATTCTTAGTACCCTTGCTTGACAGTCCGCAGTCTGCGCAAGATGTATAGTATACAGCCTTTGCAGTGCAGGTAGCCGCAGATTTAAGATACTTAGCACTTGCTGTCTTAGCTGTGAATGTGTGAGCTGTCATTTCGCCGTAAGCCTTACCGCAGTCCTCACATATTGCCTTAGCCGTGCAAGTTGCCTTACCGCCGTGACAAGCCTTTGTTTCGGTGTGTGTGCTGTCGTTAGCGCAAACTCTTGTATGAGTTCCGTCACCGTTAGATACCCACTTACCGTACTTGTGTCCGAGCGCGTTTCCGTACTCGAACGTTGCTTCATTCTTAGTACCCTTGCTTGACAGTCCGCAGTCTGCGCAGGAAGTATAGTATACAGCCTTTGCGGTGCAGGTAGCCGCTGTCTTAAGATACTTAGCACTTGCTGTCTTTGCTGTGAATGTGTGGGCTGTCATTTCGCCGTAAGCCTTACCGCAGTCCTCACATATTGCCTTAGCCGTGCAAGTAGCCTTGCCGCCGTGGCAAGCCTTTGTTTCGGTGTGCTTGTTATCGTTAGCGCAAACTCTTGTATGAGTTCCGTCACCGTTAGATACCCACTTACCGTACTTGTGTCCGAGTGCGTTTCCGTACTCGAACATTGCTTCATTCTTAGTACCCTTGCTTGACAGTCCGCAATCTGCGCAGGACGTATAGTATACAGCCTTTGCAGTGCAGGTTGCCGCAGATTTAAGATACTTCTCACTTACTGTCTTAGCTGTGAATGTGTGGGCTGTCATTTCGCCGTAAGCCTTGCCGCAGTCCTCACATATTGCCTTAGCCGTGCAAGTAGCCTTACCGCCGTGGCAATCCTTTGTTTCGGTGTGTGTGCTGTCGTTAGCGCAAACTCTTGTATGAGTTCCGTCACCGTTTGATACCCACTCACCGTACTTATGACCGAGTGCGTTTCCATACTCGAACGTTGCTTCATCGGCTGTACCCTTGCTTGACTGTCCGCATTCTGTGCAGGAAGTATAGTATACAGCCTTTGCAGTGCAGGTTGCCGCAGATTTAAGATACTCAGACGCTTTTATATGCGCATAGCTGTGTGGCTTAGTTTCACCATACTCCGCTCCGCATATTTCGCACTTTGCCTTATTGGTGCAGGTAGCCTCTCCTCCGGAATGCTCACATTCGGTTATCGTAGCCGTTACAACGTCCGACGCCATCGAAACTCCCGCCGTTGCAGCATTGCTGTAGGTAAGTCGGCAGTAGTACCTGCCCGTTGTGAGATTTTCGAGCGACAGCTTTCTGTCCGTAGCGCCCTCTATCTCTGTTTCGTTGCCGTTTTCATCAATGGCGATCCACTGATAAGCAACCTTTGCGTTGACCTCGTTTGAATACCACGGCTCTGCACTTATTTGAAGTGACGGTATGTCGCCCGGATAATAGCCGTTGGTGTAATATACAGTATCAATCGGCTTGATTATCTGCATCGGACACAAACGTACCGAAAGGACGTTTGTCGATGATGCCGTTGCCTTATTAAGACTGTATATATCTATCCACTCTTTTGTTCCTCTGTCCTGTACCCAGAAGCCGGGTTCGATATAATCGGCTATCACCTTATTGCTGACCGTAGTTACGATTTCGGCAAACCCACCTGACGAAATGGATACATTACCGCCGTTTATAGTAAGGCAATTTATATTGTTTGCGGCCATTGTAACATTTCCACCGTTTATGGTCACATTGCTGCCTGTTGCAAGCCCGTCAAATGTGACATCACCGCCATCCACAAAGAATGCGTCCGGATTCTCAGACGATGTCACCGCACAACGTCCCGTAACCTTAAGCTTTGCCTCGCCGGTTATGAGAACAGGATTTGCGAACGCTGTACGAACTGCGTACTTGAGCGTGAAGTTACCATCGGTTATGACTAACTGACCGCCGTATCCGTTCTTGTTATAAAGCGGATATAAGGTACAGCCCTCGTTTTCGCTCTTCTGAGCGTCTTTCGCAGCCTCGTCAAGATCGTTATAATACCTGACATCGTCGCCCTTTGTTATCTTTGCATTGAACTTGCTCTCGCATATCTCACAATATGTCGGCGTAGTAATATTACCTGCGGTTTCCTTGTCCGCTGTAGGATCGACCACCTGAGAATGATCACAGTCAACAAGGTCTATGCTTACAGTGTTCGACTTTATTTCATAGCCGTCACCGGTAATAACTACGAAGTATATCTTGGCAACATCGCTGTCGCCTGCCTTATCAATTATTTCGTCTGCCGACAATTTAGCGTCAGTTACAAGTGCGCTTAAGCTGCTATAAAT
>CAKSQF010000038.1 GCA_934486825.1 uncultured Eubacteriales bacterium | reverse complement strand
TTCCTGTAAATCCATGTCAAAATAAGAAAACTGAAAATCATCTAAGTTAAGCACCTCTCGCTGACAAATGAGTGACACTGTCACCCTGAGGGTTCAACCATTCCGTTCCTGCGAATTCATATTTATGGCTACCATTCTCACTCTGTATGCGGTAATGATAACACTGTTTTCTTATTAGATTACCTATATTATAACGTGTGCGAGGTCGGATGTCGATTGTTTTTTGACCATTATTTACTTATGAAAATTGCAAAGTTTAATTTCACCATCCATTTATACGGTGGAATTCTCTTCTGCACAAGTGGAATTTAACCTTGCACATCATAAGTGGTATGCTCAGGTTGGCCTTCTGATAGCAGTAGAAGGAGAACTAGCATGAGCAAATATATTCCCGGTAATCAAAAGCATCTTACTCTCGAAGATCGCAAATATATTGAAAAATCCCTAAACACTGGCTGTTCTTTTAAGGACATTGCAAGATATCTTTGTAAAGATCCAACAACAATCTCAAAAGAAATCAGACTGCACAGGCTCAGCGACTGGTATCACAAAGGCTGTTTTAACAATGCACATAACTTCTGCATCCACAGATATCATTGCAAAAAAGTCAATGCCTGTGGCAAGATCATTCTCTGTGGTGTCAAATGTACCACCTGTCCAACCTGCAACCAGACATGTCCGGACTTTATCAAAGAACGATGTAACCGACTTGATAAAGCACCTTATGTGTGTAACGGGTGTCCAAAAGCAATCAATCACTGCACGATTGCCCACAAATACCGCTATGATGCTATTTTTGCTGATCGCAAATACAAAGAATGTCTCTCACAGTCCAGAGCCGGTATAAACATGACCAGACATGAACTGCATCAGAAAGATATGGTCATCACGCCTCTGATTTTTCAGGGACAGTCTCCGTATCAGATTGTAACGAATCACCCAGAACTCGATCTGTCTGTGCGGACTCTGTATTCTTACCTTGATAAAGGAATTCTGTCTGCAAGGAACATCGACCTGAAACGCCAGGTAAAATTCAACCCCCGCAAAGTACACAAGACCCAGATCAAAGACAGGTCTGTGTTTATTAGACGTATGTTTTCTGATTTTCAAGCCCTTGGGCTTGACCACTTTGCTGAAATGGATACCGTTCACTCATCGCAGGACTCAAAGCGTGTCATCCTGACATTCTTCTTAACCCGTGAAAAACTGTTTCTTGCATTCATTATGAACAGATGCACCAAAGGCGCCGTAAAACTTGTTTTTAACAAGTTGGAGCACCAGCTTGGCACATATGATTTTTTAACCTTGTTCAACACGATTCTTACGGATCGCGGATCTGAATTCGGAGATCCGGAGTCTCTCGAAAATGGCATTCATGGCATTATGCGGTCAAGCATCTATTACTGTGATCCGATGAGAAGCGGTCAAAAAGGCGGCATCGAGCAGGCTCATACCATGCTTCGAATGATTCTTCCTAAAAAGACCAGCTTTGAATATCTCACCCAGTGGGATTTAAGAACTATCGTAGATCATATAAATTCAACCCCGAGAGAAAGTCTTGGTGGTCGAACACCGTATGACGTAGCACTTGAAAACTATGGCATAGACATCTTAAAAGCACTTCAGCTTAGGTCGATTCCACCCGATAAAGTCAATCTGACGCCTAAGCTGATACGCTTTAACCACTAACTTAGCATAAAAACCTGCTGTCAGACTGGAACTTAACAATTCACATTTTTTGAAAGTGGCCTGTGGAATTTAGTTTTGCACATAAACTATCCAGAGGCTTGTTTGCCATGCCTGAAATTAAGATGTTTTATGGAAAGTTAATCTAATTATAACAGTTTTACAAGGATTTAGCCTCCCACCATCCCAAAAAATCAAAGAATTTTAAAGCGTAGTGGAATTTACCCCTGCACTAGAATTTACTTTTTCAAGTCAGCCATTATTTACTTATATTTGCTTTAACTTAAAAAACCGGAAGTTAATGCTCCCAGCTTTACGTTCTTTTACGCCATCAGTTTTATAAACTTGAATTTAATTTTCAGGAAAAATGCAAATTTATAAAATCGTATTATGTGAATATCATATACACCTATCAGTGTGTTGACTATCCGAACTTGTGAATGTATAATCTTCTTCAATCATTCGCTTCTCATGTTCGGCATACCATTTTTTTGCGTACCGTTCAGTCTTGTTCTCACCCGGAACAAAGACTTTAGTGTACCCGTCTTTAGCTCCTACAATGGATGAAGCAAATGCCGTTTCAGGACATCCTATGACGTTCCCTGCGTCATACTTCAAAATCATGTTCTCAACAATTGCGTAGCAAAAGACACTGGCATCGGATTTATACAGACCATCCTTTGAAAATGGATATTTCTTAAATCGTATGCAGTTATACTTTGGGTTCATACCATGAACGAGAGCCTTTTCTGCATCGAGGCTTATCTGGTTAGGTGTTACATCAAAATTCCCGCTGAATGCTTTACTCCAGTCATTCTCCGGACTAAATCCCGTAAGCATCGTACACATATAAGAGTCAATGGTAAACGGCATCAATATAAGTTCTTCACTTTTATCAAAGCTAGGTGATATTACTTTCTCTTCTATAAGCATATCTTGTAGAGCATGATGTGCCTTAAATCTTTGCGTCAGCTTCTCTCTAACAGCCTCTCCTACATAAAGAACCTCATACGTAATCGCAGAGGAAAAATCGCCTTGCATGATCACATGGAACAATCCATTGCTACAATAATAAAACAGCTCATCAAAGGTAAATCCAATATTAGAAACAGCTTCACCCTTATCATTATAAGCAAACAGCCATATTTTCTGTGCTTTCTCCAATCCCTCTGGTTCCGTTTTTATTCCTGCAAAGCCGTTCAAAGAGTATTTGGGATTTGCAAATGCAGGGACGAAAATACGGAAACATTCTTTCCCCACCTCAACATCAAGGATTAAGCAAGATTTATCCGATATTTCCCTTCGAGGAACGAAAACCGGGACTTCTCGTTTGCCTATGATATAGAGAGAAGCCTTGTCAAGACTTTGTTTCTCATGCCAGGATTCAGAGTCAAGTACAGATGCTTTCTTTATTTGATTGAAATCTTTGATAGATATAGGAGCGTGAGTTAAGTTTAAATTTGTTTCTAATATATTGTTCATCTGGGTATATTCTCCTTATTAGTTGCTGCGATACGACTTTTTGCGAAAAATCCATCAGTTTAAACACTGTTTTGTAATATCTACAATCACTTGAGTTGGCAATTCCTTACCATATGGGAAATAGATAGCATCTTTCTTAGCGACAAAAAAATATTGTACTTAATACTGTTGTAATATTCAAATCCTTTTTATTATTACTAATGTTTAACTCAAACTATACTGATTTCTTACTGTAACTGTATCAAATATACACTTTTATTTTCCACAACACTTCTTATATTTCATTCCTGAACCGCATGGACATGGATCATTCGGATAAACTTTAATAGGTGCAGTAACAGGAATATGCGATGTTATACTTCTCAATTCATCTGTTAATTCATCTGATCCCATGTAAAAATAGAATTGATTTATAAAATGACGGTCATCATCTAGAAATATACATAAAGTAATCCAATGTGTTATGCCTGTTTGACCTTGTTGTATTCTGCCAGATGAATACGCTAATCTTTCGACTTTTTTTCTATCCTTATTATATGCAGTATATACTACCAAGCCAAATGGTTCAGAAAAAAAATGTTGTGGCATACGCTTAAATGATACTGTATGCATTTTGTTATCTTTTCTAGTTCTCTCGCAAGACTCATCTATTTGTTTAAACAACCAATTTTGATCATCCAAGTCTAAATCAAGAAATCTTAAAATAAAAAAAGAAAATCCTTTGGTATTGTATTCCTCAATTTGTCTACACATCTGTAAAAATCTACTGTTATACACTTTCTTTTCTATCTCTGGCTTTTCCTTTTTTTCATAATACTTTTCATAAAAGTCTCTAAAATAATTAGAATAATCTTTCGAACATGGTATTACCCCATTTTCTAATAGAATTTTTTCATTACCACCTATATCATAATCCAAAAATTTTTCTGTATTTTCAGTCTTATACATAGCAAGCAAGTCCAATTCATATAATAATATTGCGCCATTTTTTTCTGAAAATGTATTATTAATAGTCCTTCTTAAATACATGTAATATAAAAACTGATTAGGAAAGTCCATGAAATCAGCAATTACTTCCAAATCAGCGACACAGACAGTCCACGGAAATTCTTCCCGTTTGTATATGCCGTATTTCTTTAATTTATACAGATCAACTCCTAATTCTGCATAATAATCCAGTGTAGTATTTATTATAAAAACATCAGCAATATCTTCTGCCTTAAGTGTAACCGCTTCCTTTCTCAAATTCGCATCAGTATAGAATTTCGCCTCTATGTTATCATTTATATATGCTCTTGCTCTATCTGCTTGAACAAATGCAAATTCTATATTCTTATCAACAACTGTTTCTAGTCTCTTTAGTCCCCCACGCTTAGCAGGACGTGAGTAAATTCCACTCTTCGCTTCAATAAGAATAACAATATTATCATATACTGCTAATAAATCTAGTTCACATGCAGTTTCTTCTCCTGCAGGTTGATAGTATAGTGAATTAAATATTGTACATTGTGGAAGAATATTTCTAATTAATTTGGATGACTTTTCTTCTAAAAATTTTGCTTTATGATTTTTATCATAATCATTCCATAATTTGTTGTCTTTCTTAATTACTTCCTCAATACACTCCCTTAAATTCCATAACAATAATTGATGATTTATTATCAACAATTTCTCACCATCATCAATAATTGGATGCATAGAAAAAAAGTTATTATCGGTAAAATACTTTACTTTTTCATACAGGTCATTGGATGATAACTTGCATGAAAAAAAATCAATAATTGCATTAAAATGATTTCTTGGCAGTTCATTACATTTTTCATATAATTCATCACGTGTAATACTCATCAAATCATAATAATTATCACCTACAAGACTAAAAATATCATAATTTTGCATTGCATCTGGTTCGCACAACAACTTTGGCAATGCAATACTTCTTATCCTGTCAAAAAGCAAATTAGCATATGCGTCTGCCAGTACATAAACTTCCGTTGGAGCAAATCCAATCGTATGAATTATTTTTGATTCAAAACCAGCAAAAATTTTTTTGATATTTTCTTCTTCAATAATTCTATACCATGAATAACCTCTCGTAAATGAATAACTATTCTTCATTTCGCCCAAAAAAAGTTTTTTGCTGACAGTTTCATTATCATCCTCTTCATTAATCGATGCATACATATTTATTATTAATTGATCATCTGCTAACTGTTCACATAAACAATTTATTTTCTTATAAATAACATTATCGACTTTTTCATTTCTAAGGTTTGCGGAGGAAATACATATCCCCGCAATATATTCCAATAAGGCAGACGATATTTCTGATGAGCTTTTTCCTTGTATCAAGTCAATATAATGCCTCACTCCAAACATAGCTAATAACTCTTTTTTGTTATGACTCTCAACTTCCTTTATCAAATTATTATAATTTAAGTTAAAACTATTCTCACATTCAACCAATTTTTCATTTATTGCCTTCTTATCATACATAACATCATCCCCTCTTTCCTTTTCTAAATACAGTAATAATTATCAATTTTAATTTACATACTTATTTTCATATATAGTAACATATTACTTTTTCAAATCCTACCTTTATCTTTGCATTTTCCCTTCTACTATTATCTGTCTCCCATCTAAGTATTTCCAGAAATCTTTTAATGCTTTGTCTGCTCATTTCCACGGCATTAGTACTAGTTCCAATACATCCAGTCTGTGTAGCAATTTCTGTACCTCTTCGACATCAAATTGCTCATCGTCAGCCCCCATCGTATAATAGTCCAACTTTTCTTTTATTGATCTGATTTCTTCATCTCTTGCCATGTAAAACCGCCCTTCACTATATACATGACAATATTCGACAGAATATTACAAAGTTTTTGAATTCTACCCATCAAAAAAAACGATACCGCACAGACTTTTCCATCTGTACAATATCGTCCTTCTACCTATTATTATACTTTCATCGTCTTTGCCAATGATGTAAGCAACGCTGCCATCTCCGGATTCCCCAGCACTTTCATCAGCAGTTCTGCATCCACTCCATTCGGCACCGTGATCGTACTGCTGCCTTCATCCTGATTTTTCATCTGCGGATTGAGATTTTCCTTATTATAAAAGGCATTCTCCATAAGTTCCGCATTCTTCCTTCGGTCTTCATCAAGGATATGGCCATAC
>CAKSQF010000037.1 GCA_934486825.1 uncultured Eubacteriales bacterium | reverse complement strand
GATCGGTGGCAGACGAGAGTTCCGCAGTAAAATTCATTTTGCAGAACACGCTTAATTCCCGTGTTCTCCCACAGGAAGCGGTGTGCGATTTCAGGCTTGTTATATCCGAGCTTCTTTCCGAGGAGCTTCTGCTGGTAATAGCCCTGCGACTTGATGCCCTCGGAGTTGAGTATTTTGGCGATTGCCTTGATACCGTAACCGGAGAGGTACAGATCAAATATCCTGCGGATGATCGCGGCTTGTTCCTCGACGATGACCACCTCGCCGGTGTTCTTGTCCTTGAAGTATCCCATCGGCGGGATCAGCACGATGCCCTTTTTCTGCTTCTGTTTGTAGCCCGCACGGATTTTCTTGGAGATGTCCCGGCAGTACATATCGTTGAAGATTCCCTTGAAGCCGACCATCAGCTCGTCATCCTCGTTGCTTGTGTCGATATTTTCCGTCACCGACAGCACCCGCACATCGTGCTCCCGCAGATAGTCAATGAAGAGTGCCGTCTGCGTTTTGTGTCTGCCGAGGCGGGAAAGGTCTTTGACGATGACGGCATCAATCGTCTTTTTCTCCACCTCATCATAGATTTTTTCAATGCCCTCACGGTTGAAGTGCATGCCGCTGACATTGTCGTCAAAGGATTCTCCGACGACGGTGTAACCGTTGTTCTCCGCGTATTCCACCAGAATATTTTTCTGATTGGTCAGCGAATTCAGTTCCTTGTCCTCGTCACGGGACAGGCGGTAATAGAGCCACGCTCTCATAAAAATTCTCCTTTCTTACGCCGACTTTTCTTCGGCGTTCTTTTTGATTTCTTCTTTAGCCGTCAGAATTTCCACGGCAGGGGTGTCATCCGCAAGGTAATCGCGGATCACGGATTTCAGAAACGAATTGAATTGTTTGTCGTTTCCGGTGTACATAAAGCACACGCTTTCGATGACCGGTTCTTTTCTCTTTCCGCCCATAAACTCTCCTTTCTTCACAGAATCGGCTGAACCTAAGCGCAATTCCTTGTGATGCTCCCTCGGTGGTAGCACACACAATACCACAACACTTGCCGCAAATCCAGCTGTTTTTTTCAGAATTAGCAATTCAGACATATAGTCTTGTCATAAATAAAAGCCAAAGCCCTGATCTTCCTCCTGCGTACTGTACGCGGAATATTGAAGCAGAGCTTTGGGTTCGACCTTGATGCCGAGCATCTCCAGCTCCATGACTGTCAGCTTATCGATTTGATAATCTTCGACAGGAGGAGTGAAGCGCCCTTCATACGGCATGGCTTCGAGCAGACTTTTCAGCAGCGAAAATAGACCTTCTCCCACCGTATAACCGTGTTTCGGATGCAGGCGGTTTTCAAACTGCCGGTACTGCTCCGCAAGTCCCGACTCACATCCGCCGAGGAGAAAATAAATCTCCAGATTTTTTCGCAGAAGCTGCTCGGCAAAGAGCTTGTTGTCACGGCATTTATGACCGTCCGGTGTGGTGAAGGTTATATACTTGTGCCCCTCCTGCCAGTCCACCTTGTAGCCGTGCATCTCCATTTCAAAGATAAAATCTTCCTTGGATCGCGTGCGGCAGGCAACGGAATATGCCTTGCGTCGCAGCAGGTCTTTCCACTTCGGCATCGAACCGAATGAAGATTTTGCTTCGGTTTCAGACAGCCCGTACTCACGGCAGAGCTGATTGGAATACTCCTTGACGCGGGCAAGGTCGTCGGCAGTCTGATGAAACTTCTTTCCGTTTTCCATGTTCACCGAGTTCATGACGAGATGATTGTGCAGATGATCGCGGTCGCAATGGGTGGCAACGACGACCTGATATCCGGGAAAGTATCCGGCAAAGCGCATACCGATTTCGTGCGCGGTTTCGGGAGTCAGCTTGTCATCGGGGCTGAACGATTGGACAATGTGGTAATATTGTCTGCCGTCGATCTTGCCGAATTTGTTTTTTACAAAGCGGAATTCGTCAAGTGCTGACTCGGGCGTGCAATGGATTCCCGAAACCAATATGCCGTCCTCGGTCTTGCTTTCGTTCATGACATAGGGAAAAATGTTGTTCATCGGGCATCCCGAAGCAATGAATTTAACGATTGCCATACTTTTTGCACCTCCTGTTTGGTTTCTCCGAGGTCAACTGCCCGAACAAATCCTGCGTTGACGGCACGGGTAAGCTGATTGAGATTGTTGCCGATGCGCTGAAGCTCGCGCGCAATTTCATCGGTTCCGTCGATGTTAACGATCTCTTTTTTGAAAATACAGTCGCGGATGAAGTCGCTGATGCGCCTGTAATGACCGTAGGAATGTTCCTCGATCCAAACTTTTTCTTCCGGTGTAACGCGGAAGGAAAGAATGATATTTTTGCTTTTTTCTTTCACTGAAAGACTCCTTTCGTAAATAATTGATAGGGGTATGGGCATAGCCCGATGCCTTTGGCGCCGCCGGAATCGGCTGGCGTCATACAAAGGCGAAACTCGCAATAATCTGCAGCAATTTGAAAGTCTCATGCAGGGACGCAAGGGTCGCAAGGGACGAAAGATATGAGGGCAGAAGAAGTTGAGGCACTTGGGTCACTTGAGGCACTCTCTGTCGGTTGCGGTGACACATATTTCACGCGGATATACTTTTGACCGTTGCTTCGCCTGCTTTCAAAGAACACACCGAGTGCTTCCAGCTGAAACCGCCAGCGGTTCATCATCTGCTTCATCCCTTTGGCGGTCACCTCTCTGCCGAGCGTAGCTGACAATGCAGAGGCAAGGTCGGTGTTACTCCCGTTGAAAAGGAGCGTTGCTTTCATCAGTGTGACCAATGCCGTCATCTCATCCGGCATGACGGTTTCGGGCATGGTCAGGCTGTCGGAGAGCAACTGCCATGTGCAGGTGACAGGTTCCATTTCCAGCTTCATCTTACGGTCGCGGATGTCTCGCCCGGAAGCGTACAGCGTTGCACCGCTTTCGGTGCGCTCATTCTTTTCGAGGACATAGATTGCGTCAACCGCACCCGCAATTCCGGTACTGCCGGAGAGTTTATTGATAGGGTCTTTATCTCCCATCTTGCGCAGGTGATGCACCAGCAGAAGACAGATCTTCAGTTCCTCTGCCAGCGCACGGAGCGGTTGCAGTTCGGTATAATCGTTGCCGTAGGAGACATCCGCTGTCGGGGTACGGATCAGTTGAAATGTGTCGATGGCGACGAATGTGACAGCAGGATGTTCGTGTTTGAATTTCCGAATCCAATCGCACACACCGCTTTCGATAGAAGTGCTGCCGGTGGCAAAGTACAATCCGGGCGGCACATCGTCCGTAATGGTATTGAGCCGTTCCTGAATCCGGCGTTCGGAATCCTCCAGACAGAGGTAGAGTGTTTCTCCTTGTGTAACGTGAAGCCCCCACATCGGTTCCCCCTCTGCGATATGAATACAGAGGTCAAGGACAAGCCATGATTTACCGACCTTCGGGGAACCTCCGAGGATGCAAAGTCCCTGCGGAAATAAGGTTTCGACGCAAAACTTCGTCTCGGGAAGTCTTTTGTCCATAAGGGTTTCGCCGTCGATGACGGCAAGAGTGGATTTTTTCAAACGTTATGCTCCTTTCATGATTTTCGCACACAAGCGCTTGTATGCGGTTTTGTTTGTTGGCGATACAAAGTCCCGCCGGGATGTTATCCTCGCCACACGGGGCGAATTCGGCGGTGTTACGCTGGTATATTCTGCATGATGGTCATCTCCTTTCGCTCCGCATATGGAAGCAGTTTTTATAATTACAAAATTCAAAACCGAATCTCCTGCCGTTAGAAAAACGGCAAAAGAAAAAGACCCGCACCGAATCGGCACGGATCAAAAATCTGAAATGCGGCATCTCAAAAGAATTCCGGTGTTGTCGCCGCACCGACCGGAGTTGCAGAGATCGTGCAAGAGGAAGTTTGCAGCGTCCCGGCTCCTCCGGTCTGCCTGCTCCCGGTATGTTCCTACGCTCGCTTGACCGCGTATTGCGGGATACTACCGACTCGCTTGCCGATCCTTCCGGAGCGTGATCGCACGCCTTCCTCCTCGGCACGAGGTGCCACCCTCGCTGTCTTGGCAAGTTCCGTATCCCGTATCCTCCCGGGGCAGGAGTATTCAATTGTCACCGCAATTGCGGCGGGAGGTACATATTGTAATGTCCCTCTATTGATACCCCAAGGTCAGAAACGCAAAATGTTCCTGATAGCAGAAAATTTTTTGAAATTATTTTTTTACACAGAAAAAGCCACCCGGCTTTTTCGGTCGGGTGGCTGTGTGTTATAGCAGTTCGATAAATTGGAATTTGTCAGAATCAAAGCTTCAAAATTTCATCAGCAATTTCACGAACAGTCTTATTGCTCGTATCAATTTTTACGGTATCAAGTAACCGATACATATGAATCCTTCCGACACTTCTGTCAATGACATCGGAAGTGCGGATTCCGCGGGCAATATCGGATGACAACCGATTTCTCAGATTTACTTCGTCCGTTATCAAGGATATTTTTATGACTCTGCAAGCGCTTGTGTCTAACTCATTGATTATGCTATCGATGATGGTTTGCTCATGCATGACCCAGCAAAAAATAATGTTATCGTAAGCGGTGCAACGAAGAAAGCTGTTCAACAGAAAGCAGATATTGCGCATGACCATTTCTTTTGTTTCTTCCGTGACCTGAAACGGATCGGCATCCCAACACCAGTCTCCGTCCAGAAAAACACTGTTGGGTAAATCTTTTTTCAGTTGTTGGCTGATTGTTGTTTTGCCAACGCCCATTGTACCGCCAATCAAATACAGTGCCTTCATACCGATCCCCCACAAATTCCGATTCGTCGTTATCTTATCCTTGTTCTTTTATATACATTTCAAACTGCTCCCGCATAGCTTGCAGGCGTTTGGTCACGGCGCTGTGCGTCTTATAACCGAGCGCCTCTGCAATTTCCTTCTGCGTTTTACCGTTTTCCCGCATGATGAAAATAATACGGTCATCTTCCGACAGCGTAGCAAGGAATCCGTTTCGCAGTTCCGCATAGGATTCTTCCGTGCTTTCGGTGGGAGAAAAGAAATCAGCGGCATTTTCAACGGCATCTCTGTCGCTTGCCATCACTTCTTCAAGCGACAATGCCGCACCAAGCTGTGTGTCGGAATGTGTCCATCTTTTCAGAAAATTGATTTTGTCGTGATTTTCACACACGGAATCGTTGAAATCCTCGTGCGCCGTAAGTTTTGTATCACCCTTATGGAGTGCCGCAAAGATTTCCGGCGTTTTCTGTGCCGTCATCAGTGCGTTGATCATCTCTTCCATGAAAAGCCCGGCAAGTTTGTCCACAACATCTTCGATTTCTTCGTCGGTCAATTCCTCCGGTGTCTTTCCATGCGCCTTTGCACAGGCTTTGAGTCCGGCTTCGAGCGGCTCCTGCAAGTCAAAAAAGAATTTGTCAATAGAGGCTTTGAATTGTTTCTCATCGCCCATAATTTCGGCAACCATATCCGCAATGTACGCCGCGTCGCCTTCTTTCAGACAGTTCAGCGGATAGTTTTTCGAGAAATTTCTCATCGAGCGCTTGTTGCCCGTTTCTGGAAGGAGCTTCAGCCATGACTGTGCAAAGAACTTTTTCGCCTTGGCATAAATCTGCAGTTGTGCGGGCGTATATTTTTTGTCATCAAAGGCAGGGATGTTTCCGGTAAAATCATGCGTTTCATAGTACGCCTGAAGCGCATCCCGAGTCTTTTTGTCGTATGGCATAGCAAGTCCTCCGTGGAGAGATTATTCTTTCTGAATTAATTATACCATTTTTTCGACGGTTTTTCAAGTCGTAATGCTTGCAATGCTTATGGTTTTATGTTATACTGTATGCAGATGCGTCGGTACGGTCAGATCGACTTGTCACCGAGGTGTCATTACCTTCAGGTTCTTATGATCGCAAGATTGTGAAGGTTCAAGTCCTTTAACCCGCACCACCAAAAAGCCTTGAAAACACTGAGTTTTCAAGGCTTTTTGCTTTTTATTTTCCGTTGTCACATGGCGGTCGGTGGGTGCACCACCTATGGCGGTGCGTCTGCCTATTTTCAGTTCGCGGCGAAGGCTTTCGCGGTAAGTGCGCCGTCCTCATCGTAAATGTCAAGGTGACTGCTGAAGGCGGCTTTGAGGTCAATATTTATCGACAGCTTTCCGTCGCTCTCGTGAATCACGATATTGTCAACGAGCAACCGCAGGTTGTTGTCGCTGACTGCGCCGTCCTTGATGATGCCGTCAAGGATATCAATACTGCTTTTCATTTCGGTTTTTCGCTTGCGGATGGTGGTATCATAATCACGGATGGCTTCGATTTCCGCTGTCAGACTCCTGATCTCTGCCTCGCATTTTTCAAGCATACCCGTATAAATGTCGGCATGTTCACGGTCGCGGATACGTTCCAGAAGTATCTGCTCCTGATCGCTTTTCCGCTGTGCAAGCCTGTCGGTCAGGTTTTTAATCCGTTTCTCGGAGGTATTTTTCTTTGCAAGCCAGCTTTTTACATCGGTTTCAATTGTCCGGTAGTTGGTTTCGGCTTCCTCCTTGATGGCGAT
>CAKSQF010000036.1 GCA_934486825.1 uncultured Eubacteriales bacterium | reverse complement strand
TGGAGGGCGGCCGTTTTGCTCCGCCAGGCGGCCGCTGGTCAACGCATCAGTGGCCGTCACCCTCCGCAAATTGCAGTATTCGTAAACATTGCATAACCATGATGATCAACTCCACCATATTCAATTGAAAGTCCAGAAAACGGGTCATATGTTCCTACTTCTTCCAGATTTTTTACCGTAATCTTGTAATCATCACATTTTATTTTGCAACGGAAAATATCCTCCGCTGTCTCAATCAAATCTTCATCCACATTCCAAGAATAGGTCAGCACATCTCCGTTACTTACATGATCTGACGGATAAATCGAGCCGATATTTTGCAGAAAAAATGTTTTAAACACACTTGTAATGCTTCGTTTTGTCAGATTATTTTTGTAATAATAAACACTACTGGCGAACTGCCAACTTTCAGTGTCTTCTTGTCCGTTCATATATTTTTTTAACGCCCGCTTGTTTAACTTCAACTTATTAGCGTAGCGACTCTGAAACTCTCCGTCATCGACCTCTGTATTAACTCTCGCATAACCATTGCACCCGTCAAAAGACACAATTAAGCATTTATTCAGGTCAACGGTCGGACGATAGAAAATTTTGAACGCCCCGAATCCGATCACGAGGACTGCCGCCAGCAGGATCCATTTCTTCACCTTTTGCCAGTACCGGTTTTCCTGATGCAGCTTGCTCCGGGCCGTCCCATTTCCCCTTTCAATTTCCGAGCTCTTTCCAGCCTGCTCTGCTGGCAATCTTGTTCCACAGGAGGAACAAAACGACGCTCCCTCAGGATTCATCTTTCCGCAATTCGGACAATACATAGTACCTCCCTCTTCTCTTTGCCGAGATCAATTCTCACGTTTTCTCTGTTTCCATCCGCTGCTCCAGATCTTCAAAATACCGGTCAATTCCATCTGCCATGCCCTGTACCATTTTCTGCTGATAATCCGCAGATGCCATCAGCTGATCCTCCTGCGGATTCGTCATGAATCCCATCTCCAGCAGGGTTGTCGGAACCTTGCTCCAGTTGTTCCCACTCATCGAATCTGTTTCCCATACCTTGCGTTTCCTGCATCCGGTTGCGGATACAAAGGCGTCCAGCACATCCTCCGATAACAACCGGGACTTCTCATATTCTTCCGGTATATAGGGATTCTCCGGCGTAATACAGATGGTCATGGCTCCATTGGCTGTGGAATCCTCCGAGCCGTCTGCATGAATCCGCAGGAAAACATCTGCATTCGCTTCGTTGGCGATTTCAGCTCGTTCTCTGCAGCTCAGCATCTGATCACTATCCGTCCGGGTCATTCGTACGATATAGCCACGCACTTCCAGCTCTTTTTTCAATTGCTCCGCCACCGTCAGGGTCAGTTCATATTCCATCAGGCCGCTTGATGTTCCGTGCGTTCCGATGGCATCTTTCGCCTTCTGCTCCGTGGCTCCCGGCCCCAGAGGCTCTGTCTCGTTGGAAATCTTCGCCGTATGCCCAGGATCCAGCACAATGACCTTATGCTTCATACGGTCTTCTGTAGAATCATCATCTGGAATGTCAGAAACAACGCTTTCCGTTTCTGGTTCCTTTGTATCCTGCTGCGTTCCGGCTCCAGTACTCTCTACCTCTTCCGAAGTGGTCTCCACTCCATTTTCCGGGTGCTCTTCCTCATTGCCCGCTTGGCTCTTCTGTTCTTCCGGAATACTCTCCCAGAACGTTCCGGAAGCGATTTCATCTGTCTGTGCAGATTCTGTCATCCCTGTGCTTTCCTGAACCGGTGCGCTGCATCCCGCAAGCAGCGCCGCTATGGCAAACAGCAGCGCCGCTTCTCTACATAGTTTCTTCATTCCACTTCGTCTCCTAAGAAGACAGCTTCTCCCTGACCGAAACAATCGTTTTGACATTTTTATATTCCACGTCATTCAGAAAATCCTTGACCCGGGAATCAAAATCATCCGGTTCCACCTTCGGCTGATACCAGGATTTGGAATCGAAGTATTTCTGAATACTATCCGTCTTGAATTTGCGTCCGTGCTTTGCATAGATCTCATTGATAAACATATTCAGTTCATCCTTGGTGTATCCGTCGAAGTAAGAGGCCGAATACTCTTTCGTATTGCTGTCCGGAAGAAGATACTCTGCATCGTCCGCCGACTTGGAAGACTTGGACGCGGATGACTTTTTATTCTTCTGATTTCCCGATTTTCCGGAGGTGCTCAGCTCCGTCACGTTGTAATTTCCTTTCATTGCCGTGACATTCCTCGCCACCACCTGATCGGATTCATCCGCCTGACTATCCGTGTAAATCTTGTTGCCCTCCGTGCTGTCCTCGCTGGACCAGACGAACGTTCCGTCGCTTCTGGAAATCACGTTGTCACACCACACCAGCAGATAAGAGGTGACCTGTTCCTTCTTCTGGTTAAAGTCATCCACCGTTGTTAATAAAACCTTATAGAGTGCAAAGTACCGATTCATGACTGGTGTGTCTTCATCGTCAGCGGTTACCTGCTCTTCTTTACTGCTCGCCAAGTACGCAGCTACCTGCTGAATCGAATCAATTGATCCAGTCGTCCATCCAAACCCTGCGCCAACGCCGACATGGGTTTTCAGAAAAAATTCAGTAGAATCCTTCCCCACATATTGACTCAGGCTTGCCTCCACGAAATCATCCAACTGATCGTTGAGCGGAGTCAGATCCGCATCGTCTGTGGCCTCCAGATACTTATCCACTTCCGAAGCTTCCACGGTATATTCCTTCTCCGTCGGATCCAGCGCATATCCTTTTTTCGCCAGCTGGCTTCCTGCCTTTGCCTGAATTTTGAAGGTATCTCCCACCTTCAATGTCCCGGTGTTTTCCACAGAAAAGGTGACATTTCCCTTCACCGGCTCAGTCAGAAGGCCTTCATTCACGGACACCTTCAGTGCCGGGCTGATACCGTCATACTGGACCTCAAGATTCTCAAACGGATCGATTTTCGTTGTCGCGGTCAGTCCTGACACCGTATACTCTTTTTCTGTCTGAGAAAGCGTATATCCGTTCTGCCTGATAAAATCATCTGCATCCCCATATCCGTTTAACTTCACGCTGACTGTAACCGTGTCCCCGTTTTGCAGGGAACCCGTATTCGGACAGGAGTATGTGAACCAGTCCTGGCTTCCATCCCCTTCCGCAGGGGAATCCTCCGACTTCTCCACGTTCATCGTTCCATAGCCGTCATAGCCGGAATATTCCACCTTCACATTCTCAAACGGGTCGATCTCTTTGGTTTCACTCAGACTCTCCACAGTTACGGAATAATCCGGAGCCTCAATGATGTGCGTCACGCGGCCTTCCTGACTCCGGTCAACCAGTCCGGGCGTCAGAATTCCCTTCAGCGTAAGAGTATCCCCGTTCTTCAGACTGCCGTTCTCCGTGTCGTCCAGCGCCTTTGCCAGACTGTCATCCATCTGGCTCCGGTTCAGAATCAGGTCTTTGTGATCCTTCCTGAATTTGTCGTATTGAAAACTCACCTCCGCCGTTCCGTAGCCGTCATAACCACTGAATGTTACTTCGATGTAGCGGTCCAGATTAACCTCTCTCTCCCGTTTGATGGCATAAACAGATCCACCTGCCGCCAGCAGGGCAATCAGCAGAATCGGAATCACAATTTTCCCGATTCGGTTCTTTTTCTTTTCCCGATTTGGTTTTCGGACAGGCGGATACCCTTGACCCTGGTGATTTCCTCTCGTCACGCTTTTTCTCTGCATGGGAACGGCATTTGCTTTTCCGACAGGTGCACCGCACCTTGTGCAGAATTTCACCCCATCAGGCAGATTTGCCCCGCATTTTGTACAGAACATGAAGTATCCTCCTGTCCGCCCGATCCCGCATCTCGTCTGCTTCCGCTGCCACACATTTCGTGCAGAACGGCAATTGCAACATGGACATTGACTCACGAACCGGACCCATTTTTCAAAAATCACATATTGATTTGATACCAGCCATTATAGAGAGCCCCTTCCGGCACCTTCAATCTGTGGCAGGAAATGTGGACAGTGCAATTGTCTTTTTGCTTTGGTGGAACGGGAGGTGAAATGCTATAGTAGAAAAAGTACAAAACTCCGGAGAATAAAAATCGATGAGCCAGTTTTCAGATCTGTTAAGTCATTTTTTCAGTTCGCGGCATCTGTCCGCGTCGCGATGTGCATCGGATTTATCCATTGATCGTTCCAGCCTTTATCAGATTCTGCACGGCAAACGTTTCCCTACAGATTCTGAAATGCTTTCTTCCCTGATTCGCTATCTTCAACTGACACAGGAGGAAGAAACCCTTCTGCGAGAGGCTTTTCAGGTCACCTCAATGGGATATGACCGATATTGGACCGTGCGGAACGTAGAGGATTTTCTTCTGCGTTGGAATGGATTCTCTGCCGGTCAGGCGGATATTGCTCACGCTCCTGTGGCATCCGAGTGGACAACCGAAGCAACTGTTTTTACCGGAAAAGAGGCTGTCATAGCTGCCGCTGCGTCTCTGATTTCCCGTGCATTTTTCTTCAATCGGTTCAGTGATGTCTCCGACTCGCCCCGCCAGCTGTTCCTGTATCTTCCTTCCGACCATGATCTTCTGACGGCCATCCATCACGTCACTGCCGATAGCGGTACAGCCTTGGAGAACGATCTCACGCCTCTGGAAATTTTCTGGCTGACCTCCCTTGACAATACCGGTCGGATTGACCCGAATCACCGTTTCTACAATCTGGAGGTTATGAAGGAATATCTGATGATGGTTTCCACACGTCAGTGCGTCAGCTGCCGATATTTCTACCACAACATGCATCCGGATCAGGGCAGATTCACGACAGGTTTTCCTTATTATCTTCTGCTCCCGAATGGGATACTGGAATTGTCCGGCTCGCTTGATGCCGCGCTTTTTATAGAATCAGAGAGCATCCGGCAGAGCATGCTCTCCTGTTTTCGCAATCAATGGAAAAACGCCATTCCGTTCTTCCGAATGATTTCTGGTCACTCCGCTTCGTTTCCGGCGGATACACCTTCCGTTACAGAATTTCACGGTTCATCCATGTATTTCCGTTCCAACGGAAGTTCCCTCTGCATTATGCCGCATGATCTTCCCGATATGCTGTTGACAACAGAGGTCGGCCTGACCAATGCTTTTCATGATGTGATGACGGCTCTTGCACGTCCGGATAGTGAGAAATAATACATGACAAACGAATTTTCCATTCAGCTGCATCAGTTGCTGAAAGCCCGCAGAAAAAGCGTTGTGGAAATGGCCCAGTACTGCTGCTGCGACCGCACAACCATTTACAAATTTCTTCATGGCACCCGTGTTCCGAACAATCTGAACATTGTTCAGAAAATGGCTGCCTTTCTATGCCTGTCTGAATCGGAGGCCAACCATCTTTACCAGGCGTACCGCCTCACCGCACTGGGAAGTGACACGTTTTACCGGCAGGAACAGGTGTTGCATCTCTTTCAGTTCTTCCACTCAAGAAAGGCCGAACTGACTGCGGCAATGCAACGTTCGGATTTTTCAGCCTCTTCTCGGCATTTTCCGGTTCTGCCGGATGCCGATCGTCCGGCAGAATCTTCTTCCTGTGGGAAAAACGTCTGTCCTTTCTCGGTCATAGAAGGGAAAAAGAATGTACTCCTCCTCATCAATGAGCTGGTCAATTACACGGAAGGAACCATTCGCGTTCTTCTGCAGGGCGAGATACATGATTTGCTGTTCCTTGCTCCGGATGCTGATGGCAGATTTTCCCCCCCCATCCACGTTATGCTCTGAAAATGCCTCTGCAAAGGCAAAAAACAACGAGCGCCGTATTGAGCACCTTCTCCTTCTGTCAGATAAAGAAACAGGAACGAATGCCGTTGCAGCGGACATTTCCAGCGATTCCTTCAATATGAGCCTCATTGCTTCTTCTCTGTACTGCTCGCTCAAATGTCCCTGGTATCAGTCCTACTATCTCTATCACCAGGAACCTGCCGAAGCCATCGCCGCAGCTGCTTTCCCCTTTTACCTGCTGACGGAAGAAGTATGCCTGCAGATTTCCAGCGACCTCTCCAGTGGGCTCCTGATCACTGATTCCGAAATGCTTCTTCCTTTTCGGAAACAGTTCGCGGAGCTGAAGGAGTCCGCGAAGCCTTTATTCTGCCGTCAGCTGACACCCGCAGATTATCTGGATTCGCTTCCCGATTCCGAAATTGAGAAAGGAAACCAGTATTATATTTATCAGCCAGGCCCTTACTTGGGATCTGTGATGACACCGGAGCTGATTCAGAAGGTCGTTTCCCCCAGTTTCCTCCATGATGAGAGGCTTCTTGCCGCTTATGCGAGCCGCATCGCCTCCTTCACGGAACGGTCCGGAAATGGAAACTGCAAACATGTTCTGACGCCGGAGGGAATCCGACATTTTCTGGAGACCGGCTATATGCCTGAATTTCCCTGCGACGTATACCTGCCGCCGAATCCGAAACTCCGCCGGGAAATGCTGAGAGACTACCTGCATCTGATGATGCGGAAGGATCAGCTGCTCCTTCTCCGAAAGCCCTTGTCCGACCCGGAATCCGGTCTTTGCATGAGTATGAGCAATCACTATGTGTATTTCAGTTATAACAGCGATTTTGCCTCTCCGGCGTTCTTTCTTCTGACAGAGCCTTCTCTGGTAAAGTCTTTCCTTACCTTTTTCCAGACTTTGGACAGTGACATGGTTTATTCACAGGATGAAACGGAACAGATTGTGCAGTTATTTCTTGATGAGGCAACGAATTCCGGCCTGAATTCAGAGTAAAAGTAACCCCCGCAGGGGTGGGAATTCCTGCCCCTATGCTCTGCTCAGAGCTTTTCATACGCAAGCCTTGGCGTATGATCATGCGTCAGAA
>CAKSQF010000035.1 GCA_934486825.1 uncultured Eubacteriales bacterium | reverse complement strand
TATAGTGCAGTTCATCATGCCCCCATGTTACGGTGCTGTAATTGGTGTCACCATTTCGGGGATACCCAATGACAATAGCTTTGCCTGTGGTACTCGCCGCTGATGCGGTTAATGCAACTCCGACAATGGTTGACAGACAGATAATAAGAGATAGAAGAAGCGAAATACTTCTTCTGAGAAAACTGTTCTTCAATGATTTTCACCCTTTCAGATAATAAAAAACACACCGTTGTTAAACGATGCGTTCCGTTAGATTTATATTTTTAAGCGTAGCCTATAAACAGTCTGTAATTACCGCTTCCGTCCGGTTCTGCCCATACCCAAATATCCGTAAAGCCTTCGACATTTTTATATCTGTTCATTCGTGTCTTTATATCTCTTTCAAGATATTTTGAGTTCGGTCCGGCAATTATGGGGTTGTCCCAACAGGAGACTGCTTCGGGGTCTATCGCAAGACCTATGCTTTCAGCATATTTTCTTGCGAATTCAAGCCAATAGTTTATATCGAACTGTGGGTCGGCAGGCTTCGGATTTGTAGTTTCGGTTGGCGTGGAATCGACAGACTTCGGAGATTCGGTCGGTTTGCTTTCCGGCGGCTCTGTGACTTTCGGCGATTCGGTCTGCTTTGGTGGCGCAGTCGGCGGTTCGGTATCCGCAGGCTTGGCGGCTTCCGTTTTGCCGCTGTCGGCAGGGGCCGTACTGCTTTCCTGTTCTTTTTCTGTTGTATATTCGGTCGTGCTTTCCGTACCCGCAGGCAGGCTGCTCTCGGCGGTTGGCTCGGCAGTGCTGTCCGTGACCGTTGCCGTGATGCCGCTTTCCGTGCTTGCAGGATCGCTGCCTGTATTTTCCGTCTTATCCGTACCGCATCCCGCAAGGCTCAGCGTGATCAGTCCTGCGAGGAGGGCTGCGAGCATTTTCCGTTTCGTCATCATGATCACCTCTACCTACAGGATACTGATAATCCGTGAAAAGTCCAGCACTTTTTATAAACTTCGAAAACAAGTTACATTGACTGCTCGAAAGCAGGTTCTTCGTCTTCGTCAAGTTCTTCGGACTCAGTTTGCTGTTCAGCCTGCGCTTGTTCCATTTTCTGCTCATAGGCATCAAGAACATATCCGTTGAGTGCTTCGCGGGATTCTTTTGTAATGGGGTGAAAGTCATCATAAAACTTCCCATCCGTACCTTTATGTCCGGGATAGAGGACTTGAAGCCCTTTTTCTCCGCCGTCATAAATTTTGATGCCGTGAACAGCAAAATGATTTCCGATGGTTACACTTGCATTTGCCTTGATTTTGCTGTTTGCATCTGACGCAATTCTGTCGATGCGCGCAGTAATAAACGGGATTTTATACTGTGTTTTCTCATTTTCCGTCGCTGTGGTTTGCTTCTGATTGTCTTTTGCGGTTTGCTTTTTTGCTGCCATAATTCTTAACCTCCGTTTTTAATTTACATACTAAAGATAATGGTGCATCCTGTATCGGCACTTACTTCTTCAGGGCTGATTTGCTCGGGTTCTTTGAAACGATCCATATATAAATCCACCTCATTGTCAGTCAGACCTCTGAAATCTTCTTCGGTTGTTCCGCAGATAAAAAACGGCCCTGCAATAATAGAAGAACCGTCACCGATTCTGCGGTTGCCTTCCATTCCTATCAGTTTGCCTTCCTCATTGCAAATGATGCAGGTTTCGTTATCGTCGGGATATACAACTTCTATATATCCACCGACTGCTTTTTGCTCGGCTTCAAGTGTATGGGCAACCTCGGCGACATAGGGCGCTTTATTCGGCTCAACATACACCACTCTCATAAGATTGTCCGGCTTATGTGCTTTGGTTGTATCAAACGGAACATCCCTGAAACCGACACTTTGACAGATACTTGCTTTTCCGTCTACTACCACCACATCGGATACTGACAACGAATGACCTCTGAACAATGGATGTCCCACGGTGTTGAATCGACCGTAGATTTCTTCAAGTTCGTTTTCATCGATTTCCGCATCGAATACTTCATCATAGATTGACGGATCGGGGGACAGACTATCGCTTAGAGACATAAACTTCATTCGGTTACTATCCCTTTCGGGATTTATTTGATAAATCTTTACCCGCATCTTATACTCCTTTCGCCGTGATATACAGTGGTTTATGTTCTGCCAACAGACGCACTCTCTTTCTGCGCCCACAGTAAATTAAGATAAATTGTTGCACGGCGCTGCTGCTCCGGTGTGAGGCTGTCGATAAAGTCTTCAATGGGAATTGAGTTTTCTTCGTCAAAGCACTCGGGAGTACACCCACCGCACAATTTTTCTTTGCGGACTATAATGGTGTTTTTATCCTTTTCCTCGAAAGAAAGAATATCATTATAGCCGATTTTATTGCGGACTCTTATTTCATACGGAATTGTAATTCGTCCTCGTTTGCCGAGGACTCTGACAATCTTTCTATTCATCAATATCACTCTCCTTTAAGACTCAAATAAGCACCTGCCGCAACTGCGACAATAGTTGGGACACTCTGCACACTCTTTGTCGTTATCGGTCAAATCGCAGTTGCTGAGTTCATCTTCGAATTCGCTCTCATCGATAACTCTGACCTTGATTTTCCCGTCGTCAAAATATGTCTCAAACAGAGTGTCCTCATCAATGTCAAGCGCGGTTGTCAGTTTTTCCGGCAGTAAAATTGTGAATTCTGTTTTGTACTCCATTTTCTTCTCCTTAATAATCGTACTGAAAATCGAAAAGCGTTAATTGCTGTGCTTCTTTCATGATGCAATGATTGTTTTCTTCTGCCTGCTTTTTCAAATCATAATTACCAATGAGCAGTTCTTCGAACATTTCGCCCGGTTTTGTGCTTTGAAGCATATTGTGCAGTCGTTCTTTCACAAAAGTATCAAACCCGTATTTTTCAGCGAGACTGCAAATATACGGATCGTTATTGTAGGTAATAATGAATTTGCAATTACCCTCATACTTCTCATGAATGCCATACATAAATTTAAACAGCTTTGCGTGTTCGTCACTGCCGAAGTTGGCTTTCTGATAGTACTTTTCCGTACCCTTGTACGGAGGGTCAAGCAAAATAAAAGTGTCTTTGCCTGCAGCATAAGAAATACAGTCCTTATAGTCCCTGTGCATGATAACGGCATTTCTGAGTCTGCTGCAGGCGGTAACAAGTCTGCCAAAGCGTTTGGTCATGTCCTTTTTTGCAATGGCAAAGGTTTTTCCGGTGGATGAGAAGCTGAATATCTGATTTTCGAAGAAAGCGACAGCTTTCTCGATATCCGACCATTCGGCTTTTTCCACTGTGACCGAGGTTTCTGTTAAATCATCAAGAATATTCGGTACATCGGCGAGCATTGCCTTATTTATTTTGAATAGTTCTTCAGAATTGAAAGACAGATAAAGACGGCCCAATAGATAAGCAAGCTTCTCATTTTGCTGTAATACACGAAAGAATTTCACCAAATCGCCGTTGTAATCATTGATAATTTCTCTTTCAACGGGCTTTTTTCTCAGAAATACTTCAGCACTTCCCATACACGCTTCCACATAAGTCTTGTGGGGCGGCATAAAAGCGTCAATTGTTGTGTAAATACAGCCTTTGCTTCCTGTCCACGGCAGTGGACTTACAGAACCGGACAATATAACCGACCTCCTTTCGGGAGGCAGTTGCGTTATAATACAAAAACAGACCGTTCTTGTGTTTACACACGCAAACGGCCTCAATTTCATTTATTTTTATTTAGTTTATGTCCCGCGCTGAGAGCTGCGCTTTTAATCTCTGCAGTTGTGCTTCATATCGGTTAATCCTATGAAGTTGGAAGCAGCAGAGGATAACAAAGGAAACAAGTCCGCCGAGTACCATTCCTATGAGGAAAAACAGCATTTCAATCATAGTGCATCTCCATTCCGGCATCCATATCCTCGCTACAATCATCAACCGAGGTTATATTGACATACTTGCCTATAATACCGAGTGCCTCGTCATAACTCTGCGCGGTATCTGTAATGCGCCTGGTCATTTCCTTTGATTGCTCTGCAAGCCCATTATGCCGTAGCGTTTTTGCGGCAATCCCCATAAGGTTGAAGATGTTACCGTTCTGTCCGATAAGCGGGCAGTCGGGTTTCTTTGTTCCTGTAAGACTGAATCCGCCCAACTTATTTTCAACATAATCAGACAGCCAGGTTCCGCCTAAATCCGAATGAGTTCCGATTCGCCACATGGCAAGTTTACCGATATCAACTTTCGTATCATCGTTAAACTCATAGAGCAGACAAGTCAATCCGTTATTTTCAAAGACGGCACAGTTGTCGTCACCGAATTTTGTCCCGTCGAGAAGGATTCCCTCTTTGGTAAAAAGGTCATTGATTCCGTCAACCCACTCCTGTGGATTCCCGCCGCATCCCTGAAGGATAAGACCTTCTTTTCCTTCATACCCACGGAGTTCATTCTTATCGATTTTCTTAATGCTCATAATGTTTGTTCCTCCGTCATTTCAGTATCGGTTTCGTATCCCCAAAGGTTATTTGCGAATAGTTCCGCTTCTTTTGCTTCGGGGTAGTAAGTGTCGGTACACTCGCCGTGTTCATAGGTTTTCCTGCCGCAGTTCATTCCGATGTCTTCATCTGCCCATTCATGTTCAAAAGAAACCTCGGGATATCTTTCCGCAAGTTTTTCGATAATGGGGTGGGGAGCGCTCCAAGCAGTGTAAAACGAAAATGCGGGATTTTCAGCAATGTCCGAACGGTCAAGGTTGTCATAGCCATAGGAGTTCCACTTTGTTCCCCAATTCTTTATTGACCAGTCGTACCAACTTGGCGCGCCGTACATTACTTCGTTGCGGAAAGCCTGACGGCCGAGTTCCCAGTCTTCTCTCTTGACATCTTTGCGCATACGAAGAAAGATGTTTTCTTTGTCTTCCGGGATATTAAGTAAGTCCATATCCTTATTTGCGCCATCAAAAGTGCAGATGTCGACAAACTCTTTGTAAGCTTTTAATCCTCGTTCCATAGAGGAACTCGTTTCAATCTGCAAACTTTCCGGCATGGGAATGACTTTGTTGAAATCAAGAGAGCCGATTCCGAATCTGTTATCCTTTACCGATTCGAGCAGTTCACATATTTTCTCCCGATCTCCCGTCAACCGGATAGTGTTTATAATATGGTTAGGCATAATGGCTACTCCTTTACAATTCCAAATTCGTGGTTTATTTCATATAGTCTCTGCCCGATAGCAGAAATGACAGATACGCTGACTGCGTTACCTGCCATTTTATATAGGTGACCGTCTTTCAGACCGGTTGCCTGTGCTTTATAGAATTGTTCGTCCGTGAAACCTTGCAACCGCCAACATTCGATAGGCATAAGTTTGCGGATTCTTCCTTTATGGTAAATTCCATGCTTATCCTGTGCGGTTATCGTGAACATGGCTTCATTCGGCTCTTTCATACGGCGACCCTGCTGACGAACAGTTTCTCTGTCGGGTGTCAGTATTGCTCTCGGCGCATCTTCGATAAGAACCGCAGAGTGTTCGCCTCTGTGATTGCTTACTCCGGAATCCTGTCTTGCGGTTATGCATCGGGCAACATCGGTAATGACCGGATCGGCGTTCATATCGATAAAATACAATCCGGTTTTGCCGCCCCAACCGCCTGAGCCTGCACACTGCGTACAGGCTATTCCGTCTGTTTCGTAGACTCTTTGACCCTGTGGTCCCGGGATAAGTTGCTTAAGATTTTTCGCATTGCCGCCGCTGAAAGGAAATACTTTTCCGGCACATCTCGGATCAAGATATCCGACAATATACAGCCGTCTTCGCTGTTGGGGGACTCCGAAGTATTTGCTGTTAAGCACCATCCATTCGAGATTATACCCCATTTCAACAAGCGCGGAGAAGATGGTATTAAGCGTCCGGCCGCTGTCATGCGATAACAGACCGAGGACATTCTCCAAGAGTAAAAACGGAGGCCGTTTTTCTGCAAGGATTCGGGCAATTTCAAAGAAGACAGTGCCTCTTGTATCTCGGAAACCGAGACGCCGTCCTGCAACCGAGAAGCTTTGGCAAGGAAATCCGCCGCAAAGCAGGTCGAAGTGGGGGAGTTCCCTTGGATTGATTGTTCGCAAATCGCCATAATTCAAACCTCCTTCTTCTCCGTAAATGGCGTTATACGCTTTTTCTGCGTTCTTATCAATTTCTGCATGACCGACGCATCTGTAATGACCTGTATTTACGAGTCCGGAATGAAAGCCGCCGATACCCGAACACAAATCAATGAATGGGATTGCCATAGGGCATCCGTCCTGTTTTTCTGCTTCACCTCACATTTACATAGATTGTTCACTAATAGTCTGTTCCTGAGCTTGTTCCTGTAACTCCCGGTCGATTTCTTCCTGTGTCAATCGACGGAATGAGTCTTCGCCGGGGATCAGCGCAAGCGCTCTGCCATTATCCCATTTCATTAGGAGTTGACCGATATCATCCACACTCTGAACCGTTCCGCGCATACCGCTTTCAACAGGAGAATATGGGTCGTTCATATTAAGCAGCATCACTCTTGTTCCCGGGGGATATGACTGTTTATATCTCTCAGCCTGTCTGTGTAATCGTTCCCAATCATTCATCTTTCTTTACCTCCTGAATTTTGTTTTAAATTGCTGAGCTGCACCACAATCATATTTTTCATCAACTCCTTTTCGTTGTGTTTTATCTTCTAAGATATTAAGCAAAAATAAAAAAGCGGATGCAATGATTGCTCACTGCATCCGCTTGAAGACATAAATATTTAATATTTTTGGATACGAAAAAAGGGCAGAATCAGCGAATAAAAATCGCTGATTCTGCCCTGATTATCTATTTCGATGGTTCGAATCCACCTTGTGGGTCGTTGGCATCTATAAAAATTCACTATAAAATATAGCGGTAAAAAATGCGAAAAGCCTTGATTTCTCAAGGCTTTTCGGTACGGCATCTTTTTAGACCGTAACACTTGGTGGG
>CAKSQF010000034.1 GCA_934486825.1 uncultured Eubacteriales bacterium | reverse complement strand
ACCCCGATTTCCGAATACACCGGAAACGAATGGAAGCTGACACTGAAGGACAGTGACCGGAACGGTTTCCTTGCAACGCTCAGATTCTATTCGGAGAACACCGTTCGCTTTGATTACAAGGGGGCGAAAACCGGCGCAAACGAATATATTTCCGCAATGGTGATCAACGGCGAAACCGTAAAATACTATGGCAGACTTAAAAATGTGAGCGAGACGGGCATGGAAAGCGGGAATTTGACACTTACTTTGCCTGTTGCTGTGGATGTGGAAAAAGGCGATCGGCTGTTTGTTTTCAACGAGCAGTGCAACGGTGACTGCAAAACCGATTACGCAAGCGATCTGCTTGAGCTTCCGTTGAAATCGGCAGGCTCAAATACACCAAGACTTCGTATCAATGCCGAAACGGGCGAGTGGGAGGTTTCCTATGATGAAGGTCAGACCTGGACTTCCCTCGGCGTGAAAGCCACCGGAGCTGACGGCAAAGACGGCGCCCCCGGTAGAGACGGAGTTGACGGAAAAGACGGCGCTCCCGGTAAAGACGGTGCCCCCGGAAAGGACGGCGCCCCCGGTAAAGACGGCATTGACGGTAAAGACGGTGCCCCCGGCAAGGACGGTGCCCCCGGTAAAGACGGCGCAGACGGTGCTGACGGTAAGGACGGTACAACGCCCATGCTTAAAATCGGCGACGATAACATTTGGTATGTCTCCTATGACGGCGGGCAAAGCTGGACTTCACTCGGCATAAAGGCAACCGGCGAGAAAGGCGAAAAGGGCGACAAAGGGGATGCCGGCGCTGACGGTAAGGATGGTGCCGATGGCAAAGACGGCACAAGCGGTGTTGACGGTAAGGACGGAATCGGCGTTTCGGCCGTAACGGTCGATAAAGATGGAAGCATCACCGTAACGTTAACGGACGGAAGTACACATAGGGCAGGAAGTGTTCCTGTTACCAAAGAAGAAGTGCAGGCACTGAAAATCACAGCGGGAGCTGCGGCGGGAGCTGCCGGAGTGTCACTTGTCGGCTTGCTTTCCGCCATAGGTTACGCTTTGCTGAAGCGCAAAAAGCTGTCATGAATTCATTTCAGGTGAGCAAAAAATGCTTGCCTCTTCCGTAAAGGAAAGCACATACATCTGCAAAAAGCACTCAACTGAAAAGTTGGGTGTTTTTTGTTTCAAAATTCAAAGAAATGAGTCTCAATTTGAGCAACGAATCAATCAATGCAGAAGAAAAACAGGAAACACTGTCCATCTCTTCTTCTGCCGTTCCGAACGCATCGGTCAAGGTAATCAGCATGGCGGATGTTCCTTTGCTGGAGGTTGACTGGCTGTGGAAACCGTATATCCCGTTCGGAAAAGTCACAATCATTCAGGGTAACCCCGGCGAAGGCAAGACAACTCTGGCTTTGCGGCCGGCATCGGCGTGCAGCAGGGGCAAGGCTTTTCATGAACATGGCTGTCGTCGGAATCGTTATGAAGTTCTTTCAGATTGTGATTTCGGTCGCTATCGGAATGGCGGCGGGGTGTATTCCGATCGTCGGATTCAATATGGGTGCAAAGCTCCCGGAACGGGTGAAAAAATTATTCACCCTTCTTCTGATCTCCGAAGCCGTACTCGACGCGGTCGCACTCATAATTGCGGAGCTTTTTCCGGACATGCTTATCGGCATATTCGGCGCGAAAAACGAAAGCGCATATTACACCGGATTTGCAACAAAGGCATTCCGCATTTACCTCTGCATGACAGTTCTTGCCTGCATAAACAAAGCGACCTTCATTTTTCTTCAGGCAATGGGCAAAGCAGTCGAATCCACCATGCTTTCGATGGTACGCGAGATTGTGTTCGGTATCGGGTTTGCACTGCTTCTGCCGCGCTTTTTCGGATTGGACGGCGTCCTTTATTCCATGCCCGCGGCAGATATCCTGACAGCCGTTATGTCTGCGGTCGTTATTCTGAAGAACTATCGCCGGCTTGATCCGAAGGTAATACGAAAAAACAGCCGTTCCGCGGCAGGCTGATGTCTTTTTCTTGAAAAAATTTATCCAAATACTTGAAAAACAATATGCTGTATGGTATACTCGACTCGGAGCGGCAGATTGTGTCGGCGTGCGGCTCCGTCCGACGGGTGCTTTACGGCAAACCCCGGACTTATCCGCATCGGATACTGTCTTTGACGCCAAAAACATATCAAACGAAAAGGAAAAGATAAAACACTATGAAAAGAGCATTTATCGGAGGAAACATCCTTGACGGAACCGAAAACATGCTTGTGCAGAGCGGAAAAGCAATACTTGTCGAGGACGGCGTGATTTCCGGTATAGTTGCGGAAAACGCCGTCCCCGCTGGATATGAGCGGGTGGAGCTTAACGGAAAATACATCCTTCCCGGGCTTATAAATCTTCACGTTCACCTTGCCGGGTCGGGCAGACCGAAGAAGAAGCAGTCGGATCCCGTAAAGCTTGTCAGGCTCATTACATCGAATTCGCTGATGAGAAGTCTCGGCAGACGGCTTGTTGCCGGGTATGCGAAAACCCAGCTTTTAAGCGGCGTCACCACCATCCGCACGGTCGGCGGCATTGCCGATTTCGATACCCGTGTGAGAAACGATATCAACTCCGGAAAGCTGATCGGACCGCGTATTCTGGCGTCCGACATGGCGATTTCGGTACACGGCGGACACATGGCAGGCTCCCTTGCCTACGAAGCGAAAACTCCCGCGGAAGCGGCAGACTATGTTGATCTGATCGCAAAAAACAAGCCGGACATCATAAAGCTGATGATAACGGGCGGCGTGCTTGACGCCGAAAAGGTCGGCGAACCGGGCATGCTCAGAATGTCTCCGGAAATCGTAAAAGCCGCCTGCGACCGTGCGCACGAGCTTGGCTTCAGGGTTGCGGCGCATGTCGAAAGTCCCGAAGGAGTCAGAGTTGCGCTTGAAAACGGAGTCGATTCGATCGAGCACGGCGCAAAGCCGGACGACCGAATCATGGAGCTGTTCAAAAAGCGTAAAGCCTTTCAGGTATCGACAATCTCGCCTGCGCTCCCGTTTGCGCTCTTTGACCGCTCTGTCTCCCATGCAACCTACGAACAGCAGGAAAACGGAAAGATCGTTTTCGACGGAATAATCTCGCTTGCAAAGGAATGTCTGAACCGTGGCATTCCTGTCGGTCTCGGAACCGACACCGCCTGTCCTTACGTCACCCAGTACGATATGTGGAGAGAGCTTTGCTATTATGTGAAATACTGCGGGGTGAGCGAGCGTTTTGCAATATACTCTGCGACGCTTCTGAACGCCACTCTCGCCGGTATAGGCAACATAACCGGCTCTGTCGAAAAAGGAAAGCTTGCGGAAATGATTGTCGTCGGCGACAACCCGCTTGAGAATCTCCGTACCCTGCGGAGTCCGGAGATCGTAATAATGCGGGACAGAATGATAAAGTCCCCGAAAATCAGAAAAATACCCGAGGTCGAAGCAGAGCTTGACAAATGGCTCTGAAAAAATACACTGTATAATACAGATAATACAGGAATAAAAACGGAGAAATTCATCATGAAAAACATTTTCAGGTACTACATCCCGGCTTACATCCTCGCACTTCTTTGCTCGGTCGCAGGGCTCATGTGGAACAACGATCGGGCGATCATACCGTTTGCGGTACTGTCCGTCCTGCCGCTTTTGTTCCTGGCAATCAATTATGCGGTCGCAAAAATTTACACGGCAAAGCTGAAAAACACCAATGTCGCCGACGGGCAGGCGTATCTGCTGAGCCATCGCAAGGATGCCGAAGAATCGTCGGCAAAGCTGATGAAAAAGCTTTGCGTCATCCGCCGCCTCACTGCCGCATATACCGTGGTACTCGCGCTTCTCGCTGTCTGCGCATCGGTGCTCGGAGGTCTGCTCTTCAAGATCAACAACGTTCTCTTTTATCTGTGTCTGATATATGCCGGCATGCTGTTTATCGCCGTATCCGGCAAATTTCCCAAAAGAGTAAAAATCGTTCTCGACGATGACGCGCCGAAGCTGTCAAAGGAAAAATACCCTGCCATACACGCGGCGGTATCGCGTGCCGCCAAGGCTCTTTCCTGCAAAAAGGAGATCGTTATCCTTTTATCTTCCGACTGCAACGCATCAATTGTCTCCGACAGAAACCGATATTATCTGAACCTCGGCGTATTCCTTTTGCAGATACTCTCCGAGGAAGAGCTTTACTGCATCTGTCTGCACGAGTTTTCGCATGTCTCCGACAAGAACCGGGCAACGAAAAGAGCGACCGATTACGCATCGGCAATACTTGACGCCGAGTCACCCACCTTTTTGCAGAGCATACTGACAAATCTGTTTATTGCCTTTGACATGCATTATTTTTTTGTGTACAATATTTTCAGATACGCCAATGCGGTGGTGTCCGAAACGGACGCCGACCGCGATATGCTGAAAAACGGAGACGCGCGGGTCGCGGCATCCGCACTGCTTAAGCTGAGCTACAACGACAAATTTTCATGGGAAGATGTCGGCAAGGATCAGGAACCCGTGTTCAAACCGGAGGAGCCGAGCAGGCATTATCTTTCCGGGCAGATCAGGCGTTTCCTCGATGCGGTTGAGGAGCGCCGTGCCGATTGGGACGCCATGGTCGGAAAAGAAATACTTGCAAACAACGCAACACATCCGACTCTGAAAATGCGTCTGGAAACCATGGGTGTAAAGGACGCAAAAACAATCGAAGATCAGAGCTCGCCCGAATACCTCGCCGAAAAAGCAGCGGCGCTTGAGTTTGCGGAAAGCACCGTTTACAACAATATGAAAAAGGATTACGCCGAGCTCCGCAAGGAAAATTATATCGAACCGCTTGAAAGAGTCACCGAATGGGAGAAGAACGGCTGTCCTGTTCTTGCCGAACAGTATGCCGATCTGATAACCGATCTCAGAGATCTCGGACGTGCTTCCGAAGCGGAGGCGCTCTGCGACAGAGCCATACGGGAGCTTGACGAAAACTCTTCCCTTCACGCATATTTTATCAAGGGATGCGCAATGCTCTCCCGCTATGACGCCGCGGGAATGGACTATATATACCATGCTCTTGAAAACAACCACAACTATCTTGACGAGGGTCTGGACATGATCGGAAGCTTCTGCTGTATGACCGGCAGAGAGCAGGATCTGCTCGACTACCGCAAACGCGCACTGGAGCAGGAACAAAAGCATGTTGACGAGGACAGCGAGGCGGATTTCCTGTCTCCGCGCGACAACCTTTCAAGAGACGACATGCCCGCAGAGATGCGCGAAGAGATACTTGCCTACATAAAATCGGTTGACAGCGGTATTATCCGGAAAATATATCTTGTCAGGAAGACCGTAAATCCCAACTATTTCATAAGCTCGTTTGTTCTGCGTTTTTACGGCGGAACAGACAAACAGCGGTCGGAAATCCTTCACAAGATATTCCGCTACCTGGACTCCTATCCCGCAGATTGGCAATTTTCGCTTTTCGATTATTTTGACTGTCCCGGAATAAAATTCGACAAAATCGAAGGCAGTCTTATATATGAAAAATCAGACAACGAAGGAGATTAAAAAATGAGTTTGAAAACCTACTGCGAAAAACACAATATCGACCCTCAGAAAGCAATTCAGATCGTATTCGGAGAAACCGGCGGCTTACTGCCGAAGGCAAGAGGATATACCGGATACATGGTCGAAATCACCGACACATCGATCATCCTTGAAAACGAAAAGTTCGGCGAGAAGAAGGAAATACCCTTTTCCTCATTTTCGAAAGCCGATTTCGGTATAGGAAGCGGCAATCTCTGGCTGCAATGCATAGTGGACGATCGTCCGTTCATCTTCTGCGCAACCCGCGGAGCATGGAAATCCCCTGCCGCAAAGCTCCTCATGCAGAAGATCGGAGAGCATACCGAGGTTGAGGGAATGAAGGAATACAAGCACTTTACCGGAAAGCTTTTCATCTTTTACACGCTGATAAACTGACCGTGCGCGTTTTTCTTTGTTCCGGAGCGGACTCCGATCAGCCTTTACGTAAATCGGAGTCGCCGAGGAACTCGTCCAGAAGTCTTTGCGCAATCGGAGAAAACACCTGATATTTCTTCCAGATCAGATACATTTTGTTTTCAAGCTTCGGCTCCAGCGGACGGAAAACAAGACCGTTCTCCTCACTCGGTTGGATGAGATGTTCAAAGGACAGCATAAGACCCAGTCCTTCCCCGACAAAAACGCTTCCGTTGTAGGCAAGATTCGTATTTCCGGTAAAATTCAGCCGATCGGCTTTCTTTCCGCACCAACGCGGGATGTCTGCCTCCACCGATTGCTCCGAGCAGATCAGTTCCTCGCCGTACAGGTCGTCCACACGGACGGCTTCTTTTTTTGCGAGCGGATGATCCTTCGGCATAATCACACCCCATCTGTCAACTCCCGGCAGCTCCAGATACTGATAACGGTCAATGTCCGGCATCTCAACCACCACTCCGAAATCAAGAAGCCCGCGGTCAAGCCGGTCAAGCACAACAACCCGGTCGCCGCTGACTATATGATAGTGAAAGAGCGGATAGCGCTCCTTGAAATGTTTGATTTTACGCGCGATATGAGCAATTAGATGGGATTCCGCACAGCCGAGGTACACATCCCCGCCCTGCAAATCATCGATTGCACGGAATTCCTCGGTCGTTTTATCCACCATATCGAGGATATCCTCGGCGCGGCGGCGTAGCAGGATGCCTTCTTCCGTCAGCGACACACTGCGGCTCCCGCGGCGGAACAATTTCTTGCCAAGCTCGTCTTCCAGTTCCTTCATCTGCTTGGAAAGCGCCGACTGCGACACATGCAGCACCTCTGCGGCGGCAGTCATACTGCCCTCTCGTGCAATCTCCAAAAAATAACGTAACACTCTGATTTCCATAACCGCCTCCGCTATTATGATCTGCTTCTATTATACACCGATCTGATATTCCTGTCAATCATATCACGATATAAAATACAGGTATTTGTAATTTCATATGATTTGTGTTATAATCAGAGTATCCGAAGGGAGGGACAGAATGCCAAACGCTTTGAACAAAAAAGAAGTCCTGCGGCAGTGTCTTGCAGACGCAGGATGTGACGAGGAGCTGACTGCGGAATGTCTGCGCCACTTTGGGGACGGCACGCTGGGTGAAATGCTTCCAAAGCTGACCGCGTACCGCAAATGCGTGCTTTCGGATGTGCGCAGGGGACAGAAGCAGATCGACTGTCTCGACTATCTGACAAACAAGATCAAATCGAATGAATACAAAAAGACTAACTATTAAAAGTCAAGAGGAAAAATAAAAAATGTGAAAAAAATTATCTGATTAAAAGCAGGCAT
>CAKSQF010000033.1 GCA_934486825.1 uncultured Eubacteriales bacterium | reverse complement strand
TGCCATGCCTGCTTTTAATCAGATAATTTTTTTCACATTTTTTATTTTTCCTCTTGACTTTTAATAGTTAGTCTTTATGTTCTGTATTTACATCCTGCAGAGCGGCGGGTGTTCCGGAAAAAGGGCGCGGAGCGCCGTGCGTCCGTTCGGCGTCACTCTGTATGTTTGCCGTTCCCCGTAAAACACGGGGGCAGAAGGGAACGGCGGGCAAAGCTCTGTCGGTGCAAAAAAGGAGTTCCCGCTCGCCTGTGTGCGTCCGGGCAGGCTATACCGCATCCATTATAGCACAAAACCTTCCGGATTACAATAGATTTTTCACATTTTTTTGAAAATATATTATTGTTTTATAAAGTATATAATATAAGAGTTTCCCCTGTTTTTTCGAGAAAAGCGGGCAAAAAGCCGTAAATATAAATTTTCTGTAAATTTTTCGGATAAAAGGGTCGGAAATCTGCAAACGCTATTGACAAAGCCGTACTTTTCATCTATAATATGCAAGCCGCAATCTGATCGGAGCCGGCGGAGAGATGAATCTGTCCCGGAAAAGGGATCATCCGCATTATCCGACGGCTGTTTTACAAGGGATCCGCCGCAAAACGGCGGTCTGTCCCCGCTGAACGTATTTACAATTGAAAGGAAGGTGTCGGAATGAAGAGAACATATCAGCCCAAAAAGGCTACCAGAAATAAGGTACACGGCTTCCGTAAGAGAATGGCTACCGCCAACGGAAGAAAGGTACTCAAGAGAAGACGTCAGAAAGGCAGAGCGCAGCTCACCTACTGATTTTTTTCACCGGAAACCCACCGATTGTGACAGCATTCGCATTTCGGGGGTTTTTCGTTTGTCGGCAGAATGTCGGGATCGGGACTCACATCGTCCGCGCCGCTTTCCGGACTCCGCACGGAGATTTCCGGAATGTCGGCAGGACTCCGGAGCGCATATGCAGAGCCGCTCCGACCGGTGCACGTCCGGCTCCCGCTGCTCCCGACAAAAAACAGAAAGCAGAGTTTCAAAGTCAACTGACGTTTTTTTGCGGCACGTCGGCTCCTTTATGTCTCTGAAACGGCTTTGTGAAGTTATCCGAAAACCGACAGCTGCGGCTTCGGCAGTATCACGGTCAACGGGGGAAGAAAAATGAAATTTCACGCGATATGCGAAAATCATCTTTTTGTCAAGGCATACAGGACGGGCAGAAAAACCGTCTGTCCCGATGTCGTCATATATGTTCTTCCCGACCGTCACGCAAATCTCTTAAAGAAACAGAATCCCGAAAAGAAAAAGATAAACCGCATAGGCATAACGGTCACCAAGACAGTCGGCAAGGCTGTCGTGCGTTCGAGAGTAAGGAGAATAATCCGTGCCGGATTTTCGGGCGCTGTCGCCGACAGGCAGATCCGCACCGGATTTCTTATCGTTTTTGTCGGACGGCAGTCGGCGGCGGGATCCGACTCCGCAAGGATGAAGGATCAGATCGGAAAAGGGCTTGAAAGGCTCGGGATGTTTTTATGAAAATGAATCCGCTTGCGTTTCTGCTCTCGCTTCCCATACGCTTTTACCGCGCGGTCATTTCTCCGCTCAAAAGGACGCCGAGCTGCAGATTTACCCCGACCTGTTCGCGCTATGCGCTTGAGGCGCTTGCCGAATGGGGAGCGATACGCGGCAGTGCGCTTGCGATATGGCGGATTCTGCGCTGCAATCCGTTCGGCGGATTCGGCTACGACCCGGTTCCGATAAATCATCGGAGACGCAAAAGGATTGCCGAGCGGGAGAAAAGGCGTGCCGAAAAGAGAAAGTCGGACGGCGGTACGGATAATGTCACGGAATGAAAGCCTTGTCGCTTCTGCAAGGCTTCGGAAAAGACCAAAGAAGACCTTTAAGAAAGGATTTACAGCCAAATGAACATATTAGACTGGATACTCGGTCTGCTCGGTAAGGTGCTGAGCTTTTTCAACTCGTTTACCGGCAACTACCTGCTTGCGATTCTGCTTTTCGCGGTACTTTTCAAGATACTGCTCTTCCCCTTCTCGATAAAGCAGCAGAAGTCGCAGGTCAAGCAGGCGTCGCTCCGCCCGAAGGAAATGGCAATCAGAAACAAATACAAGGGCAGAGACGACAAGGTTACCCAGCAGAAGTGTCAGCAGGAGGTCATGGAACTTTATCAGTCGGAGGGTTACAGCCCGTTCGGCGGATGCCTGCCGCTGCTTTTGCAGTTTCCTATAATTATAGCGCTTTACAACATCATCAGAAATCCGCTCCGCTACATCTGCGGAGTGCCGAAGGCGGCGCTTGATGTTGTCGGCAAGGCTGCGACCGCGCTCGGATACGACTGGGGCAACGACAGTCTGCGGCTGATGACGACCGTCCGCGATCACTTTTCGGACATGCAGGCGAAGGTCTCCGAGCTTGCGGGAGACGTCGATGTCGGAGCATTCAGCTCGCTCACTCCCGAAAAACTGCCCGATTTCTCGCTTTTCGGACTTAATTTCGACCTTTCGGTCACACCGACGATCGCATGGAACTGGTATCTGCTGATACCGATAATCACCTTTGCGTCGATATTCCTCTCGTCGAGGCTCATGCGCAAGCTGTCCTATCAGCCGGTCGATCCTTCGATGAACAACGGCTGTTCCAACTGGATAATGGACCTTGCGATGCCGGCAATGTCAACATATTTCTCGTTCATGTTCCCCTCACTGCTCGGTGTTTACTGGATATTCAACAACCTGCTCGGAATCGTTCAGCAGTTCATTCTGCGCGCGATGTTCCCGGCGCCCAAGTTCACCGAAGAGGATTACAAGAGAGCCGAGCGCGAATACAAGGGCAAGGCGGGCAGCAGAACGATCGAAAACGATCCCCGCGTAGTCCCCGGCAAGAAGTACAGATCGCTCCACCACATCGACGATGACGACGCCGAGCTTCCGGTACTCCCGCTCGACAGCAGGGAGAGCGACTCCGGAAAAGCGGCTTTCGCTGACGAGGCTCCGAAGCTCAAGGAGGACAAGCCTCCGAGAAAAGGCAAGGCAGAGGAGACCGGAGACGACGGCGAAAAGGCTTTCGAAAAAGAGGAAATCCCGGACACCGACGGCGAAAGGGCTTTCGAAAAAGAGGAAATCCCGGACACCGACGGCGAAAAGGCTCCCGAAAAAGAGGAAATCCCGGACACCGACGGCGAAAAGACCGAAAAAAAAGATAATTGATAATTACAGATCAGGAGAAACAAGACATATTATGAAACAGGAAACTATCACGACCGGCAGAACGGTCGCGGCGGCGACCGCCGCTGCCGAGCAGTATTTCAACGTGCCGGCTGACAGACTTCAGATAGAAATTCTTGCCGAGCCGAAGAAAGGATTTCTCGGATTCGGCGAAGCTCCGGCAAAGATCAGGGCAATCTATGAGCAGACCCCCGTTGATCTTGCGGTCGCTTTTATCAGGACGCTGGTCACAAACATGGGTATAGATGCCGACATAACCGTCGGCGACACCGACGCCGGAAAGAGGATTTCGGTAAACGGAGACGGTGCGAGCATACTCATCGGTCATCACGGCGAGACGCTGGATCAGCTCCAGTATCTTGTAAACCTTGCCGCAAACAAGAAGGAGGGCGAGGATGACGACCGCGAGTACACCCGTATCAGCCTTGACGTTGAGGGCTACCGCACAAAGAGAGAGGACACTCTGCGCTCGCTTGCAAGACGCATGGCGGCAAGAGTTCTGCGCACACACAGATCGGTCACACTTGAACCGATGCCCGCTTACGAGAGAAGAATCATCCACAGCGAGATTCAGACGATAGAGTGTGTAAAGACCCACAGCATCGGTGCGGAAAACACCCGCCGTGTGGTCATATCCGAAGATCTTTACGATGACGAAGAAGAGGGCGCGGACGAGGAATAATTCCCTGTCGCCCGCAATCCCCCGACACAGCAAAGCTGTATCGGGGGATTTTTTATGTTCGCAAGGGAGTACATCGGTTAAAATTCACAAAAACGATTGACATCCGCCGGAGCCGATGCTATAATACATACATAAACACGAAAGGAATCTTCCGATATGATTAAAGTTACTGTTTACAACGAATTTGTGCATGAAAAAAAGGACGAGGCTGTAAAGGCGATCTACCCGAACGGTATTCACCGCGCGATAGCCGATTTTCTCGGCTCGGACGACATAACCGTCCGCACCGTTACCCTTGACGATCCCGAGTGCGGGCTGACAGACGATGTTCTGCGCGACACCGACGTGCTTATCTGGTGGGGACATCTTGCGCATAATCTCGTTCCCGACGAGGTCGCCGCAAGAGTGCGCGACAACGTCCTTATGGGAATGGGTCTTATCGTACTCCACTCCGGACATCATTCCAAGCCGTTCAAACTGCTCATGGGAACCACCTGCAACGTAAACTGGAGAGAAGACGGCGACATGGAGCGCCTCTGGGTATGCGATCCGTCGCATCCGATCTGCCGCGGAATCGGACGTTACATAGAGCTTGAGCATGAAGAAATGTACGCCGAGCCTTTCGGTATTCCCGAACCCGAGCATCTGCTTTTCATCGGCTGGTACGAGGGTGGCGAGGTCTTCCGCAGCGGCGCGACATACAGGCGCGGAAACGGCAAGATCTTCTACTTCCAGCCGGGTCACGAATCCTTCCCCACATATTACAACAGCGACGTACAGACGGTAATACGCAACGCGGTTTACTGGGCTGCGCCCGATCTGCGCGTAAACGAGCTTGTCTGCCCGCACGTCAAAAAGATCGGCTCGTAAAACAGGAACAGAGAAAGGAAGACCGCAATGAAAAAGACAGCCACCCGCATTACCGCACTTCTTCTCTGTACAATGACTCTGTTTTCGTGCGCCGGAGGGAACACGGCGACAACTACGGACAGTCAGACAACCGGCTCGCTGACAACCGCAGCGCCGGATATTCCCGATGTTCCGGAGGTAAAGGGCATGAAATGGAGCGACGACCGCATCATACCGAAATTCGATCCGCCCGAGGGAACCATGGACGCACTGCGTTCGTCCGATATGACATTTGAGGAGCAGATCATGTTCAGCACCCTTCAGGGTATCGTGAACAGATCGGCGACCCGCATACTGCTCATCGACGAGGGCGCGGACGAGGGCGGCGAGACATGGGCAAGGACATTCGGGGTCAGATACCGCGCGTGCGCCGGCAAAAAGAAGTACACCCTCTGCGAAAAATACGCGTCCGAGTATTCGGGTGTCGTTCTTTATTCAAAGGGAAAGTCGGAGCATTATGTAAATCTTGCCTGTACGATTGCCAATATCAGAAACGCGCTCCCGGTGACTCCCGAGCTTTACGAAACGCTCGGAAATAACGGAGTCGCGCCCGAGGTTGTCGCGGACATAACCTCGCTTGACATGAAAACTCCGCTTGACATATACACATATATGTACAATAATTACTGGAAGGACTGCTCGCACCGCCTGCTCTTCTCCGAGCGTCCGGGCGACGGCTATCACATGCGCGATCTCGCCGCCGCGACCGGCTCTGCGGTCGTATGGCTTGACTGCGTGAACAGACAGCAGCAGAACCTTTTCAAGAAGTTTCTCGGCGATATGGAGGCGGGAAAGTCGGCGTGCGTCGGCTTCTATTCTACCGAAAGAAGCGGAATAACGACAGCGTCGTCGATGGGAATATCCACAATCCCCGCCGACCTCTTCTGCAATGCGACCGTCTGGGCGGGACTTGATGCAGACATCGAATTTCCGACCTACAAGCCGGTGTCATCGACAGTCGAAAACAAGATATATGTCGCGGTATACGTCAGCGACGGCGACAACACCCAGTATGTCGAACGCGCGATGCGCAAGATATGGGACGCAAACAAGGGCGCGCGCGGCAAAGTTCCGATCAACTGGACGATAAGTCCGGCGCTTGTCGATCTTGCGCCGCAGATGCTCAATTATTATTACAATTCGGCGACCGAAAACGACTATTTTGTCTGCGGACCGTCCGGAATGGGCTACACCATGCCGATCAACACCCTTGAGGAAAACGGCGCTCCCGCCCGCGATTTCATGAAGAACGAGGAGCTTTTCGGCAAATATGTCAGCCTTACCGAGCGTTATCTCGAAAGATCGGGGCTGCGCGTGGTGACGATATGGGATAATCTTTCCGCCAAAGAACGTGAAATATACGTGAAAAATGCCCCCTGTCTCTACGGGCTTACCGTTCAGCAGTGGGGTCAGAGCAAAGTCAGCATCGACAGCGTGACCGGCGGTAAGTATGTTTCACAGCTCACACCCTGTTACGAGAGCGATTACAATGCGCTTCTGAACAATGTAAATACCGCAATCGGCAGATGGAAGGGCGACAAGCCTCTCTTCATCTCCTGTCAGATATCGGTCTGGAGTCCGATCTCGGTTTCGGGGATAAACCGCCTGTACTCCGATCTTTCGAAGCAGTACGGCGAAGGCAAGGTCGAATTTGTCCGTGCCGACGAGTATTTCACCCTTTATTCTCTCGCAAACGGTCTTGAAGCAAATCTTTGCAGACTTGACGGGGTCACCGCGAACGCGGACGTGAACGGCGACGCGGCGGCGAAGGTAATCGACGGCAGTGCGGCTGACAAAAACGGCTGGGCGCTTTCGACCGACGGTGCATCGGTCACGATCGATCTCGGCAGAGAGGCGACGCTGTCCTCTTACAGGCTTTACTTCTCGGATAAGCTGCCGAAGGGATGGAAGGTTGAAATCAGCGCAAACGGCAGTGATTTTACCGAAGCCGACAGCTCGGGAGAGAGCGGTCTGCATACATTTGCACAGTCACAAAGCGGGCGGTATGTCCGAATAACCTTTGAGGGCGGCGCAAACTGCATCCTTACCGACGTCGATATCAACGGAATTTTGAAGTAATTACCGCGTTATCGTGGGCGCGGGACAATTTGTACAAAAAGCGATGCGACTTTTTGTCATATGTAATGAAAGTTGACTTTTGCTATTGATTTTTGTTCACATTTGCTTTATAATGGCGATGCAGACCGCAGTACGGGAGTACTGTGAAACAAAAACCAAAAAGAAAGGAAATTCTTATGAAAAGAGTAATTTCTCTCATTCTCGCGATTGTTATGATCGCGCTTCTTGCTCCGATGGCAATATCGGCAGACGAGATCAAGACGGCTGACGCTTCCTGTCCCGAGGATCAGGCGGATGCAGAGGCAGTAAAAGCAGATCAGGTTACCATCACCAAAAAGTATTTTGCGGTATCCTACACAATGAACTATGCCGAAAAGGCAGGCAAAGATGGCAACAACGGCTGTTGCGGTCTTGTCCTCGGCGGCAACAACGACGTGGGTTGCGTATACCTTCCTTACGACGGCAAAGCAGACGGTCAGAAGACCGCAAACAAGGCCCTCAGATTCGGTCCTTGGTGGGGCGCTGATACCAACCCCTTCAAAAAGAACCAGGCTTCGGTTGACGCTTCGGCTTACGTAGGCAAAGAAGTCACTCTTCTTCTCGTAGGTTCTTACGAGAACAAGAAGCTCACCGTTAAGGCATACCTCAACGGCAACGCAGTCAAGGCATGGGGTGCGGATGAGTTCACTGTTGATAATTTCAACGGACAGCTCGGCTGGGCAACGAAGCTCGCAGGACAGAAGGCTACCTTCAAGTTCGTTGAGTCCGACAAGGCTCTTGACAAGACCGCATTTGACGCAAAGGCTCCCACAACCGGTGTTAAGGTAGG
>CAKSQF010000032.1 GCA_934486825.1 uncultured Eubacteriales bacterium | reverse complement strand
CAGCATCTAAACAATTATACCATAGTTCTTGGAGAGGAACTCTAAAAACTACTATATTTATTATACGAGGAGAATAAATAATCATGGAAAAAAAGAAAATTGATTGGGAAAACATCGGCTTCGGATACATCAAAACAGATAAAAGATTCGTTGCGCATTATAAAGACGGCAAATGGGATGAAGGCGGACTGTCAGACGACGACAACATTGTTCTGAACGAGAGCGCGTGTGTATTACAGTACGCACAAACGGCATTTGAGGGTCTGAAGGCATACGAAACATATGACAAAAGAATAGTTTGTTTCCGTCCCGACCTTAATGCGGAACGGATGGCACAGTCGTGCCGCAGAATGTGCATGCCGGTATTTGATGAGGACAAATTCATATCGGCAGTCAAAGCTGTGGTAAAAGCCAACGAAGCATTTGTTCCTCCGTACGGCACCGGCGCTTCTCTCTATCTGCGTCCGTATATGTTCGGAACCACACCTGTCGTCGGCGTAAAGCCGGCATCCGAATTTGAGTTCAGAATATTTGCAACTCCGGTCGGACCGTATTTTAAAGGCGGAGTCAAGCCGCTTACCGTCCGTGTATGCGATCTTGACAGAGCCGCTCCGCACGGCACGGGTCATATTAAAGCCGGACTCAACTATGCAATGAGCCTCTATCAGATAGTTGAAGCGCACAAGCTCGGATATGATGAAAATATTTATCTTGATTCGGCAACACGTACCTATATCGAAGAAACCGGCGGTGCAAACATAATATTCATAACAAAAGACGGAAAGCTCGTTACGCCGAAATCTTCGACTATACTTCCGTCGATCACCAGACGTTCTCTCCTGTATGTGGCGGAAAATCTGCTTGGCATGCGGGTTGAGGAAAGACCTGTCGCAATCAGCGAAATCGGAAATTTTGCCGAGTGCGGACTTTGCGGAACGGCAGCAGTTATTTCGCCGATCGGAAAAATTGTTGACCACGGAAAAGAAATATGCTTCCCTGCCGGTATGTCCGAAATGGGACCGTATACAAAGCGTCTTTACGAAACGCTCCGCAACATTCAGCTCGGTAAGATCGAAGCGCCTGCCGGCTGGATACTTGAAATCTGAAACGGGGTGAATTGCAAATGAAGATAACAATCATCGGCGCAGGCTCAATGGGATGTCTCTATGCCTGTCTTTTGTCCGGAAAGCATGACGTAACTCTTATAGATTCGTATGACAAAACGGTAAGCATGATAGCCGAAAACGGAATAACCGTAAAAGAAAAGGATTCTTCCGAAAGAACCGTAAAAATCAATATATTCAAAAGCGGACAATACACCGAAAAGAATGATCTTGTTATCCTTTTCGTTAAAGATACATCAAGCGATGCCGCACTTTCGGAAAACATTGCGCTTGCCGACAATTGCAAATATTTTCTCACCTTGCAGAACGGACTCGGCAATGATGAGGTAATCGGAAAATATGTAGACAGAAGAAAAATTCTCGTCGGAACGACAAAACACAACTGTGTGACACTTTCACCCGGACATATATATCACAGCGGTGCCGGACCCACGGTTATAGGCTCTGTTGTCGGCGATGCAGATGCCGCAAAAGAAGTTGTATCCGCCTTTTCAGCTGCCGGAATAGAAGCAGAATATTCGGAGAACGTCATGGAGCTCATATGGAAGAAGCTCTTTGTTAATATGACGATCAATCCCATAACCGCGATTCTCGGAACACACATCGGGTTTATTGCCGAAAACGAATACGCAAAAACTCTTTCCGTATCACTTTTGGAAGAGGCTGTACGTGTTGCGGAATGCGAGGGACTTAATTTCGACATCGAACAGGTCAAAGCCGATGTTTTCAGGGTTGCATCTTATGACGGCACAGGAAAAGCATCAATGTGTCAGGACATTGAACACGGCAGAAAAACCGAGATCGACTTTATAAACGGCGCAGTCGGCAGACTGGGGAAAAAATACGGTTGTCCGACACCGTATCATGATGCAATTACACAGCTCATACACGCAAAAGAAGAATCAACGAAAAATTAAAAAAGCGGGGATACGCCGGATGACATATGAGGATATAACAAAAAACAGTTCGATAAGAACCTATATCGAAGAAGCAGACCGTTCACTTCTTGCTCTCGGATATACGGAGCACAGTTTTGCGCATGTAACAACCGTCGCAACGCGCGTCGAATATATTCTCAAAACGCTCGGAGCCGATGAACGCAGTATCGAACTCGGAAAAATTGCCGGATACCTTCATGACATCGGCAATCTTGTCAATCGTATCGATCACAGCCAGAGCGGAGCAATAATGGCATTTCGACTGCTCGATAAGATGGGGTTTGATCCGAAAGAAATCGCTTTGATTACGACCGCAATCGGAAATCACGATGAAGGAACGGGTGTGCCTGTAAATTCGATTGCCGCGGCGTTGATTATTGCCGACAAATCGGATGTACGAAGAACGCGGGTTCGCAATCGTGACATGTCAACATTTGATATACATGACAGAGTGAACTACTCGGTGACAAAAACCGACCTGTCGATTGATCCAGAGAAAAAGGAAATTTTATTGAAATTATCAATAAACACCGAAATATGTCCCATAACCGACTATTTTGAAATTTTTCTCGGTCGTATGCTTCTTTGTCGCAAAGCTGCCGAAAAACTCGGACTCTGCTTCCGGCTCACTATAAACAATCAACGTCTTATGTGAGTCGTCTTCCTGTTGTCAGTATCGGATATGAAACGGTAAAAGTAAAACCGACGGGTATGCCGTTTTTGTCAATGACGAACAAACAGGAACGTCTTTTTAAGCCGAAAAAGTGGCAGGCGTCCACGGGGATTTGAATCTCAAACATATAAACTTGGGGCGGCGGAGAACTTTGGTTATTGACAAACAAAAATGTGTCTCGCTGTTTGTGGGCAACATATTCGCTGTTTATGGGGAAGTATTTTCACGAGAAATATGCCATAATACTCCTCGAGGTGAGCAAAATGAACCAAGTAAAAACAGGAAAATTTATCGCCGCCCTGCGAAAAGAAAAAGGTTTGACGCAGGAGCAACTCGGAGACAGACTCTGCGTGACTAACAAAACAATTTCGCGCTGGGAGAATGGTAACTATATGCCCAACATTGAAATGTTGTCGCTGCTCTCAAAAGAATTCAATGTAAGCATTAACGAGATTATAGCCGGGGAGCGGCTTGAGGCGGAAGAATTTAAGAAAGCCGCTGACGATAATCTTGTTACCGCACTTGCGGACAGCACCTTTACCTTGAAAGAGAAAATTACATTTTTTAAGAAAAAGTGGTTGCGCGAACATATTGCAATGATTGTTTTATGCATCGTGGCGTGGATCGGTATTATGGTATTGTTGAAGTTAAAAACACGAGGCAACAACGTATTTCTGATTCTGGGCGCGGTTGGCGGTTTACTTGCCGTACTGTTCTATGTTGTGTTGTATAACCGCATGATGGCGTATGTTGAAAATCGTGCATACCAGAATCCCGACGACGAAACAGACAATAAATAACATTATCAGATACGCTAAACTGCCATAAAAACGGCAATTTGCCCCTGTTTTGCATAGAAAAAGACACACGCGGCGGAGTTTTATACGCTCCTTTTGCGTGTGTCCTGATGGCGGCACGTATGCTTCTCTCATTGAACTTTTAATTGAGTTTTAGGAAATAATGCCGATTATTTAACTGTTTTGGATTGAGTCGAGAAACAATAGTTATCATTGCGGGAATAGGTTAAACTTATACGCGGCAACTAAAATCTTCAATACGAGTTGCGAGAAAGCAGGGTTAAAGCGCAGTTAAGCGTTTCACGATTGCTTTCAGACAGTCGGCTCGCGTATCGTCGTCGGCACCCGGCAAAAAGTCTTTCCAGCCGCATTCCAGAGAAAAAACTCCATCAAAGCCGATCTCGTCAAGCGCGCGTCTGTAGTCCGCCCAGTCCACGATCCCGCAGTAGGGGAGCAGATGTTCGTCGTACTTTCCGCGGTTGTCGTGGACGTGCATCACTTTCATATCGCTTTTCGCCATTCGTACCGCTTCGGTGGGCTGAATCCCGAACACCATACTGTGTCCAGTGTCCAGACACATCTTGAAATTCTCGTCGTCGATCAGACGAACGAACTCCAGCGTTTTTTCGGGCGTGGAGATAGAGAGGTTTTTCATCGGCATATTTTCGAAGCAGATCGTGACCCCGTTTTCCTTAGCAAAGGGGAGCAACGCGCGGAAAAAGTCGTAGTTGATCCGAGTGAACTGCTTAGGATCGAAATCGTCGTCCGGACCGAACGGCATAAGCGGGTGGATTACCCAGTAGCGGCAACCCAGTTTTGCCGTCACCCGAATACTCCGTTTCATAACTTCCGCGCGCTCGGCTCGGAGCGCTTCGGTTTCGTCGTGAGGCGGGTATCTCCACGGTCCGTGCGTTTGATGAATAGTTACGCCCGCAACGCCTGCGAGCGCCTTTTCCGCCAGCCAGCGTTGCTCGTATTCCGCTTCGCTCATTCCGTCGAGTTCGCCCGAAATCGATACGTCGGCGAAATCGAAGCCGCATTCCTTCATTTTTCGATAGCATCCGTCGCTGTAGGCGGAGAACAGTTCTTTTCTTGTTCCGAGTTTCACGATAAAAGGTCCTTTCTGTATGAATTCGATCGGTTCCGACCCCGCTGACGAGGTTTACGCGATTACAAAAATATTATATCACAGCCGCGTTCCGCTGTCAATACCGTAATCTTTCCGCTTTTTATCATATCGTGCCGTCGAGGATTCGGCATTTTGGGAATCAGACGATTTTGTCGTTTGATTTTTTCGTCGTAAATTTCTTGTGCGTTCGAGCATAATTACGGGCATAATATGCTAAAGAATGGAAAGATTACGGTATTGACGGTAAAACGAAGCGTGTGGTATAATTATCCCGAAATTGCGCAATTCCATAGTCGGAGGATCGTAGCCGATGAGATTGCATACGGTAAAAGATTATTTTGCGCCGAACGAGACGGTGGTATTCAAGTACCATAAAACCCGCGACGCCATCAAACAGCACGCGCACGATTTTATCGAACTTACGTGCGTGACGAAAGGCAAGGGAACGCAGACGATCGACGGTAAAAGCGTGGATTTTATCGACGGAAGTCTGTTTCTGATTCCGTGCGGCGTCGAGCATCGGATATCGTTTGCCGCCGAAACCGAATACTACGACGTACTGATCCGAAACGAGACGTTCAATACGCTTCGCTTGGGAGAAATCGGCGCGGAACTTTCGGGAAATCTCTCCGAAGCCGTCGCGGCGTGGTGCGGACCCGAAACTTATGCCAAACTGTGCGGGGTACTGCAAACGGCGTACTCGGAGTACGAAAGCAAGGGAGCGGGAAGCGACGCGATGCTGCGGTCGATGTCGGAGGTTCTGCTGATCTGGCTGATGCGCAACCGCGGAACGTACGAAGAAGCGGGAGTGCCGCGCGAGCGGTGCGTCGCGCTACCCGAACTTCTGGACCATATCAACAGACGATACGCCGAGCCGCTTCGTCTATACGACGTTGCCGAACGGTATCACTATTCGCCGAATTCGTTCTCCAAAATGTTTCGCAAGCGGTTCGGTATGACCTTTACCGATTATCTCCACAAAAAGCGCGTGGAAGCGGCGAAGGAACGGTTGAGATTGAGTACGGATACGGTGTCCGACGTCTGCCGCGTGGTCGGTTACGCCAACTGCAACGAATTTTATCGGGTGTTTCGAGAGCAAGTCGGAATGACGCCGACGGAATACCGAAGAAAGACTGAAGCGAATCGTCTGCGTGACGACCTTGTTTTCACGGGAAAAGAACGGAAAGATCGGACGACTGATAATGAATAACGAAAAAGACGAGCGTAACGATATGAACCCTACACAATTGCCGACTTCTTACCGCGGGCTTCCGTTCTGGGCGTGGAATACGGTTCTTGACTCGGATAAAATTCGGTCACAAGTGGACGATTTTGCGGAAATGGGCTTCGGCGGTTTCGTAATCCATTCCCGCAACGGACTTGGAAGCAATGCGTTTACCGATATGGGTCTGAAACTTCAGTGGGAACTTGTTACCAAACGCTGTGTCGTGTTCAAGGACACCGACTGCGAAGTCGTGCTCGACAAAAACGAGTATCTCGGTCATACCGACTATGAGCTTGAAGTTGAGTATACACAGGAACATGAAAATGACGCGCAGGCGATTCTGAATATTTTCAGAGATATGCTCACACGCCGCAAGTGTTTTCTTGCTTACAAGGAAGTCTTAAGGATACACCCGACGTTCCAAGCAAGTCGAGCCGATTTTTCGAGAGAATGAACACTGCTAAAGCAACAGAGCAAAAGTCTGTTTCCGACAGAAAGCAATGCAACGCCGCCGAATCCGACCGTTCGGGTCCTGACGATTATATAAAAGCAATGTATTTTTCTAAGCCGTGCATTTTTTATTTTATCCATAACACTCATTGTCAGGGTTAACCTATACAATATGCAAAATACAACTAAAATCTAAAAAGGATTAAAAAATGAATAACGAAAACAAAGAATTACGTATTACGTGAATGTAATTTCATTTTGTAAATTCGCCAATTAATTGACCAAATAATCACCATAATATCGACACAACAATATAAAGGGGCATTCGTCAATCGAATGCCCCGATCTTTGAATCCTATAATTACAACATCACGATCTATATTCGAAAAATTTTTTGTTATAGGCCATAGCAATTTTTTTAGTATCCTTATATAAAACAACATAAAACATATCTTTCGAATTTGATGTATTGCAAATACCCGTGCTACTCATTTAATATTTATCGCTCCAAGAATAGTAGTTTCCTTCGATTTCCAATCGCCCGTTATTTAAAAATTGCATATACGAAATCCATCTTCCCTTATAGAACGTAGCCTCTGTTCGCAATTCCCATCCCCTTTTTTGAAAAAAGAACCAAAATGCAGCTCTTGAATCAAAACATACTGCCAAGCGTGTAAAACACAAAATATTGTAACACAAAAAGCACAAGACCTACCAAATCTTGCGCTTTTTGTGTCTTGTAGCTTTTCCGCACTACAAAAATGGCCCACCCTGAGGGATTCGAACCCTCGACCAACGGAATCGGAATCCGGTACTCTATCCGGGCTGAGCTAAGGATGGAACTTTTGTATTATATCATGTTTTTCTCAAAATGTCAAGTAAATAAGCTTTTTTTTGAAAAAGACTTGATTTTTTTATTTTAATATGATAAAATATACAAGCTGTCAGTTGCGGTTTTATGCCGGTGTGTTGGAATTGGCAGACGAGGCGGACTCAAAATCCACAACGCCGTTTCATACCACCTTGGCGTAAACCCTTGATTTTACAAGGCTTTTTGAAAACTGAATATGGTTCTTGTTTTTAATGTCCCTCCACGATGTCCCTCCAATTTCTCGGGCAGGACATCGGGAGATGACTTAAAATATGAGATGCCGGTGTGTTGGAATTGGCAGACGAGGCGGACTCAAAATCCGTTGGGCTAATAACCCGTGCGGGTTCGACCCCCGCCACCGGCACCACACCGGATGGCTCGCAAACCCTTGATATAGCTGGGTTTGCGGGCTTTTCTTTATGCTCTATATTCTTATGTATGTCCCTCGCTCATCAGCAAATTTGCCGTTTTCGGGCTGATTTTCGGAGGGACATTGGAGGGACATAGCACATTAAGCGGAGGGATATACGCCCAAAATCGCATTGGCAGACGCAACCTTTGAAGTGAAATTCAAGTGCGTGTAAATGTTTGAGGTGGTCGAAATGTCGCTGTGACCCAACCACTCCTGAATTTCTTTCAGGCTTACACCGTTTGCGTACAACAGGCTTGCACAGCTATGCCGCAGATCATGAAAGCGAATCTTCCGCATACCGTTCTTTTGCAGAATCAGCGGAAAATGCTGTGTGAGATATCCGGGCTTCACAAGTTCACCGATCTCGTTGACATAGATATAACCGGTGTATTTTTTGCAATAGGAACGCCCGCATAGTTTTTGATTCAACTCCTGCTGTGCTTTCAGACGGTGCAGCAATTCTTCAAACGGTGGGACAAGCGGCAGACTGCGGTAGCTGGATTTCGTCTTTGTCCGATCCTTTTGGATGATCTTGCTTTTGCCGTCTATGGTTGCCTGTGTAACCGTGTGACGAATGGTGATTGTTTTCTTTTTGAAATCAATCGCATCCCACTTTAAGCCGACTGCTTCACTTCGGCGCA
>CAKSQF010000031.1 GCA_934486825.1 uncultured Eubacteriales bacterium | reverse complement strand
GTCAAATGAACGCAGTTTTGCAAGACCTTCACGTTCAAATACCATACAAATAGGAGGAGGACACTGAGATTCTATATCTTTTTGGGTAGTTACCGACGATGCCTCGGAGGAGTTTACGGCATTTGTACCTTCGGTCGGTGCCTTTGTACATCCCGCAAAAGTCAAACATGCCGCAAGAAGCATGAATATTGCAAGCAGTTTTTTCATTGGTTTTCTCCTTTAATGATGATCTTCAAGGTGACTGAAAATGCCTTTTGATCCCCAGCCACTGCAGTTGTAACAGTAGATATTCAAACTGTTGCCTTTTGAGACCTCGTATACAGCATCCGGTGCAAAGTATGACATAATACAGTAAGGTTCGTTATCACTGCCATAATCGCATTTATAACAATCTCTTGTTGGATTGTCGCATTTATCGTTTGGACCGTTGTTTTCATTTCCGTAACAGTAATGGTCGGGCGCTCCGAGCTGATGCGACAACTCGTGAAGCAAGCCTCTGACGCTTCCTTTTTTTACAGCTGTCGGAGAATAATTATTACCGTTTGAATCGACAACATATCCAAGTAGTAAAACAACAGAGTGGCTCCGATCATAAGAGCTTGACAGTAGGTCATATATGGTGGTTCCGGTCATATGTCCGGTCCATGCGACGCGGGTCATTGTATCGGTTCCGTTTCCGAACTGCGATACAAGATCGCTGTTCAGCATATCGCTTGTCTTGGCATCTGTGCGTTCGTTTATATCGTCGAGTGTGAGAGTACCCTGTGCGAGATTGTCGGCATATGAAGTATAACTCTGTATGCTGTATGACGTGCTGACACCGAAGACCTCAAGAAGAGCCATTCCACATACCCTCTGATAGTCCTCGATCTTAGCCGCGGGGTTTTCAAAACGTAGCGCAAAGCCCTGATCGTAATAGTGCTTTACCTCGTATGAATATTTTACCTCAAACAGCTTTACCGTGTACAGAATATAGAAGCCTAACCTATACAGCTGAAGTTCGGTATCAATGCTTTCATTGGGTGAGCAGAGCTGTTTTCCGATCGCGATCTTCGGCTCCAATACAAGGTCATTGTCGCTTACCTTATATATTTTCCATTTGACCGAATCGCTTATTCCCGAATAAAGCTTTATGTTATTGACTCCGATCTCGGATGAGGAAATACCGACGTACTTTTTTGCACCGTACTGCGAGCGTATGGTGTAAAATCCGTCCGACTGTTTTTCTATCTGCCATTTTATCTGCGGGCTTCCGTGATATTTCCACTGATGGACAAATTCCTGCGCAGTCGGTCCGTCTATATCCATGAACAAATCGGATTTGGTTCTTATATAGTATATGCCGTCGCTTACGTTTTCGGCAATAAGCTTTCTCAGTGAGAAATTACCGACGTTTGCTCCGAAATGTCCGACAACTATATAATAATCCTGTCCTGCAGTAAGATTTACCGACAGTCTGAAATTTTTGTCTCCGGCATCGTCGTCATTCGAGGCGAGCAGACCGAAGGACGAATCGTATATCCACGCCCTTGGGTCGCCCATCCGATTGTAACTTGTGAACAGATATTCTCCCGACACATCGGGTGTGAATTTGTAACAGATGTTCTGCTGTTGCTTTTCGCAATATGCTATCAGCGAATCCGACCACGGGACGGATATCGCCGATACATAAGCTATATATTCGGTTGACGAAAGCTCTGTTGCATATGTGGCGGGCTGACCGTTGGCAGTGCCTGCGTCAAAGTAGTAGGTACTCCCTGCAACCAAAAAGTATGTCAGCCGGAAGTTTGCCGTTCCTCTGCTGTTGTCGTCGGAAGCCAGCGGTTCTCTTGCTTCGTTGAACAACCATGCCTTAGGATCGCAATTTTCATGCATAAGCCAGCTTTCGAATGTGTAGAAGCCGCTTTCGCGTGCGGTGAATTTGAAGCATCGGTTGTCGCCGCGTTCCGACAGCGTTAACGTCGTTCTTTGATTTAATTCCAGAGTTGTTGCGTTGTCAAAATCTATATACGTATAAGTAAATTTAACATAAGGCTTGTTGTCGTCGGAGGCGGATTCGGAGGAGTAGAAGCACTTGTTGTTCGTTTCATTCTCGTTTATCAGTATGAATCCCGCCTGTGCCGGATATGTTCCGTTCTTCCACGCTTTGACAAGATCTGTTATGTCAAACGTTGTCCACTGTCCGGTGCGCATCGACGCGCCGTAGTTTTTCGCGACCGAATACGAGCCGACATTGTTCCATGTGACATTGCTCTCGGTCCATGTTGTGTTGCCGACCAGCGGATAGAGATTTATGAACTGCGACCCGCTTCCCGAGGCGTCTTTGGCATGGAAGCTGACGCTCGTTATCTGATCCGCCGTAAGCGACGGGTAAATGTCAAGATTCAGAAGTCCGCCGAGCCTTACCGCCGTGCGTCCGACGCCGTAGCTTGCCGATGTCGTGCCGACGCTGTTGTAGAGATATGTTCCGCAGTTGCGGTTCGGCTGAAGCTCGAAGACCGGAGCGTCCTCTATCGACGATGCGCCCTGCACCTTGTCGGAGACGGTGACGGTCGGATCGACCGTGACCGGATAGACTGTGTCGGGGTCAGACAGAAATTCGTCGTTTGCCGAGATCGTTATCTCGTATCTGCCCTTGGCGAGGGTGACTATCTCCATGCTTCCGCCGTCGGGCTTGCCGACCGCGTCGTATACAACGACGTCGCCCAGTCTGAACGCGGGTGAGTTTACTCCCGCCTCGGCGAGATAATAGCCGTCGTCATCGTTTCCGAAAAGCTCAAGGCTTTCCGACTCGACAAGAAAGGTGAATTGCGCTCTTTCGGTGTATCCCGAAAGAATCACATCCTCCTTTATTCCCGAAAGAAGGGGAGTGTATCTGAGAAATGTGCCTTCTCCGAAGGCTCCCGGGTAGACTACCGCGCCTCTGTCGGTCAGCGCGTCGCAGTCGCCGGTGTTCATCGGAGTTATCGTGAGCGAGCGTCCCGCATAGCTCATGTTTATCCCGTTTTTGGGAGCGTCGGGCATATAAAGTCCTATGTTGCTCGACGCTATTGAGTAGCCGCCGCTCTTTCTGACGAGCGAAAGATCCTTTTCGCGGACTTTTCCCGAGCTGTCGGTGTACTTCAAGTCCTCGTACATCATGTAGACGGTATGAGTGCCGTCGCCGTTGTCGAAGACATATGTATTGTCATCCTCAAGCCCGATAAGACGTGCCTTGTAGCCCGCCGAGTCAAGCTCGTCGCCGTCAACATAGTCGCGCAGTATGCTGTCTGACGAAAGCGGCGGGCTTGTGCCGTCGGTTTCGGAAGCGGAAAGGGGAAAGCACAGAGAAACCGCGGAAACCGCAAACGCCGTCGCAAGGATGATTGCGATCAGCCTGCGAAGGTGTCTTTTGAAAATTCTCATGTTTTTCATGAAATTATTCCTTTTCTGTTTATTTGTTTTGTTCTCTTAAGGGAGTGAAAAAATTGCAATGACGATGTAAGTCCAATCTGTGCGCACCGACCGTCCTTCAAGCGCCGATCGGTGCGCCGACTCAAATGAAAAGCAGATGATAAGCGGGAGATATTGCGACCGCTTTGCATAAAGAACCGATAATCTTCATGTTTTCCTCCATTCCGCACAACTGCAGTACCCTTGTAAACCAATGATACCATAAATTTCATGCCGTGTCAAGACGTTCTCAGCCGTCTTCACACTATAAGACGTAATATCTTTCGAAACTGTGACACTTTTTTGAAAAAATTTATAAAAATTTTTCAAAAAAATTCAAAAATAATCGGGGGAGCCGTTTCGGCTCCCCCGTGAAACTCCGCTTTCGCGGATATCCGGCGATTTTACGCAAAAAGATTTATCACATAGCCTGCGGCGAGTCCGACAACTGCGACGATCGCGGTTATGAGAACATTCTCGGAGACGTTTTTATTCTCCTTATAGAGAACCATCAGTCCGAGTCCCGCATTGACCGAAAGTCCCGCGACAGCCGCGCCGAACGACAACCCGCCAAGCAGGTACAGCTCTGTCAGTATCACCGACGACGCACAGTTGGGAATGAATCCGACCGCAGCCGCAAGAAGCGGCTGGAGCCATTTACTCTGTCCGAGAAAATCAGCTATTCTGTCCTCTCCGACACCCGCAATGACCAGATTCATGACGAGATTCACGACAAGTATATACAGAAATATCTTTATACAATGGACAAGCGGATGCTTCCAATCAAATTTTTCGCCGCCCTCGATCTCATGCTTACAGCATCCGACCGACCCGTGAACGTCATGCCGTTTCTCATGCTCCGCATGCTTTACGGCGTGTCTTTTCGGACAGACAAGCAATGTCAGGTAGCCCGCGATCACGCCGAGCAGAAGCTTTACGGCGATCAGCAGGAGCATTTCGGGTATGCGACCGGGCTTTGACAGCATGATCGGCACAGCCTCGTCCGATGTTGCTATATAAACAGCCACAAGTGCGCCCGCCGACAGCGAGCCTTTTGCAAACAGATCGGTTGCGGCGACCGAGAAGCCGCACTGCGGTATCGATCCGAACACAGAACCGACAAGCGGCGAAAGTCTGCCGCACAGCAGCGGCGACTTTTCAAGATTTGCGTACTTTTTATACTCCACCCATTCGATAAGAAAATAGACAGGCAGCAAAACGGGCAGAACAAGTGCCGAGTCCTTAAGCGCATCCGGCAGACATTCCGCCAGAAGTTTAACAAAATACATTATATATTACTCCGTATTCCGGGAAATTTTCTTCATTTTATCACATTTTATTCCGAATGTCAACACACCGCAGCCGATTACGCTTTTTTTCGTACTTGATTTGTTCACATATGGGTGGTATAATTCTTATACGTAGTAAAAGGAAAGGACTGTAATCACACCCAATGGAAACCCGAAAAAAACTCTCGGGGGGCAAGAAAGCCGCCGTCATCACTCTGGCGGTGATCGTTTGTATTCTTCTCTCCGTAATTATAGCCGCGGCATTGATTTTCAATCACTATTACAACAAGATCAACTACCGTCCGATCGACACCACCGATGAAATTGTAGACATAACCGACGAAACCGACTTCCCGGACACCTCGGGCGCTCCGGTCACATCGGGTAATCCTGCCACATCGGGCGAGCCTGTGACCACACCTCCGGACACCGATCCGATCATCCCGCCGTCTACCGAGATCGATCCCGACTACGTCATGCAGTTCGGGAAGCACATAAAAAACATTCTGCTGATCGGAACCGATGCGCGGACGATAAACGACCGCGGACGTTCGGACACCATGATACTTGCGTCGATCAACGAAAAGACCGGACAGATCGTCCTTGTCTCCTTCATGCGCGACACCTACATTCCGAACATTCCGGCACTCGGCTCGGGCAACCGTCTCAATGCCGCATATGCGGCAGGCGGCGTATCACTGCTCCTCTCGACCATAAAGGAAAATTACCACATTGACATCGACAGGTATGTCAGAATCAATTTCAGCGGATTTACAAACATCGTCAACAAGCTCGGCGGAGTAGACATAGAGCTGACACAAGCCGAAATAGACTACCTTGAACTCGGCGACAGCGTAAAACCCGGCATGAATCATCTTGACGGTGCGAAAGCGCTTGACTATTGCAGATGCAGGCATGTCGGTCTCGACAACGAATCGGGCGATTTCGCCCGTACCGCACGTCAGAGGAAAATGCTCGGACTTCTCCTTGACGGCATCCGCGGAAAGAATGTTTTTGAGATCGGAGAGCTTCTCGACGAATTTCTGCCCGAGGTTGCAACCAACATAACGAGAAGCGAAATGCTTTCGATGGTTTCAAAATCAGGAACATACCTCGGATACGAATTCGTGCAGTACCATCTTCCGGTCGAAAACAGCTGGAAATATGCAACCATACGCAGAATGTCGGTAATTACCGTTGATTTTGCAAAAAACACGATCGCTCTCGAAAAAATGATAAACGGAACCTACGGGAAATGATCTTTTTGCTTCTGAAAACGACCGGATGTGATATAATAATAAAAACCGCAGATCGGAGGATTTGAAAATGTATTTTGACTGGACATATATAGTTCTCGTACTTCCCGCAGTCATCTTTGCGCTCATTGCCTCGGCAAGGGTGCAGTCAACCTTTAAAAAATACAGCAACCGGATCGTTCCGGGACTTACCGCAGCCGATGTTGCGAGGCGTATTCTCGACGACAACGGTCTTTCCCACATAAGAATCGAACACATAAGCGGTAATCTCACCGACCACTACGATCCGAAAGCGGACGTGATACGCCTTTCGGACAGCGTTTATTCGTCTTCGTCAACCGCCGCAATAGGAGTCGCCGCACACGAGGTCGGACACGCCATACAGCATGCCGAGGGCTATCTGCCCATCCGCATACGCTCGGCGATCATCCCGGCGACAAATATCGGTTCAAGGCTTGCGATCCCGCTTATCTTCATCGGCTGTCTTTTCGCCTACCTCGGCGAATTTTTCGTGATACTCGCTTACGCGGGCGTCGCCTGCTTCGGACTGAGCACGCTGTTTCAGCTCGTCACCCTGCCGACAGAGTTCAATGCCAGCAGGCGTGCGCTGAAAACCATTGAAAGCGACGGCATACTTTCGGGCGATCAGCTCGTCGGCGCAAGACGCGTACTGTCCGCCGCCGCAATGACATATGTTGCCGCCCTTGCGGTATCGCTCACACAGCTTCTTCGTCTTCTTATAATCGTCGGCTCGAACAGCAAAAACAGCCGCCGATAATCCCCAAAAGCAAGCAAAAGGCACGTTCGGACGAAACGTCCGACCGTGCCTTTTCGTATATGTCACAGATATGTAAAACAAATGAAAAAGGGTGAAAATTTCTTTTTTCTATTGCAATACGCGCGTGTGTGTGATATAATTGATATGAACGAACATTTATTAAAGAAAGAGGCGGAATATGCAGCACAGCGAAAGACAGCACGAATCAAAAAAAGTCGAATATATGGAGAAATGCTTCGAATGTTACGCCGAACACGGACTTACCGGGACCGGAATCAAAATGCTCGCGTCCGCATGCGGCTGTACTCCGGCAAATCTCTATCTCTATTTCAAAAATCTCGATAGCCTTATCATAGAATCGACCGCATATTGCATGGCAAAGGTCGAAAATGAGTTTATCGAAAAGGCGCCGACCGATCCGAAGGATGTTATGCGCTTCATAGAAGAGATCCCCGGATGGACCGCAAAGCGTCACGGAAAAAAGTACAGACTGATGTATCAGATATATACGCACCCGAAATATATTGAGTACGGGAAGAAGTTTTTTGAGGGAGTCAATTTCAGGTATACCGAATATGCAAAACAGCTTGAACCGAAGATCGGCATTCCGTATACGGTAATAACACCGCTTATATTTATTTTTGTCCGTGCATGCGTACACTACGCAATGTTTGAGGATGAATACTATCTCAAAAGCCAGATGGATATATTAAAGCAGGGAGTCATCATGTTTGTCGATAAATACCGCGATAAACAATAAACCGATAAGTCGGATAACGATAATATCATAAAAGTCGGAGGGAACAAGATGGAAAACAACAGAAAGAAAACGATAGCCGGACTTCTTGCGGTCTGCTGTGTCCTGCTTCTCGCAGTCTGTGCCCTGCTTGCGGTCGGTTGGAAAACGGCGGCAAAGGGAGAGGATGACCTGCCCGAGGTGCGCAGTGACGGAAAAGCGGTGCTCTGGAGATATCCGGGGGATGCCGACTGGCAGGTGCTCATATCGTTTGACGATCTCAGAGGAGCCGACGGACAAAACGGTATCGACGGTAAAGACGGTTCGGACGGCAAAAAGATAGAGGTAAAAAGAGGAGAGACGTACATAGAATGGCGGTATGAGGGCGGCGAGTGGCAGAATCTTGTTGCGCTTTCGGATATCGCGGGACCGTCGGGCAATAACGGAACAAACGGCAGGGACGGCAAAAACGGAGCTGACGGAAAAGACGGTACGAGCGGAAAGACGCCCGAGTTCAGGGTAAGCGGAAACACACTGCAATGGCGTTACAGCGGCGAAGAACTGTGGCTGAATCTTTACGATCTTTCGGTTCTTAAAGGACTTGACGGCATAAACGGCGTTGACGGAGAAGACGGCGCACCCGGCGAAAAAGGCGACAAGGGTGACAAAGGCGATCCCGGCAAGGACGGCTCCGACGGCAACACTCCCTTTATAGGCGAAAACGGCAACTGGTGGATCGGTGACACCGACACCGGAGTCAAAGCCGAAGGCAAAGACGGACAAAACGGCAATGACGGTGTTGACGGTGCGCCCGGTGAAAAGGGCGAAAAAGGTGACAAAGGCGATCCCGGCAATGACGGTACCGACGGCAACACTCCCTTTATAGGCGGGAACGGCAACTGGTGGATCGGCAATACCGACACCGGAGTCAAAGCCGAAGGCAAAAACGGACAAAACGGCAATGACGGTGTTGACGGCGCACCCGGTGAAAAAGGCGACAAGGGTGACAAAGGCGATCCCGGCAAGGACGGTACCGACGGCAACACTCCCTTTATAGGCGGGAACGGCAACTGGTGGATCGGTGACACCGACACCGGAGTCAAAGCCGAGGGCAAAGACGGACAAAACGGCTCCGACGGTGTTGACGGTGCGCCCGGTGAAAAGGGCGACAAGGGTGACAAAGGCGATAAAGGAGATAAGGGGGACAAAGGAGAAAACGGCAAGGACGGCATATGTTCGGGATTTTTCAGCGGAACCGGCGAACTTATGGGAAACAACTGGGGAACCGTGCTTCCCTTTACCGAAAGCAAAAGCGTCGGAGGTCTCATTTCCTATAACGCATCAACCAAGCAAATAACCCTTTCGAAAGGACATTCATACAGTCTGATATTCAGCGGAACTGTGTCGGTATCGGCAAAGGGCGACGATGCCAAATGCGGTGCCGCACTCGTTGACGGATACACAAGCACGATCTTTTTTGCAACACAGACCTACACCATAATTCCCAAAAAAAATCAGACCGCAGGGCTGACCGTTGCATACAACACTGTTTATACGGCTTCTTCCGACGACATTGTCCTGAGCCTTGCATACAGCAACATGCTGTTCCAGAATACGAATTTCGACAGCAGCAGGTACAGCATAACGATAATTGTCCTGGACTGAGCATTGTCTCATCCGCAAAAGTACGCGATAAGGAGAAAACAATATGAAAAAACGGACTTTAAGCATTTTACTTATTCTTTGCATGCTTGTGTCCCTTCTGCCCGTGACGACTGTCGGAACCTTTGCGTCTCCGTCAGAGCAGGAAAACGGCGGAGCCGACGACCTGTTTACAATCAGCAATCAAAAAGAACTTTACGAGTTCGCAAAACGTGTAAACGCGGGCGAAACGGGGCTGAACGCGGCTCTGATTGCCGACATCACGGTCAACAGAAATGTACTGAAAGACGACGGCACGCTTTCTGAGGGTGCAGACAAATTTCTGCCGTGGACACCGATCGGCAGTAATGAGAACCGCTACGTCGGCTTTTTCGACGGTCAGGGTCACACGATAAGCGGCTTGTATTTCAGCGATACCGACGCCGCATATGCGGGACTCTTCGGATATATCGGCGAAAACGGCAGAATCGAAAACGTCGGAATCATTGATTCGTATTTTCTGGGCAAGAGCTATGTCGGCGGAATCGTCGCCTTCTGCATGGACGGATCAATCATAGATTGCCGCAACGCCGGAACCGTTTCAAGCAAAGAAGCGACCGACCCGACCAAGGTCGGCGGCATTTGCGGAATACTTTCCGGAATGAAATTAAAAAAAGCAATTATAAGCGGATGCATCAATACGGGAAGCGTTTACGGCGGCAGTTCCGAGGAGGCAACCACCGGCGGAATATGCGGGCGCAACGATGATCACGGAACAGTTTACAAGTGCTGCAACGCAGGCAATGTAAGCGGCTCCGACCTGACCGGAGGCATTATGGGGTTCAATGCCAACGAAACCTACGGCTGCTTCAACACAGGTTCGGTCAGCGGTGCAAAGCGCACGGGCGGCATTGCGGGCTATGCCGGCGGTCGTAGCGGACTGATCGCCGCCTGCTACAATACGGGAACGGTTACGGGAAACGACGAAGTAGGCGGAATCGCCGGCTACGCAGCCGACGACGTCATCGGCACTTACAATACAGGTTCGGTTACCGGCAGCTCCCGTGTCGGCGGAATATGCGGAGGATACGATCCCGCCTACTTCCACGGCAACTGCTCGCTTGCAGGCTCGGTTACCGGCAGCAGTGACGGCGAAAGTGCCGACATATTTATCGACGGCACCGTCTGTGAGACGCTCAACACCGCCATCGAAACCGGAACCAAAATACGGATCAGATTCTATCAGGGACCGGATAAACCCGAGCTTGCGTTCGACCCGGACACCGACAGCGAAGGAAACTACATGATCGGCAACAAATCAGAGCTTTACTGGTTTGCGATCCGTGTAAATGCAGGCGAAACAGGCATAAATGCGGTTCTGACCGACGATATCACGGTCAACGAAAATATACTCAAGGATAACGGCACACTTTCGGAAAACACCGACAAACTTTTCGGATGGATTCCGTTCGGCAGTGACGGAAGCCGATACGTCGGAAAGTTTGACGGTCGCGGACACACGATCTCGGGTCTTTATTACAGTGACGAAACCGATAACTATGTCGGTTTTTGCCGTGTTCTCGGTGGAAACGGAAATATCACGGGATTAAGCATCGCCGATTCTTATTTCTGCGGCAGAACTTATGTCGGCGGCATTTGCGGCCGCAACTACGGCAACATAACCGACTGTCACACCGACGTCCCGATAAACGCAGCAGGATTTGCGGGCGGCATCTGCGGAGGAAATAATAACAACATCTCAAACTGCTCAAACACAGGCACGATCGTTGCAAAAATCCCGCCGGACGAAGATGAAGATATCAATACCGGAGGCATATGCGGCTACAGTGTCAGAGGCAGAATCATCGGCTGTTATAATGCCGGAAGCATAAGTGGGGCAAGACAGGTCGGAGGCGTATGCGGCAACAACCGCGCCGGCAAGGTCACCGCCTGCTACAATACCGGATCGGTGAACGGAACGAACCGCGTCGGCGGCATATGCGGAACCGAATATTTAGATCTCGATTCGATTTCGGCAGCCGTTTACCCCTCGATCAGCGGTTGCTATAATATCGGAAGCATAAGCGGCGATTCGAATGTCGGCAGCATATGCGGATCTATCGGAAGCGGCAACATCTATGACTGTCGCTTCAACAGTGAGACTTCCGACCTGAAAGCAACAGCCAGTGCCGAGGGCAGATGCGAGATATCGAATACCGACGGAGACACCTCCGCACACTTTGCGGACGGCACTGTCCGTGATCTGCTCAACAATGCAATAAAAGACAAAACCGACGTCCGTTTTTACCAAAACGCAGACGACAGTTATCCGAAACTCTGCACAAATCACCGCTATAATGACGACTGCGTCTGCACGGTCTGCGGCTACAAAACAACAGGTCCCGCAATTACACGAATCGCAAACGGCGAAACATACTGCATGAGCGCAACCTTCATGGCGAAGAACTGCACGGTTGTCAAGGACGGCAGCACCGTCATGACCCCCGACGGTTCCGGTGTTTACACGCTGCTGCCCGGCACGCACACGCTCACGGCAATGAAGGATGAAAACACCTTTGTTACCGTCACGGTAACCGTCAGCAGGACGCACTCGGCGGACGCGGACGACCACGACTGCACAACGCCTGTTGTCTGCAAATACTGCGGCACGGTCATAGTTCAGGCAAGCGGCGGACACGTTTTCGGCAATGAATTGTATTACGACGAGAGCGGGCACTGGTACGGATGCAGAAACGACGGCTGTGATTATGCCGAGACAAAGATCGCGCACAGCGGCACCGATGACGGCGACTGCACCACACCCGTTGTCTGCGTATGCGGATATGTAATCACACCCGCAAAATCGGAGCATCCTTTCGGTGAAGAGTGGCATTACGACAAAGACGGGCATTGGCACGAATGTACAAACGAAGGCTGTGACTTTGTAAGTCCCAAGACCGCGCACGGCGGCATTGACGACGGCGACTGCACCACACCCGTTATCTGCGAATGCGGATATGTAATTACACCCGCAAAGCAGGAACACACTCTCGG
>CAKSQF010000030.1 GCA_934486825.1 uncultured Eubacteriales bacterium | reverse complement strand
CCCCTTGCAAGGGAAGTACATAGGTAACGGTGTGCTTCACCGTTTCATAGGGATTTCACCTCAGCCGGGTTCGCCGCCTGCTCCGTAGAGAAGTATCATTATCATTCTGACTGTCATCGCCGTATCAGGGGCAACCTGATAGTTACAACGGGGGTTCTCGCTCTCTCCTATATAGGAAGTCTTGGCGTACCCATTATGGTGGCTAATCATCAGAAATAAAGTCCTAAGTACCTGTATATTCAATTTTCAAGGAACAGCGAAAGGGCTGCTCCTAATCGGAGTTGAAATAACCCTTTCACTAATTCCCACTGAGCGAAGCCTTTTAGCAACCCTTTCAGAAAAATTTTTTGAAAAAAATAAAAAAAGCCACCCACACCTCGAAAGGAATGAGTGGCTTAAAGAAAAAACACCGCTTCGTTCAAAAAAACGAAACGGTGCTATGTTGACTATTCTATTGAAACTCGGCGGTCTGACTCGGATATTATATATAGAGGACACGAAACTTCTTTTTTTTTGACTTTTTCATTTTCATAATAACTTCGTCAATCCCATCAGTATACTTACCGCTTTGGATCAATTTGTTTCTCTTGCTCACCAAAGAAGAAAGTGCGTTGAAATATTCTTTGTCATTCAGATTTATGTAGTATTTATCTCTCATAATCGTTTCCTCCTGATGCTTTAATTATATATTGGAAAATGCAATCTGTGAAATGTGCGTTGCGTGAAGCCCTAACACAAGATAACAAGGGGATTAAAAGGCACGGGGTAAAACAAGGTCGGACTATAATAAGCACACATTTCAATTAGCAAGATTTTTAGCACGATTTCTCAACCGATTAGCAGAAAGGCGATTTTCATTAGCAAAAACGGGGTTTTCTTGCTAATTTGATTAGCAAGAATTTTTCAGGAATAGAGTGTCCGCAACCAAAGCGAAACAGAACGCCCACAGTAGATAATCTGTGTCAAGTTGTAACAGGGATAGATAAAAAATAAAGCCGAAAACCCTTGAAAAACAAAGGTTTTCGGCGTTTTTTGTGGCGTCCCTGCCCGGATTCGAACCGGGGGCGTTCCGCTTAGGAGGCGGACCCTCTATCCTGCTGAGGTACAGAGACCTATATGCTGTTTTATCTATATTATCGCTTGCCTTTTTCGCAAAGGCAAGCGATTGAGCACCACCTTAGGAGGCGGACCCTCTATCCTGCTGAGGTACAAGGACATCTGATGAACCGACAGTATTCGGATACAAGCCCGACACTATTATTATAGCATATTGTTTTTATATTTTCAAGTATTTTTTGCAAATCTCTTGAAAAATTCATATTTCTGTATTATAATGAAATGTACAATGATTTTTAGTTTAAAGGTGCTGTATGACTTTTGTCAGAAATTTTTTGATCTCATTCTGCATCGCAATGGCTATATTTGTTCCGCTTGCGTATTTCGGGGTGAATTATGTCATTGACGGTGTCAAGGGCGGGATCGGGTCCGAAACGACCGATAACGGAAATAAACAGCCTGACGGACCGACGACAGGCGACGAGAGCAACGATAGCTCGGGAATGATCTCGTTTGTGATGATAGCCATGTCCGATAATCCGGATTATGTCTATAAGGACCCCGATGCGGATGATGCGGAGCAGGATGGCGATGTTACCGATGAATCGGACGAGGTTGTTCCCGGTGTTGACAGACTCCCGCGTCTGGAAAAAGCCAATCCCGAGAAGATTGTCGATTTCATAACACTTGTAACAGTGAATACCGATAAAAAGCAGGCATTTGCAACTGCCGTACCCGGAGCACTTTCGGTTGAATTCAGGGGAGTAACGATGAGCCTGTCCGATGCGCTTTATTTCGCATCGCTTCCCGAGTACGGAGCGTCCGGAAATTATATATCCGAGGTTGTGACAGGGTGTACGGGTGTTTCGGTGGATTGCTATACATATGTTATGACCTCCGATTTCGTGCGGTGTGCCGATTCGCTCGGAGGCTTGACAGTAAACTTTCCCGAAGCAACCACAATTTATGACGGTGCAACAAGATTTTTTCCGAAGGGCGATAATAATCTTTCATCAGCCGATCTGCGGTCACTGCTGAAGTATGATGCCTATTCAAACCCGCTTCTGAAATATCAGATAGTCGCATCGGTGTGTAAATCGGTGCTTGATAAAAGCTGTACAACGAAGGGTATTGAGGGATTCGGTCAGATATGGGCACGTATTTCTCCGTATATGAATTACGATCTCGGAAGATATAATACGCCGGAGAGCGCTGCGGCAAAGTTTTTTAATTACAGATTCTGTAAATCCTCTACTGTAAATGTTATCGGACGTTTTCTGACAATCGACGGTGAGCGTCTTTTTGAAATAGACAGATCAAGTACCGTTTCGCAGATAAAGCAGTACGGCGGTTGATCCCGGTTTTTAAGAGCAACAGGTTTTATATCAAGAAAGGAACATTTTTATGAAAAACAATGAAAAAACAATGGAAAAGATAGTCGCACTCTGTAAAAACAGGGGTTTTGTCTTCGCCGGAAGCGAAATATACGGCGGACTTGCGAATACATGGGATTACGGTCCGCTCGGTGTTGAGCTGAAAAATAATATCAAGCGCGCCTGGTGGAAAAAGTTCGTGCAGGAAAATCCCTACAATGTCGGTCAGGATGCAGCCATACTCATGAATCCGCAGACGTGGGTAGCAAGCGGTCATCTCAGCGGTTTTTCCGACCCGCTCATGGACTGCAAGGAGTGTAAGGAACGTTTCCGTGCCGATAAGCTGATAGAAGACTGGTGCGAGAAGACGGGTTTTGCTCTCGAAAAGCCGATCGATGCCTTTTCACAGCAGGAGATGAAGGATTTTATTGAAAACAATAACATCCCGTGCCCCTCGTGCGGAAAACATAATTTTACCGATATCCGTCAGTTCAATCTGATGTTCAAGACATTTCAGGGAGTTACCGAGGACGCGAAGAATACGGTGTATCTCCGTCCTGAAACCGCACAGGGCATATTCACGAATTTTGTGAATGTTCAGAGAACGACCAGACGTAAGCTGCCGTTCGGTGTCTGCCAGATCGGTAAATCGTTCAGAAACGAGATCACTCCCGGCAACTTTATTTTCCGTGTGCGTGAATTTGAGCAGATGGAGCTTGAGTTCTTCTGTAAGCCGGGTACCGACCTTGAGTGGTTTACCTATTGGAGAAGCTTCTGTCACAACTGGCTTCTTTCGATCGGTCTTAAGGATGAAAACATACGCCTGCGCGATCACGATCCCGAGGAGCTGTGCTTTTACTCAAAGGCAACGACCGATTTCGAATTTCTTTTCCCGTTCGGATGGGGTGAGCTGTGGGGTGTTGCCGACCGTACCGATTACGATCTCACACAGCATCAGAATACATCCGGAAAGGATCTGACATATTTCGACCCGGAAACAAACGAGAGATATATTCCGTATGTTGTCGAGCCTTCGCTCGGAGTCGAAAGAAGTGTTCTTGCCGTCCTTTGCGACGCATATGATGAAGAGATTGTAGATAAAGAAAAGAACGATGTGCGTACCGTGCTTCATTTCCATCCCGCGATTGCACCGTATAAGGTTGCAATACTTCCTTTGTCAAAGAAGCTCAGCGACTTTTCAAGAAAGGTTTATGACGATCTCAGCAAAGAGTGGATGGTTGATTTCGACGATGCCGGATCGATCGGTAAGAGATACCGTCGTGAGGATGAGATCGGAACACCGTTCTGCGTAACAGTCGATTTTGATACTGTCGGCGACGAACAGAAAGCAGGCGATAACTGCGTGACCGTGCGTGACAGAGACACGATGGAACAGGTCCGTATACCGCTTGATTCCCTTAAAGAATATATACGCGCCAAGGTTGAATTCTGATTTCCGCCCGGGTGCGTTTACCGCAGAGCAAATGTTCTGCGGTTTTTCTTTTGTATTCACTTGACAATGAAGGATAAAAATGATATAATCAGTCAGTTGTATCAACGCAATCTGTACAATAAAGGACGTTCAAATTAAATGAAAATTAATGTAAACACAGCACTTGCGTCTTTGATTCTGCTGTTTGCCGCCTGTCTGTGTTTCAGCGGATGCTATCGGAATGATCTGCTGATTTTGACCGATAAGGTCGGCAGTTATACCTATTCCTTCGGAAAGGATCACTCCGAATCGCCGAAAGATACATTTACCGTTCTGTCTGAAACAAAAGTGTCTGATCCGTGTGTCAGCGAGACCGAGAGTACCACGACTGTCGGCATTGAAACCTCTGCCGGCGTTGATACAGGAAATCCGATTGTGATAATCAATGCTCCCGATAAAATAGAAAAAGGAAGTAAGGCGACCGTTGAAATAAAGGGTACGCCGGGTACTGTCTATTCGATAAAAGTGAAATATTCATCCGGATACAGCAGTGCAAAGGGACTGGAACCGAAAACCGCAGATGAGAACGGATTGTGCAGCTGGACATGGCGTGTTTCGGGATCGACAAAGCCGGGAAATTACCGTATTGAGCTGTCCGACGGAATACACGATTATATACTGACGTTTTCAGTTGAATAAATAAAAAATGTTTGGAGAAACAATATGAATAATCCGAAAAATCGCCCCGAAAAATACATACAGATCGGGGAAGGTGTTTTTCTGAGAGGCTTTTTTGATTACATGCTCCAGAAGGCAAACGACAGCGGTGATTATTCGGCAAATGCCGTTATAGTTCAGCCCCGTGAACACGGAAGATGCTCACTGCTTGAAGCACAGAACTGTCTGTATACCCATATTGCAAGGGGAGCCGAGGGTGTCGATGTTACGGATATCAATTCGATTTCACGTTGTGTTGACCCGTATAAGGATTACGACGGCTTTATTTCACTCGCGTATAATCCCGATTTCAGGTTCGTGGTGTCGAATACGACAGAAGCGGGTATCGCTTATCTCGGAAGCGATCGCTTTGATATGAAGCCACCGCTGTCATTCCCGGCTAAAATGTGCAGACTTCTTTTTGAACGCTTTACATGTAAGCTTCCGGGATTTGTTTTTCTGCCGTGTGAGCTTATAGAAAATAACGGAGAAGAGCTGAAAAAGATAATTCTGCGCTATGCCGATGATTGGGAGCTTGACTCCGGATTCAAAAAGTGGATTGAAGATGAAAACATTTTCTGTAATACGCTTGTTGACCGTATAGTCACGGGATATCCGAATGATCTCGCAGAAGGTAAATATGCAGACGATAAAATGCTGAACAGCTCGGAAATGTTTTACCTTTGGGTAGTTGAGGGTGACAAGAGAGCAAGAGAAGAACTTCCGTTTGAAAGGCTCGGTCTGAATCTGATATGGACAGATAACCTTTCGGATTACAGAACAAGAAAAGTCAGGATACTTAACGGCGCGCATACCTCGCTTGTACCGTATGCAATGCTGAAGGGCTTCAAAACCGTGCGGGAGTGTGTCGAAAATGCGGAGATGTCGTCATATATAAAATCGTGTGTTTATGACGAGATAATTCCGACTCTCGATATGCCACGGGAAGATCTTGTAAAGTATGCGGATGATGTCATGATGCGCTTCTCAAACCCGTATATCGAACATAAGCTTTCGTCCATTGCACTCAATTGTGTGGATAAATTCAGGGTCCGCGTGATGCCGTCAATTGTTGAATACAAAAAAAGATTCGGCAGGTATCCGGAACATCTTATGAAGGCTTTTCATGCACTCTGCGAATTCTATCATACCGAAATGGTCAACGATACTCCCGAAATGGTTGATTTTATGAGATCACATTCGGAAGAAGAGATATGGAAGTGGCTCGCAAATGATAATAAATGAAAAAGATAACGTCGAAGTAAATACCGAAAACGGTCATAAATATGCGGTGCGCGATATCGGAAAGGGCGAAAAGGTCATAAAATACGGGTACCCGATAGGCATAGCGTCCGAAAGTATAAAGAAAGGCGACCATGTACATTCGCATAATCTGAAAACCGCGCTTTCGGGAACACTTGACTATAAATATGAGCCGAATTATAAGAAAATAACACCACGGAATGATCGCTTCTTTTACGGTTACAGACGCAGAAACGGCAACGTGGGTGTCCGTAATGAAGTGTGGATCATACCGACTGTCGGATGCGTAAACGGTATCGCAAAAAAGGTCGCACAGCTTACGGGAGCGGTTGCACTGACCCATCCGTTCGGTTGCTCACAGCTCGGTGATGATCTGAAAATCACGCAGACCGTACTTGCGGGACTTGCAGGAAACCCCAATGCCGCAGGCGTTCTGATCCTTGGACTCGGATGCGAAACAAACAATCTGAAGGTCTTTTCAGAACTGCTTGATACGACCGACAGCAGGAGACTGGAGTTTGTAAATGCGCAGGACGAAGAGGATGAGATATCGGCATCGGTCAATGCGGTGAACAGACTGAAGGCGTATGCCGACAGTTTTGTCCGCGAAAAAATACCGCTGTCCGAATTGAAAATAGGGATCAAGTGCGGCGGTTCGGACGGTCTGTCGGGAATAACCGCAAATCCGATGGTCGGAAGGTTTTCCGACAGATTTGCGACATACGGCGGAAAACTGGTAATGACTGAGGTGCCCGAAATGTTCGGAGCCGAAACAATACTTATGAACCGCGCGGTTGATTCTGCCGTGTTTGATAAAACGGTAGATCTGATAAACAGATATAAAGAGTATTTTATCTCGCACGGACAGGTCGTTTATGAAAATCCGTCGCCCGGAAATAAAGAGGGCGGGATAACAACGCTTGAAGAAAAATCGCTCGGATGCGTTACAAAGGCGGGCGCGGTTCCGGTCGTAGATGTTCTTGACTATGGCGATCGGGTGACAAAAAGCGGACTTTCGCTGCTGAACGGACCGGGAAATGATATAGTGGCATGCACGAATCTTGCCGCCGCTGGATGTCAGCTTGTCCTGTTCACGACAGGGCGAGGAACTCCGCTCGGGTCACCGCTGCCGACGGTTAAAATATCGACCAACCGCAGGCTCTCGGCAAGAAAAACAGATTGGATCGATTTCAACACCGGAGAGCTTCTTGATGAGTCGAAAAAGGATGCGGTGGATGCATCATTTTTCGAGTATGTGATTTCCGTTGCGAACGGTGAACAGACAAAGAACGAAATAAACGGATATAAAGAAATTTCAATATTTAAAGATGGGGTAGTATTATGAGTTTTATAAATGAAAATTTCATGCTTCATACCGATACGGCAAAAAAGCTCTATTCCGATTACGCGGAAAAAATGCCGATAATTGACTATCATTGTCACCTGAATCCGGAGCTTATTGCAAAAGATGCCCGTTTCGGAACGATAACCGAGCTGCTTCTCGGCGGTGATCATTATAAGTGGAGAATGATGCGCTCGGGCGGCGTTGACGAGTATTTTATAACCGGAGGCGCATCCGATTTTGAAAAATTCGAGAAATTTGCCGAGGTTTTGCCGATGGCGATCGGTAACCCGCTTTATCATTGGACGCATCTTGAGCTTAAGAGATATTTCGGCATAGACGCCTGCCTTAATGCGTCAAATGCCAAGGAAATATACGATGAATGTAACAGACTTCTTGCAACCGAAGACTTTTCGGTCAGAGGTCTGATCGGGAAATACGATGTTCGCGTCGTCTGCACAACGGATGATCCGCTGGATAGCCTTGAATGGCATAAGCAGATAAAAAATGACGGATTTGCGACAAAGGTTTATCCAACTTTCCGCCCGGATAAAGCAATAAATATCGATAAGGATACATTCCTGCCTTACATAAAGCAGATGAATGTCAGCGATTATCATTCGTTCTGCGATAAACTTGTCGAAAAAATCGATTTCTTTGCCGAAAACGGTTGCAGACTTTCCGACCATGCGCTTGAAGCCGTTCCTTTTGCGCAGGGGGATCCTGCGGCAGTGTTCGAAAAGAGACTTGCAGGTGAGACGGTTACCGAAAGGGAAGCGGAGGTCTTCAGAACGGCTGTCCTCAAATTCCTTGCCGAAAAATACTGTGAATATGGCTTTGCAATGCAGTACCATATAGGTGCACTGAGAAACAATAATAAGAATATGTTCGAAAAACTCGGACCGGATACCGGTTTTGATTCGATCAACGATCTGCCGATCGCCGCAAAGCTTTCGCGTCTCCTTAATTCTGTTGAGTCTGAGGGAAAGCTCCCGAAGACAATCCTTTATTCGCTTAATCCCAAGGATAATTATACGCTCGGAACAATGATCGGAAACTTCCAGGGAAGCGGAGTAAACGGTAAACTCCAGCTCGGAAGCGGATGGTGGTTCAACGACCAGCGCGACGGTATGACAGATCAGATAAAGGCTCTTGCAAATCTCGGTGTCCTCGGCAGCTTCGTCGGTATGCTTACCGATTCGCGTAGCTTTGTGTCATATACAAGACACGAGTATTTCAGACGTATTTTCTGCGATATAATCGGCGGATGGGTCGAAAACGGCGAGTATCCTGATGATGCGGATGCGCTTAAAGCTATTGTTGAAGGTGTTTCCTTCAAAAATGCCGAAAAGTATTTCGGATTCTGATAAATACCCGATATAATATAAAAAACTACTATGGCAGAGCCATAGTAGTTTTTGCTTTTATTTTGCCCGTGCTGAATTATTTGTTTTTCTGCGTTATTCTGAATGTTGCCTCAACCATTGTTATCATCAGAGCAAAGAAGATAATCAGGTATATCGGCATTATCGAAAATGACAGATAGTTTCCGAGGATGCCGAATACAGGCGGGATAAAGGTCGATCCCACATAAGCGCTCGCCATCTGGATGCCGATTATTGCCCCCGAGTTTTCGGCTCCGAAGTTATCTGGCGTGGCATGGATAATACACGGATATATCGGGGCACACCCAAGACCGATTATAAGGAAAGCCGCAAACGCAAAATAATATGTCTTTACCGGAATAAAGAGGGCGATAATTCCGCAGAGAAGAACCGAAGTGCCGATAAGAATCATTTTGCGATCGCCGAGTTTGTCGGTAATGAAACCGCTGATAAATCTTCCGACCGTTATGCCGATGTAAAATAATGACGCAAACCCCGCCGCCTGTTCGGTGGATATCCCCTTGACTTCAACGAAGTATGTGCTTGCCCATTGCATAGCGGTCGCCTCCGCCGCACAGTAGGCAAAAAAACCGATCAGCAAAAAAGGTACACCCTTTATTCTGAGTGCACCGACAAGTCCGATGCTCTTGCCGCTTTTTTCGGATATGTCCTTGTTGACCTTCCATACAGGCAGTGTAAAGAGCAAAAGTAATGCGATTGCGAGCTGTAAAAATCCGACAATACGGTATCCGCTGTTCCATGTTCTGTTTGCAAGAGCATAGCTCATAATAAACGGGCTGACAATCGTTCCGACTCCCCAGAAACAGTGGAGCCAACTCATGTGTTTGGCTTTGTAGTGAAGCGCAATGTAATTGTTCAGTGCAGCATCGATCGCTCCCGCTCCGAGTCCGTAAGGAACGGCAAAGAGGATAAGCATTGCAAAATGTGAAGAAAACGAAAATCCGAACAGAGCAATGACAGTAAGAAATACACTGAGAACAGTTACAATTCTTGTGCCGAGCCTGCGGGTGAGTCTGTCAGAAAAAAGGCTTGAAATTATTGTTCCGCCGGATATTATCATCGATACTATTCCCATGTACGATACGGGAACACCGAGTTCGGCATGCATGACCGGCCAGCCGGATCCGAGGAGCGAATCGGGCAGACCGAGACTGATAAAGGCTATATATATGAGGGCAAGTAAAAAAGAATACATCTGATTTCTCCTTTGAGGATATCAACACTTTTTGGCATCGGTAAGCATTATATCACATAAGATCGTTATTTGCAATATATGTATGATATAAAAATTTGTCGGAAGAAAATGTTCAAAAGCTCTTGACAAATTACCGCTTGATTGCTATAATTATGGTAACCGAACGGTTACCATAATTCAGGAGGTAATTCCATGGCGGGGGAGACAAAGAAACGGATTCTTGAAACCGCGCTTGAGATGTTCGCTCAAAGCGGGTATTTGGGAACGTCCATGAGCGATATTGCAAATAAGCTCGGAATCACAAAGGGAGCTCTGTATAAGCATTATACAAGTAAGCAGGAGATACTTTGCAGTATTGTGGAACGTATGAATAAAATGGATTATGAGCGCGCGGAGGAATATGGGATGCCGGAGACGGGACCGGACAACTTTGCGGAAGCGTATATGCATATGCCAATCGAAAAAATCCGTTCGTACAGTATGGCGCAGTTCGATCATTGGACGAAGGAGCCGTTTTCGGCAAATTTCCGGAAAATGCTGACGCTTGAACAATACCGTGACCCGAAGCTTGCGCAGCTTTATCATAATTATCTTGCGACGGGTCCGGTCGGATATATGTCGGCGATTTTTCGGAAGTTTGCCGACAGTGACGAAATTGCCGCACAGCTTGCACTGGAGTTTTACGGACCGATGTTCCTGCTTTACAGTATTTATGACGGTGCAGGCGATAAGGAAAGAGTGGTTTCAATGCTTGGTGCGCATATCGACCGGTTTGTCGGAAAGATCGAATCGGAATACAGAAAGTCGTTGATGTCATAATGAAAACCGCAACCGAAGAAAAACAATGGGTTTTATGTCCGATATGCGGAGAAAAAACACGATTGCAGCTGCTGCGCGAGACAGAGCTGAAGTCGTTTCCGCTGTTTTGCCCCAAGTGCAGACATGAAGTTATTATCGATGCCAAAAATTTTATCATTAAAACAGCCGGACGCTGAGACGCAGTGCTGATCGTGTAAGTGATCGGACTGCGTCATTTATTTTTGAAAAGAGGGATTCTATGAACGCAATTATTTACAACACGAATACCGGCAGTACAGAGCGTTATGCAAAACTGTTTGCTCATGAAACCGGACTTCCGGTCTGTTCTTTCGCCGAAGCGAAGAAGGCTGTCCCGATCGGGACGGAGGTTATTTACTTCGGCTGGGTTATGGCAGGCTCGGTCAGGGGCTTTGCCGCCGCGGCAAAGCGTTATAATGTGTGTGCTGTCTGCGGCGTCGGAATGGGGCAGACAGGGACGCAGACGGAAAATGTGCGAAAAAGGTCAGCTGTTCCCGCAAAGATCCCTGTTTTTACCCTGCAAGGCAATTTCAACGTGAAAAAGCTTCACGGAATCTATCGCCCAATGATGGAGCTGATGGTCAGAACAGCGGGTAAAAGCCTTGCCGAAAAAAAGGATCGCACACCGGAGGAGGATGATATGCTCGATATGATGTTCAATGGTGAAGGACGGGTCAAAACAGAAAATTTGAAGGCTGTGCTTGATTGGTATAAAGCGCATAAATGCAGAAATGAGGCAGAAAAGTCATGAAGATGTATTTCGGAAACACAGTTACAACAATTACCACACTGATGATACTTGCCATGCTCGGGTTTATCGGCTATTCGTTTTATGATCGGGCAAATATTCGCTAAAGCGCATCAATACCTTAATCATATATCTTGATACAACTGACCAAGACTCCCTGTATCTCGCAATCCTTTACGACAATATCTTTCATCTCTTTGTTTTCGGGATGCAGAATGACTTTGCCGTTTCTTCTGAAAATACGTTTCAAAGTCGTTTCGCCGTTTATCATTGCCACGACAATCTCTCCGTCATCTGCCGTGTTTTGCTTGCGGATAACTACGAGGTCGTCTTTTTTGATACCTATGTCAATCATACTGTCGCCGAACGTGCGGAGCATAAACAAGTCGCCGTTTCCGAAAATAGAGCGCGGAAGCGCAAAACTTTCTTCGATATTTTCTACCGCGTCAACAGGTTGTCCGCAGGCGATAGAACCCACAAGCGGCGCAATCGCAACTCCGCTCGGCTTCAGCTTCGGCGGCACGGAGATATTGCCGATTCGCGTCCTTTCGATTCGTCCCTCTCTTTCAAGCGCCAAAACGTATCTCTGTACAAGATTGAGAGAACTCATCCCCACGCCGTGCATAATCTGACGGTAGCTCGGTGATTTTCCGTTCTTCTTCTGATATTCGGTGATATAGTTCTCCACCCGTTCCAAGGTGTTCGGGTTTAGCGTTCTCATTGGTAAGTCCTCTTTTGTTCTTATATTGAACTTTGCGTTCAATTTAGATTGTGAGCGTATTATACCATTTCTTTTTGATTATTTCAAATTTTCAGTTCCAAAAATTTGGCATTGAAAGACTTTTTTATGAATTTTTTCAAAAAAATTTGCTCCCACCGAAGTGAGAGCATCTTTTTTACGGGCTAATATACTTCTTTTATCTTTGCTACAAAGTCTGAAAACTCCGTAACTACCTTTTCAGGAGCTTTGATTTTGACCTTTCCCTGCGTTCCGACGATCCACGCAAAGAACGTTTTCGATACCTGAACGGCTACGTCAACCGTATATGTATTGTCGTCAATCTTTCTGATTCGTATATCGTCCCCGTAACGGTCGAACATATCCGAAAGAATTTTCGGCGTAAAAAGAAGGGTTACTTTTTGCGTTTCTCCGCCGAACATTGAAAACACCTGCTTTCGGTATTCTTCCGTATTGAATAACTCGTATTCCGGGTGCGGTTCGCGCTCCGCTTCTTCGACCTTTACGTTCTCCATTTTGTCAAGGCGGTACGTTACCATGTCGTCGTGTCCGTTTGAGAAACACAACATATAATAATTATCCCTGTTCCATACCATAAACGCAGGATTGACCATATATCTGTCGCCGTTCTTTCGATAGACTTTTTTATGCTTCTCGTCATAGTCGAAATACAAGAAAGAAATTTGCTTGTTTTCTTCTATTCCGCGCTCTATGGCGTCCACGTTGTAAATCAAAGACGAACTTCCTTTTCTGCTTTTATCCAACGAAATAATATGCTTTGAAAGATTCTCTGCCTGATGGGAACACAGCGTACCTGACAATTTTTCAATCATTATATTTTTCTGCGTAGAAGTCAGTTTGGACGCCTTGATGACGTCTGCAAGCATAACGACTTCCGCCGTTTCAAGCGGACGGCTTACGACGTAATAATAGTAATACTTTTTCTTATAGGATAAAACCTCATAGCCGTATTTATTTAATGCGGCTATGTCCGTTGCAACCACTTTACGCATTACGCTGATTCCGCGTTTTGCAAGTTCTTCGCGTATCTCGTCAGAGTTCATTGCGTGATTTTCGTCCGTGTTTTTACACAGAATATCCCACAGAACAAGCAATTTGATTTTATTCGTATCGTTTGCCATAAGCTATCCTCCTATAAAGCAGATGGTTGGGACGCATCAAAACATAATAATACTTTAATTATATATGATATCTCAAGTGTTAGCAGCATTTTTTCTATATATCGTAACAACGCCATCACAAATCTCAAATATATTTATAGCCTCTTTCATAGCTTTCTCCCCATTAATGATTATAGTACAATAGGTAATTCACATTTTATTCTCCTAAATGCTTTTTACATACAGGTATTTTTATTTAGAAGATATTTGTAATAAACATATTGATAAGTCATCTCCGCTACCGTTTTGAGATAGTTTCGGCAAAAATTCCGCCGTTTCCTGCAACAGTTCATAAACAGCCATAAGAAGTGGTTCAATATCCGTAATATCCATAATTGCCATATTAGAAAC
>CAKSQF010000029.1 GCA_934486825.1 uncultured Eubacteriales bacterium | reverse complement strand
ACACCGACGACGATGACGGCAGGATAGTCTACGAGATCGAATTTGTCTGCGGCGGGTTTGAATACGAATACGAAATCGACGCATCAAACGGCAACATTATCAAATCCGAAAAGGAAGCCGACAACTGAATAACCGGGCACACAAAAACCGCAACGACCCGAAAAGGTCGTTGCGGTTTTCACTTTACTCTATCGGCTGTGTCCCTGCGTCGGGGCATGCCGTATTCGTATTTCAGAGCTTCAGCTCCTCCGACTTTTCGGCAGAGCGGTAGAGCGCATCAAGCAGTCTTGCGCTTTCAAGTATGTTGTCTATATGGCTTCTCGTCTTCTCGCCGCTTACGACAGAATCGATAAACGCCCTGTCCTCGCAGAAATACATATTGGGTATGTCGTATTCGGGACGGCTCTCTTCAAGCGTGCTTCCGTCATAGAAGGAGAAATGTCCGCAGTAATCGAGACGCGCGCCGCCCTTGTCACCGAGGAAGTCTATGAACTTTCCGCCGTCCTTGATATTCTCCGCCCACGCGCCGTTGAACGAAATGCTTCCTTTGTCGGTGCGTATGTAGCCCGTGACCATGTCATCAACGTCGTTTGTGCCGTGTTCGATGTCGGCGGTGTCTCTTGCCCACATATCGGGCGCATGGTACTGCTTCATGTCCTTTGCCATTTCGCTGTAAGTGTTGCAGGTGACCGTTTCAAGCTTTGCTCCGCCGAGAATATAGAGAATCAGATCAAGGAAGTGCACGCCCCAGTCGATAAGCACACCGCCGCCCGACTGAGCCTTTGTCGTGAACGGTCCGCCGAGTCCGGGGATCGATCTGAACGCGCGGAAGGAACAGTAAACATGATAAATCTTACCGAATTTGCCCTCCCTGTTCATCTGCTCCAGCATCTCAACCGACTTGTGATAGCGGTTGCAGACGCCTATGTTGAGTATCAGCCCGCGCTCGTCTGCCTCTTTTGCCATTTCGCAGGAAAGCTCGTAATTTACGGTTATAGGCTTTTCGCAGAAGACGTGCTTGCCGGCACGCAGTGCGTCCATCGTTACCGTGTAGTGTGCGTAGTTCGGGGTCAGGACATATACAGCCTGCACCTCGGGGTCTGCGAGAAGCTCGTGATAGTCTGTCGTGATGTTTTCGACGCACGGATACATGTCCTTCATCTTCTGCGCCTTTTCCTCAATGAGATCGCATGCATACTTTATCCGCACATCTTCAAGCTGTGAAAGTGCGGGAAAATGCGCGATATTCGCAATTCTTCCGCATCCGATTATTCCGATTACAGTTTTCATAAAATCCTCCGGAAAGTTCCCGTTTTTTCGGCAAAACGCCCTTTTTGCATTTTAGCACAGCAAAAGTCGTCTGTCAAGTCTTTTGGATAAATTTCAGAGCGGCTTGCTTTTGATTTTCGCATACTGTCTCGGGTAGTACGGCGGCGTGCCGTTTTTCTTCCGGACGACGGCGATCACCCGACTGCCCGCACCCGGAAGCTCAAAGCTTTTTTCGCAGACAAGCTCTCCGCCGAGCGTTCTTATCGCGTTTTCCGCCTCGGCAGTCTCGGCATGCCCGTCGGCGCCCTTCATTGCGATAAAGCTCCCGCCGACACGCACGAGCGGCAGGCAAAGCTCACAGAGAATGTTCATCCGCGCGACGGCACGCGACAGCGCGACATCAAATGCTTCACGAAAATTGCCCCTGCCAAGCTCCTCTGCACGCGCGGCAACCGTTTTTACGTTCAGCGACAGCTTTTTTGACACTTCATCCACAAATGTGAGCTTCTTTGCGGTCGAATCAACCGCTGTTATTTCAAGTCCGGGACGCACTATCGCAAGCGGAAGGGTCGGAAATCCGCCGCCGCAGCCGATGTCGACCACCTTTTTTCCGCACCCGTCAACAAAAGGGACGACCGCAAGGCAATCGACAAAATGGCGCATAATTACTCCGTCCTCGTCGCATATCGCGGTCAGATTCATTTTTTTGCCGCTGTCCGACAGCATAAGATAAAGCAGATAAAATTTTTCCGCCTCTTCCCTTCCGAGGGCGATTCCCGCCCCTGCCGCCGCGGCGGTCAGTCTTTCGATAAAGCCGTTCACGCTCTGCCATCCTCCTTTTCGCCGGTCTGCCCTCTGTCGGCGGATGCCAGCCAGACGAGCAGTACCGATATGTCGGCGGGCGAAACTCCCGATATGCGGGATGCCTGTCCGACATTCAGCGGCTGCATTGCGGTCAGCTTCTGACCCGCCTCGATCCGCAGTCCGGATATCTTTGTGTAATCGGTTCCCGGTATGAGCCGCTTTGCCTCAAGCTTTGCGTTTCTCGCAACCTCTGCAAGCTCTCTCTTTATGTACCCCTCGTATTTCAGCCCGACGGTGACAGACCTGCCGATCGCGGCAGTAATTTCGGGCGACCTGCCGACATCGATACCCGCAAGGTCGTTCCAGCCTATCTGCGGACGGCGGAGCAGGTCGGCAAGCCGGACTCCTCCGCCTGCGGGCGGCAGTCCCATTCCGACAAGCAGTCCGTTTACCTGCGACGGAGAGAAAAAGGTACTCTCGGCGCGGCTTATCTCCGAGCGTATAAGCTCCTGCTTTTTCAGGAATTTTCCGTACCTTTCATCATCTATAAGACCGACCCTGTGCCCGATCGGAGTCAGACGCGCGTCCGCATTGTCCTGACGCAGAAGCAGTCGGTATTCGCTCCGGCTGGTCATTATGCGGTAAGGCTCGGATGTTCCCTTGGTGACAAGATCATCGATAAGCGTTCCGATATACGAGCTGTCGCGGGTGAGCGCGACAGGCTCCCCGCCCTTTATCTTCATTGCGGCATTTATGCCCGCAATAAGTCCCTGCGCGGCGGCTTCCTCGTAGCCTGAGGTTCCGTTGAACTGTCCCGCCCCGTAAAGCGATTCGAAATCCCTGAACTCAAGAGTTGCGTACATCTGCGTCGGGTCGGCGCAGTCGTACTCGATCGCATAAGCGGTCCGCATGATACGTGCGTTTTCAAAGCCGACGATCGACCGTAGCATCTCGGTCTGCACCTCTTCGGGCAGACTGGACGAAAAGCCCTGCAAATATATCTCCTTGGTGTCGGCTCCGCACGGCTCGACAAAAAGCTGATGTCTCGTTTTGTCGGCAAAACGGACCACTTTGTCCTCAATCGACGGGCAGTATCTCGGTCCCGTCCCGTGGATTACCCCCGAATAAAGCGGTGAGCGGTCAAGATTTTTTCTGATTATTTCGTGTGTTTTTCCGTTTGTATAGGCGATGTGGCAGTCGATCTGCTTCATGCCGACAAATGCGTCCTCGGGAGTGCGGGACGAAAAGGGGATTATTTCGCTGTCGCCGTGCTGTACCTCCAGCTTCGAAAAGTCGATCGAATCGGCGTGTATGCGCGGCGGAGTGCCTGTCTTGAAGCGCATGAGCCTCATCCCGGCACGCGCAAGACTGTCGGAAAGCTTCCCTGCCGAGGTCATGCCGTCGGGACCCGCGATCTCAATCGCCTCCCCGGTGATCGTGCGGCTTGCAAGATATGTACCGGTCGCAATTATCACCGCCTTCGCACCGAATACCGCCCCGAGAGATGTCGTAACTCCGACCGCCCGCTTTTTGCCGTTTCCCGCATCCTCAAAATTGATTTCGGTCACCTGCGCCTGCCTCAGACTGAGATTTGCCGTCCTTTCAAGCAGGCTCTTCATGTAGGCGCGGTAAGCCATGCGGTCCGCCTGCACCCGCTTTGAGTGAACGGCTGCTCCCTTGCCCGGATTGAGTATCCGCGACTGAAGAGTGACCCTGTCGGCGGCATATCCCATTTCGCCGCCGAGCGCGTCAATCTCGTAAACAAGATGCCCCTTGCCGGTTCCGCCTATCGCGGGATTGCAGGGCATGTTGCCGACGGCGTCAAGCGACAGCGTAAAGAGCATCGTGTCAAGTCCGAGCCTTGCGCAGGCGAGCGCCGCCTCTATCCCGGCATGTCCCGCGCCGACGACGGCAACGTCGCAGTCTCCCGCCTTATATGTAATCATATCAAACATTCCTTCCGAAAAATACTTGGATAAAACTTCAAATCGGCGGCACAATGTGCCGCCGAACAAATTACAGATCAGAAAATGTCATGCGTCGGCGTCCGCACCGAGTATCTCCTCAAGCGCGGCGATCTTGGCGCAGCAGATGAGCACCTGTGCCGCAATCTTTATCTCGGACACCGGCGGATAAGAGGGCGCGATACGCAGATTCGAATCGTTGGGATCAATCCCGTAAGGATAGGTTGCCCCCGCGTTCGTCATCCGCACCCCGCAGTCGTTCATAAGATTCCACACCCGCTTTGCCGAGCCTATCTGCATATCGAAGCTTATGAAATAGCCTCCGCGCGGCTTTGACCATTTTGCGACTCCGGTTCCCGAAAGCTCGCCGTCAAACGCCTCCTCAAACGCCTCAAACTTGGGACGCAGTATGGCGGCATGCTTCTTCATATGATCGCGCACCCCCTCCGGTCCGTTGAAGAAGAGGACGTGACGGAGCATGTTCAGCTTGTCGTGACCGATGGTCTGCACGGTCATCAGCGAGCGTATGTAGTTCAGATTGACTGTCGATGCCGCAATGCATCCGATTCCCGAGCCGGGGAATGTTATCTTTGATGTCGATGCAAATTCGTAGACCATGTGCGGATTGCCCGCCTTTTCGACCTCGTCAACTATGTTCAGAAGTTTGTCGTCCGTGTCGTAAAGCCCGTGGACGGCATATGCGTTGTCCCAGAAAATACGGAAATCGTTTGCCGCCGGACGCAGACGCGCAAATCTGCGCACCACCTCGTCCGAATAGACCACCCCGCCCGGGTTCGAATATTTCGGCACGCACCATATACCCTTGATCTGCGGGTCTGCGGCGACATATTCTTCGATCATATCCATATCCGGACCGTCATCGTTCATCGGTATGTTTATCATTTCGATGCCGAGCGACTGACATATCATGAAATGGCGGTCGTATCCGGGAACCGGGCAAAGGAATTTGATTTTCCCCTGCTTAATCCACGGCTCGGTTTCGGGCGACGAGCCGAACAGCATACAGCGGACCACCGTGTCGTACATTATGTTGAGCGACGAGTTCCCGCAGACAATGACATTCACGGGAGGCACGTCAAGAATATCGGCAAGAAGCTCCTTCGCCGCAGGGATACCGTCAAGTACGCCGTAATTCCGCATATCCTGACCGCCGAGCGTCTCGGGTCTGCACTGTTCGGGGGCGGAAAGCACGGTGAGCATACCGTCGGACAGCTCAAGCTGCTCCCTGTCGGGTTTTCCTCTCGACATGTCAAGAGAAAGTCCCGTTTTGCGGTACTCCCCGTATTTCTCCCTTTGCAGGGCAAGTTCTTTTAAAGCTTCACTCTTCGACAGAGCCGTGTACAACATAGTAATTCATTCCTTTCGACTTTGGTGGTTGATGTTCGGGCGGACCTGCGGTCCGCATACTCCTTTCCGTACAGATATAGGCTTGTTTAAAGGATATATTGGTAAATCGGTAAGAGAATCGTTTTTATCAGAATTCGGCGTTGCCCGTCGTTCTCGGGAACGCCTCAACGTCGCGTATGTTCGACATGCCGGTGACATACATTACAAGTCTTTCGAAGCCGAGGCCGAAGCCCGCGTGCTTCGTTCCGCCGTATCTGCGAAGCTCGGCATACCAGCCGTAGGTCTCCTTGTCAAGACCGAAGCGCTCAAACGCGGCATCCAGATAGTCGGGACGCTCCTCGCGCTGCGAGCCTCCGATCAGCTCGCCGACGCCGGGCACAAGCAAATCGACTGCCGCGACCGTTTTGTTGTCGTCGTTCAGACGCATATAGAACGCCTTTATTTCGCGCGGCCAGTTGGTCACGAATACAGGACGTTTGTAAACCTTCTCGGTCAGGTATCTTTCGTGTTCGGTCTGGAGATCCTCTCCCCAGCCGATCGGGTATTCAAACTTTTCTCCGCTCTCTTTGAGCAGTTCAACCGCATGCTCGTAGGTGCAGACCGCAAAATCGGAGTTCACTATCGATTCAAGGCGGGCGATAAGCCCCTTGTCAACACGCAGATTGAAAAATTCAAGCTCGTCACGACATTCGTCAAGCAGTCCGGATATGACATATTTGAGCATTGCCTCGGCAAGCTTCATGTCGTCGTCAAGATCGGCGAAGGCGATCTCCGGCTCAAGCATCCAGAATTCGGCAGCATGACGGGGTGTGTTCGAACGCTCGGCTCTGAAGGTCGGACCGAAGGTGTAGACCTTGCCGAACGCCATTGCGAACGACTCAACGTTCAATTGTCCCGAAACGGTCAGATTTGCCGCCTTGCAGAAGAAATCCTTCGAATAATCGACGCTTCCGTCCTCGTTTTTCGGGACGTTCTCAAGATCAAGCGTTGTGACCTTGAACATGTCGCCCGCGCCCTCGCAGTCACTTGTGGTTATCAGCGGGGTGTGGACATATACGAATCCGTTGTCGTGGAAGAATTTGTGAAGAAGCTGTGCCGCGACCGAACGCACGCGGAATACCGCCGAGAAAAGATTGGTGCGGGGACGCAGATGAGGCTTTGTGCGCAGAAATTCAAGCGACTGTCCCTTCTTCTGCATGGGATAATCGGGAGCGGACGCACCCTCGACACAAACTCTGTCCGCCTTCAGCTCAAACGGCTGTTTTGCGTCCGGAGTCAGCACCAGCTCGCCCTCGACCGAGAGAGCGGCACCGACATTCTGTTTTGCTATTGTTTTGTAATTATCTATTTTCGAATCCTCAAAAACCACCTGAAGATTTTTGAAGCAGGAACCGTCATTGAGTTCAATGAATCCGAAGGCGTTCGACGCCCTTATCGTTCTCGCCCATCCGCAGACGGTAATCTTTCTGCCCGCATATGCAGCGGGGTCATCAATGATCGATCTGATTTCGGTTCGTTCCATGTTTTAAGTGTTCCTTTCGGTACTCTCACTGAATTATTCATATATTATACATTGTTTTTTCCTCAAATACAAGTCTTTTTTTCTGATTTTTTTGAAAAAAAACAAGTTTTTTCGTAAATTTTCGCCCGTGGGAGAAAAATGCTTGACATACACCCGTATTCTGATGTAAAATTGTATATAGTGACAAAAAGCCGAAAGGATAAACATCCGTTATGAAAAAAAGATCTTTTGCGCGCCGTGCTCAGGCGGTCGTGCTTGCAATATGTACCCTGCTCTGCCTCTGCTCGTGCAGAAGGGGATTCGCCCCCGGCGACGTCTCCGGACTGACTCCCGAAAGCAAAGAGCCGGACAGACCGCAGACTCCCGAGGGAAGCTGGTTCTGCCCCGAGGAGCTTTGCGGATACGTTTTCGGAAAACCCGAGGACGGCATCGGAAGCTGTGTGTTCTTCACGCGCGAAAGTCCCGCCGGACAAAAAACCGAAAAATCGGGGAGCTACACGACCGACGGCGACCGCATCAGAATAGATGTCGGCGGCAGAAGCGAGGAATACCGTTTCCTGCTTGACGGCGGCAAGATGCTCATTCTGACCGACATGTCGGGCAATGAGCGCATATTCACTCCCGAACGCGGAGAATAGGAGAGATTCTTTCATTTTTGCCGCTTGATTTGTTCATATTTTGCATTTATACTGTAATCAGTGCCTTATACTGCATATTATGAAAGGAGGAGTATCGGAGTGAAAAAAGTTTTTTCGGCTGTCTCGGCAGCTCTTGCACTGACGACAGCGCTGACCTCCTGCTCCGCCTTTGTCAGAGACATACGGATATCGGGGGACACAGCCCCGACGTCGGTGCCGTCCGCCGCGGTCACAAAGGTGCCGGTCAGCTCTGCGGAGGTGACCTATTACACGCCTGCAGCGGGTCTTGACCCGAAAACCGCGCTCGATCAGCTTGCCGATACCGACTGCGAGGGAGATATTTTCCTTATCGCAACCGTGACCTCGGACAGCATCGGAAAAAATCCGATCTGGCAGACCGAGGACATGACGACATATGCGTCGGCGGCGGCGCGGATCTCGGCGGTATCCGACAAATATACTCTTAAGATCGCGCCCTTCACGCTGGATTACGACAAGCTTGTACCCACACTTGCCGAAAATATCAAAAATTACGCATACACCGCCGATCTGCTGGTCGTTCCCGCATCGCTCGCGGAGACTCTCATCTCCGAAAAGCTGGTCCTGAATCTGTCAAAGACCGCTTTTTTCGACCGCACGGCATACTATTTCGACAGCTCGGTCACCGATTTTTACAACGGGGACGACTGCTATGCGGTCTATGGTGACGCGCTCTGCCATCCCGAGGCAACCCTCTGCGTCTACTACAACAAAAAGCTCGCCGCGTCGGCGGGAGCGGACGATCTGTTTTCGCTCTGCAAAAACGGAAGATGGGAGCTTGACAGCCTTGTCTCGCTCGCCGAAAAAGGCTCGCTTGCAACCGATATTCCGCTTCCCTATCTGATACAGTCGATATACGGCAGGACATACAGCGAGATATTTGCGAAGGACGGAAGCCTGTTGAAGCCCGACAAGGAAACGGCTGCGATTATTGACGGCATCACCGGAAGGCTCGGCGAAAAACTGATTACGGAAAACGCAAAGGAAGCCTTCAAAGAGGGCGGGTCACTCTTCTATATCGGCAGAATCGACGAGGCGGCAGAGCTTGCGGAGGCCTGCGACGCATGGTCACTGCTCCCGATTCCGCTTGCAGCCGCCGACGAAAAGGCGGTCTACCCGACGGTATACGACAACAGAGAGGAAAAATGGCTCTTTCTCGTTCCGAAGGACGCGGCAATCTCCGAGCGTTCGGTGCAGGTGATGTCCGCGCTCTGCGCCGCAACCTGCGACGAAGCGAAGATCGATCTGCGCAAGTCGCTCTACGGCTATATGCGGACAAACGACGCAAGAATAATGCTTGACAGCGTTCTCGCCATAGGCACGCGCCGAAGCCGCGAATGAACGTCCGATCGGAAATTTTATATATTTTCAGAAAACTGTTTACAAATCGGCAAAAATCGTGTATAATGCAGAGTGACGGAGGTCGGATGCGGGTTTGTATTGTCTGTACACATCCCGGACGGCTTTCCCGATATCCGCAGACGCACCGTCCCGCATGTGCCGTGCAGGGCGGAAGGTCCGAAAGACAGATTGATGCCCGCTTGCCTGACGTGAGGCGACAGAGGCGGACACGGTCGGATCGGACATAAAACAAAATAATCAAAGGCAACGACCGGAAAGAAACCGTCGGAAGTTTTCACAGAGAGCGCCGCCATGGCTGGAAGCGGAGCAAAACGGGACGGTCTGTGCATCCGCGAGCCGACAAAGCGAGCCGTATGGGGTAGCCTTGTCCGTTTCCCGCGTTAAGGGCAGATGAGTTACAAATCAAAGTGGAACCGCGAAAAAGTCGCCTTTGTGGGATATTTATTCCCGCAGGGCGTTTTTTTATCGGATTTTTTTGTCGGAAGGACTTTTACCGAAAGGATTCATATACAAATGAAAAAAGCAGCAGAACTTGGCGACGAGCTTGTAAAAAGGCTCCGCAAGGCAAAGAAAAGCGTCGAAAAGACGATCGGGGAGATCGCCTACGACGTCGAACAGATCAAGGAAAGAGACCCCGCCGCGACCGGTACGGTCGAGGTGGTTACGCTTTACTCGGGATTTCACGCGGTCACCGCGCATCGGCTGACCCACGCCCTGCATGAGCACGGCTTTGTCCTGTCGGCGCGTGCGATCAGCCAGGGAATGAAATTCCTCACCGGGATAGAGATACACCCGGGTGCCGTCATCGGCAAGGGACTTTTCATTGACCACGGCTCGGGAGTCGTGATCGGCGAAACCGCGGTCATCGGCGACGACTGCACCATATATCAGGGCGTCACGCTCGGCGGAACCGGCAAACACACGGGCAAGCGCCATCCGACGATCGGCAACAATGTCATGGTCGGAGCGGGTGCAAAGGTGCTCGGTCCGATAAAGGTGGGCGACAACGCAAAGATCGCCGCGGGCGCGATCGTGCTCTCCGAGATCCCGTCAAATTCAACCGCGGTCGGCATACCCGCAAAGGTAGTAAGACTGCGCGGCGAGCGGGTCGTGCAGGACCTCGATCAGCTCAACATCCCCGACCCCGTCGCAAAGGAAATATCCGAGCTGTCCGCAAGAATCGGAGCGCTTGAAGAAAAAACAAAGGAGAATGACGAAAAAAATGCAGATATTCAATGATCTTACCAGAAAAAAAGAGGAATTTACAACAATTGAGCCGGGCAAGGTGAAGATGTATGCCTGCGGTCCGACCGTCTACAACTTTTTCCACATCGGAAACGCAAGATGCTTTGTCGTGTTTGATATGTTCCGCCGTTATCTTGAATATCGCGGATATGATGTTACATTTGTACAGAACTTCACCGATGTCGATGACAAAATGATAAAGAAAGCAAACGAGGAGGGTGTAACGGTCGCCGACATTGCCGACCGTTACATCGCCGAATACTTCACCGACGCAAAAGGACTTGGGATTCACCCCGCCGACATTCACCCGCGCGCGACCGAGAACATCGGACAGATCATCGGGCTGGTGTCAAAGCTTGTGAAGAGCGGTCACGCCTACGCGACCGGGAGCGGAGACGTCTATTTCAGAACGAGATCGTTCGCAAAATACGGCTGTCTTTCGCATATGCCGATCGAAGACCTTGAATCGGGCGCACGCATCGCGGTCGGCGAGATAAAGGAAGACCCGCTTGATTTTGCGCTCTGGAAAGCGGCAAAGCCGGGTGAACCGGCATGGCAGTCGCCGTGGGGCATGGGCAGACCCGGCTGGCACATTGAGTGCTCGGCGATGGTCGGCAGATATCTCGGCAAAACCATCGATCTGCACTGCGGCGGAGTCGATCTGACCTTCCCGCATCACGAAAACGAAATCGCACAGTCGGAGGCGGCAAACGGCTGTGTGTTCTCGAACTACTGGATGCATAACGGATTTATAAATGTGGACAATCAGAAGATGTCCAAATCGCTGAACAATTTCTTCACGGTACGCGATGTCGCCGCCGTCTACGGCTATCCCGCGATCAGATTCTTCCTGCTGTCAAGCCATTACAGAAAGCCGATCAATTACAGCACAGAGGTCATTGAGGCGGCAAAAAATTCGATCGAACGCATACAGAACTGCGCGGACAGTCTTGCCTTTTATCTCAAGGACGCGCCCGATGGGTCGGACGATCTTCCGGCAGAGGTCATCGGCTCGCTGGAGGCGCACAGACAGAACTTCATCGACCGTATGGACGACGATTTCAACACGGCGGATGCGGTATCGGAGCTGTTTGAGATCGTGCGCGAGCTGAACTCTTATCTTGCGACTTCGCCGACAAAACAGGCGGCAAAGAAGGCGGGGGATATTTTCCTTGAGCTCGGCAATCTGCTCGGCTTCATAGGCGAGACTGCCGCCGATCGTGAGCTTGCCGACAAGGTCGAAGCGCTGATTGCGGAGCGTGCCGAGGCTAAGGCGGCAAAGAATTTTGCACGCGCCGACGAGATCAGAGCGGAGCTGTCGGCAATGGGCATTACTCTTCAGGATACAAAGAACGGTACGAGGTGGAAAAAGAACTGACAGTCACCGACCGACTTCCGGACGGTTCGGTACAAATCCGCGCGACACGATTCACACCGAACCGGGTGGTTGCGACCTTTTGTGCGACAATCCACACTTCTGTGGGATCCACAATCCTGTGGATATTCGTCTGCGACTGACCGCGACAATATTTACACAAAAATCCCGACGAAGCACAGCGCTTCGTCGGGATTTCATTTATAACACTCGTTTTTCGGGATTTTTTTCGGCTTTCCCGAAGTTTTGCACACTTTTCAACAGTTGTCCACACACTTTTCCACAGATTGTGGGATTATCGGTCGAAAAGCACAGCTCGGCGTTCCGATCGGGAATTACTTCCCTTCCGGGCGGATAACGTCAACGCCGACCCACTTTTTGAGTACGTCGGGGACGTTTACCGAACCGTCCGCGTTCTGGTTCTGCTCGACAAGTGCGGGAAGCACGCGCGATGTCGCAAGACCCGAGCCGTTGAGGGTATGCACATACTCTATCCTGCCGTCGGCACGCTTTACGCGTATCATTCCGCGGCGCGCCTGGTAATCGCGTGCGTTGGAAACCGACGAAACTTCCTTGTATCCGTTCATCGAAGGAATGTTTATCTCGATATCGTAGGTGCGCGCCATAGATGCCGAGCAGTCCTCCGCGGCAAGCTTGACCGTGCGGAAGTGGAATCCGAGTCCCTTCACAAGGTTCTCGGCTTTCGCGACAAGCTCTTCAAACGCGGCGTCACTTGCCTCGGGCAGTGTATACTGGAACATTTCGACCTTGTTGAACTGGTGTCCTCTGACCATTCCTCTCTCATCAGAGCGGTAGGAGCCTGCCTCGCGGCGGAAGCAGGGAGTATAGGAGAACATTTTTTTCGGAAGATCGGACTCGCTGAGTATTTCGTTCCTGTAAATCGACGCAAGCGCAGCCTCGGCGGTCGGGAGCATGTAATGCACTCTTCCGTCGGTCGGGTTTTCTATCTTATAGACCTCGTCGGCAAATTTCGGGAACTGCCCCGCCGTGAGTCCGCACTCGTATTCAAGCATGTGCGGCGGCAGAATCATTTCGTAGCCGTCGGCGATGTGAGTCTCAATGAAATAGTTCAGAAGCGCCCACTCAAGTCTTGCGCCCATCCCGCGATAGATCCAGAAGCCGGAGCCTGCAAGCTTTGTTCCGCGCGGATAGTCGATCAGTCCGAGATTTGTGCAGAGATCAACATGATTTTTCGGTTCAAAATCAAAGGTGCGATGCTCGCCCCAGTAACGAAGCGGCTGGTTGTTTTCCTTGCCGCCGGGGAGCAGATCGTCGTCGGGAAGGTTCGGCAGGCAAAGCAGTATGCCGCTTAACTTTTCCTCGGTTTCTTTGAGCTTTGCGTCGTTTTCGGTGATGGTATCGCCGAGCTTCTTCATTTCCGCAAATATTCCGGTGGTGTCTCTTCCCTCTTTCTTGTACTGCGGAATGAGCTTCGACGTCTTGTTCTTCTCCGCTTTGAGCTGTTCTGTCTCGCCGATAAGCGCTCTGCGCCTGTCGTCAAGCTCGATTATCGCCGCAATGTCCTCCTTTGCGTCCTTGCCTTTTTTTGCAAGTCTCGCGATTACTTCCTCGGGTTTTTCCTTGATGTACTTTATGTCTAACATTTTTATTCCTCGCTTTTATATATTATTGTACACTATTTCTCATTCGTTGAAAAAATCGGCTCCGCACAACTGACGAAGAAGTGCGTCAAGATCGGCATTGTCGGTGTATTCGATCTCGATTTTCTTTGTTTTTCTTCCCTCGACTATCCTGACGGATCGTCCGATGCTGTTTCTGATCCGCTTTTCAAGCTCGGCTATATAATCAACATCACGGACAGAAGCCCCGCTCTCGTCGCTTTTTGTTTTTCCGAAGCTTTCGTTGAGCCTTCTGACAAGCTCCTCGGTCTGTCTGACCGACAATTCCCTTTCGGCGACCGCCTTTGCGGTCTCCGAAAGCTTCGATCTGTCACGAAGTCCGAGCAATGCCCGTCCGTGACCCTCGCTGAGCTCACCGGAGGCGACCTTTTCGGACAGGTCGTCGGGCAGATCAAGCAGACGCATTGTGTTTGCGATTGCCGTGCGCGACCGTCCGAGCCTTGTCGAAAGCTCCTCCTGCGTCAGCTTGTAATCGTTTATAAGCGATCTGTACGCCATAGCTTCCTCAATCGGGTTCAGATCCTCGCGCTGAATGTTTTCGATAAGCGAAAGCTCGGCGGTTTTCAGATCGTCCGAATCGATAATTACTACCGGAACCTCGGTAAGACCCGCAAGCTTTGACGCGCGCCAGCGTCTCTCTCCCGCTATTATCTCGTAGTAGCCGTTAGCTGTTGCCCTTACTGCAATCGGCTGTATAAGCCCGTTTCTGGCTATCGAATCCGCAAGAACCGCAAGCGCATCCTTGTCAAAATGCTTTCTCGGCTGACCGCTTCTCGGCTGTATCAGCGACAGATTCAGGGTAACCGGCGCTTTTTCCTCGTTTGCCGACTCATTTGTTTCGGCAAAAAGGGCATCAAGTCCCCTTCCCAGCCCCGTTTTCTTTGCCATTTTCATCTTCCCTTCCTTTTAAATGCGTTTGATAAGCTCGGTCGCGACCGCAAGATACTCTTCTGTGCCGCTCGAAAGCTTGTCATAATAAAATACGGGTTGTCCGTAGGACGGAGCCTCCGAAAGGCGCACGTTTCTCTTGATTCGTGTCCTGAAAATCTTGTCGCCGTAATACTTTTCAAGCTCCTTTTCCACCATTTTGGACAAATTGAGCCGTCTGTCGTACATTGTGATAAGGATTCCGACTATTTCAAGCTTCGGATTGTAGTTCTTTTTTATCTGTTTGACAGTCAGAACAAGCTGTGAAAGTCCTTCGAGCGCGTAATATTCGCATACCATAGGTATAATTACACCGTCGGCAGCCGCAAGTGCATTGAGCGTCAGGATACCGAGCGACGGCGGGCAGTCAATTATTATGTAATCAAAGCTGTCGGCTATCTTCTCAAGCTCGTTTTTCAGGAGCGATTCCCTTTTTTCGCTTCCTACAAGCTCAATTTCGGCTCCCGCAAGCCTTATATTCGAAGGAATTACCCAAAGATCGCCGAAATCGGTCTTGACAATGGTTTCTTCAATGGTTTTTTCGCCTATCAACAATTCATAAACCGACGGAAGATCGCCTTTTTTGCTTACTCCGACACCGCTTGTGGCATTTCCCTGCGGATCAAGATCAACGAGCAATGTTTTTTTCTTTTTCAGCGCGACCGATGCGGCAACATTAACCGCAGAAGTGGTTTTGCCGATCCCGCCTTTTTGATTGGAAAATGCAATTATTTTCCCCATTCTTTTATCACCACCCCGCATAAATTTCATTTTGCTAATTATAGCACAGAATCATCTCTAAATCAATAGTCTTTTCGGATTTTTTACTCTTTTATGTGAAATTTGTTTCACGTGAAACATTCGTGTGAAACGCAATTTTACTTTCCCTCATGTTTCACGTGAAACACATTCGCCTGCATTGACTCTGATTACAAACGAAAAAGCGTCGTTTTCTTCGTCTACGGTCAGATCTGCGTTAAGACCGGATGATGTCAGCGTCGCTACAAGCTTTTTGAGACTGTTATGGAAGAGCCGGAGGTCTTTGATTATGTATTTACTTCCTGCTGTATTGAATTTCGGCTCTGCTTTTCGGTCCATTAAAGCCCGGAGCTTTGCAGGCGAAATAGACAGCATTTCGGCAAGCTCACGGTTGTCAAGAGCGGCATCCGAACCGATTTTAACCGCCAGTCTGCCGAAATCGTATGCGGATAGATCATAAGAGAAGAAATTTTCGGCAAAGAGATACGTTTCGGGCGGATAATCGACCGAATCAAGGACAATGCAATCAGCCGACTTCAAGCCGAGCATTTTCACCGCGGTCAGACGTCGTCTGCCACAGAGCAGAGTATAATTATGTAAGCGGCGGTTTCTGACAACCAAAAGGGGTTGCAACAAACCGATTTTTGATATACTTGCGGCAAGTGACGTTACCGACAACGAATCACTGCCCGGTCTGTCGCCGCAATCGGGAATAATTATACGCTCGCAGTCGATACGGCAAACCCGCACGCGGCTCTTCCTGTCCGAAAAAAAGGATGATAACATAGAATCACGATCCTCACATAATATTATAGGGCGGCTTTTGCCGCCTCTATAATACTACCACAAATCAAAAGAGAAAAATGCCGAAAGAAAAGGGAAGAATGAATGTTTTTATCAAAAAAGCAGAATCAGAACGCCGATCAGAATAATTCCGTAGCCGATCAGGACCTTTTTCCCGATTTTTTCCTTGTATATAACACGCGAGAAAAAAAGGGTAACAAGAAAACCGAGCTTTGCGACAGCCTGAACCGTTCCGACGGTGCCATCGGTCAGTGCCATGTAATAAAACATCCATGATACAGCGCCCGATAGTCCGGACGCCATTGAAAACATTGTTGTTTTTGCAGATTTCCACAGGCTGTGGAAATCTGCCGCTACGCCGAATCTCCACAATCTGTGGATTGATAACACAAAAAGCAGTGCGGCAAAAATAAATCCGAAAAGATTCCGCACAAAAAGACCGCTGTACGCCGACATCCGATTCTGCATGAGTCCGGCACGTGAAAAAATCGGCGACAAGGCGGAAAAGAGATGTGCCGCAATTAGAAAAAAGACGGTTTCGGTGTCACGACAGAAGGAGTCGGCAAAAAGCAGTATAAAAAGCACACCGCCGACTATTACGCCCGAAGCAATAAGCTGTTGCGCTCCGACCGCGGCGACCCCCGACATATATGAGAGAAAAAACACTGTGGCAACAGTCGCCTTGTCAAGAGGTGCAACTACCGATAAACGGCAGCGATCGATAAGTCTGAAAGTAAACAGCCATGACGCAAGCTCACAGATACCCGCAAGACCGAAAAAAAGAAGGGAAGGGAAGTGCAGAATCGGTCGGTCACCCGAAATAAGCAGAACAATCATCGCAAAAACAAGCGCACAACCGTTTCTTGCAAACGATATAAACTCCGCAGACGTCTCCGCAACTGCTTTTTTACCGAGAACGGGTATAAGACCCGCAAAAAAAGCGGATACCGCCGAATAAACAAGCCACATCGTTTGACCTCTTTTCCCGATTATTGTGTTATTATGCCCATTTTCCGATCTGTTTATTCGGCATCCGATTTTTGTTTCCATTATTTGGCATATTGGACAACACAGCACACAAAACCGCATAGACTGTCGGAATACCGCACGCGATTACATGCTTCGGATTCATATAAATACATATTGAGCGCCCGCCGCCGTCGATCGGCAGACGAAGCAAACATCCCGACTACCGTCTGATTACTTCGGACAGCAGTCGGATGTCGTCTGATTACTTCGGACGGCAGTCGGATGTCGTCGGAGTTGCCGCGAACTGCCGTCGGAGTTGCCGCGGACAGACGTTCCGGCCATCGGCGGCGATTTACCCGACCGCTTGCACCGATCGCCGAACCCTGTCTTGCACACAGCAAAAACCGACGCCTTTGTCAAGCTTTTAACAAAAGCGTCGGTTTATTTGGTTGAAATCTGTGTTTAAATCGAATCAATCCGCCGTTTTTTGAGCCGTATACGAGAAAAAACGGATTTTTTACTTATCGCGCGGCGATTCGGACACGGCGCAAAATTGAAGTGATCCCGCATTGACCGCTCGGACATCGGTGTCACCTTATCCCTTTTTTGCAGGTCAGGATCACGCCGATAAGCGAGCCTGCGAACAGAAAGGGAGCGACTCTTACAAAGACAAATTCGAACAGATGAAATCCCGCGACAAAAACGGCGGTTTCCGGGTCGCCCGTGTCCCACCCGAGATAAGGACTTTTCAATATCGCAAGCGCCGCAAATGTCAGAACCACCGCCGTGCAGACAATCACGAAAAAGCAGAAAAGCGCTCTCCTTTGCACAATTTTTCGCCGCGCAAGCTCGGAATTGATCGCCTCAAGCTTTTCGGCAAGCTCCGCTGTGTCCTGTATGCCCTTGCCTTCGTCCGCGCCGCTCTCGCCGAGCAGAACGGCGACCGTCGTTTCAAGCTCGCGCGAAATGGCAATCAGCATGTCCGAATCGGGCACGGACAGTCCCTGCTCCCACTTCGAGACGGTCTGCCGCACAACATTCAGTCTGACTGCCAGCTCCTCCTGTGACAATCCTTTTGATCTTCTCAGTTTTCTTATGTTTTCGGAAAGCATGTATTTTTACCTCGTTTCGTCTTCGATAACAAAATTATAATCGGTCGCAGGCACAAAATCAAGCAACCGATATTAACATTTCCGCCACTTGCCGCAAAAACTCACGACTTTCCCGCAAATTCCGAGTTTCGCACGGAGTCGAAGCGGTGTAAGAAAGGTAAAGCCGCGGCAGTTTCGGAGACGGCATATCGGTCGGAGATACGCGCATGTAGCAACTGCCGGAGGGTGGAAACGGAAATGACAAAAGGGAAAAACCTGCACACGGACAGGGAAGAGTGGGAGCGAAAACGCGGGAGCTCCGCTCTTGTGACAAAAAGCGGTCGGCGGCGTGGTCGGAAGGCATATGCAAATGCATGATATCGTGCATGCACGATATTGTGCATTGCATATATTGTACATTTCACATATCGTGAATTTGTACATATCCTGCACTTTGCATTTGCGCTTTTTACTGCCTGCGCTTGCGCGGATAATTCAGCGCACGGCGAATAAACGCCCGGAGAACGGCGGGTGTTTCGGATCTTCCGCCGCCTTGTGCGCCCGATTTTGTCGGTCCGCGGCGACTGAAAAACGGCTTGCGTCTCCGAAAAGCAAAGCTTCCGCTGACCGATCACCCGATCTGCGGAAGCCTGTTCATATTATTTCGGAGCAACTGCATCCGCGTATGTACCGCGTAACCGTGACGGTCGCTTATGCGATCGGCTCACAGCCTGCGACAGCGATACATTTTTCACGAAAAATCAGTGTCTCTTCTTTGCGGCTACCATTGTGCCTGCGAGAGTAAGAACAGCGATAACTGCTACGATAGCGGTTGC
>CAKSQF010000028.1 GCA_934486825.1 uncultured Eubacteriales bacterium | reverse complement strand
GTTCCCTTATAAAAGCGGAGAGTAAACATAGCACCCGCGTTTTTCCGATTTTCCGCTTTGACTGTGCCTTTCTGCCCTGCAATAATCATGCGTGAAAGGGCAAGCCCGATACCGAAGCTCTTACCGTCGGAGTCTTTTCCTTTGTAAAAGCGCTCAAAGATGTGCGGCAGATCCTCCGGAGAAATGCCCGTGCCGTTGTCCTTAATTATAATTTCGGAATACAGGGCGTTTTCGGTTGCCTCGATCTGAATCCTGCCGCCCTCGGGGGTGTGCTCCATGCAGTTCTTCACAATATTGCCGATGGCCTCGCTCGTCCACGAGAGATCTCCCCGGAAAGCCCCGTCCGCATGGATGCACAGCTCCTGCCCGCGAAGCTCAATGGGTATGAGCAGAGGAGCGCAGGACTTATTTATCAGCATTTCCAGGCTGACCGTATCTTTGTTGAACTGTACTGTTCCGGCGTCCAGCTTTGATATTTTCAGCAGGGTGGTGATAAGCCAGTCAATGCGGTCGAGCAGCCCGAAAAGCTCGTTTGTGAGCTGATGTCTGCATTCATCGGTCAGACCGGACACCGACAGCCGTTCCACCAGCAGATTTATCGAGGTCAGCGGCGTGCGGATCTGATGTGATATGTCGGCCAAGGAATCCGCCAGATACTCCTTGTCGCTTAATAGCTTTTGCTGTTGCTCACGCAGACGGACCGTCATCTTGTAGATCTCGCTGTGGAGAATACTCAGCTCGCCCTCTGAATAATTATCAAAATCAATCGGGCTGTCGCCGTGCAGAACATGATTGATATCATCCGCAAGGGAGGCAATCCTTCGATACCTCTTGTAAGTGCCGATGCAGTAGATCAGCATAAGGAGCAGAGAAAGAACGACAGCCGTCAGTCCGGCACGGAGGTCGAACAGAAAGCAGAGGGGACAGGCAATTGCGGAGACGGAAAGCTGCCACAGCAGTGCGCCGCGCACCTCTTTGTTTTTCAAAAGCTTCATCATGCGTCCACCTTGTATCCGATCCCACGGACCGTCTGAATGATTTTCGGCTCGGCGGGGTCGTCCTCGATCTTCTCACGCAGACGCTTGATATATACCGTCAGCGTATTGTCGTTTACATAAGTGCCCGCAACATCCCACATCGAGTCAAGCAGCCGCTCGCGGGTAAGCACGATCCCGCGATTGTTGATGAAAGCCAACAAAAGACGGTATTCCAGCGCAGAAAGAAACAGGTCTTTGTTATTTTTCATTGCCGTGCCTTTTTCGGTGTCCACCACCACATCGCCGAGCCTTACGGTCTTTCCCGTACTGCCGGTGAGACGGAGAACGTTTTTGATGCGGGAAAGAAGCTCTCTCGGACGAAACGGCTTCGGTATATAATCGTCGGCACCGAGGTCAAAGCCCGTAACGGTGCTGTACTCATCGCCGGAGGCGGTCAGAAAAATGACGGGCAGGTCAAATTCGGATTTGATAGCTCTGCACGCGGAAAAGCCGTTGCCCTCCGCCAAGGACACGTCAAGCAGCACCAGATCCGCCTTTTCTTCCGCCAGCACCGCCATAGCGGCAGCCTGTCCGGACACGCTTCGTACAATATATCCTGCACCGTTCAGATATTCGGTCAGGTTGGCGACGATCGTTTTATCGTCCTCCACCAAAAGTATTTTTATCATAATCGAACCTCCGCAAATGTCCTTATAATTTGAGAACAAAATGATTTTTATGAAATTCCAGCAGTCCGTCCTTCTGCATTTTTCCGAGCTCAAGCGAAAGCCCGCTGCGTTCCACGGCGAGATAATCCGCCAGCTGCTGCCTTGAAAACGGAATGTCGAATTCATATCGACCGAGACGCTGTGCCTCAGCAGAAAGGTACGACATCAACTTGCCCCTTGTTGTCCGTTGCCCCATGTGGGTGAGTTTTTCGTTCTGAAGCAGATTTTTCTCGGCAAGCTCCGCCAGCAGATTTCGTATGATGCGGTTGTGATGCTCACAGGCGGAAGAGCAGACGGTGAGAATACGTCTGATATTCAGAAGCATTACCGTAACCGGCGTTTCGGCAACGACGCTCACATTCAGCACCGCACCGGGCGCGCAGGCAAAGGCGGCGGCATAAACCTGCCCCTGCCCCGCTTTTGAGAGAATATTTCGGTTTCCCCAGATATCCTCCTGTATGATAATTATGCTTCCGGACAAAACGATTCCCACGGATTCCGCCGTGTCTCCGACGCGGAGCAGAAAAGCGTCCTTCGGAAAGGCTTCCCGCCTTGCTTCAAGGCAGGAGAGCATCGGTTCAAGCTCCTCCTCTGCAATTCCCGAAAACAACTGGGAGGAGTGGATAACAGGTAAAAATTCTTTCATAAAAAACTTCTTTCGTTGAAAATTCAACTGACTTGTTGATTCTATTATACTATAATATAGGCAAAAAAGCAAGGAGATTTTTATGAAGAGAAGAATTATTGAAATTGATAAGGATAAATGCAACGGTTGCGGAGCATGTGCAGCCGCATGTCACGAGGGAGCGATCGCCATGATAGACGGAAAAGCGCAGCTGATGCGGGATGATTACTGCGATGGTCTGGGCGACTGTCTGCCCGCATGTCCCACGGGCGCGATCACCTTCGTGGAGCGCGAAGCCGCCGCCTATGATGAAGCCGCGGTCAAGGCAAACAAGCAGAAAATGATGCAGGAAAAAATGAAAAAAGAAGGGATGACTCTGCCGTGTGTCTGCCCGGGAACAAAATCAAGAAGGATTGAGCATAACGAAAGCGAAAACGCCGCGGCGATGCCCGCGGGACAGGTCAGCCGTCTTTCTCAATGGCCGGTACAGATAAAGCTTGTTCCCGTGAACGCACCGTACTTTGACGGAGCAAAGCTGCTCATCGCCGCCGACTGCACGGCATATGCGTATGCGGCTTTTCATGAGAGATTCATCAAGGGGCACATTACGCTTGTCGGCTGTCCGAAGCTGGACGGTGTGGATTATGCCGATAAGCTGACCGAGATTATCCGCGAAAACGATATAAAAAGCGTCACCGTCGTGCGTATGGAGGTTCCCTGCTGCGGAGGGCTTGCGCAGGCGGCGATAACCGCTCTGAAAAACAGCGGGAAATTTATCCCGTGGCAGATTGTCACAATCTCCACCGACGGAAAAGAGCTTTCATAACCGAAAGCCTCATCGTTTTTGAACCGCCGCTCTCCGCTCCAAGATGAAAAGACATTTATCGTGTGATATCAAGCGATAATTACTGCCATTGTGAAAAAACAGTTGCGGCGCGGGATATTTCCCGCGCCGCAGTGATAAAATTATCGGATTTTCAATCCTTTTCCACGACCACATCAGTAAACTGCGAGCGGTCTGTTGTTGTGCCGGATGAGTCGGGAGAAAAGGTAAAGACGGTTGCGAGAATTAAAATCAGTATATATACGGCAATAATGCCGCTGACGATGAAGGCTATTGCTTTCCAAACTCTTTTCGCACGCCTGTTTTTGATTGCAAGCTGTTCGTTGATTCTGGAAAGCTGTTCCGCCAAAGCATCCGGCTGTTCCGCCGTTTCGATTTTTGAGCCGAGCAGCCGGCTTACCGGTACCTCTAAAATCTCCGCCAGCTTTATCAGCAATTCGGAGTCGGGAACGGAAAGACCCTTTTCCCATTTTGAAACGGTCTGCCTTACGACATTCAGCCTTGTCGCCAGTTCTTCCTGCGTGATACCTTTTCTCTTGCGAAGTGCTTTTAAGTTATCCTGAAACATAGTGATTTCCTCCTTTGCACTCTCATTATAGTGCAGAAAGCTGCGTTGCTTCAAGCAACGCAAATTAACATCGCCCGCTTTTGCGTTCTTACAAGATTATTTTACCATGCATTTTGGAATTTTTCTATCGCTCAGCCAAAAAGTCTTTGCAGAAATCACCGTCCGGAACAATCTCGATTTTGGTTACACCGCCGGTGCGGTTAATGGTGCGGATGCGTATGAGAAAAATGCGTTTCAGCAGAAATGCTATGTCAATTTTTTATGGCTATCTCATTTTTTGTTTTTTCCCGAGCACAATGCCATGCAAGGGGAGACAAGTCCGGGAAACTTTCTGATAACGACAGCTGTCCGACTTTTTGTGGATGTGTTTATGATGTCAAATCGACAAACAGGAATTTATTTTATAGAGGTCTTTGCAAATACACCATATCTACAAGGTGTACACCACACTCATATATCGGGTGATCATAATGATCCGTAAAGAAATTTGGCACGATATGCGAGCGTACAAAGCCACATTTTTCATAAAAGGGTATCGTCAACGGGCTGTCGCCGGTTCCCACTTGCAGTATCGAAAATTGTCTGCGGTATTTTTCAACAAGAAATTCAATCAGCGCTTTGGCATAGCCTTTTCGCTGAAATGGGGGAACTGTAGCGATATTCTTAATTTCAAGTATTCCATTTCCTTCGTCCGTTACGACACACTCGCATTTCACTCCGTCATCATCAAGAACATACATTTTACCTTTATAGAGATAACGGTCAACCATATCTTCCTGCTCATCCGCCAATAGGAGCAAATCAAGATATTGTTTTTTGTTTTCCGTAACTTCTGCAATTCTCATCAATCACACCTGCAAATTCCGATTTGTCGATATCTTATCCTTGTTCTTTTATATACAGTTCAAACTGCTCCCGCATAGCTTGCAGGCGTTTGGTCACGGCGCTGTGCGTCTTATAACCGAGCGCCTCCGCAATTTCCTTCTGCGTTTTGCCTTTTTCACGCATGATGAAAATCGCACAGTCATCCTCCGACAGCGTAGCAAGGAATCCGTTTCGCAGTTCCGCATAGGCTTCTTCCGTGCTTTCGGTGGAAGAAAAGAAATCAGCGGCATTTTCAACGGCATCTCTGCCGCTTTCCATCACTTCTTCAAGCGACAATGCCGCACCAAGCTGTGTGTCGGAATGCGTCCATCTTTTCAGAAAATTGATTTTGTCGTGATTTTCACACACGGAATCGTTGAAATCCTCATGCACCGTGAGCTTTGTATCCCCCTTATGGAGCGCCGCAAAGATTTCCGGCGTTTTCTGTGCCATCATCAGCGCGTTGATCATTTCTTCCATGAAGAGCCCGGCAAGTTTGTCCACAACATCTTCGATTTCTTCGTCGGTCAATTCCTCCGGTATCTTTCCGTGCGCCTTTGCACAGGCTTTGAATCCGGCTTCAAGCGGCTCCTGCAGGTCGGAAAAGAATTTGTCGATGGAGGCTTTGAATCGTTCCTCATCGCCCATAATTTGGGCAACCATGTCCGCAATGTACGCCGCGTCGCCTTCTTTCAGACAGCTTGGCGGATAGTTTTTCGAGAAATTGCTCATCGAGCGCTTATTTCCCGTTTCGGGAAGGAGCTTCAGCCATGACTGTGCAAAAAACTTTTTCGCCTTGGCATAAATCTGCAGTTGTGCGGGCGTATATTTTTTGTCATCGAAAACAGGGATATTTCCGGTAAAATCATGCGTTTCATAGTACGCCTGAAGCGCATCCCGAGTCTCTTTGTCGTATGGCATGGCGAGTCCTCCGTGGAGATTATTCTTTCTGAATTAATTATACCATTTTTTCGACCGTTTTTCAAGGACGAAAAGTGTAGACAAAAAACACGCAGAGCTCATTTCTGAATTCTGCGTGTTTTCGTTTGCACTCTCAATCGGCAGATTTAGATGGATTTTTGAAAACATCCTTATGAGAATTTGCCTTTTGCGCCTGCATTTTTTGCGTCAGTCGAGCTCTCTTTTCCCTGTGTAAAGCTCGTAATATCTGCCCTTCATGGCAAGAAGCTGGTCATGACTTCCGCGTTCGATTATCTCTCCCGCCTCAAGAACCATGATCGCATCCGAGTTGCGGACCGTCGAAAGTCTGTGAGCGATTACAAATGTCGTGCGGTCCTTCATGAGTCTGTCCATTCCGTGTTCTATGTGACGCTCGGTACGTGTATCGACCGACGAGGTCGCTTCGTCAAGTACGAGTATCGGGGCCTTTGAGAGCGCGGCGCGTGCAATGTTAAGAAGCTGTCTCTGCCCTTGGGAAAGATTTGCTCCGTCACCTTCAAGCATGGTGTTGTAGCCGTCGGAAAGCCTCATGATGAACGAATGTGCGGAGGCTGTCTTTGCGGCGGCGATTACCTCGTCGTCGGTGGCATCGAGCCTGCCGTATCTGATGTTTTCCATGACCGTGCCGGTGAAAAGATGCGTGTCCTGAAGAACCATTGCAATGTTTTCTCGTAGAAAATCGCGCTTGTAGCTTCTGACGTCGATGCCGTCAATAGTGATGCTGCCGCTGTCAATGTCATAGAAACGGTTGATAAGATTCGTGATTGTGGTCTTGCCAGCTCCCGTCGATCCGACAAATGCGATTTTCTGACCGGGATGAGCGTACAGCGAAATGTTTTTGAGGATTACCTTGTCGGGATTGTACCCGAATGTGACATTGTCAAAAGTGACGTCGCCGTGAATTACGGCGGGAGCAGCCGCTCCTTCAATGTCCGCAGGTTCCGGATCGGTGTCCATGACCGCAAATACCCGCTCGGCTCCGGCAAGCGCCGAAAAGAGATTGGACATCTGCTGTGAAATCATGTTTATCGGCATCGAAAACTGCTTTGAATAGCCGACAAATACCGTCAGCGCACCGGCTGTGAAGCCTGTTGTGCACATCATCACACCGCCGATTCCCACTGTTACCGCATAACTGATCTGCGATGTATTGCCCATGACAGGTCCCATGATCCCGCCGTAAAACTGCGCTTTGAACTGCTTGTCACGCAGGTCATCGTTGAGCGTATCGAACTCTTCAATGCAGGCGTCCTCATGATTGAAGACCTTTATGACCTTCTGCCCGGATACGGATTCTTCAATATATCCGTTGACCGCACCGAGAGCTGCCTGCTGACCGCCGTAGTATTTTGCCGAAGCCTTTGCGATCGCTCCGCCGCCGAAGGCGAATATCGGTATGAATACCACGGTTATAAGTGTAAGTATCCAGTTTGTGGTTACCATGAAAACGAATGTTCCTATAAGGGTGACGCTTCCTGAAACAAGCGAGGTGAGCGAGTTGTTGAGCATGACATCTATGTTGTCAACATCGTTCGTAAAGCGGGACATTACCTCTCCGGTCGGATGTGTGTCGAAAAATCGGAGCGGAAGTGACTGCATCTTGTTGAACAGATCGTTCCGTATTTTTTCGATCGCATTCTGTGATATTCTGAGCATGAGTCTGCCCTGCAGATATGAAGTGACAATGCCTACGGCATAAACAAGAAGCAAAATTATAAGTGCGGTCGTGATGTAGACCATTATTTCGGAAAGCCTGTTTCCTCCGATAACCGAAATCACGGTTCCGGTTGCGGATGAAATGACGCTGTCGGCGGCTTTTTCGAGAACGCTCATTTCTATGTTGGCGTCCGGCTTGACAGCCAGTGTGAGCTTGTCGATTATCGGTGCCAGCATGTATGAGCCGATCAGTGATGTTACCGTCGAGATCAGCATGCACAGGAGCACAACTATAAACAGATATTTGTATCCGCCGATGTATGACAGGAGCCTTCCGACAGTTTTGGCGGTGTTTTTCGGCTTTCCGCCGCCGTGCATCCTTCTCATGCCGCCGCGCGGACCGCCGGGACCTCTGCCCGGACCGCCGGCAGATTCGGAACCCGAATATTGCTTTTGCAGTGATTTAAGATTTCTTGCCATTTTTATTTATAAAAGCGATATTGCTTACCTTTCATCAGATTTTTTGTCAGACGGCTGTCTTTCCGGTCTGCGATTCGTAAATCTCGCGGTATTCCTCGTTGTTTGCAAGCAGATCGTCATGTCTGCCGATTCCGGTGATCTTTCCGTCGCTCATGACGATTATCATGTCGGCATCGCATACCGAAGAAATTCTCTGGGCGATCACGATCTTGGTCGATCCCGAAAGCTCGTTTACGAACGCCTTGCGTATCTGCGCCTCGGTCGCCGTGTCAACAGCGGAGGTCGAATCGTCAAGAATGAGTATTTTCGGCTTTTTCAGAAGCGCACGCGCAATGCAGAGACGTTGCTTCTGACCGCCCGATACGTTTACTCCGCCCTGACCGAGCTCTGTCCTGTATCCGTTTGCGAATTCACGGACAAATTTGTCTGCCTGCGCCGATTTTGCCGCCGCAGTCAGCTCGGCGTCGGTGGCATGCTCGTCTCCCCAGCGCAGATTTTCCTCTATCGTTCCCGAGAAAAGGACGTTTTTCTGAAGAACCATTCCGACTCCTTCTCTGAGGTTGCGCAGGGAATAGTCCTTTACATTCACTCCGTCAACAAGTACCTCACCGCTGTCCGCATCGTACAGGCGCGGGATCATCGATACGAGGGTGGTCTTTCCGCATCCGGTCGATCCGATAATGCCGACTGTCATCCCCGGCTCAACGGTGAAGCTGATGTTGTCGAGCACCGGATCGGTACTGCTCTTATAATATCGGAAGCTTACGTTTCTGAATTCTATGCGCCCGGAAGTAACCGTTTTTTCGGGCTGCTTTGCGTCCTCGTCGGTAAGATCGAGTTTCTCGTCAAGAACCTCGCATATGCGCTTGCCGGAGGCAATGGCACGTGAGGACATCATGAACATGACGGTTACCATCATAAGTGAGGAAAGTATCTGCGAAACATAGGTTATGAATGCCGAAAGATCTCCGATGTCCATGTCGCCCGACAAAACTATGCGCCCGCCGAACCATATCACGGCAATGATCGTAATATTCATGAAAAATGTCATTACGGGGGACATGAATATCATGACGCGCATAGCCGAAATTCCGGAATCCTTAAGATCACGGTTCGCCTTGCCGAACTTCTTTTTTTCGTGATCCTCTCTGACAAACGACTTTACGACGCGCATGTTCGTTATGTTCTCCTGAACGGTGGAATTGAGCGCGTCGATCTTGGTCTGCATACGCGAAAATCTCGGGAAACCGACCGAAATGATCGATATGACCGATATAAGGAGCAAGGGAAGGGTGACCGCAAAAACCACCGATAGCGACGGCTTCAGTGCGATCGCCATTATAAGACCTCCGATCAGCATGCCGGGTGCACGCAGAAGCATGCGCAGTGCCATGTTGACGACATTCTGCATCTGCGTGACATCGTTCGTGAGACGTGTGACAAGCGATCCGGATGAAAATTTGTCGATGTTCGCAAATGAGAATTTCTGAACCTTCGTGAAAACATCGGAACGCAGATCGGCGGCAAAGTTCACAGATGCCTTTCCGCCGAAATAGGCACCGCCGATTCCTCCGAGCATCATGAGAACTGCCGTGAGTATCATGAGTCCCATAACTCCGAGACATCCCGGGACGCTGAGTGTTTTGTTGTTCGCACCGTTGATTATCATCGAAAGATATTTCGGCATGAGAACCTCACCGATAACTTCGATTATCATGCAGAGCGGTCCGAGGATAAAAAACGGAAGATAGGGTTTAATGTATTTGTACCATCTTTTCAATTGTTGTCCTGCCTTTCAGACCTTTCGGTCGGTGACATATCGTTGCCGCACGCAAGATTGTCACGTATTTTTTTGAGAATTTGAGTCAGCTCGCACTTTTCTGTGTCGGTCAGTCCGCTGTATGCGGTAAGTTCGATTTCGTGCGCCTTTTCGTGATTGGAATTTTCAATTGATTCCCCCTTGCCGGTTAGCCTGACCCGCATCTGCCTTGCATCCGATTCGTCGGGTTCCCTCGTGATGTAGCCGTCACGCTCCATTTTCTGTAACGTAGAGGATACGGTTGGCGGAGACAGACGTGTCATTCTGGCAAGCTCATATTGGGAAATGCCGCTTTTGCCGTGCGCTTTCAGAATCGCAAGATGCATAAGAAGCTCGCGATAGCCGTAGGGGACTCCCTGATCGTCGGCATATTTGCGCATGCGCTGACCGAAAAGACGTGAGCATTCGTTCAAGAGCATAAACGGCGTTGGGGAAAGTGCACAATGGTGTGCTCCTTCGGTTTCTTTAAGCTCCAATACCAAAACTCCTTTCCGAGCAAATATAATTAGTTTGAAAACTAATTATTATTATATGCAAAAAAAAGCGGATGTCAATAGTTTTTCGAAAAATCGTCAGTTTGACAAATTTACGATAAATGCTGAAGTGAAAAACGGTAAAAAATAGACGGGGAAGAGAATAAGGGGTTGACAAAATGGGCGTTGTGTGATAAAATATCACGGTCATGCGGGGCCGGACCGTATAAGGAGCATCGCGGCACGTTGCCGCTTCGGCAAAAAACTTTTGACCACAGATTTGACCACTTACACGACCACAATTAAATAAACTATCGGGGTGTAGCGCAGTTGATAGCGCGCCGCATTTGGGAGCGTGTGACCGCCTCATGAGCCGACCGCCGAAAGCTCGCAAAATCTCCGTTTTTCTCGCGTTTTCTCGCTTTTCCGCCGCCGTGTGTTTCGGCAAAAAACTTTTGACCACAGATTTGACCACTTACACGACCACAATTTAATAACTATCGGGGTGTAGCGCAGTTGATAGCGCGCCGCATTTGGGATGCGGAGGCCGCGAGTTTGAGCCTCGCCACTCCGACCAAAAATCAGCCGAAATTGAGGTTTTTCTCCCCACTTTCGGCTGATTTTTTGCTTATAATCGGCTTTTATCCGCCACTTCAGGAAAATCCCCTGACGGCAAAAAAACGGCTTGTGCCATAGTTACAACACAAGCCGCTTTCTATTTTTGGATCGCTTTTTCTTTGACTACTGCAGCGCAAAATTTACTCTGCGTTTTGTTCCAGCATTACGATGAGTCTCTTAAACGCATCTTCCTCTCTGACAAAATCAAATTGTCTGTTCTCCAATGCTTTTAACCTGAGATTGCAGGCGTTCCCCTTATAATTCTTGGTCGTATTTGCTTTTTTGTACTTCAATCTATTCACCATAGGCGCTGTATAATCCATATCTTTCAGATTCGCTTCAATAACCGCATAGCGACAGCTCTCTGCCAAAGCGTCAAGCGTTTTTTGCGAATCGTGCATTTGTGCGTACTCAAAAGCTATCATAGAGTAAAAATGCGACAGGTCAAACGCATAAAATCCCACATTTCCGTCTGCATACAAACGTTCCATAATGTCAATGGCAAACCGAAATGCCTCGATTTTTTCCTCGTGTGAAAAAGAAATTTTTGATGTCATGCGCAAAGCAGTCATTGTTGCCGTGTGGATCAGAGAGTCTATATAGCTTTGGCACGACTCAACCCCGTCTTCGCCGTCTAAAATAGTCGTCCGGAGTTCCTCCCTTGTCACAAAAAAACCGCCGCACATATCTGCATAATACAGAGCTTTTTCCTTGTCAATGCCATCATAAGTGTAACAAAGGCACTGAAGTGCGTTTTCTCTTTGCCTTGCTTCCGTGGTTTTCTGTAAAAGCTTCTCTCCGAGTGAAATAATACGTTCTGCTTTGTCCTTTGGACACGGATAGACCGCATCTCTGTTTATAGCAAACATCAATCCTTCGATCACGCGGCAATCGTTCGGAAATTCCGCATACGCCTGTTCCCATAATTCAAGGTTCTTTTCGTTCTCACCGTTTTTTTGATAAATGGCGGCTTGCCGTTCATATTCAGCAATTGCTTTTTCCACTCTTACCTGATCCACGCACAAAAGCTCATCCACCGTTATATCAAAATAAAATGCAATGCGCGGCAAGAGTGTAATGTCGGGAAAGCCTTCGCCGCGCTCCCATTTTCCGACCGATTGCGGTGTAATGCCGAGATGACCAGCAAGTGCTTCTTGTGTGATATTTTTCTGTAAGCGCAATGAACGCAGTTTGTCTTTCAAATTTATTTGCATATTGTGTTCCCACTTTCATTTAGATTGATAAGCGCTTATCTTGGTTACATTATACCATGCTTCACCATTGATATCAAGAACCGCAATGTTTATTTTCAGGCGCAATATACAACCCGCAGTTGTTTCGACCGCTTTTTCTTTGCCTACTGCACCGCAAAATTTAGGGGCTGACCGTTACGAATTATATAAACAGAGTAATAACTCAAGTCACGGTGCAGTATATTGTTTTTCTTTGAAATTTTGCTATAATAATATCAGAAACAGGCGCCGGTTTCAATACAACTCAAACGGAGGAACATAATGAATAGTTTTGGACAACGACTGAAAGCACTTCGTAAGGAAGCCGGAGTATCGCAGTCCTTTGTTGCCGATCATATCGGCGTATCCACGCAGTCCGTATCTAACTGGGAATGCGATAATACCATGCCCGACATTTCGCAAATCGTTCCGTTAGCGGCTCTTTTGTCTGTATCCACAGACTACTTGCTCGGTGTCGGAACAAATGAGTATGCAGACAAGGGAGAGCTCGAAAATAAAGTCAAAGAAGTCTGGGCAACTTATTCCGTAAACTCGACCGAAAACAACGCAGATTTGCTTGTGTACGAACTGTATAAAGTTCTTTGAAGTCTTGAAACTTTCTTTCAAGAAAGTTTCAAGTGGGGTTCGGGGCAAGCCCCGAAAAAAATAAGAGTGCCGATCTCTCGACACTCTTGTGTACTGTTTCGTTATTTGATCAGCAGATGCGCATGAGGGAAGCCGTAAACCCATTCCGTGCGGTAGCCTTCGGGAACGAGTTCGGGTTCGACTCTGATCAGGTCGTAAGGAATGAAGTCCTCCGGCGTTTTGAGCTTTGACAGGAGCCTTCGGCTGTCCTCGTATAGCAGGCTTGCGAAAAGCAGATGCCGCGCCGACTTGATATCGTATTTCGATTTGTCGGGATGGTCGATCTCGTCAATGAGCATGCAGAGAATATGGTCGTTTGCAACATTCCGCGAGACCGTTTTGAGGCAGGCTTGGTAGACCTCGTTTGCCTCCTCACAGAGGATCATCTTCTCGTCATCCGAGGCAAACTTCATAGCCGTCTGCATCGCCGTGATCTTTGTGTGCGCGTCCCTGACCGCTTTTATGATATTTTGCTTTTTGTGCGTATCGTTCTGACCTGCGTCCGTGGGATCAAGCTCGAACAGCTCGGACACGGGAAGCGTCCTTGTGTAGGCTGCTCTGCCGGCAAAGGCATCCGCCGCATCGTGAACAAAAGCCATAGGCGCTTCAAGGTGAGCGTTGTTCTCGCCCGCATCGGGGCTTTCATCACCCACGATATATTTGTAAAAGGCAGGCAGATTACCGCCGTGATTTTTCTTGTAATCCTTGCGGTAATGGCGCAGGCGGGAGAGCACCTTGCCCGAATCGACGGAGTACAGGCGCTTTGCCTTGTCGATCTCCATTCCCGACAGCACCGCGAGAATGCAGATGTCGTGATAAATATCCATCGGATGATGCTCGGTGAAGAGCCCGTCCCACAGCAGGCAGTTGAGAAACTGCGAGAGATTGACGATCTCCCCAATCTTATTTTTCGCGATGACCTGATCGAGCGCCGCAAGGCTTTTCGGTGTGTTCTCGTAGTCAGTCTTGCCGACAGGTTCTGCTTTGCAGACGGGGACTTTGAGAATATCATAGCAACCGGTCACGCCTGCGATAATCAATTCGTCATCCGTGACGAGCATGGAGTCGGAATCGTAATCGCATCCGTTAAGCCTTTGCTGAATATTGCTTTCAATCGCATTCACGCAAATAATATTGGGCGTGAGATTAAAATAGCGCAGAAGGTCATAGCAGTGTGCGTTCTGCGCGAGGTAGAGGTTGCCCATAGTGATATGAGGACTGCGGGCGCAGAGCACCATTTCACCGTGAGCAAAACCCGTAGTGCAGACCTGTCCGTCATCCAATGAAAAGGAAAAGGTCGGCTCGTAGCTCTCATCGGTGAGCGCCCAGAGAAATTCGTAGGCGTTGCCGAACAACACCTGATAGTTGCCGCTGACCGCGATCCGTCCTTTTCTCAGCCGTTCCTTAAAATACTTGACGGTGTCGCTGCGGAAGGATTTGTAGAACTCGGTCTGCTCAAACAGCGGCGTGCGACAGCTCATATCAAGGACGGTATCACGGCGGTATTTGGCAAGGTCGGGGACTTCATTTTCCGCAATGGTGGCGTGGTCTGTGGTCATATTGATCTGATAGCGCAGAAAGGGAGAACGGTTCAGCATATCCTGCAGATACTCAAAGGACGGCTCAAGGAGCTTGCCGACGCCCTCGCGGGTAAGCCCGATGGTGTTGAGAAGCTGATAGTTGGTGTACGCCATCATCCCGTCCATCAGCGGGGCATCGTGGTCAGCCTTGACCACACCGAAGACAGAGCTGTTCTTGCCTTCGTAGAGCGCATCGAGAAAGCGCTTGCACTTCTGCTCGAAGGTCATATCCTTTGGCATGAACTTGAAGTACTTCACACTGCTCTCGGTGATAACCAGCTTGATGTCCTTGATATCGCGTGCCGTGGTATAGCCCGCAAGTCGGCTTACCTGCGTGATATCGTTATCAAAGAACCAATCCTGCAGGTTGGTGTTGAATGCGCAGGTCTTGAAGAAACGGTTGCGCAGAAGCATCATGCCGTGCATGCCGTATCCGTTCACGTTGAATATCTCGGCATCCAGCAGAGCCTCGCCGTCCCAGATGACGTTTTCGATCTCGGTCTCTTCTTCCTCTGCCCGAAGGTCGTGCGTATCGGTTTCCTTGATGCATATCACGTTATCGGTAAAGCGGCTGACTCTGTCGCGAATGATGAGGATGGATTTCTTGGGAAGCCTGATCGTGCTCTCGATACTGCTGAGCGTGAGTGCGATATACGCCTGCCAGGAAGCCTGATCGGAGGCGGTGTCGGCAGAAAGATCGCAGGAGCTCCATGCCATCATATCCTCATACAGCGGTTCGGCAATAAAGAGGCAACGACCGTCGCGGCTTGCACCAGCGCTTCGCTTGTAGCGAACATAATGGATGCCGTCAATATCGAAGCCGTGGGTGTAGAGATGCTCACGGATCTCCCGGCAACTGATATCCGTGGGGATGGGCTTGTTGCTTCGCTTATACGAGCGCGTGTCGGCATCATATTTGAAATACTTGCCGAGGATTCCTTCCGCAATCGGTTTCTCCACGTGTGTATATCCGCTATTCTCCCGGAAGGATACGTCTATGGCGATCAGCGTCGGCTTGCCGCCAACGGTGCTGATACAGACGTGATCCCGCATATCCTCATCGGTGACGCTGTAACCGTTCAGAACGTAGCGGTTGCCGTAGGATTCATACAACTTTATCGCGCGGTTGAAGGAAAGGCTCACAACGGCGCGGCAGAATCGCTTCTTGCCATCGAGATAGGGATATCCGATCTCGTCCTCGTGCCGAGCGTACACCTCTGCGAGCTTCAGGGTGTCAAGGCTCTCATCAAGAACGCCCCTGAACGCCTTGGGATCGGGCTTGCCGTCTTTGGTGGCGGTAAATCCGTCATTTTTGAACACTACACTGCCTTCGAGAGACATAATGCGCATGCTTTCATATTTTTTTGTCGCCATTGTAACACCTCCTTCTGTTCTGATGTTTTTGCTTTATTCTATTTTGCGACTTGATCGAGATACTCTTGCGGATTGAATTTCTGACAAAGGGGAGACATTGACTGTCAAGACCTCAGAATGAGGCCTTGCTTTGAAAACAGCATCATCCCGAGCTTCACGCCTTCATTCTGATGGCATGAACGCCGAAAGCAGCACAACAAAAAGTCGCTTTGACGAAAGAGCCGATTTTTCCGCTCGGATAGTATCTCTACCATTTATCCGAAATCACGCTTTTGCACGAAACGACACAAAAGGCGCTGTTTTCAGGGCTTTTCCGGCTTTTTCTAAAGCTTTTCTCGAAATGCCGAAAAAGAAAACTGTAAATTTGAGCATCGAAAATACAATTCTGTGCTTGACCTTTGCTTTTCGCAAACAAATCCGCTTCCTTGACGGACGCCTTTTCTTTGAATACAGCGATGCGCTTTTTGAGGGGCTACGAAAGCAAAATTGGGGAACATTATTGACACTGTCGCAAAAAAATATTCCCCAATTAGTGTTCTGTTATTGTTTGCTTTCCGATTGAAAGGTTCTGTAACATTGATTTTTAAGGAAATCCTTTATTGCCCCGACATCGATATCCTCATAGTATCTTACCAACAGCTGCTTGAATTCGGGGACGATATTTTCGGGAACTACCATAAGTCCTGCGCCGTGGGCAATGAGATAGTGATTGGCAAATATGATTGCCGTTCTCTTGTTGCCGTCGTTAAAAATCTGTGTTTTCATGACATAAAGGGCAAGCTCGATGGCAATATCAACGTAAGAGGCATCGGCTGCAACAATCTTTTCGATTTGGTCCTTGACCTCATATTCCACGGGCAGAGGAGGGATGTAACTCGATCCACCGATTTTTACAGGTACACCTCTGATTCTGCCGCCTTCGTAATAAAATCCCTCATTCACAAGTCGTGCTATATATTGGCATACGTAATAGCTCGTAGGTGACTGAATGACATCTTTATCAAGCACGAATTCCCATGCGTGCTTTAAATTTAATATTTTCTGAACATCCTCGGCACTTACATTGTTGACCTTGCCATTTTCAATAATCAGCTCGGTATCCGGGAATGTGGTTGACACGCCTTCAAGCACAGCTTGATCGTAAATAATAGATTTCATATTTGCTCGGACGAAATCCATATTTAAAATCACATCGGGTGCAAGTTCCTCATGGCTATATCCAAGTGCTGCAAGCTCTTTCTCTATGGCTCGGATTTGCTTTTTAAGTTCTCGTGCTTCTTTTACTCCACGGAGCAGCGTTTGATGCAGTTCTTCGGAATAAAGACCAACGTAAGTGGATTGGATCCTGCCTGCTTCGCGTTTGCGTATATAGAGATATTTCTTGCCCGAATTTTCTTTGATATCAATGGAACCTTCGTAAGGTATCAAATTGAGTCTTGCCTGATATTCGGCTTTTGTTCTTAATAGATTTTGTATCGTTTCAAAGGTGTTTTGCATAACAGCCTCTCATTGGGGAATATTTGTGATTATATCATATCATATTGTTCCCCAAATTTCAAGTGGTGATTCAAAATAATCTTCTTTTTCGTCGAGTGTTTTCTTTTCCTATTGCGACGCGCTTTGGTGGATTAATTGTTTTCGTCAGAACCTTTGCACATAGAAAAGGTGACCGTATCTCCGAATTCTTCCTCTACAATACAGTCACCGTTTTTCTTCATTTTTTCTACAGCAATCAAAGTCTGACGGACAATTTCAAGCTCGCGGAATGTATGCGGCGCTGCGATGAATTCCTTTTGCCGTGCAAACACCTGCTTGACCACCTCACCCATAATGCCGTATTTGTCTCCGTAGAACAATTCTTCAACCGTATATTTTGCCATGTGTTTTACCTCCTTAATCGCCTCGGCTCGAAGGTCATCTTGAGTGCAGCCTTCCAATATGCAATCGCATATCTGCGAAAGCTCGTCTTTGTTTTTGAGCAAAGTTTCAGCGTCATTTCCGGCACTTCCTTCTGCCTTATCCCACATATATTTATCCATAATGCGGAAGTTATGTGGATGTTTCTTTCGTGCATTGACAATCAATTCTTTACCCTCGGCAAATCTTCCATCCACATATAATCTCTGATATTCGGCAAGAATTTTATCCACATCTGCATTTGCTTTGGCTTCATCATAGCCTAACCTGAGATTGCAGGCGTTCCCCTTATAATTCTTGGTCGTATTTGCTTTTTTGTACTTCAATCTATTCACCATAGGCGCTGTATAATCCATATCTTTCAGATTCGCTTCAATAACCGCATAGCGACAGCTCTCTGCCAAAGCGTCAAGCGTTTTTTGCGAATCGTGCATTTGTGCGTACTCAAAAGCTATCATAGAGTAAAAATGCGACAGGTCAAACGCATAAAATCCCACATTTCCGTCTGCATACAAACGTTCCATAATGTCAATGGCAAACCGAAATGCCTCGATTTTTTCCTCGTGTGAAAAAGAAATTTTTGATGTCATGCGCAAAGCAGTCATTGTTGCCGTGTGGATCAGAGAGTCTATATAGCTTTGGCACGACTCAACCCCGTCTTCGCCGTCTAAAATAGTCGTCCGGAGTTCCTCCCTTGTCACAAAAAAACCGCCGCACATATCTGCATAATACAGAGCTTTTTCCTTGTCAATGCCATCATAAGTGTAACAAAGGCACTGAAGTGCGTTTTCTCTTTGCCTTGCTTCCGTGGTTTTCTGTAAAAGCTTCTCTCCGAGTGAAATAATACGTTCTGCTTTGTCCTTTGGACACGGATAGACCGCATCTCTGTTTATAGCAAACATCAATCCTTCGATCACGCGGCAATCGTTCGGAAATTCCGCATACGCCTGTTCCCATAATTCAAGGTTCTTTTCGTTCTCACCGTTTTTTTGATAAATGGCGGCTTGCCGTTCATATTCAGCAATTGCTTTTTCCACTCTTACCTGATCCACGCACAAAAGCTCATCCACCGTTATATCAAAATAAAATGCAATGCGCGGCAAGAGTGTAATGTCGGGAAAGCCTTCGCCGCGCTCCCATTTTCCGACCGATTGCGGTGTAATGCCGAGATGACCAGCAAGTGCTTCTTGTGTGATATTTTTCTGTAAGCGCAATGAACGCAGTTTGTCTTTCAAATTTATTTGCATATTGTGTTCCCACTTTCATTTAGATTGATAAGCGCTTATCTTGGTTACATTATACCATGCTTCACTATTGATATCAAGAACCGCAATGTTTATTTTCAGGCGTAATATACAACCCACAGTTGTTTCGACCGTTTTTTCTTTGCCTACTGCACTGCAAATTTTAAGGGCTGACCGCCACGAATTATATATAAACAGAGTATGGCTTCACCCCCCGAAATCTCACGATTCGGGGGTTCTCGCGTTTTCTCGCTTTTTTGCAATCATGAGGTTTGCGGATATGGAGTGCAGAAAAAAAGGTATCATTTCAAAAAACGGCTCCCTGTAGGATGTTGAACAGCTTTCGCCTGCGGCGAAAGCGCAGTACCCATTTTAAATGGCAGAAAGTGCAATGATTTTGCACATCTTTTGCCGTTTTTTGTATTTTACTTGTCAAACGACTGCAAAAATAGCCGCGGAAACTAATTTACTGTAAAAAACAGCGTACAGAAAATAATATCCACTTGAACACACCGCATTTATCTGGTATAATAAGGGTGTAAACATTTTCGCCCGCATATCGTTCTGCCTTCTCCAATATATCGCTTGTCGAAGAATGCAAGACAATAATGAGCACTTTATCCATAATAACATGCAAAGCAAGAATGAGCCGGTTTAACACTATGAAAAGCAGGAGCCGTCTCCGATGCATCACTTTCATCGCAAGCGCAGAGAAATTTTTCCCTGTGCTTTTTGTTTACCCGTAAAAGTCAAACAAAATGAAAGATTCTATTTTGCTACTTTGTCCCTGAGCCGGAAAGATGAAAAAATTCACCGCGTTTCTGTAACGCAACGGAATTTTTGTTGTCTATACAGGTGAAGGGCGTTGCGCAAAGAAAGGAAGAAAAACATGAATGACCATGAAATCCTCGCTTTGTTTTTTGCGAGACAAGAAAATGCGATATCCGCAACTGCGGATAAATACGGCAATTATTGTCACGCGATCGCTTACAACATTCTGTTTAACAATTCAGATGCGGAGGAATGCGTGAATGATACATATCTGGGCGCATGGAACAGTATTCCGCCGCAAAAACCGAATAATCTGGCTGCATATCTCGGAAAAATCACCCGTAATCTCGCACTCAACCGTTACAAACGCAATACCGTCGCAAAACGAGGCTACGGTCAGGTCGAAATTGCCCTGTCCGAGTTGGAAAATTGTATATCCGATAATACGGATGTGGAGCAGGCAGCGGAAGATGCTCTGATAGTGTCCGTAATCAATCGCTTTTTGTACGCTCATTCCCTGAAGAACCGTAATATTTTTATCCGCCGTTACTGGTATCTGTGTTCAATACAGGATATTGCGGATTCTTATAAAATGAGTGAAAGCAATGTTAAGGTTTTATTGTTTCGTATGCGCAACGAACTGAAAAAACAACTTGAAAAGGAGGGTGTTCACTTATGAAAAAAGAAAGACTGTTGAATGCAATCGGTCAGATTGACGACCGGTTGATTTCGGGAGCTGACCCGCAGGTGCATATGCACCGTAAAAAAATTCGCCGTCAATGGATTGCGGCGCTGGCGGCATGTCTCGTTTTGGTGATAGGTATCGGCACCATTACCCCGATTGCACTCGGAAATCAGGAAGCGGGGAAGGTAACGATGGAGATTAATCCCGGAGTAGAGTACACGATTACGAGAAACGGAAATGTCAAGTCGGTGCGTTTTCTGAACGAGGACGCAAAGGAAGTACTCGGCGAAGCGTCTCTGAAGGGCGAAAGTCTGAAAAATGCAATATCCATTACGCTTGCCACATATAAAATCGGCGGATATATGGATAGAAACGACACGGTTTTGATTTCTTTCGACAGGCAGTTAAGCGAAAACGGCAAGCTCAAAGAAGCTGTGGCGGAAGATGTTCGCAGGGTACTTGAAAAAGAAACCTCCGTGCATACTCTGGTTTATGTTTCCGAATCGGATAATTCCGACGATGCAGCCCTTGCGAAAAAGTACAGCATTTCGCAGGGAAAAGCAAAGCTTGTCAGTGACGCGGCAAAAAACAGTAACCTGTCGGAGGAAGTTCTCGTGAAACTGCCGCTGGATGAGCTTGTCGGATTGCAGAAGGAGGTTGACTCCGTTGTTATCGACACAAAACACATCGGTATGTTGAAGGCAAAGGCGATTGCGCTGGACGATGCCGGCTGTGCAACAAGGGTTACATTTACCGAGGCGATGCTTATTGACGAAGGAATCAAATATCCTTACTACCATCTTGTATTCAGAGATAATTATACGCAATGGACATACAGTATCAATGCGATAAACGGCGACATCATTGCAAAAAATGAAGTGGCACTGTTTATATCCCTCGAGGAAGCAAGAGCCATTGCACTTGCAGATGCCGAAATCTCCGGATCTGAAAAGGTTGTCTTTACCAAGGAGGAATTGAGCCGCAATCAGGGTCGTCCCTGCTGGGTACTGGAATTTTACACGGCAAAGTATCAGTACAGCTACAAGGTCGACGC
>CAKSQF010000027.1 GCA_934486825.1 uncultured Eubacteriales bacterium | reverse complement strand
CCACAGCATCTAAACAATTATACCATAGTTCTTGGAGAGGAACTCTAAAAACTACTATATTTATTATACGAGGAGAAAAAGTATGAAAAAAACAACAATGTCGGTTCTTTGCCTGCTGCTTGCCGTAATAATGCTGGTCAGCACCGGCTGTGCGGGCAAAACCCCGACCGAAACAACAAAGGCGGCTGTAAAAACGACCGCTGCCGTGACAACAGGCGGAGTGACTCCGCCCGAAACGACCACGCCTGTCGATCCCGCTGCAGAGCAGGCGAGATTTGATAAATTTATTGAGGATCTGTTTGTAAACGAGATTTCGCTTGACACGCTCACCCTTCATTATGCCGTATCCGATCCGTCGGTCTACAGGCTGGAGAACATGGAGCCGCGCTGGGAAGCATCCGACGAGGATGACAAATATCCTGTCGAAAAAATAGTCGAAATTCTCGACGGCTTCGACCCGTCGGTTCTCACCGACAGTCAGAAGCTGACATACAGAGTTCTGCGCCTGTATATAAAGCAGTCGCAGAAGTTCGACGACGACCGCTTCAAGTATATGGGTTCTTCTTTCGATGTCGGAAGCGGTCTCCAGTCGGCGATCCCGACCAACCTTGCCGAGTATGATTTCCAGCGCGAAAAGGACATCACCGATTTCATCGCGCTTGTGGATCAGCTCCCCGAATTTATCGACAGTGCGATCGACGACGAAAAAGAGCGTGTTGACAACGGCTTCGGCTTCCCCGACGAGGTCATCGACATGATAATCGATCAGTGCAAGGAGATCTATGACGGAGAAGGCGACTTTTATCTGATCGATGTGTTTGCGGAAAAGGTGAACAAGCTTGATTTCATAGACGATGCAAAGAAGTCGGACTACATCGGAAAGGCGAAAAAGGCGATCAACGAAAAAATGCTTCCCGCCTTCAAAAAGATAGCCGACAGCTTTGAAGGCTTCAAGGGAAAGGCGAAGAATGAGTACGGACTTGCCGGTTTTGAGGGAGGCGCCGATTATTATCAGCTTCTTGCACAGCATGCGTCATCGACAACCCTTACCTGCAAAGAGATGATATCGGCACTCAAACAGGATTATGACAAGCTGTATGCCGAGATGTATTCCATTTATCAGACAAACAGTGAGCTGTACATGGATTTTGTGAACGGCAAGTATGTGCTCGGCGGTGACAGCACTCCGACCGAGATCGTTGACAGACTGCGCGAGATGATAAAAACCGACTTCCCGGCGATTGAGGGAGAAACATATGAGCTTGACGCCATGCCCGAGGCAATGCAGAATGTCATGTCTACCGTGCTTGCGTATTATGTTACTCCGCAGATCGACAACTATCTGCACGGAAAAATAAGAATCAATCCGAGCACACTTGACGACGAAGAAACCTTTTCGACGCTCGCGCACGAGGGATTTCCGGGACATATGTATCAGACTGTTTCCTTCTACAACACAAATCCGGCAAAAATCAGAAAATTGCTGTCCTTCCCGGGATATACCGAGGGATGGGCTGTTTACGCCGAGAACTATATTTACGGGCTTTACAAATTCGAAGGACTTGACAGCGGCAAGGCAAACGCTCTTGCAAGGCTTTTCGTAATAAATTACAGACTGAGCCGTAATGCGCAGTGCCGCATGGACATCGGTATAAATTACGAGGGCTGGACGGTCGGAGAACTGAAAAAGTATCTTGACGAAAGCGGGTTCAACTCCTCGGCAGCCGAAGAGATATATTATCAGTTCATCGGAATGCCGGGTACACTGCTTGAGTATTATATGGGATATCTCCGGCTTGACAATATGTACAACAAGGCAAAGCAGACGCTTGCAGCAAAATTCTCGCCGACAGAATTTCACAAGGTGATACTTGAAACCGGTCCCTGCTATCTGGATATAGTCGAAGAAGCGGTCGATGAATATATAGAAAAGAACAAATAATCAAAAAATGACATGTCAGAAAATGACATGTCATTTTTTCGACCGATTCCGACGCAAAATGCCGCTTTTGCTTGACTTTTGCATGTATGTGTGCTATAATTACCCGGTAATACCCCGTTTAGAGGTAGAAAATAAACAAAACCGAAAGGACTATGTCATGAAAAACTTTTTCAGACTTGAGGAACGCGGAAGTACGGTCAGACGCGAAGCGGTTGCCGGTATAACCACCTTCCTCGCGATGGCGTACATACTGCTCGTCAACCCCGGCATGTTCAGCGCACTCGGAGCAGGAACCGATGCGGGAACCGGCGGATACTTCAACGGCGTCTATATCGCAACCGCACTGTCGGCTGTCATAGGCACTCTGCTTATCGGATTTCTCGCAAATCTTCCGCTTGCTCAGGCACCCGGAATGGGACTGAATGCTTTCTTTGTGTATACTGTTTGCTTCGGTCTCGGATTCTCCTACGCAAATGCACTTCTTTTCGTTCTTTTTGACGGCGTTCTCTTTGTGATTCTTACCGTTACCGGACTTCGCAAGCTGATATTTGAGGCGATACCCACACCCGTCAAGGCGGCAATTCCCGCAGGTATCGGTCTGTTTATCGCACTGCTCGGACTTCAGGACGCAAAGCTTGTTATCCCCAGCACATCGACAGGACTTACACTTTCGTCCTTCAACCTTCTCGGAAGCGCAACATGGGCAGGCATCATGCCTCTGCTTGTGACCGTTTTTGCGCTTATCGCAATTGCAGTACTCTCCAAAAAGGGAGTAAAGGGCGCGATTCTCTGGAGCATACTCGGCGCGGCAGCTCTTTATTATCTGCTCGGCTTTACGGTTCCCGGTTTCTATACACCCACATCGACCGCAACCGCGAACGGGTATGTGACTAATTACTTCCTCGGCTGTGATTCGGTGACCGGCGTCTGCAACACGCTCTCGCTCAACCCGTTTGCCGCATTTGCCGATTTCGGAAAGTTCTCGTTTGCAAAGGTGTTTACCGAGGGATTTGATTTCAGCTACTATCTGTCTGCCGACGGACATTCGACAGGCTCGCTCATTATCGCGATCATCACCACCTCGCTTGCGTTCTGCATGGTCGATATGTTCGACACAATGGGTACGCTTTACGGTGCATGCCGTGCGGGCGATATGCTTGTCAAAAACGACAAGGGGGAGGAAGAGGTTCCCGCAATGGATCGTGCAATGCTTGCCGACGCAATCGCGACCTGCACCGGAGCGGTCTGCGGAACATCGACCGTAACCACCTTTGTTGAGTCGTCTTCCGGCGTTGCCGCGGGCGGACGCACCGGACTGTCATCGGTATTTACCGCGGCACTCTTTGCTGTCGCGCTCTTCCTCTCGCCTATCGCATCGCTGATTCCCGCATGCTCGTATGCCGCGGCGCTTATCTATGTCGGCGTGCTTATGATCGGTTCGATAAAGGGACTTGAATGGTCGGATCCCGCCGTTGCGGTTCCGTCATTCCTGACGCTCGCAATGATGCCCTTTACCTACAACATTTCTTACGGCATCGCGTTCGGACTCATATCCTATACGCTCATCAGACTCTTTACCGGAAAGATAAAGGAAATAAAGCCCGGTACATGGATCGTGTCGATCCTCTTTGCCGCAATGTTCTTCCTCACTCATTGATTGCGCATTGATTACGCATTGATTACCCGTTGATCGGGTTGGTATAAAACCAAAGACCGCAGATTTCTGCGGTCTTTTTTGCGCTCTTGCTGTCGATTTTCCAGGCTTTTCGTACATTTTGCTATTTTTGTATTATCTCCTTTCTGATATATTTGCGGTGGGGAACAGGGCGGGAAATGTTCTCCGCAAATAATTTGTGGAAGGAATGGTCAAAAAAATGAATTATCCAACAAATCTGCACTTGGTACAGGATGTAAAATTACAGATGTCGGCATCCGAGCCGGAGATTCTTCTCAGCGCAAAACAGTATGATCGGTCGGCAAGATACATATCGGTGACTCTGTACGACGGCGAAACGGCGTTTTCTCTGCCTGCCGGAATAAACGCGCAGATACGTGCGACCAAGCCCGACGGGAAAATAGTTGTCGCCGACTGCACGGTCGAATCAAGCAAGATAATTGCCGAGCTGTCGGCACAGATGCTCACTGTCGTCGGACGCGTGCGTGCCGATATCGTAATGACACTGTCGGGTTCAACCGTTTCGACGGCGGCGTTTTTTGTCGATGTTTATGCGGCGGGGACTACCGATGACGCAATCGAAAGCACCGACGATGTGCGCGACGTTTATGAGCGGCTGAACGATGAAGCCGATGCAAAAATTGCCGAGATCGATGCAATAACCTATAATCTGAAGGGAGACGGCGGCGTCAGGGTGTACAAGGGGAGCGACGGAAATATGGTCGTTGACGGCTCTGCGCTTCTCGTAAGGGACAGCGGAGGCGGAGATTATATAAAGCTTTACGGCGTAACGCCTGCGGGAAGCACTTATATGACCGACATGAGCGCCGATGCGGCTCCGTATACCGCAGCACAGCGGGACGGCAACGGAAGCCTGAAAAGTGCGGCTCCGACATCCGACAATGACTGTGCGACAAAGAAATATGTCGATGAAGCGGTTGCGGCGGGGAATATAACCGTCGATCCGGCGCTGTCGGACACGTCCGAAAATCCGGTGCAGAACAAGGTCGTAAAATCGGCGATCGACGGAAAGCTGACCCGGCAACCGGGCGGAGTTGACTACTATGCCGCGGTATACACCGAGGACCCGGTCGGACATCAGACCATGGTGGCAATGGCTTCGGACGTCAAAAACAACGCCATAGTGGTGAGAGACCCGAACGGCAGATTCGAGGCGGCGGCTCCCGCCTCCGATAGCGATGTTGCAAACAAAAAGTATGTTGACGACGCGGTTGCGGGCGCGTCCTCGGGCGGGGGCAGGGCATCCTCCTTTGCATGGAGAGCCGACAGTTTCGACGAACAGGTCACCACGAAGACAATATCGATGTCGTCATTTACGGCGAGCGAGCTGAAAAACGCACTCATTTTCGTAAGAGGCACATATCAATACACCGACAGTGAGCTTGCCGCATGGCAGACTACGATGTGCACTGCGGAATATCCTCTGCCCGGTGACACTTACACGATCGATTCGCCCGCAACTCCGGTAAAGGTTCACATATCAAATTCGGGCGATGACGGCTATGCGGTCGTCTCGTTTACGGTCGGCGAAGGGTCGATTACGGTAGATGTTGACAAAACCGACGGACTGTCGCAGAATCCCCGAATCTCTTTCATAGGGATTCAGGTTCTCGGGGGTTGATTTTTTGCCGCGCGATATGTCTGAAATGACATTTTGACATTGTTGTCGGCGGCTGTTTTTGTGAATAGATATAAATCGGCAAAAAAACGCAAATGTTTGTAAAAAAATATTTACAAAAACTAAAATTTGTGTTATATTATATCTGTAAGGTGCGTTTTTGCGCGCCGGAGCGACACAGACGAAAAAAAGGGAAAGGGTCGCCTTTGACCGTGTTGGTTGCAAAGGCAAACGGATGCTGTAATTTATGAAAGAACTGTACGGACCGCTGAGCGTTATCGGGATGAAGGGCTGTGAGGAGTTTACCGATCAGGTCAATGCCTATCTCAAGAGATGGAGAGGCTCTGATGAATGTTTCGAAATCAAGGCTGAATGCCCGAGATTCGGGAGCGGTGAGGCAAAAGGTCTCCTTCATGACTCAATGAGAGGTCATGATGTCTACATTATCTGTGACATGTTCAACCACGGTGTGACCTATAATATGTACGGTCAGCAGGTTCCGATGTCACCTGACGATCACTATTCGGACCTGAAGCGCATAATAGGCGCAATCGGCGGAAAGGCACGCCGCATAAATGTAATTATGCCGATGCTTTACGAGGGAAGACAGCACAAGAGATCGTCGCGTGAGTCACTTGACTGTGCGCTTGCTCTTCAGGAGCTTGTTTCTATGGGTGTTACCAATATAATCACCTTTGACGCGCATGACGCAAGAGTACAGAATGCGATCCCGCTCAGCGGATTTGAAAATATCCGTTGTACATATCAGATGATAAAGGCACTCATAAAGACGGTTGACGATCTTTCGCTCAATCATAACGACATCTGTGTCGTATCTCCCGACGAAGGCGGCATGAACCGCGCCATATACTATTCGTCGGTGCTCCAGCTTGATCTCGGCATGTTCTACAAGCGCCGCAACTATTCGGTTATAGTCAACGGAAGAAACCCGATAGAGGCTCACGAATATCTCGGCAAGAGCGTTGAAGGCAAGGATGTCATCATTGTCGATGACATGATCTCCTCCGGCGACTCGGTCATCGAGGTTGCCGCAAAGCTCAAGGAAAGAGGAGCGGCAAGAATATTCGTTTTCGCATCCTTCGGACTCTTCTGCAACGGACTTGCAAACATAGACAAGGCGTATGAGGACGGAGTCATTACACGCATTTTCACCACAAACCTTGTATACCGTACCCCCGAGCTTCTTCAGAGAACATGGTACACCGAGGTAAACATGTGCAAGTTTGTTTCTCTTATCATAGATACTCTGAACTATGACGAATCGCTGTCCGAGCTGCTTTCGCCCGCAAACAAGATTCACAGCTATGTTGACAAAGCAGTGTCCGACGGACGTGTGAAGCGCTGATATCACAATATATAAAAAACGGGAAAAGCTCCCGCAGACCGAAATAACAGACGGTTTGCGGGAGCTTTTTTGCCTGTAAGGTATAAAAATGCATAATTCACATTTTATGCGAAAAAATTTTTATTATTATTCATATACAGGCTCGGTCATATTGTTGATTTTACCGCTCGGATATGATAAAATACACGTATCTTTTTAACAAAAATCGGAGACATCCGAGCGGAGGTAATTACAATGAGCGAAACACAAAGGGATAATCCGGCGGCAAAGCCCACCGCCAAAAATTATGCGGCAGCGCTGGCAGACGAGATAGAAAAGGTTGTCGTCGGCAAAAGAAACGAGATCACATTGCTGATCTGTGCACTCCTGTCAGGCTCGCACGTGCTTATTGAGGATGTTCCCGGAGTCGGAAAGACAACTCTTGCATCGGCGCTCGCAAAAGCCGCCGGACTGTCTTTCAAGCGTGCGCAGTTTACACCCGATGTAATGGCATCCGACATTACCGGCTTCAACATCTACAACCGTCATACCGAGGCGTTTGAGTACCGCGAGGGTCTTTGCATGTGCAATCTGCTTCTCGGAGACGAGATAAACCGTGCATCGCCGAAAACGCAGTCGGCTCTGCTTGAGGCTATGGAGGAATCGAGAGTCACCGTTGACGGCGTCACATACAATCTTCCGTCGCCTTTTATGGTGATCGCCACCCAGAACCCGCAGGGCTTCGTCGGAACATATCCGCTCCCCGAGGCACAGCTTGACAGATTTGCGATGAAACTGTCAATGGGCTATCCGAGTGCCGATCAGGAGACCGAGATACTGATGAACCGCCTCGGCTTCAATCCGCTTGACAAGGTACGCGCGGTCACGGATGAAAGCAGGGTCGCACAGATGCGCTCGGAGGTTCTTTCATCGACCGTTGACGAGGCTGTCTGCAAGTACATAGTTGCGCTTGTCAACGAGACAAGACACAATCCGATGATCTCGCTCGGTGCATCCCCCCGTGCATCGCTCGCACTGATGCGCATTTCGCAGGCGTGGGCGTATATGCACGGCAGAAATTATGTTACACCCGAGGATGTCAAGGCGGTGTTCCGTCCCGTAATCTCTCACAGACTCCTGCTTACACAGGAGGCGAGAATTGCACAGAAAACTCCGGAGGCACTTCTTTCCGAGATTCTTTTGCGCACTCCCGTGCCGTTTAAGGGAAGCCGCAAGGCACAGCCGGAGGAAACGGAAACCGAAAAATGAAAAAAGCGATCGCATTTATAAAGACGGCGGGGGCAAAGCTCGTCGGATTTTGCAAAAGGATCGGGGACGGTTTGCGGGAGCGTTTTGCAGGGCATGACGGACGCGGTGTAAAATTCAGACCGACAAAGAATGCGGCGATTTATTTCGCTCTGCTCCTTTTTTCGATTCTGTTTACCCAGCTTCTGCGTTCGCCGGTCTCGTCGATTATCCTCATTTTCATGATGATTCTTCCGTTTCTGGCGCTTGCGTATATTTTTATCGGAAACTTTGCGATAAGGATACATCTGATTTCGGATGTGACCGAGGTGAGCAAAAATACTCCGGTGGATTTTTCGCTTGCGGTCGGGAACAGCTCGCCATTGCCCTTTCCGTTCGTGGACGCCATGATATCGGTGCCGACCGACAGCGCGGTACGCTGTGTTTCACAGCTTACGCGGCTTTCGCTTATCCCGTTCGGCAATTACAAAATAGAGCGTGAAATATCGTTTGCCTACCGGGGCTCATATGAGATCGGCGTTTCGGACATATATGTTTCCGACCTTCTCCACCTTTTCTGCTACCGCATGGACGTAAATCTGTTCAGGGAAATATATGTTTACCCGCGCAGACTCTCGCTTGCGGGCAGAAACGGAAGCGAAATTTCCAGCGAGCAGACCGAGAGTATAAACCGTATGGCGGGAACCGATAACACCGAGGTCAACGACATCAGACAGTATGTTACCGGCGACAGCCTGCGGTCGATTCACTGGAAGCTGTCATCAAAAACCGAGGAGCTTCAGGTGCGTCAGTACGCACGCAACAACGAAAAACAGACCGTGATTATATGCGACAATTCAGCGGAATTTGATTCGGAACTTGCCGATTTCAGCGAAGATATAAACGAATTTACGGTTGACGGAGTTATCGAAACATCGATCGCGCTCGTAAACGCCGCAATTACGGCGGGCGGCAATGCGGTAACTCTCGTCTGGTTCGACAATCGCGGCAGTGACGGCTTTTTTGCCGCAAGAATCGATTCGCCGTCCTCCTTTGATGAAATATTCAGATTGTTTGCCACCGCACCCGTGCTGAAGACCGGACTTACCCCGGGCGATCTGCTTTCGCTTGCCTGCGAATCGATAGACAGCGCGTCGTTTTTTGTCGTCAGCGGCAATATCGATGAACGGCTTGCAGTGTCGCTTGAGAGCGGTCAGACGCTCGGCAAGAGCAGCGTGACGCTCTATACCTTTGTTCCGTCCGAAAAAATTGCGGACGGGGCGAAATCCGACTATTTCAGAGGTGTTGACGCAAGACTCGGTGAAATATCACGTTACGGCATACGCATATGCGATGCGCGGGACGGCAGAATAAACGAAAACCCGGCAGGAGTGCGGAAGGAGACCGACACGGATGAAGAATAAAAACAAAAAAATTGCCGATACCGTCGCAGGTCCCGCCGCTCCGGGCGATGATGAAAAGAGCGGGCGCGAAAAGAAAAAAAAGCTGTCAAAAATCAAAAAAGAGGCAAAAAAAGAGGCTAAAAGGCAAAAGCGCAGGCTGAAACGCAACGAGGATGCGGTTGTCTGCAAGCCCGAACGGATGAACGGCTTTCCGCTTTCAATACCGATCGGGTATCTGCTCCGCTTCTTTTCGATAGGGCTGTCGGTCTTCGGAGTCTGTGCGCTGTTTGTCGATTCGTTTGAGATTGCGGGAATAAATCTTCCGTTGCTGCTCCTTTTCTGTATCGGCGCGGTCGCGGCATTTTCGATGATCTTTATCGGCAAAAAGCCGGTAATCGCGGGCATCGGAATGATCGCTCTCTACATAGGCGCCGTATGGATATTTGTCGGCTCCCCGCTTACCTTTACCGTCTCGGGTATCGAAGCGGTCTACAATAAAGCCATGAGCACCCTTTCGGAGTACGGCTATGCCGCGGGAGGCAGTATATCTTTGCCGACGCTCGGCGCTTTGCACGCAGCCGATGTGCAGACCGCTCTTACATATGGCGGAATGTTTACCTTTGCGGGGGTTCTCTCACTGATTTTCTCGGCTTTTTCGGCGAAACGCACACGTATTTTGCCGATGCTGCTTGTCGGCGGCTCGGTCTGTGCGGTCTGCTTTACCTATAATCTGTCGGGTACAAATACCGGCATTATATGCATACTTGCGGGTCTGACATCAACGCTGGTGCTTGCAGCCTATGACCGCACCTACGCCGCAAACAAGAAGTCGCGCAAATCGGTCTCCTACTCGGGTTTTTCGTCGGCGCTCGCCGGACTTCTCGTACTCGCCGTACTCTTTCCGTTTTCGTCGGTAAAGGAGCCGTGGCGTGAGATAAAATCGGTAAGCTCGCCGATTTCGTCGGCAAGAACGCTTGTTATGACCATACTCACAGGCGGCGACCCGAGGCTCAATCTGATGAATTCTCCGATCGAAAAAAGATCGGCAAAGCTTGAAAAGCTTGAGTTTCAGAATGTTCCGCTCTTTGAGGTCACAAGCTATCTGCGCGGGAGCAATATCTATCTGCGAAGCTGGATAGCCTCCGATTTCGATAAGTCAGACGACACGTGGTCGATGCTTTCGGAGGAGGATTACAATAATATGCTCGCGGAAATGCGGAGCGATTACAGCGGAATTACGGGCGACGCGATCACATATGCCTATTACAGGATGCTTGACAAGTGGCTTGCCGCCGATGCGATTCCGAAGGATTCATCCTATACGAATCTTACAGGCGGATATAATGCCTCATATGTCGATATCGGATCGATAAAGAGCACCGGACTGCTGTATACTCTGCCGTCCTCCTTCGTTCAGTCTGCGGGACTGTTTGAGAACAAATCCCGGACCGACAGATACGGAGAATCAGCCGAGCTTATGTCCGACGGCATGTACAAGTCGGGCTGGCTGAATCTCAGGAAGAAGTTTACGGCGCTTGCGATAACCCCGACCTATATGGGCAGAAATTATGCGGAAAGAGCCGACCTTCAGGCGCAGTATACCGCACTTCTTGCCGATTTTCTGTTGAATACCACCGGTGTCGCGTCGATGGATGCGGAGGAGGTACGCGAAAAGTTTGCCGCAAGGCTTGAAAGCGCGGGACTTTCGTCGTTCGGAACCGATGGTCTTGACAGCTTCCTTGCCGCATCGAACCGCAGAATGTGGATCACCGAAAATGTGCGCGCGGCTGAGGAATATGCCGACTACGTGCACAGATTCTATACTGCCGGAGCCGATATCGAAGGTGTAAAGACGGTTGCCGATCTGATTCGTCCCGACTTTGACGGTGCGGCGACAACCTATGAGAAAATAATGACTGTCGTCGATTACATGATAAAAAATTACAGCTACACGCTGTCTCCCGACAAGCCGTCGTCCGAATACTCATCGGATGTCGATGCATTTCTGCTTGAGACCAAAAACGGTTACTGCGTGCATTTTGCGACCGCCGCGACACTGATCCTCCGCGAGCTCGGCATCCCTGCCCGCTATGTTCAGGGATATATTGCAAGCGGCGCTTACAAAAGCACGGGTGAATCGGGCGAGACTGTCTATAAAACCACTGTTATGGACAAAAACGCGCACGCATGGGTAGAAGTGTGGATAGACGGACTCGGCTGGCGCACTATTGAGGTCACGCCGCAGTATTATTCGGATATTTATTACATAAACCGCGGCAACACCGAGATATCCGATATCGTCAAGCCGACGACCACAAGACCGTCGGTAACCGAGCCGCCCGAACCCGATGTTACCGAAAAACCTCCGGTCACAACTTCGGGAGAAGATGATACCGCGGATGACAAGCCCTTTCTTTCAAAGGAGCAGATAACCGCGATCGGAGTCGTATTCTCGGCGGCGCTCCTGCTTGCCGCGATAATACTGATTATCATCAAACGCGAAAAGCATATAGCAAACGGCAGAAACTATTATGTTGATAAGGCGGTGAGCGGCATCTTTGACTCGGAGGACGATATGTCCGAAACCTCACGTGTCCTTGCCGATCACATTTATCGGATGATGTATGTGACGGTCGGCAAGCCCGGAAAGGGCGAATCGCCCGCCGAATATGCCTATCGTATCGATCATCCGCCCGTCCCGACCGATAAAAAGGGTGAGGCGGCGATAAAGCGCAGGCTTGCGTGGTCGCACAGCTTCACGGGAATCACCGCAATCATCGAGCAGGCTGAATTTTCGGGTAAGATCGAGAGCGAAAAGCTGACAATGCTCGGACAATTCATAAAATCGTTTGAAAAGGCGGAGTACGGCGGTCTTTCATTTGCAAAGAAGCTGTGGTACAGATATATCCGCGCGATTATCTGATAAAATTCCGCAAAACAAAAGAAAACTCCCGCAAGTCCGTGTAACGGCTTGCGGGAGTTTTTCCTATTAAAGTTCATCGGGGGATGAAGCCTTCGAAAATATAGCTTCCGAACTGCTTTTTTACAGAGTCAAGCGCTTCCTGCGAGGTGAGCGTCCAGCAGATCGGGTGTGCGCCCAGCAGCTTGTTCAGTCTGAAAAAGAGGTTGTTTTTGTATTTGTATTCGTATGAAATGAAATGGGGTCTGCCGATGAAATTGAAAAGAAGGCATCCGAGCAGTCTGTGCGACAGCGGGTCGTGATAGAATCCGGAAGAGAGCTGTCCGCGGCAGATGTCGGGGCGGTGTTTTTTGTACCAGCCGAGGACGAAGGGATAAAATGACTGTATCAGATATTTTCCCTTGTAATCCGAAAGTATTTTATTCGCGGCGGCGCATAGCGCATAGCTTTCCTTTTTGCTTGTCGCTTTGAATTCGATAAGCAGCGGAACCCTGCCGCCGACCGTTTCAAGGCACTCTTCAAGAGTGGGAATACTCTGATCGGTACCCGCAAGCCGACATTTTTTTATCTCGGCGAGCGTCATTTCCTCGGGTCGGCGATCAACTTTGCACATCCGCTTCAGACTGTCGTCGTGAAAGATGACGACTCTGCCGTCGGCGGTCAGATGAATGTCGTTTTCTATTGGATATCCCCGCTTTGCCGCCTCTTCGAAGGCGGCAAGCGAATTTTCGGGGCAGTCTGCGGAGAAGATGTCGTGAAGACCTCTGTGGGCGATGAATCTGCCGTCAAGAAGCGAAATGTCGGCATGTTTTTTCAGCGACGGAGCGGTCAGAAAAAGGGTTATAAGCATTGTTGTTTTTCCCTTTCTCAGTCGTTGTCGGTGTCGAGATGCTCAAGCAGTGATTTTTTGGGGATCGGCTTTGAGTCGCCGTGCCTTACGAATATCATTGTGATAAACGCAAGCGTCACAAAAACGGTTGCGTAAGGGAAGAGGACGGTCATGCCGAAGCGGTCCATGAGCAGACCCGAGAAGAAGGGGGTGATCGCCTGTGCGCCCATGCTTGCGGCATAATAGTATCCGGTGTATTTTCCGATGTTCGAGCCGGTTGACAGCTCAACGACCATCGGGAAGGAGTTGACGTTTATCGTCGCCCAGCCGATGCCGGCAAGCGCAAATATCAGGTTCATAAGTATTGCGGGCGAGCCGACACGCATTGCGCATGCCGGACCGAATGCGACCGCAAGCATCACTACCCCTGAGAGTATCGACTTTTTGCGTCCGATTTTCGACGAGATCATGCCGACCGGGATGTAGGATACAACTGCGGCGGCATTGGCAATCAGAAGAGTCGCGCTGTAATCAAGATCGAGTACGTTTGTGGCATAGACCGAATATTTGGATGTGACCGCGTTGTAGCCGAAATACCAGAGGGCTACAGAGGCAAGTATGAAAATGAGAGAAACAAGCTCGGAGCGCGACAGCTTTTTCTTCGTCCCGGCGCTGTCGGTACCTTCGTCGGCATCCCCGCCATCGTCCGAGTTGCCCGCCTCAGCCGTCCATTTGTTTTCCCTGACCGTCAGCATGAATATGAGCAGTGCTGCGAGCATTATCCCGCCGATGACCGAGAAGAAGAGGGTGTAGGGTCTGAAGGTGTTGCTTATCGCGCTGTTGTTGAAGGCAAAACCCATACCGAGCACGAGAACGCAGATTCCGCCGAGGGTGCCCATGAGGTTTATGATCGCGTTTGCCTTCGAACGCAGAGGTTTCGGAGTAATGTCGGGCATGAGCGCAACCGCGGGTGAGCGGAAGGAGGACATGGCAACGAGAACGACGAGCAGTATCAGCATAAAGCGGATGAGGTTCGCGGGGCTTTTTACCGTCGCTCTGTGGATATACAGCTGGCGCGCGGGTACTATGTAGTTGGTATAGACGGCATTTGTTACCTCGGAGAACAGGACATCGTCGTCGCCGTCCGCGGCGGCAAGCGAAAGTTCCCTGCCGTTTACCGAAATAATGTCGTTTATCTGCCTGTCATCTCCGGTAGAACGGTCGCGCAGATAAAATGTCTTTCCGTCGGGGGAAACGATATGGGTCTTGTATTCGGAATTTATTTTTGCGCTTTCGCCGTCGGCAAAGGTGAGCAGAATCTCTTTTCCGGCATCTATGCGTGCTTCAAGGATGTGGGGATTGACCGCCGAAAACGCTTCTTTGGTGAATTTTTCGGAAAGAATGAATTTCTCGCCGTCGGGTGAGGTTATTTCGCTGTCAGAGACCTCATCGTATATTTTGCCGAGCGCCGCGGAGTATGCGCTGTCCGACGGGTCGGTCACCGCGACCTCGCGTATCATTCCGATCTGGCTTGCGTCGCAGAAGGAGAGCGAAATGAACGCCGCGACCGCAATTATCGTGCCGACAAGAATAAACGGCTTGCGCTTGCCCATTCCCGTGTGGCATTTGTCGGACAGCGAACCGAAAAAGGGAAGCATGAAGAGCGCGAGAATGTTGTCAAGCGCCATGACTATCCCCGACCACGCCTGCGGGAGTCCGAAGCGGTCGGTCAGAATTTTCGGAATCACGGTGTCGTATGCCTGCCAGAATGTGCAGATCAGAAAAAAAGCAAAACCGCAAAGCAATGTACGTTTATAATTGAGTTTCATAAATCTGTCCTCCGGATGTTCAATGATTCAATTATAATTACATTTTGCGGTTTTGTCAATAAAAAACATTGCGGTATTATGTGTCAGCAGACATTTACAATGTCGAACACCTTTAATTTTGCCTGTGTGTTTCTGATATAGCGTCCGAGAGACTGTTCGTCGTTGATGCTTTGCGGAATATAGATTCCGCATTTCGGCTTGTATGTATCGCCGTGAAAATCCGACCCGCAGGTGAGCTTCAGACGGTTATCTCTTGCAAATTCGCACACGCGGGTTTCCTCGGTCGTCCTGTAAAGCGGATGGCAGTTGATCTCCACCCCGTGCATGTATCTCGGATCCTGCGGAACCGTGCCGTTTCTGTACGGATGCGCCTGAATCAGCGTGAGACCGTTATCGGTGCAATATCCGAACAGCTCCTTTTGCGGGAGGTTGTACAGCTCGGGCGAGGTGAGCAGCATGCCGGGGGTGATACCGTAGATAAGGTAGTGTACGTTCGGAACGGTCGTCGTGTTGACCTCAATCCCGTAAAATACCTTTATTCCGTATTTGTTGCCGAGCGATTTTGTAAGCTTGTATTCGTCGTTGTAAAGCTCGCACCATCTGCGGTAGCCGATTCCGTCGGTGTAGTGGATGTCGCAGTGATTCGTCAGCACAATCCCGTCGGTGCCGTCAACAATGCATTGGGCAATGATCGCGGCGGGAGAGCGCCTGCTGCATTTGCTTATCCCGCTTGTGTGTATGTGTGCGTCGATAAGCAGAAGTTTTTCTTTGTCTGTCATTGGTTTTCCGTCCTGTGTGAAATGCGAATTTATTCAACCGTTACCGATTTTGCGAGATTTCTGGGCTTATCGACATCAAATCCGCGGAGCTTTGCACATTCGCATGCCAGCATCTGCATAAAGACGACGGCGCCGAAGGGCGCAAAAAGCGGATAGGCTTCGGGTATTATCATTGCATCGTCGGCAAGATTTATAAGCTTTTCGTTTTCGGCGGCGGTTATTGCTATGATCTGCGCACCGCGGCATTTGACCTCTGCGGCGGCAACTGCCATCTTGTCGTAAAGAGAGGGCTGTGTGGCAACCACGATGACCGGAGTCCCCTGCTCGATCAGCGCGATCGAGCCGTGCTTCAGCTCACCCGCAGCATAGGTTTCCGAGTGAATATAGGATATTTCCTTGAGCTTCAGCGAGCCTTCGAGCGCCGCATACCAGTCAAGTCCGCGACCGAGGAAGAAGACGTCGTGCGCGTCCTTTAGCGATTCTGCGGTCTTCTTCGAATGTTCAAGCTCGGGAAGTGCGCTTTCGATCTGTGCCGGGACAGCTGTTATCTCGTGAAGAAGCGAGCGGAGTCCGGACTGGTCGATTGTTCCCTTTGTGTATCCGAAGTAGAGCGACAGCAGGGAAATTATGCCGAGCTGAGCGGTAAACGCCTTGGTTGTCGCAACCGCGATTTCGGGTCCCGCCTCGGTGAAGATGACATAGTCGGCTTCTCTTGAGATCGTCGAGCCGCGTACATTTACTATCGCAAGCGTGCGCGCGCCCTTCTCCTTGGCAATTCTGAGCGCGGCAAGCGTGTCTGCCGTTTCGCCCGACTGACTGATTACAATAAACAGCGTGTCTTTATCGACAAGGACGTCCCTTGAACGGAATTCGGAAGCGATTTCAACTTCGGTAGGGATTTTTGCCACCGATTCGAAATAGTATTTGCCGCAAAGACCGACATGGTAAGCCGAACCGCATGCCGAAATGAATATCTTGCGGAGATTGTTCAGATATACTCCGTCAAAGTTGTTTATTTCAGGGAAGGAAATATTGCCGTCGGATATGCGCTTTACCACCGTTTCGGTGAATACCGCAGGCTGTTCGGAGATCTCCTTCTCCATGAATGAGGAGTAATTTCCCTTGCCGACCTGCTCGGCGCGTACCGCAAGAGGGAGGAAGGGACGGTCAACTCTGTGAAGCGCACGGTCGTAGATTGTGACGCTGTCGGATGTGATCTCGGCAATGTCGCCGTTCTTTATAAACGCGGCGTCCTCGCACTTGCCCGCAAGTGCGATCGCATCGGATGCGGCGTATCCGGGGCTGACCAGCAGGGGAGAATCCCATCTTGCAACATAAAGTCTGTCCGGGAAATCGGCAAAGATGATCGCAAACGCATACGAGCCTTTGATCTCGGCACAGGACGCCGCAATGGCATCAAGCGGATCGCCCGCATAGTGCGAGCATATGAGAAGGAGCGCCGCTTCGGTGTCGGTCTGTGACCTGAACGAGTACCCCTTCTGAAGCAGTTCGTTTTTTATCTCGGCAAAATTTTCGATAATGCCGTTGTGAACAAGCGCAATCCGTCCGTCGGGTGAAAGATGCGGGTGAGCGTTTTCGACCGACGGCTGTCCGTGGGTTGCCCATCTTGTGTGTCCGATGCCGCAGCATCCGTCGAGAAGCGCATCCCCCTCGGTGAGCTTGCAAAGTTCCGCAAGTCTTCCTTTTGCCTTTCTGACCTCAATCTCTCCGTTGTGTATGACCGCGACTCCGGCACTGTCGTAGCCTCTGTATTCCATTTTTGCAAGTCCGTCCAGAAGGACGGGAAGTGCTTTTTTTGCCCCTGTGTACCCGATTATTCCGCACATAAAAAGTTTCTCCTTCTTATATAAATAGCCTGTTGTTGACAGTATGATGATTTTTTTCTTCCCGGATGTAAACAAATCCGGTTTTTGCCGATTTTACAGCCGCGTTATCTTTTTCTTATGACCGCACATTCGTAAGGCATGTATTTTCCGCACGGCTCGGTTCTTCCGTAATTTGAAAGGATAACCTCTCCGTCCGGCAAAAAGTCAACCGTCTGTTCCTTGTCAAAGTTTGCGATAACGATGATTTCCTCGTTGTCGTCAAACCGTCCGTAGACATACAAGCCGTTTCTTTTGCCTGTCATATCTTCATATCTTCCGTGACGGACGGCAAAAGAGTCCTTTCTGATCTTCAGAAGCTTTTGATAGAATTTATAGATTGACTTTTCGGAGCTCATGTCGCGCTCCGCATTGATCTCTTTGTAGCGGTTGAACTTCCCGAACCACGGATTTTCGCTTCCGAAGCCGCAGTCCTCCCCGCCGTTCCATGGCATCGGATGTCTTGCATGGTCGCGGCTTGCAATGTTGATTCCGCGCATCAGCTCATCGACCGGAATCCTGTCCTTGTTCGCATTGTAATAATTCAGCGTTTCGATGTCCTCAAAATCGGAAATATCATCCGACACGCTGTTTGTCACGCCGATTTCCTCGCCCTGATAGATGAAGGGAACGCCCTTCTGCAAAAAAAGCATTGCCGCCAGCATGGTTGCCGACTCATAGCGAAGCTCCCTGTCGTTTGCAAACTTTGAAATGCTCCTCGGCTGGTCATGATTTTCAATAAAAAGCGTGTATAAAAGCTCGTTTTCCTGCATCAGGTTCTGCCACTTTATAAGGCAGTCGCGGAGCGAATCGAGCGAAAAATCACGGGGAGTAAATTTATTGCCCTTCCATAAAAGATGCTGGAAGGTGAACACCGCCGAAAGCTCGCCCCGCTCGCCTCCGACAAGCATTCTGATGTTTTCGTCGTTCGCGCCCCAGCACTCGCCGACAGTGAAAATGTTCTTTACCTTTTCTCTGCCGAAAAGGAGCTTTATGTATTCGTGAAGGCGCGGACCGTTTCCGTTTTTGCCGGTTTCAAAATCCTTTGAGATCTGGTCAAGCACATCGCATCTGAAGCCGTCAACCCCGAGATCGACCCAGAAATCAACGACTTTGATCATTTCCTCTCTGACCTTGGGATTCTCCCAGTTCAGATCGGGCTGACCGACGGCGTAGGAATGAAGGTAATATTCGCCCGTGGGTTCGTCATACTGCCACGCGGAACCGCCGAAGCACGCCTGCCAGTCGTTTCTCGGTTCTTTCGCCCAATAGTAATAGTCCCGGTACGGGTTGTCTTTGGACTTTCTTGACTCACGGAACCATCTGTGCTCGGCAGAGGTGTGATTCGCAACGAAATCCATAATTAGCTTCATTCCGCGCTTGTGAATTTCGCCGATCATCCTTTTCCAGTCATCCATCGTTCCGAATTCATCCATGATATCGGTATAGTCGGATATGTCATAGCCGTTGTCCTCGTTCGGACTTTTGTAGCACGGTGAAAGCCAGATGGCGTTTATGCCGAGCTCTTTCAGATAGTCAAGCTTTTCGGTAATTCCGTTCAGATCGCCGATCCCGTCGCCGTTTGAGTCCCTGAAGCTTCGGGGATATATCTGATAAAATGTCCAGTCGTAGAACTCTTCCTGCCTTTTGGTTAACATCGGTTTTCTCCTTGTCTTGTTTCGTTGATTTCACAGTCATGTAAGTTTACGGATGCCTCAGACGGCGTTTCTTATCGCGTCTGCCGCCTTTTCGCACGCGGATACGCAGAGTGCGCTGTCGCTTGCTTCGACCATGACACGGATAAGCGGTTCGGTTCCGCTCGGACGAATCAGTATGCGTCCGTTGTCGCCGAGCGCTTTTTCTATTTCGGCAACAGTCTTTCTGACGTTTTCGTCGCCGAGCGCCTTCTCTCTGTCGGATACCTTTACGTTGATAAGATGCTGAGGATAGATTGTCAGACCGTCGCAAAGCTCGGAAAGTGTGTGCTTTTTCTCAAGCATGACCTCCATGAGCATGATCGAGGTGAGAAGTCCGTCTCCGGTCGTCGCGTAGGATGAAAAAATAATGTGTCCCGACTGCTCTCCGCCGAGGCGGTAGTCGTTTTCCTTCATACATTCGTAGACAAAGCGGTCGCCGACCTTCGTCTTTTCGTAACCGATCCCGAGTCTGTCAAGCGCCTTGTACAGTCCGAGATTGCTCATGACGGTGGTTACAATCCTGTTTCCGGCAAGCTTGCCGCACTCCTTCATGTACCGTCCGCAGACGTAGAGAATGTGGTCGCCCGAAACAAGCTGTCCCTTTTCGTCGATCGCAAGACAGCGATCGGCGTCGCCGTCAAAGGCAAAGCCCGCGTCAAGCTTTTTGTCGATCACCAGCTTTTGCAGCGCTTCGATGTGAGTCGATCCGCAATGATCGTTTATATTCGTGCCGTCCGGCTCGTTTCCTATTACGTAAGTGGTTGCGCCGAGCGCGTTGAATACACTCTGGGCAATCATCCATGATGAGCCGTTTGCCGCGTCAATGCCTATCTTTTTGCCCCTGTATGATCTTGTCGCAAGCGAAATAAGATAGCCGATATAACGGTTTCTGCCTGCCGAATAGTCTATATCGACTCCGATTGCATCGCGTACCGCAAGAGGCGGATCGGGAAGCAGACCGTCGAGGTACTGTTCGATTTTTTCGGTTATTGCGTCGCCCATTTTTTCTCCCTCGGGAGAAATCAGCTTTATTCCGTTGTCGTAATAGGGGTTGTGGCTTGCGGAAATCATTATTCCGCAGTCAAAGCCCTCGGTGCGTACAACGTACGCAACGCTCGGGGTGGTGGTAACATGGAGAAGGTATGCGTCGGCGCCGGATGCGGTAATGCCGGCGGCAAGTGCGTATTCAAGCGTGTAGCTTGATCTTCTCGTGTCCTTGCCGATAACTATTCTTGCCTTTTGCCCCGGTTTTCCTATGTTTGCTCCAAGATATCTTCCTATCTTATATGCGTGCATTGCGGTGAGGTCCTTGTTTGCCTCGCCGCGGAAGCCGTCGGTTCCGAAATATTTACCCATTTATAACAAACCTTAAACCCGACAAGCGGGTACCCTTTCGGTATTATCTTTTCAATTATATATATATTATGTTAATCGGTGATGAATTGCCGCAAAAAAATATGTTAATAATTACCGTTTTGCTTTCCGAGCATGTCGCGGATCGCTTTTTTGCAGTCATCTGCCGAAATACCGCAGCTCTCGTATGCGGTTTTTCCTGCCTCCGACGGGGCAAAGCTGTCGCGTATGGCAAGTATGCGGCATTGACGACCGCCGATCGCTCCCGATACGGTAAGCTCGCAGTGGACATTCATCGAGAAGGAGCCGTTAAGAACGCCCTCTTCAAGGAAGAGAAGCGGGCAATCGTTTTTTTGTGCCTGCTTTTTTATAAAATCAACGGCGGGGACGATCGGCTTCAGCTTTTCGACAAGAACAATACCGCATGCGATGCCCTCCGCACGTAGCGCATCGGCGGCGGCAATCGCCTGTGACACGATTCTTCCGTATGTAATTATCAGCGCGTTCGGCAGATCGACGCCGTCCGGATCGAAATCCGAACGAACGCCGTCCGATCTGTAAACGAATCTGTCGCGGAGAGAGCGGTCCTCCTGCCCGGACGGATATCTTATGAACACCGGATCTTCGGCGGGCGCGGTCATGCACTCGCGAAGCGACGGATAGTCAAACGGAGCGTACAGCGTGATTTCCGGAATCGTCGAAAGAAAGGCAACGTCAAAAATCCCGTGATGGGTCGGACCGTCGCGCTCTGCGAGGTTCGCACGGTCGATGCATACCCTGACCGGCAGATGCTGGAGGGCAATGTCATGGAGGATGTTGTCATACCCCCGCTGGAGAAATGTCGAATAGACCGCAAAAAACGGATGCATGCCGGTGGCGGCAAGTCCCGCCGCAAAAACGAGCGCATGCCCTTCTGCAATGCCGACGTCGAAAAATCTGTCCGGGTAAAGAGAGGCAAATCTGCAGAGTCCGCACCCGTCCGACATGGCGGCTGTAATTGCGACCGCTTTTTCGTCGGAAGCGGCTATGTCGCACAGAATGTCGCCCATCTCCGCCGAAAAGTTGTGTCCGGGAAGGACATCTCCGGGCAGTATGCCGTGGTATCTTCCGGGATCGGTCTCGGCAGGGGCAAAACCTCTGCCTTTTACCGTTTTGACATGTACGATCGCGCTCTGACCGGCAAGCTTTGCCTCGCCGAGCATACGTTCAAGCTCGGAGGTGTTGTGACCGTCAACCGGACCTATATAGTAAAGTCCCATGTCTTCAAAATAGTTCGTATGATACATCGCGTTTTTCAGAGCCTGCTTTGCACGCTTCATTGCGCCGAATACCGGCTTGCCGACGAGCGGTATGCGGTAGAGAATGTTGCGTGTGGCACGTTTCGTGCGGTGATAGCCGCCGGAGGTCCGCACTTTTTGCAGATGCTTTGCAAAACTGCCTATGTTTTTCGATATCGACATCTCGTTTTCGTTGAGGATGACGATCAGTCTGAGCGATTTGTCCGAGTTGTTCAGCGCCTCGTGTATAAGTCCGCCGGTGAACGCGCCGTCGCCTACTACGGCAACCGTGTACGAATTGTCGCCCGAGAGCGCCTTTGCGCGTGCTATGCCTATCGCCGCCGAAAGCGAGGTTGAGCTGTGACCGGCGCCGAACGGGTCGTAGATGCTTTCGTCGCGCTTCGTGAATCCGGAAAGTCCTCCGGGAGTACGCAGACCGGCAAAGCGTCCTTTCCTGCCGGTGAGAATCTTATGTATATAGGATTGGTGTCCGACATCCCATATTATTGAATCGCGCGGAGCGTCAAACACTCTGTGGATTGCAACAGTAAGTTCAACCACACCGAGATTGGAGGCGAGATGCCCGCCGGTTTTCATGACGTTTTCAACAAGGAACGTCCGGAGCTCTCCGCAAAGCGGCTCCATGTCGCTTTGCGGCAGCTTTTTCAGATCATCCGGGCTGTTTATCCGGTCGAGTATCGGATATTTTCTATCGGTCATTTGTAAATTACCTTACATTTATATATTGTATCTGTCAATTATACACCATACGGCTTCTTTTGTCAAGTAAAAGGGTAATATCGCCGCTTTGTCGAAGATGAACAATTAAAATCCGAAAAAAGCTGATTATTTTATCGAAAAAGGTATTGACAAAGAGGGAGAGGTGTGATATAATACACAAGCTGTCCGAAAGAGAGGGCAGCGATCGGTCCTTGAAAATTGAACAACAAGAGAGAA
>CAKSQF010000026.1 GCA_934486825.1 uncultured Eubacteriales bacterium | reverse complement strand
TCGCTCCTCTTGTCAGATTTGCAATCATAGCGTTCATCCTTCCTTTCCATAAAAATAAGCCAAACGCTCGGCTGAGTTGCGTTTGGCTATGTAGGTTATTCAGTTAGACAAACTGGAATTTATTTTATAGAGGTCTTTGCAAATACACCATATCTACAAGGTGTACACCACACTCATATATCGGGTGATCATAATGATCCGTAAAGAAATTTGGCACGATATGCGAGCGTACAAAGCCACATTTTTCATAAAAGGGTATCGTCAACGGGCTGTCGCCGGTTCCCACTTGCAGTATCGAAAATTGTCTGCGGTATTTTTCAACAAGAAATTCAATCAGCGCTTTGGCATAGCCTTTTCGCTGAAATGGGGGAACTGTAGCGATATTCTTAATTTCAAGTATTCCATTTCCTTCGTCCGTTACGACACACTCGCATTTCACTCCGTCATCATCAAGAACATACATTTTACCTTTATAGAGATAACGGTCAACCATATCTTCCTGCTCATCCGCCAATAGGAGCAAATCAAGATATTGTTTTTTGTTTTCTGTAACTTCTGCAATTCTCATCAATCACACCTGCAAATTTCGATTTGTCGATATCTTATTATACCATAAATCATCCCATTTTTCAATCTCAATCGCGCAATAAACTTTGAAAGGAACACCGCCGAGCGATGGGTTATCTCGGCGGTCACTCTTTTACTCGTTGTCCGATTCATAGAACGCTTCTAGGCTGTGTATGGTGTTCGGTCAGACGGGAATTTGTCTGTTTATGCTTTGAATGTAAGTATCAAGTTGTTTCTGATTTTTAATTACAACCGCTTTTCCTTTGTATTTTGAAATCAGACCTTTATATCGCTCTTTTTGCTTTTTTCTTCTCCCTTCCCATAATATCCATTTAACGAATGTCGGATCGAATTTTTCTTTGCAGCCTTCCGCCATATCGGGACGAGTAGTGTTTTTGTATCTGATGTATCTGCGATATGCGCGATATAAACACGAAAACCTGTTAAACAGGAGAAGAATTATAATATCGGCTTCCTCCATACGACGCTCATAAAACAACTTGGCATAATTGCCGTCAATGACCCAGGAGTCGTGTGTATCTAAAAAGTTCTCCGTTATTCTCTTTTTCTCCTCATCGCTACGGATCTTCCAATCGGGCAAAAACTGTACGGCATCAAAATGCAGAACATCGGTTTGATATTTTTTGGCAAGTTCTCGCGCCAAAGTGGATTTGCCCGAACCGCTATATCCAACAATTGCAATTTTCATTTTTACCCCCATTAAATCCCGATTTAACGATGCCTAATTGTACCACAGCTATTCCTGTCCTTCAATCTCAATCACACATTTTGCGCAGACAACAAAGCACAGGGAGTATAAACGGAAAGAAAAAGCCACCTGCAAAAGCAAGTGGTTTTTTGGCAGGGGCGCAAAGACTCGAACTCTGGACATGCAGTTTTGGAGACTGCCGTTCTACCGACTGAACTACACCCCTGTATTGTTGACCCGATAAGTATACCATGCTTTTGCTTTTTTTGCAATAGTTTTTTCAAAAAAATAATAAAATATTTTTCAAAACCTCTTGACAAACAGACATAAGAGTGCTAATATAAACATATGAACAACAATTCAATTGTTCAAATGAAAAGACGGAGGCGTAAATATGACCGATAACGAAATAGAGGTCTGCGATTTTCTTGCGATCCACGAGGATGCGGTCAAGGATGTTGTGGCAAATCTGCCGGATGAGGATACCATATTCGAGCTTGCCGAGCTTTATAAGATTTTCGGGGATCACACCCGGATACGTATCCTTTGCGTGTTGTGGGAGCATGAGCTCTGCGTCTGTGACATAGCAAAGCTCTTGTCAATGACAGACTCGGCGATATCGCACCAGCTCCGTGTGCTCAAAAGCGCACGGCTGATAAAATACCGCAGGGATGGGAAGACGGTTTTCTACTCTCTCGCCGACGAGCACGTCCGCACGCTTATAAACTGTGCGATCGATCACATCAAAGAAGAAAAATAAATCAAAAGGTATTAACGGAGGAAAAAATTATGACACGCAATTTCAAACTTTCCGACATTGACTGCGCAAACTGCGCGGCGAAGATCGAGACAAAAATCAAAAAAATCAAGGGCGTACAGGACGCAACCGTTGCTTTTCTTACAAAGAAAGTGACAATTACCGCAAACGAAGAGGATTTTGACAGGATAATCCCCGAGGCGCAGAAGATCGTTAAGAAAACAGAGCCGGATTGTGAGTTGATTGTGCTGTGAAATTTTCAAAAAAGCAAAAACGTGAAGCGATACGCATTGCAGTGTCGGCGCTTCTTCTCATTGCGGCGGTGACCGTCGATAAGCTTCTTCTTCCCGAAAGCGACAGGCTGTTTTCACGCGAGTGGCTTTTCGGACTGCTCTGCTACATACCGGCGTTTGCCGTTGCCGGCGGGGAAACTCTCGTGAGTGCGGTTTCAAACATATTCAGAGGTCAGATATTTGACGAAAATTTTCTTATGAGCGTTGCCGCTGTGGCGGCATTTGTACTCGGAGAGTTCACCGAGGGCGTTGCGGTCATGCTTTTTGCCGATGTCGGCGAGCTTTTCGAGTCGTGCGCGACCGGAAACGCAAGGGGAGCGATAGATTCGCTTGCCAAGCTCTGCCCGGATAAAGCGGATGTCGTGCGCGACGGCAGAATCGTGACCGTCCCCGCGGATGAGGTCGCCGTCGGCGAAATTATCGAGGTCGGAGCCGGACGCCGTATTGCAATTGACGGTGTTGTCGAAGAGGGAAACGCTTCGATCGACTGCTCGTCGCTTACCGGCGAATCTCTGCCGGTTGCCGTATCGGTCGGAGACAAGGTCAGCTCGGGTACCGTCAACATTGACGGCAGACTCAGAATACGCACGACCTGCACGTCTGGCGCTTCCGCCGCCGCAAAGATAGTGGAGACTGTCGAGGATGCCGCCGCCGGAAAATCGAAGACAGAGGCATTCATAACGAAATTCGCGGCATGGTATACCCCTGCGGTATGTATGGCGGCGGTAATTACCGCTGTTGCTTTTCCGCTCATACTTCACCAGCCGTTTATGACGTGGGTTTACCGCGCACTTTCCTTCCTTGTTGTATCCTGCCCGTGCGCACTTGTGATTTCGGTTCCGCTTACCTTCTTCGGAGCGGTCGGCGGATCGGCGAAGAAGGGAATACTTTTCAAGGACAACAGCAAAATAGAGCTTCTCGCGAAGATGAAGAATGTCGCGTTTGACAAGACCGGCACGCTTACAAAAGGAGTTCTTTCGGTTGACGTGATACGTGTCGCGTCGGAAGATTTTGACCAAAAAAAGCTGCTTGAGTATGCGGCTGCCGCCGAATTTTCATCGCTCCACCCGCTTGCCTCCGCAATCACGCGCGCATACGGAAAAACAATCGATTCGGCACTTCTCTCGGATATACACGAGATTCCCGGCAGAGGAAGATCTGTCGTGTATAGCGGAAAGACGGTTGCGGCGGGAAACACAAAGCTGCTTGAAGATATCGGCGTGCGCCCGGAGGAGCTGTCGGATGTTGCCGGCGAAACGGCTGTGCATCTGGCGGTTGACGGCAGATATGTCGGAAGCATAACCTTCAGGGACGAACTGAAGCCGACATCGGCAGAGGCAATTTCTTCGCTTGAACATATGGGTGTGCGTACCATTATGCTGTCCGGCGATTCGCAGGCTGTTGCCGACCGCGTTGCCGGTGAGCTCGGGATATCAGAATGTAAGGCATCCCTTCTTCCCGAGGATAAGCTCAAAGAGCTGAAGAATCTTATTTCGGAAGGCGTTACCGGCTTTGTCGGTGACGGAATAAACGACTCTCCCTCGCTTGCACGTGCGGATGTCGGTTTTGCGATGGGCAAAAACGGCGCGGATATAGCGATCGATGCGGCTGATGTCGTAATTTCATCCGACGACCCGATAAGAGTGCCGGATGCCCTCGGGATTGCACGCAAGACAATGCGTATAGCCAAAGAAAATATAGTGTTTGCGATCGCCGTAAAGCTGATTTCGCTTGTTCTTATCGGCTTCGGCGTTGTCGGAATGTGGATGGCTGTGGTTGCGGATGTCGGAGTGTCGGTGATAGCCATACTGAACGCGTCGAGGATGCTGTCAAAGGATGACAAGCCGCTCGGCTGAATTTTCAGATTGTTCTCATATGTGTGAATCTTTTGTCATATTTTTGGTGTAAAATATAAGAACAGACAATTTGATGATTTGTGAGGCAAAGGGTTATGGCATTCAAAAACAAAAAGGCGCTTCTTATAGTCAATCCCAAGGCCGGTAAACAGGCGGGAAAAACAAATATTTTCAATATAATATCGATACTGTCGCACAAATTCGACCTGACGGTGCATCTTACCGAATATGCGGGCGACGCAGTCGATACCGCGGCACAGGCAGAGGATTTCGATACCGTAATATGCTGCGGCGGCGACGGGACGGTGAGTCAGGTGCTTGAGGGCGCGTCGAAGCTGTCGCACGGAATAAATATAGGGTACATTCCCTGCGGAACCACAAACGATCTTGCAACCGCCATAGGTATCCCGAAAAACATCCGTGCCGCGGCAACCGCGATAGTGAAGGGCAGACCGATAGTACATGATGTCGGGCAGTTCGGCGAAAGCCGTCGGTTCGTCTATACCGCGACCTTCGGTGCCTTCGCAAAAACCTCTTATCAGACTCCGCAGGACATGAAAAACATACTGGGGCATTTCGCATATCTGCTCTCGGGTGTGCAGGAGCTCGGCAACATAAAAAAATACAGGGTTGCACTCACATATGACGGCGGCAGATTCGAATCGGATGATATAATTCTCTGTGCGGTGATGAATTCGACATCCATAGGCGGGATACTGAAGCTACCGAAGGATGAGGTGGATTTTGCCGACGGGAAGTTTGAGATACTGATGATAAAGGCTCCGACGAACATATTTGAGCTGAACGATCTGATAATAGCGCTTACCAAATCCGATTACAGCAACAGGAATATAGTTTACTTAAAAAGTGCCGATCTGCATGTCGAGACCGCAACAAAGGTTGCGTGGACATTGGACGGAGAAAGTGCCGGTGAGCATAACAATGTGGATATAAAGTGCCTGCGGCACGCCGCAAGCTTTATCCGCATACCGAAATACGAATAACGCAGAGGACCGTCGGAAAATCCGACGGTCCTCTTGCTTTTGGTTTTTACATTGTGATTACATATTTGCCGGCGGAGCGTCTGCGCGGGTCGGCAAGAATGGCGGGAAGCTCGGAGAGCGGCGCCTTTTCGTATATCATCGACGTTACGTCCAGCCTGCCGGATTCGATGAGCGAAACTGCGGCGGGAAATGTGTAGGGATTTATGTATGACGAACGGAGGGTTATCTCTTTTTTGAAAATCTCAAACGGCTTGACCGATACTGTCGCATCCGGCTTTGTAAGTCCGAACATCATGACGGTGGAGTATCTGCCCGCAAGATTTATCGCAGCCTCTATCGTTTCGGGTCTGCCGACACATTCTATCACGCAGTCGATGTTGTCGGTGCCGAGCTTTGCGACAGTGTCGTCCGACGGTGCGACCGCACAGTCGGCACCAAGCTCCAACGCCTTCGTCCGCTTGCTTTCGATGGGCTCGATTGCGGCGATGAACGAAGCTCCCGACAGCTTTGCGAGCTGGATCATAAGCAGTCCGATCATTCCGCATCCGATTACCGCGACCCTGCTTCCGGGCTTTATGCCGCAAAGCTCAATGCCGTGCAGACAGCAGGATACCGGTTCGGTCATGGCAGCAGCTTCGAACGGAAGTGTCTTCGGAACCTTGTATGCCTGCGATACCGGAACCGCGCAGTATTCGGCAAAACCGCCGTCAACCGTCGTGCCTATGCCGGTTATCGATTCACAGAAGTGACCGATGCCGCGGCGGCAGAACTCACACTTGCCGCAGAGCTTGTTGGGATCGACGCAGATATGGTCGCCGATCTCAAATCCGGCTACGTCCGCTCCGACCTTTACGACCTCGCCCGCAAATTCGTGACCGAGTACAGTGCCCGCAGGTGTCGGTGCGGCACCCTCGTCTCCGCAGAATATGTGTGCGTCGGTGCCGCATATGCCGCAGGCACGGACGCGGATCAGAAGCTCGTCATTTCCGATTTCGGGGATGTCGCGCTCCTCAACTCTCAGATCGTTTTTCTTGTAAAAAACAGCTGCTTTCATTTATAATATTTCTCCTTTGAAAATATTCGCGTCGGGGATCGACGCTATTGCACCGTAATGCTCGGTGCTCTTTCCCGAAATATAGATTGCTTTTTTCAGATATACCGCCGCTTTTTCGGAAGTAAGCGAAGAAAGCTTCGCTCCGTCACCGATAAACTGTGCGAGAAAGCTTCCGAAGAATATGTCGCCGGCGGCAGTTGTGTCAACGGTTGCGGCTTCTGCGGCGGGCAGAGACACAAAGCCGTCTTTTGTGTATACCGAGGCACCGTTCGGACCGTCGGTTACAAGAACCGCAGTCATACCGGACGATATCAGCAAATCCGCATTGCTCTTTTCATCCCCGGAGCCGAAGAGCATAGCAAGCTCTTCCTTTGAAATTTTCAGAATATCGACCTTGTCAAGATGTTTTTTCATCATTTCAACCGCCTGCCTGCGGCTGTTCCAGAGCGGCTCGCGGTAGTTCGGATCGTATGTAATTATACAGCCTGCCCGCTTTGCGATGCCGAGGGCATATTCGGTTGCTTCTTTTGCCGGACTGTCTGTCAGCGAAAGCGACCCGAAATGAAATATCTTCGAATTTTTTATGATTTCGGGGTCAACATCGCTTTTTTCGAGGAACACATCTGCCCCGAATCTGCGGTAGAAGCTGAAATCCCTGTCTCCGCTTTCGCTGAGACTGACAAATGCGAGTGTGGTGTTGTGAACCGGATCGGTCGCAAGACCGACGTCCGAGATGTTGCAGTCGGCGAGACAGTCTCTGAGAAATCTGCCGAACATGTCGTTGCCGACCTTTCCGATAAAGGCAGCGCTTCCGCCGTATTTTGAGACGGTCGCAAGCAGATTGACCGGCGCACCGCCCGCTTTGCGGGCAAATATCGCGTCACCGGACGGGTCCTTTCCGGACGGGGTAAAATCAATAAGTATCTCGCCGAGGGCGACTATGTCGTATTTCATGTTTTCTTTGCCTCCGATTCCGATTGACAAATCTTTTATCAGGTAGTATAATACAGTAAAACGATCAAACAGTCAATACTCGCCATCAAAATTGATCGAACGATCACTATGATGAACGAAAAGGAGCGGGCAAATGAACAAAGAACGTGAAAGAGCGATTCTCCAGATACTTGTCGAACGTAAAAAGGTGACGACAAAGGAGCTTTCGGCGGCGCTGTACGCGAGCGAGCCGTCAATACGCAGAGATCTTTGCGAGCTGGAGAAAAAGCGGCTGTTAAGACGCGTGCACGGCGGCGCGCAGATAGACGAATCTGCGCTTTCGGATATAAAGCTGCCGTTTCTGCTCAGGGAGATTGAGAGCAGGGATGAAAAAATAAAGATCGCGGGCAGGGCGGCAGAGCTTGTGCACGACGGGGATACAGTCTTTCTTGACGCGTCAACGAGCGCATACAGTATACTCCCGTTCCTTGCGGAAAAATCGGATCTGATAGTCATAACCAACGGGATAAGGGCGCTGACCTATCTCGGAGAGGCAAATATAAACTGCATAGGAACAGGCGGCGAGGTGATGAATTCATGCCTTGCATTTGTCGGCGAGGACGCCTGTCGGAGCGTGGAAAAATACAATGCGGATATCTGCTTCTTTTCATGCAGGGGACTTTCGGACGACGGAAGACTCACCGATATATCGAAGCAGGAAAATGAGGTGAGGATCAGGATGATCGGGCGGTCGGAGCGCGCGTACATGCTCTGCACAGCCGACAAGAAGGGAAGACTTTTTTACCATACGATATGCCGCAAAGAGGATATTGACGGTGTAATTACAACGCAGGTGCTCTGAAAAAGGCAAAAGCGCCGGGAAGCAACCGTAAGGTCGTTTCCCGGCGTTTGCCGTGTGCTATCTTTTGCAGTAAAGAATGTATCTGCCGCAGTCGGTACGGACGACGCTGTTACAGTCAAGCTCAAGAATGTCGATTACCTTCTGAAGCGTGCCGTGGGTCATTATGTCCACATACACATAGTCGGGACGCTTGTCGGGGTTCAGTCTGTAATAATCGGCAAGACGGACGAGCGCGGCGGTCACCTCGGCAGAGGTCTGATTGCCTATCGATATCCATGACGAAAAGGAGGAGTTCCGCTTTGCGTCAGCCAGATAAAGCCCGGTCTCGGTTGAAAAGTAGAGCACGTTCCCGCTTCCGAGGCTCCTGATCTCCTCGGTGTCCCGAAGCAGACGTTCGTTTTCGGATTTCATATAATCGGTGGTGATTATACCGCGGTTTATGCCGTATCCGATCCTTGCGTTAAGATATTTTGTGTCATTGTCCCAGAAAGTCGTGTCCGCACGCAGTTTTATCATCACGACGGTGACAAGACAGAGCGGAAGGAGCGCCGCAATCGCGCAGATCGGCTTTGCCCATGTCTTTATTGCGGCGGAGGAGCAGAATTCGCCGATCAGAAGAGCGATAAAGCATATGCTTACCACCGTCCCGACCGAAAATACCGATGAAACCACGAGAAAGCACTGGTTTGACGATGCGGATATCGCATATGAGTAGAAAAATGTCGGCAGAAAGACGAGATAAAACAGGCGGGAGGGGCGTTTTTCGAGAAGGAAAAAGGAGACAAACCCGAGCAGATTCATCGGCATCATGACGCAGTTTACTATGGTCGTGTCGGCAAAACCCGCCGCGTAAACGGCGGTTACCGCGGCGGCTGCAATGAAGCAGACAAACCGACGTGTCGGCGAGCGCCTGTCAATGCATGCCGTAAGTGCAAGCAGAAGGGTAAGAATAAAGCAGGGCGCGGCAAACATATTGCTTGTCGAGATATAGCCGAAGAAAAATTTTACCGTATAGACAAAAGGGATGCTCAGATGCTCGGGATCGCCGAGAATCATCGGAACGGCGTCGATTACATGAGAGAGGGTCGCGCGCGAGAAAAGAAAGACGAAAAATGCGAGCGCGGCGGCGAAAATCCCGACCGTAATCCCGAACAGTGCGGGAAGCGACACTTCAATGCGGATCAGCCGACCGGAGGACGGTATGCGTTTCAGAAGGAATATGACGGCGACCGCCGCCGCATATATAAAGAAGAGCGCGGCAAGATAGGGACAGCAGAGGACCGCGGCGGCAAAAAGGATACCTGTCAGGATGTCATAAAAAAGATTTTTTATTGCAATTCTGCCCCGTACCTTATCTTCCGGACGGGTCGCAAAGAGAACCGTTGACAGTGCAAAAAAGCCTATGCCCATCGAATTGTAGGAGAGTGCCATGATGTTGAAGGGCGCATAGATCATGAAAATGAGGCTTCCGACGAGCGCTCCCCACGCACAGGTTTTGCGCAGACGCAGGAAAAGCACCGACGAGCAGATGATCTGGAATATCACGTAAATCAGCCTGAAATGCAGGATCATTCCTTCGCACGACGGATTTATCGCAAGATATATCCCCATGACCGGCAGGAGAAGAAGTCCGGACAGCTGGGAAACATGCCATTCCTCGGTTATCGGCGAGTCCCCCTGCAAAAGCCTTTTTGCAACCGTAAGATAAAACGCTTCATCGCGGTTGCCGAAGCCGTAAAATGCTTTCCACACGAGGAAAGCAGCTGCGCAGACAAGCAAAATGCAAAATACGGCGATGTCCGCGTTTTTTCGCAGCCATGACGGCAGAAGCTCTTTTTTATTGGTCGTCATTTGTTGCTGTTCTCTCCTTTTTTGCTTTTTTCGGCGCGGGAGCTGTCACAGCGGCTCTTTGTACAGCCCGGGCACCCGCATCCGCATCCGCCGCCCCGCTTTATGCGTGAATAAAACGAGTATATTACGGCGGCGACTATCGCACAGCCGACGGCGGCAAGAAGTATTATATCAGACGTGTTCATATTATAAGTCTCCCGATATTGTAAACGAGAAATGCTACTGCCCATGCGACAAGGCACTGTAATATAACTATTCCGACAGTTGCGGTGCGCGAGCCGAACTCACGCCGTATGGCGGCGACAGCGGCGACGCACGGGGTATAAAGCAGTGTGAAAACGAGAAAACCGCATGCTGCGGCGCCCGAACCGAAAAGCGTCGGCAGGGCAGTGTAGAGCAGTTTGGAATCACAGCCGATAAGTACGGCGAGAGTGGAGACAACCTGCTCTTTTGCGATGAAGCCCGAAATGAGCGCCGTCGGGAACCGCCAGTCGCCGAAGCCGAGCGGTCGGAAGATCACGGCAATTCCGCGTCCGACGGCGGCAAGCAGACTGTTTGCCGAATCGGATACCGGGTTGAGGCGGTAATCGAAGCTCTGCAAAAACCAGATTACGACGGTTGCGATAAATATGACCGAAAAGGCGCGTTCGAGAAAATCCCTCGCCTTTTCCCAAAGCAGAAGCGCAACCGAGCGCGGCGACGGGAAGCGATAATTCGGAAGCTCCATGACAAACGGTACCGGCTTGCCCCTGAAGGCAGTGCCTTTCAGAATAAGCGCACTGATTATTCCGAGAATTATGCCTGTAAGATAGAGGGCAAACATGACAAGTGCTCCTCTTCCGGGAAAGAAGGCGGCAACAAATACCGAATAGATCGGTATCTTAGCCGAACAGCTCATGAACGGGATCAGCATTATCGTCATTTTGCGGTCGCGGTCGGATGACACGGTTCTCGTTGCCATGATGGCGGGGACAGAACAGCCGAATCCGATAAGCATCGGGACGAACGAACGCCCGGAAAGTCCGAGCTTTCTGAGCGGTTTGTCCATGACAAAGGCAATCCTTGCCATGTATCCGGTGTCTTCAAGTATGGACAGGAAGAAGAAGAGCGTCACGATCACCGGCAGGAACGAAAGAACACTTCCGACCCCGGCGAATATGCCGTCGATTATAAGACTGTGTACGACCGGATTCATTCCGAAAGCCGTAAGCGCACGGTCAACTGCGTCCGAGAGCTGTCCGATACCGGTCTCAAGCAGCCTTTGCAGTGCGGCTCCGATAACATTGAAGGTCAGCCAGAATATAAGCAGCATGATTCCGAGAAAAACGGGAATTGCCGTATACTTGCCGGTCAGCACCTTATCGATCGCAACCGAACGGCGGTGCTCCCTGCTTTCACTGCACTTTACGACAGACGCCTGTACCACGCTTTCGATAAACATGTAGCGCATGTCGGCAAGCGCGGCGTTGCGGTCAAGCCCCGATTCGCTTTCAAGCTGTACAAGGCAGTGTTCGATAAGCTCGCGCTCGTTTTCGTCAAGTCCCAGCCTGTCGGCAATGTCGCTGTCGCTTTCGATCAGCTTTGAAGCACAGAAGCGCAGCGGCAGTTTTTTTGTTTCGGCATGGTCCTGTACAAGGTGCATTACCGCATGTATGCAGCGGTGACAGGGAGAGTCGGTCGGGCAAAAATCGGCGCGTACCGGCAGTGTGTGCTCTTTAGCTGTGTCGTATGCACGGTTGATAAGCTCGGATACGCCTTCTCCCTTGATTGCGCTGATCGGAATTACCGGGATTCCGAGTTCGCGGCTCATTTTTTCGATATCGACTGTCCCTCCGTTTGCACGGACCTCGTCCATCATGTTGAGCGCAAGTACCATCGGCAGATCAAGCTCCAGAAGCTGCATCGTGAGATAAAGATTGCGTTCGATGTTTGTTGCGTCGGTTATGTTTATTATGCAGTCGGGCTTTTCGTTCAGAATGTAATCGGTTGTTACTATTTCCTCCTGCGTGTACGGACGCAGTGAGTATATGCCGGGCAGGTCAACAACGGTACAATCCGGCTTTCCTTTTATTTCACCGGTTTTCTGCTCGACAGTCACGCCCGGAAAATTTCCGACGTGACAGCGCATGCCGGTCAGTGCGTTGAAAAGCGCGGTTTTGCCGCAGTTCTGATTTCCCGCAAGTGCGAATTTCATTTTTTAAACTTCCTTTCGGGGATTATGCCGTCGGTTCGACAGCGATGTTCACGGCGTCTTCGCGCCTTATCGTAAGTTCGTAGCCGCGCAGGTGTATTTCGATCGGGTCACCCATGGGAGCAATCTTTCGCAGGGTGACCTTTGTATGAGGGATAAGTCCCATGTCTATGAGTCGGTTGCGGAGCGGACCGCTTCCGCCAACTGCGGTGATAACTGCGCTTTCACCGACCCGGAGATCATTCAGAGTCATATTGTTCGGATCCTTTCGGAGCATTGTAAAGTATTTCATCCCATAATACCACAAAGAAGACACCGTGTCAACAAAAAGATGTCAATTCGGCAAAAAGGTCGGATATGTCGCGTATCTGCGGAGCCGTATGCTATTGACAAAGTCAAGATAATGTGATAAAATTACTCACCGGGTAAAACGGTAAAACTGAAAAAGGGTGCGAAAAAAACGGCATGAAGAAAACAGGACCCATAAAAACCGTATACTATAAGGACGAGCTCGGGGACGAGTTTTCCTCCGCCGTAATTACTCCGAAAAAGATCGACGCGTCCTACATCTACGACCGCGACGGTTTCGGCGGGAAATTTTTGCACTTTTTCTGGTACAGGTTGGTTGCGATACCGCTCGGGTACTGTTATCTGAAGCTTGCTTTTCACCATAAGATCATCGGCAGGGAAAAGCTGCGTGATTTTGCGAAAAAGCCGCTTTTCATCTACGGTAACCATACTCAGGCGATTGCCGACGCACTTATCCCGACATTCATTACCCACCCGCGTGATGCATACGTTGTAGTGCATCCGAACAATGTGTCAATGCCTTTTCTCGGAAGGATTACGCCTTATCTCGGTGCGCTTCCGCTGCCCGATGATCTGGACGCCACCAGAAACTACCGGGCAATAATCGAAAAACGCATCAGAGAAAATGCCCCGGTCTACATCTACCCCGAGGCACACATCTGGCCCTATTTTACCGGGATACGGCATTTTACCGAGCTTTCGTTCCATTATCCCGTTAAGTATGACACGCCCGTTTTCTGCTTTACAAACACATACCGCCACCGTCGCTTCTCCTCAAAGCCGAGGATAGTCACATATGTTGACGGTCCGTTTTTTGCCGACGGGTCACTTCCCCCGAAGGAGAGAAAAAAGGAGCTTCGCGACAGAGTGCTTGAGTGTATGACCGAAAGAAGCAGACTCTCGGATGCCGTGCGTATCGAATATCGGAAGGGAGGAGATTCGGACAGTGATTGATATCATGTTTGCCGGAAACAAAAAGGTCTTTGACGGAATACTCTGCTGTGCGCTTTCGGTTTTTATGCGGAGCGAGCTTCATGAGGGCGTCCGCTTTCATCTTCTGACGATGGATGTAAGTCACCTGAGAGACGATTATCTTCCGATAACCGATGAACAGGTCGCGTTTCTGGATAAGGTTGTGAAGGGCTACGGAAAAGACAATTCGGTTGAAAAATATGATCTGACCGATATGTATATGGAGGAGTTCAACGGTTGTCCGAACGAGGGCGCCTATTGCTCTCCTTATACGCTCATACGTCTTTTTGCCGACAGACTGCCGCTTTCGGACAAGATACTCTATCTTGACGCCGATATAATGTTCAACAGGGATATAAGACTGCTTTACGATATCGATGTAAGCGAGGTCGAGTACGCGGCGGCGAACGATCACTACGGTAAATATCTGCTCAGGTATGACTATATAAATGCCGGCGTTTTGCTCATGAATCTTTCAATGATGAGAAAAACGGGTATACTTACAAGGGCGAGGGCACTTTTGCGGCAAAAAAAGCTTACATTTGCCGATCAGAGTGCGCTTATCCGCTCGACAACAAAGAAAAAACTGCTTCCGCAGCGGTTCAATGACCAGAAATTCCTGCATGCGCATACGGTGGTGAGGCACTTTTCAAAGCGGCTTTTCTACCTGCCGTATCCGCATACCGACAATATAAAGCAGTGGGATGTGAGCCGCGTGCACAGAGTTTTTCATTATTATGCATTTGACGATATTCTTTACGAATATATTTATCTGCGGACTCTTTTCGAAAGAAATGGAGGAGTCTGTGATTTTGGCAAACAGCAGATCAAACAGTGAAAGGAGCAACGAATGGTACAAACAAGCAGACCGGTCATACCGGTGTTCTATGCCTGCGATAAAAATTTTCTGAAATTTATGACCGTTTCGGTCGTTTCCGCAATTGAAAATGCTTCGGATGACTTTAATTACGAATTTCATGTGCTTCATACCGGAACAGCTCCGGAAGAGGAGCGCATTGTACGTGCACTTGAAAGGGACAATGTTAAAATTTTCTTCGATGATGTGACCGAGCATCTCGAAGCGATAGACGGGAGACTTCCGATCCGCGATTATTATACAAAAACGACATATTTCCGTTTCTTTATAGCGGATATGTTTCCGCAGTTTGACAAGGCGATCTATATCGACAGCGATACGGTGGTACTCGGGGATCTGTCCGAGCTTTTCATGACCGAGCTCGGCGACTGCTATCTCGGTGCCTGCCATGAGCAGGTCATGATGCAGGTCGATGAATACGGCAGTTATGTGGAAAAATGTCTCGGAATAGACAGAAACCGCTTTTTCAATGCGGGTGTGCTTCTGCTCAATTGCAGGGCGATGCGTGAAAACAGCGTGCTCTTGCAGTTTGCAAAATTGCTTTCGGTTTACGATTTCGTGGTAACGCAGGACGAGGATTATCTCAATATTATCTGCAAGGATCGCGTCAGATTCCTGCCCGACGGCTGGAATACCGAGGTTTTCGGAAAGATTCCATGCAAAGATGAAGACATCAGAATACTGCACTATATCATGGTTTCGAAGCCGTGGCATTTTTCGGGCGTAAGATATGAGGATCGTTTCTGGGAATATGCCGGAAAGACAGCGGTATATTCAGACATAAAAGTCATTTTCGATTCTTATACCGATGAGATGAGGGAAAGCGATATCAGATCGGGAGAACGTTTGTTGCAGACCGCGATAAACGAGACACGCCGTGACGACAACTATCTTGCGAGAGTCAAAAGAATGAACTGCTCGGCAGACAGACAGCAGATACTTGAAAAGATCGATCTTTACGAGTACGAGGGACGTTTTGACGAGGACGTGGAAAACGATCCTCCCGGAAGAATTATACAGCCGGGTGAGGTTGACTATATACAGAGAAAATTAAGAACGCGCTTCTGCGCAAAATTTTCGTATGTGGTTGCAAAACGCTATCTGAACTCCATAATAAAAAGCCGTCGGCTGATTGTGAAGGAGATAAAGGGAAGCGAGAATATCGCGTCTGTTGACAGCGGAGCGGTTCTTACCTGCAATCATTTCAATGCAATGGACAGCTTTGCGATGCAGCTTGCATTTACCAGCGGAAACAAACGCGGGAAAAAGCTTTTCCGCGTGATAAGAGAGGGTAATTACACCTCTTTCCCCGGATTTTTCGGATTTCTGATGCGTCATTTTTACACTCTGCCGCTTTCCTCAAATCTTCAGACAAGGATGGAGTTTGTAAGGGCGGTTGACCATTTGCTCGGCAAAGGCGATTTTATTCTCGTTTACCCCGAGCAAAGCATGTGGTGGAACTACCGCAAACCGAAACCGCTCAAGGACGGAGCCTTTTTCTTCGCGGCAAAGAACAAAACGCCTGTCATCCCCTGCTTCATCACAATGGAGGACAGCGATCTGATCGGTGACGACGGATTCCCGATACAGGAGTACACTATCCACATAAGCAAGCCGATCCTGCCCGATCCGACCAAGACGGTAAGACAGAACACGAAGGAAATGCTTGACGAAAACTATCGCGAGTGGAAGAGAATATACGAAGAGACCTACGGTATCCCGCTTGAATACACTACCGAGCGGGCAAACTGAAAAACCGAAAAAACGAAAAAACGGAAAAACGAAAACCCGCATCCCGCCACAAACGTGGTGGGATGCGGGTTTTGTATGTTCTTGTCAGACGATGATTCCGCCGCCGAGGACGGTATCGCCGTCGTAAAATACGGCTGACTGCCCGGGAGTTATCGCTCTTTCGGGATTGTCGAACCGTATATCGGCGGTTCCGTCGTCTCTGATTTTCACGGTTGCCGGCTGTTCTCTGTGCCGGTAGCGTATTTTTACACTGCACTCAAAACTGCCGCCGGGCGGATCGCCCGCAATCCAGTTAAGCCCTTCGACATGAGCTTCTCTGCCGAACAGCTCACTGTTTTTGCAGAGAGTAATTACTCTGTCCGACGGAGATATTTTCGCGACGTACAACGGCTCTTCGGATATTATGCCGAGCCCTTTGTGCTGTCCGATCGTGTAATGAGAGATTCCCTTGTGATGCCCGATCACCCGTCCGTCGGCAAGAACGAAGTCTCCGCCTTCTTCGGGTTTTCCCGTAATGCGTCCGAGAAGGGCGGCATAGTTGCCGTCCGGGACAAAGCATATGTCCTGACTGTCATGCTTTGCGGCGTTGACAAATCTGCTTTCCTCCGCTCTTTCCCGCGCTTCGCTCTTTGTCATGCCGCCGAGCGGGAAGAGTGCAATCTCAAGCTGCTCCTGTGTCAGATTGTAAAGCACATAGCTCTGATCCTTTGTCGGGTCAGCCGCTTTTTTCAGGAGATATCTCCCGTTTTGCTTTTCGGTGCGGGCGTAATGCCCGGTAGCGACCCGTTCACAGCCGAGTGCTGCGGCACGCTCAAACAGGATGCCGAATTTCATGCATTTGTTACATTCGACGCACGGATTCGGGGTAACGCCCGACAGATAGCTGCCGACAAATTTGTCTATGACGTTTTTTCTGAATTCCTCCCTGAGATCAAGGACGAAGAAGGGCATCGACAGACTTTCGGCTACGCTTTTCGCGTCGGCGATGTCGGCAGACGGCGTGTCCTTTTCCTTGTCAAACAGACGCATCGTACAGCCGATGCAGTCGTATCCCATGTTCTTCACGAGCATGGCGGCGACGCTTGAATCGACCCCGCCGCTCATCGCGATAAGAGCCTTACCTGCCATCGGTCTTTCCTCCGTTTGCCTGTAATGAGCCGTATCCGTTCATCAGATCGGCAAGAGTGATCGACGAAAAATAGTTCTTCGTCAGTCTGTAATAGTCCGACCATACGGGAAGGGTGGGACATTCGGAGGCGCGGTCGCATACTGCCGCGCCCTTCTGGAGACAGCTGACCGGCGCAAGCTCGCCCTCGGCAAGTATAAGGATGTCCCAGAGAGTTATCCTGTCCGGGGTTCTTGCAAGTCTGTATCCTCCGTTTGTCCCGGGATTGCTTTCGACAAGTCCGCCTTCCTTCAGTGCAGGCATTATACGCTCAATGTATTTCAGCGAAACCGATTGCCTTTTTGATACGTCCTTCATCGGAACAAGTGAAGAATTTTTGCTGTTTTCGGCAAGATCAAGCAGGATTCTTACCGAATAGCGTCCGCGCGTTGATATCATGTTTCCCTCCGATATCGGTTTTTAAAGCTTTACTGCCGCAAATCCCTTTTCAAGGTCGGCGATTATGTCGTCGATATGCTCGGTGCCTATCGACAGACGTATGGTTGACTGCGTGATCGACTGCTCGGCAAGCTCACTGTCCGAGAGCTGGGAGTGGGTCGTGGTCGCGGGATGAATCACGAGCGATTTGACATCCGCGACATTTGCGAGAAGAGAGAACAGCTCAAGGTGATTTATGAAATCAAATGCCGCATCCCTGCCGCCTTTGATTTCAAAGGTGAATATGCTTGCGCCGCCGTTTTTGAAATATCTTTCGTAGAGTGCGTGATCGGGATGATCGGGCAGCGACGGATGGTTCACCTTTGCGACCTTCGGATGGTGCGCAAGATATTCGACGACCTTTTTCGTGTTTTCCGCATGACGTTCGAGTCTCAGCGACAGCGTTTCGGTGCCGAGCAGAAGCAGAAATGCGGCAAACGGAGAGATGGCGGCACCCTCGTCCCGCAGAAGAATCGCGCGGATGTAGGTGACAAACGCAGCGTCTCCCGCGGCGTCGGCAAAGGAAATGCCGTGATAGCTCGGATTCGGCTCCGAAATGTTCTTGTACCTGCCGCTCTTTTTCCAGTCGAATTTTCCCGAATCGACGATCACTCCGCCGAGCGCCGCTCCGTGTCCGCCGATAAATTTGGTGGCTGAATGAACCACTATGTCCGCACCGTGCTCAAACGGTCTGATAAGGCAGGGGGTGCCGAAGGTGTTGTCAACGACAACCGGAAGTCCGTGTCTGTGCGCGATTTCGGATATTGCGTCGATGTCGGGGATGTCACTGTTCGGATTTCCGAGCGTTTCAAGGTAGATCGCCTTGGTTTCGGGTCTGATCGCCGCTTCAAGCTCAGAAAGATCGTGTGCATTGACAAAGGTCGAGCTTATGCCGAACTGCGCAAGCGTGTGCGAAAGCAGATTGTATGTTCCGCCGTATACCGTTTTCTGGGCGACAATGTGTTCGCCCTTTACGGCAAGCGCCTGCAGGGTGTAGGTTATAGCCGCGGCACCCGACGCGACCGCGAGGGCTGCCGTGCCGCCTTCGAGCGCTGCGATGCGTTTTTCAAACGCCTCCTGTGTCGGGTTGGTAAGCCTGCCGTATATGTTGCCGGCATCGCGCAGACCGAAACGGTCGGCGGCATGCTCCGCGTTGTCAAAAACATATGAGGTTGTCGCATAGATCGGGACCGCACGTGCGCCCGTCGCGCTGTCCGGTGTCTCCTGTCCCGCATGTATCTGAAGTGTTTCGAATTTGTAATTGCTCATTTTTGTTTCTCCTTTTTATTTTCTGCTTTGTGTGAAATATATCCGAAAAGAAAAAAGGAGTGTCACATTCGTCCGAAACGGAAATTTGCTCTGACGAGCCTTTCGAAATAATCTTTCATGATTTTGCCTCAGCGGTAACTTTGATTAACTACCTGTACGGTAGGTTTACAATATATTATCACCGATCTGCCTTTTTGTCAAGGGCTTTTGACAAATTTTCAATAAAAGAAGACCGACGGGCAAAAAAGTCCCGTCGGTGCCTGTATGTCGGAAGGAATTATCCGACAAGCTTGTCGCAAAGCTTTTTCATTCCGAATCTGTAGCAGAGGAGTATGCCGAGCAGAGAGCCGACGACCGCCTGAAGTATCTGAAAGGGCAGCTTGGTCACGGCATACGCCGGGGTCGAGTAGATAAATGCTCTTCCGAGCGAATAGCCGACCACGTTGATGACCGCGCCGAGCGACACGCCGATTACCGCTCCGACGCGCGGCTTCGATCTGAACACCCTGCGCGCAAAGACCGAGATAACGATTGCCTGTAATCCGTGCACGGCAAGCGAAACGAACATGGGCGCCGGGTAAAAGAAGTAGTCACCGAGAAATGCGCCGACCCCGCCGACGACAAACGCACATGCCGGGTTCAGTATTATTGCCGCGGCGGATATTATAACGTCGTTCAGATAAAGATGCCCACCGGGTACCGGTACTCCGAAGGAGCTGAGCGCGACATTCATTGCGGTAAGCACGCCTGTCAGCGCAATTGCCACAATCGTTTTTCTGAGTTTTTTTCTGTTTTCGATTTCCATTATATTCTACCTGCGCTTTCTCTCCGGAGTCTTGATTTTTCACCCCGGATGTTGTATAATCAAACGAAACATCGTTGATGTCGTTTATTTTAGCACAGTATTGGTATTATTTAAATCATCAAAATCGGAGAAAATAATATAACCAGATGAAAAAACAGCCGCTGTATATGCAGATGTATGAGGACGTAAAGGATCAGATCGTAAAAGGGGTCTACCGTTACGGTGAAAAAATACCGTCGAAGCGGGTGCTTGCCGACCGCTTCGGCGTAAGTGTAATTACAGCCGAGCATGCGCTCGCGCTCCTTGTCGATGAGGGATATATCAAAAACAGCCTGCGGTGCGGATTTTTTGCGGCATACCGTCCGGAACTGAATTTTTCGGGTACCGGAACAGCAGCCGATGCCCGGACAAGGACGCATGAAGGTGCGGACTCGTTTGAGAGCAGACTGCTCGATTCGCGGTGCGTGTTTCCGCCTTCCGTGTATATAAAGGAAGTAAGACGGACCCTGTCCGAGCTCGGAGACAGGTTGCTTGAACCGTCGGATGTTTCGGGAGTTTATATGCTCCGCGCCGCAATATCCGAATATCTTGCAAGAGCGCGGTCAATTTATGCGGCTCCCGAGCGTATAATTATAGGGTCGGGAGCGCGTTCTCTTTATAATCTTGCAATCCTTATGATCGGGCAGGATAAGGTGTACGCGATTGAAAAGCCGTCATACGCCGCAATCGAACAGACATATCTCATGCATCGGGTCAGATATGTCACCGCGGAGCTGGGGGACGACGGTATAAAGACCGAAGCACTTGAAAATCTGTCCGCCGATGTTCTGCACGTGACTCCTTATTTCAGCTTCCCGAGCGGTATAAGCGCATCGGCGGCGAAAAAGCAGTCGTATCTCGACTGGGCAGAGTCGGGGGAACGGCTGATAATAGAAGACGATTTCGGCTCCGAACTTTACAGATTCTGCAAACCGGCGCAGACGCTGTGCGCATTTGATCCCCAAAGGGTCGTGTATATCAATACTTTTTCGAAAACGGTTTCTCCGGCGATCCGCGTCGGCTACATGATAATTCCGGAAGTTCTTGCCGATCGGGCGGCGGACTGCCTCGGGTTTGCATCATGCCCGCCGCCTGTGCTTGAGCAATATGTGCTTGCCGGGCTCATATCGGGCGGAAGCTTTGAGAGAAATCTAAACCGCATGCGCAGAAATTTAAGACGGTAAAACGACGGCTGACATGACGAAAAGAGCGGCAAGGCGCGCTTGATTTGTTAACATTTGCGTGTTATAATACCTTGAATGAATCTTTTTAACGGGAGGGATTTCGATGGAAGAGCTGAAAAAAACGATAGCGGGCAACCTCGTTATGCTTCGCACCGGCGCAGGGATGAAGCAGACCGAGCTTGCCGAAAAAATAAATTATTCGGATAAATCGGTATCGAAATGGGAACGTGCCGAATCGGTTCCCGATATCTCGGTGCTGAAGAACATCGCCGATCTTTTCGGCGTGACCGTCGATTATCTGATTACTCCGCACGAAAACGCAAAACCGTCGGAGGAGGAGAAAAAGCCGATCGTCAACCACAGGATGATAACCGCGGTTGCGGTCATGGGAATATTTGCGCTTGCAACACTTGTGTTCGTTATACTATGGCTCTGCGGGAGAATAGTCTGGAACACATTTGTGTGTGCGCTCCCCGTTTCGCTCATCACCTATCTTGTACTCAATTCGGTGTGGAATCATGGAAGACACAACCTCTACATAGTCTCGGCACTGATGTTAAGCATTCTCACCATGTTTTATTTCCTGTTTTTCAGCCGTAATGTCTGGCAGATATTTTTGCTTGCAATTCCGCTTGAAGCTATAATTTTCTTCGGATTTCATATCATTACACCCCAAAAACACTGAAAAATACGCCCATTCTACCGGGAGTAGAGTCGCTCTATGCGACCCTGCTCCCGGCTTTTGCGTCGGTAGAATGACTTTTCGCGCGGTAGAGGGCGGATTTTTTTGCGTAGACCCGAAGACCGCGGAAGTAGGTTGACATCGGTGCCGATGCACAATATAATTGTATTGTCCGAACAAAAGCCGACGCGCTTTTTCGGTGGGAACCGTGGGGCATGCTTCACAGCCGGTGAGGTTTTGCCGATTCATACGCTCTGCAGGGCGGATGTTTTTTGACAGTGCGGGTAGATGCGCTCTGCCGACCCCGGAAACCCGGACAAGAGCCGTCGGAGTGGATCTGTCCGATCGGAGGATGTACGGCATACGGAGCAAAAACCGAAAAAAACGTAGCGTCGGCGATGCTCCGTCTGCCTTATACCGACCGAAAAGGGCAATAATAACTGTCGGTCGATTCGACCGACACAGTCAGAGAGGAAAAACATAATGATAAAACTGTACACCGACACTTCCGCAAATCTTCCGCATGAACTTGTGATAAACGAGTCGATAGAGGTGATACCTTTCAGTTATACCGTAAACGGCAGAATGCCGGATATGACCCTGCCGTTTGACGGCGCGAGCTTTTATGATTCCATGCGCGCGGGTGCCGATGTCAGAACGTCGATGATAAATCCCGAAAGCTATAAAAACGCTTTCGAAAAAGCGCTTGCAAACGGGGATGACGTTATATATGTGGGAATGTCGGGCGGAATAAGCGGAAGCGCACATTCGGCGTCGCTTGCCGCCGATGAGCTTCGCGAAATGTATGCCGACAGAAAAATAGCGGTGATCGATACTCTTGCGGCATCGCTCGGCGAGGGCTTGCAGGTCATCCGTGCGGCAGAGCTTGCAAAGGCCGGCGGGAATTTCGAAAAAATCTGCGGGTTGCTCGAATCCGAGAAAAAATGCATGTGTCAGTATTTCACCGTCGATGATCTGAAATATCTGCACAGAGGCGGAAGGCTCAGCAGGGTTGCCGCCGCAATAGGCTCGCTTCTCAACATAAAGCCGATACTGACCGGCGACGAAGGCGGCAGGATCGTTTCCTGCGGGAAGGCGCGCGGAAAAAAAGCGGCGCTTTCCGAGCTTGCAAACCGCTATGCAAAGCTGTCTGCCGACCGCAGAGCGACCATAGGCATCGCGCACGGAGACGATCCTGCCGGAGCCGCACAGCTCCTTGAGCTTCTGCATGAAAAGGGCTTTGAAGGTGAGTGCATAAACGTGTGCTATGAACCGGTGACCGGTTCGCATGTCGGACCGGGAACGATTGCACTCTTTTTCAGAGGAATACACAAATAAGGATAAGGAAGAATGTTTATGACGCGTACCCCTCTTAAGGATCGTAAGCTCCCCGATTATACAAGGGGAGAGGATATCGCGAATATGGTCACCCATATAATCGGCGGGGCGATCGGAATCGTGACCCTTGTTTTCGCTGTAATTATATCCGCGCTTCATTCGAATGTCTGGGGGATCGTCGGCGGCGCCGTCTACGGCGCATCGATGATCGCACTTTACAGCGTTTCGAGCGTGTATCACGGGCTTCGACCGGGCATGGGCAAGAAGGTTATGCAGGTTATCGACCACTGCACCATATATTTTCTGATAGCCGGAACATATACACCGATCCTTCTGTCATCGATAAGACCGACGCATCCGGCGCTTGCGTGGACGATATTCGGTATAGAATGGGGACTTGTCGCCTTTGCGGTGGTTTTCACCGCAATCGACCACCGCAAATATGCCGTGCTGTCGATGATCTGCTATATCGGAATGGGCTGGTGCATAATTTTTGCGATGTCGGCAACCGTCGAATGTATGGGCAGAGACGGATTTGCATTGCTGGTCGCCGGCGGAATAGCCTATACGATCGGCGCGGTGCTTTATGTGATCGGGCGCAAAAAACCGATCATGCACACGATTTTCCACCTTTTTGTCGATGTCGGCAGCCTGCTGCAGGCAATATGCATACTTTTCTATGTCCTTTGATTGTGTAAAAAAAGGACAGATGATAAAAAAAGCGGAATTTTGAGACATCCGATACCCGCCCGCCGCACGGTCGTCAGGCGGGTTTCTGCGTTGCCCGATGCTGTGTAAATGCTCTTTTTAAATGAAAAACCCGGCGATTTGCACATAAAAAAGCATGTGAAATTGTGCATGAAAACAAAAAAACGTTCGTGTGAGATCGGACACAAAAAGCCCTTGATTTTAAAGAATAAAGGGTGTATAATCAAGACAAGGCGGCGTTTGCCGCAAAAAATAATTATTTAATGAAAGGGAAAACAGAATGAAGAAAATCATTTCGCTTATTCTTGTCGCACTTATGCTGGTGTCGGTTCTTCCGATGACGGTCGGCGCGACCGAGAAGCCGTGGCAGGAAGTTGACGCCTCCAACACCGACACGACAAACCCTGTGGGTGAAAACTACAAGAGCTATTATGGAAATACAAAGCAGTGGACTGCGGAAAAAAAGTATTTCGCAGTTCAGTACGAGGTTTACCTCTCCGAATGGGCAGGTGTCGAAAAAGACAACAAGGTAATGGGTATTGACCTCGGCGAGGTCGGTACCCATATGGCATACATCTATTTCAACTACAACGGAAGTGTGAAAAATGACGAGGGCAAATTCAAAGCAACAGGTAAGCTCGTGCAACAGCCGCCGAAAGGTTGGGGGGGGAATTTTGACAATAGTATTTTTTGCGACAAAGGTGTAACCGCCAATGTTAGCTCGCTTGTCAACACTACCGTAAAGCTCACCGTGACCGGTATGCACGACACCGAAAACAAGACATGGAACTTCAAGGGTTACATAAACGGTAAACAGATGACAAGCTTCTACGGGCAGGAAAGAGATTATTTCACTGTCCCGGAAGAAGGTTTCAGCTGTAAGGTCGGATGGTCAACACGAGTTCACTATATAAATGCGACCGCAAGATTCATCCAGTCGGACACGCAGGAGTTTGACTGCAACGCATTCGGTAAGATAGAAGTTCCGACGGCGACACTTGCACCCGGTGCGATAAAGGGCAACTGGGTAAAGGACGGAAACAACTACAAAACAACAGGCTTTACTCCCTCAGATGACGGTGATTACTATCATCTCGGCTACGGTGACAACTACATCATAGAAGCAAAGATGACGGCAGGACCGGAGCACGGCTTCCTTGTAGCCGTTGACGATTTCTACGGCGACGGCAAGGTTTGCCAGAACTCCGACAGATATTATCTTATAGACTTCGTAGGCGGTAACGGTGCAACCGAGAGAAACAATTCGAGATGGGGCGACTGGACCGGATTCAATCTGAGCGGTAAGGGAATCAACGTAGGCGATAAATTTGACGCAAAGATTGTTGTAAAGGACAACACAATCTACATTTACGCAAACGGACAGCTTGTTCAGGAGAGAAAGATGGAGACAGCCGGTTGGGCAGGCAACGGCTTCGGACTCTGGTCAAAGGCATATGACAATAATCCGGGCGTTTTCGAGGATCTGAAAGTCACCTACATTCTTGACGAACCCACAGGCGACAATAATGCAACAGGCTACTATCAGACAAGAGGCGACGATCTGAGAGTGATACTTGAGTGCTCAAAGGAAGAACTCAAGAAGTACACCGAATGTGAAATTACCGTTGCTTTCGAAACGGCAAGCGGACCCGTCACAAAAACCTACAAAGCAAATGTCGCATACACGGGTCTTGACTACGGCGAGAACAACTTCTATGTTGCACCCGACGGATACGGACTTATCGGATGCGAGATACTCGGCATAACCGGAGCGACATCGTTTACCGCAAAAGCAACGCTGAAGCTTGCAGACGGCGGCACGGTTGAAATCCCTCTCGGAAGCGGCAATATCGGTTAAAAAGGAGATAAAGAAGATGGAAAAGAAAAAATACGAAGCTCCTGCAATCGAAATCGAAGAGATCGATTCGAACGACATCGTGCTGATTTCGACAATCGACGGAACCGGAGAATCCGGCAAAGTCGAATGGTAACATTATAACGAGAAAGCACCCGACCGAGGTCGGGTGCTTTTTGTGTGTATTTAGTTGAGTAATTACTTTGTATCCGATTTCAGACGGTATATGCCGTCCGCGATCTTGGCAAAATCGACAATGTTCAGCTTTTCTCCGCGGACGTTCGGGTCAAATCCGCAGGAGACTACCGCATCGGCAATGTCGGCTTTCGCAAGCATCGGAAATGCGGAGGAGAGCGCATTGACAAGCGTTTTGCGCCTCTGACCGAAGGCGGCTCTGATCGTTTCGAAAAACAGATCGGTATCGGCTGTTACAATCGGCGGCTCTTTGTACAGGGTAATCTGCACAACGGCGCTGTCCACCTTGGGCGCGGGTATGAAATTACCCGCAGAAACATTCATCAGCTTTTTTGCCTGTCCGTAATATGATACCGAGGCAGTCACGGCGCCGTAAAGCGGCGAGCCTGCCGCCGCGGTAAGTCTGTCGGCGACCTCCTTTTGAACCATGACCGTTATCGATTCAAACGCTATGCCCGATTCAAGCAGAAACATGAGGATCGGCGTCGTTATGTAATAAGGAAGATTTGCGCAGACCGCAATCCTTTCGCAGTCCGGAAAATACTCTTCGGTCAGTTTTTTCAGATCGACCTTCAGAATATCCGAGTTTATGACTGTCAGATTGTCGTATCCGTCAAGCGTTTTTGAAAGTATCGGGATGAGCGCGTCATCTATTTCGACGGCGACAACGCGTTTTGCGACCTCGCACAGCTCTTTTGTAAGGGTTCCGATCCCGGGACCTATTTCAAGTATGCCGGTACGGCTGTCCGCGGCGGATTCGGCGATCCGCCTGACCACCTGCCTGTTTGTGAGAAAATTCTGACCGAATTTTTTCTTGAATGATGTCTGTTCGTCGCCGAGCAGAGAGCGGATTACCGAAATATCGGTCAGATCCATCTTGTTTTCCTCCGTGATGCCGTAAATTTTACCTGTGTATCTATTTTAACATATTTTATAAGAAAAATCAAGTCAAATGCAATGCAAATCACTTGACAAATCGGCAAGTATATGATATAATCATCGGGTACGAGAGGTGCTGGTATGGCTCAGTTGGTAGAGCAGCTGATTCGTAATCAGCAGGTCGCCGGTTCAAGTCCGGCTACCAGCTCCAAAGAAGACCGCCTGCTTATGCAGGCGGTCTTTCGGTTATATCGGATATAACGGAGGTTAAGACATGAATACTGTTTGGTATATAACAATGGTTCCGTGCTGTATCCTGCTTTCGGGGATCGGCATTTATGCATGGTTCAGAAAGAAACCGATGTGGTTCTGGGCGGCATCCGACGTCAGTGAGACGGAGCTTTCGGACGTGACCGCTTATAATCACGCAAACGGGATTATGTGGGGAATCTATTCGCTTGTTTTCTGGGCGGCTCTGATTGCGGGCATTGTAAGCAGTTATGCTGCGCTTGCACTGATTGTCGCGGGATGCATTGTAGGAATCCCGGCTCTTGTCGTTGTATATCGGCGCATATATGAAAAGTACAGGGCAAGGTGAGTTTTATTTTTTCTTTGCTCCGGTATTGTCGGATGTCCGTTTGTCGGGCATCCGACTTTCTTTTTTTGAAATCCGAAAAAATATTTGTTGACAAATCGGACAAGATATGCTACAATTATTGCAAGTTGATTTGTGTGAATTTTAATCTGAAAGACTAACTATTAAAAGTCAAGAGGAAAAATAAAAAATGTGAAAAAAATTATCTGATTAAAAGCAGGCATGGCA
>CAKSQF010000025.1 GCA_934486825.1 uncultured Eubacteriales bacterium | reverse complement strand
TCCACAGCATCTAAACAATTATACCATAGTTCTTGGAGAGGAACTCTAAAAACTACTATATTTATTATACGAGGAGTATCATGTCAATAAAATATATAGGTTTATTTGCAATTTTTATTGCCTGTACCGCTGTTGGGTTCGGACTTGCCGGTAATGAAGGTAAAAGACTTAAAAATAACGAAGCACTGATATTTCTTATAAGATACATACGTCAAAGAATCGGATATTTCAAATCTTCGACATCAGAAATATATCAGTCATTCGAAAATGATTTGTTTGAAAAAAACGGTTTCACCGCAATTCTTCGCGAGGAAGGATTGTATAGCTGTCCTCCTGACAATAGTCGAAAAAGCAACAGTTTATTTGATTTTCCCTATTTTCGAAATAAGCATGGCAATCACACTTGTTTCATCATTTGACAAGGGACTGACAATAAAACCGTTTGTATCTTTCCTGCAAAATTTTACTACATGGCTTATTGTATTTATAATGACTGTTATTTCGGTAATCATGTCCTTTCAGACAAGCATTTCAGCCGCATCCGACAGTGTATCCATGCGCACAGTGAAATTTGCCGCATCGCAATCGATTCCCGTAATCGGCGGTATGGTAAGCGAATCTGTCAAAACCCTGTCATCGGGACTGTCTCTGATTCGTTCGGCAACCGGTGGCGGTGCAATTATTATAATATTGCTCACCTCGCTTTCGCCTCTTTTAAGCATGCTTTTATCAAAGTTTGCGCTTTCCGTTTCTGGAGCTTTATCCAAAATGTTTGGCGATGCGCCGCTCAATGACCTGATTAACGATTCGGTCAGATTGATAAATCAAATGATGGCAATAATTGTGATTCTTGATATAACATATATATACTGTCTTACAGTCTTTGTAAAAACAACTGCCGCGGTATCAATATAAGAATCGGGAGGTGTCACATGAAATCTCTATCGGCTTCGATGATCATAATTATCTCGATATCGGCAGCAGGTGCATTTATTTCCTCACTGGTTCCTGCAAAATATGAAAAATATTTAAAAAACATTATCTCCATGATTTTGCTTTCGACTTTAATATCTCCGATTACCTCATTTTTCGGAATATTGAATGAAAGCATTGATTTTATTGTTTCTCCCCCTCAAACCGATGTCATCACAGACAACTCGAATATATCGGGACTGATTACCGAATTCAGAAAAACTGCCGAAAACAACATTTCAAATGACATTTCCGAAAAATATGATATAGAGCCCGCACTCATCGATGTGTCGGTTAATATGGATTCGGAAAAAAGTTCATCAATTAAAATTAAATCAATAAAAATCATTGTAAAATGCGAAATAAATTGCGATAAATGTTCGGAATATATTTCGTCAAAGTACGGATGTCCGGATGTTGAAACAGAATATAAAGAAGGGTGAAGAAATGAAAGATTTTCTCAAGAAGATCCTGAGAATAAAAGGGATTTCATACATAATGCTTGCTCTTACCGTCGGAATAATTCTGATAGTAATTTCAGGTAGGCAATCGGATAACCCGAAGCAGGGAAACACATCAAATTCGGACGGTACATCAAAGAATGAGCAGAAATTTTCATTCAGCGAATATGAGGATACTCTGGAAAAACGTCTTACGGAAATGATATCAAAAATATCCGGCAGTTCATCGGTATCTGTTATGGTAGTCATTGAGAATTCATACAAATCAGATATGGCGGAGCGTAACGGGAGTTACACCCTTATACGTGCCGAAAACGGTGAACAATCAGGATTGATCTTGTCCGAAACAGCACCAACCGTACGCGGTGTAGCGGTGATCTGCTCAAACGGTGATGATCCTACAACACAGAAAAAGATCATATCAATGCTGTCATCATTACTGAATATTCCCACAGCACATATATTTGTGGGAAGTTAATGCTGTTCAAACGTATATTTAAAAAAAGTCCCGCATAGATATGAAACATATAAATACTGGAGGAATCAAACCATGAAAATTATTAAAACCGAAAGTAAAACAAAACTTCCCGAAGTATATAAAAAAGGGTTTGGCAAATTTATAAATTCGTTTAAAAACAATATCGGCAGAAATATTATTATCATAGGCTCGGTGCTCCTCATAGGAGGTGCTGTTTGGCTTAACTGGTTCCTGTTTGCCGATGCAGATAAAAATAAAGACTACGACTCCAAAAATTACAACCAGGGAGAAACAAGCGGCAAAACAGATAACAGTCAAAACAAACCCTCCGGAAACACAAGCGAATCGGACAGTTATTTTGCAATGGCTCAAATAGACAGGACACGTGCACGCGACGAAGCACTTGAAGTTCTTTATCAGATAACATCATCGAAGGATGCAACCGATGAAGCAAAACAGGAAGCATATAATTCAATAACAAAACTTTCCGCACAAATAGAGCAGGAAGCAAATATTGAAACTCTTGTCAAATCAAAAGGATTTGAAGAATGTGTTGCGGTTATCGATGATAAGGGCGCAAGTATAATTGTTCTGTCAGACGGACTCATTGACAGCCAGGTGTCGCAGATAGTAAGTATTGTTTATGAGCAGTCGGGAATTAAGCCGGAGAATATAAAAATAATCGAGAAAAAGAGCAAATAAAAAGCATAGAGCGGGGGCTATTGTCTCCCGCTCTACATCTGTTACCTGTTGCGGATTGAATATTGCCAAAAAAGATTTGTCATCACTTGACAAAATTGAATTTCTGTAATATAATATTCAAAATATGATTAAAAAGGAAGTGCAGAATCAGTGGATAACTCAAAATTTGTAAAAGAAGGGCTCACTTTTGATGATGTATTGCTTATACCCCAAAAAAGTGAAGTATTGCCTGCAACAGTAAAGCTTGAAACACATCTTACAAAAAAAATACTGCTGAACATTCCTTTGATGAGTGCCGCTATGGATACCGTCACCGAATCCAAGCTTGCAATAGCAATTGCAAGAGAGGGCGGTGCGGGAGTAATTCACAAAAACATGACTATAGAGAAGCAGGCAGACGAGGTTGAGAAGGTCAAAAGATCCGAGAACGGAGTAATTACAAACCCGTTTTACCTCGGTCCCGACAACTATGTATATGAAGCTGATGCACTTATGGGAAAGTATAAAGTATCCGGCGTTCCGATTTGTGACGAAAACAAACGCCTTGTGGGAATAATTACAAACCGGGATATGCGTTTTCTCAAGGATTTTTCCTGCAAAATAAAGGATGTAATGACAAAGGACGCTCTCGTTACCGCACCGGTCGGAACAACTCTTGACGACGCAGAGGCAATATTGTCGAAGCATAAAATAGAAAAGCTCCCGCTTGTGGACGAAAATTTTGTTCTAAAAGGGCTGATTACAATAAAGGATATAGAGAAAGCGTCGAAATATCCGAATTCCGCCAAGGACGAAAAGGGAAGGCTTCTCTGCGGTGCAGCTATCGGTGTGACGAATGATGTGCTTGAAAGAGCTTCGGCGCTTCTTGCGGTCGGTGCTGATTTTCTCGTGCTTGACAGCGCACACGGACATTCCGAAGGCATCATCAACTGTGTCAGGAAGGTCAAAGCCGCTTTCCCTGATTGTCAGCTTATTGCCGGAAACATTGCAACCGGCGAAGCCGCACGCGATCTTATTGAAGCGGGTGCGGACGCAGTCAAGGTCGGAATCGGTCCCGGGTCGATATGTACCACAAGAATTGTTGCCGGCATCGGTGTACCGCAGCTGACTGCCGTAAATGATGTATATGAAGTTGCAAAAGAATACGGTATCCCCGTAATTGCAGACGGGGGCATTAAATACTCCGGCGATCTTACAAAGGCTATTGCCGCCGGAGGAGATGTAATCATGATCGGCTCGCTTTTCGCAGGTTGTGATGAGGCACCCGGAGAGATGGAAATATATCAGGGACGTTCGTTTAAAGTATACCGTGGAATGGGATCGCTTGCCGCAATGGAAAAGGGAAGCAAGGACCGTTATTTCCAGTCAGGTTCAAAAAAGCTTGTACCTGAAGGGGTTGAAGGTCGTGTACCGTACAAGGGACCGCTTTCCGACACAATATTCCAGCTGATGGGCGGACTTCGCTCGGGTATGGGTTACTGCGGCACCGGAACAATAGAGGATCTAAAACAAAACGGCAAGTTTGTCCGTATTACAGCCGGAGGCTTGCGAGAATCACATCCTCATGATATAAACATTACGAAAGAGGCTCCGAACTACAGCGTACAGATATAAAGTATAAAAATATCTGCCACTTTTAGTGGCAGATATTTTTTACTTATCTCTTCCGACACACTTCAGAATCAGTTCGGAAAACAGTGAGTTTGCCCATGCAAACCAATCACGCGTGTACTCGTATTGATTATTTGCGTTAATCGATTCATGCATATACAGTGTGTCAGCGTGTGTTGATTTTATCATTGAAATAACAGCTTCAATTTCCTCGGTATTATTTGAGGTCAGCGCCTGTATTACCAAAGAAATAGGCCAGACAAAGCCTTTTTCTGTATGGGGTGAACCGATTCCTGTCATACATGAGCCTGTGTAATAGAAGGGATTTTTTTCCGAAAGGACAAAACGTCTGGTGTTTTGATATATCCTATCATCGACATCACAATAACCTATATACGGCATTGACAAAAGTGACGGTACATTTGCATCATCCATGAGCAGGTAGTTGCCGAGACCGTCAACCTCATATGCATACATTTCTCCGTACTCCGGATGACGAATTACTCCGTGTTTTTTTATTCCGTTATCAATTTCATCCGAAAGTCTGTTGCATACGGCAGCATTATGGGGATCATTATATATAATTTCAAACACAGATGCCAACTGCCTCAAAACAACAACGGCAAACATCTCCGAAGGGATAAGATAATGATACGTACATGCATCATCGGAAGGACGGAATCCGGACCATGTCATGCCTGTATACGCAACAGGCGAGCCTTTACCGTTGTTTGTAAGCGTATCTGTCGGTTTCCATGGATTCGGACGTTCAAATTTATAGGTTGATTTTTCCGAATGATACTGTTCCGTTTTCCAAAGATCAACTATAATTTCAAATGCTTTTTTCAGTTCATTCGTAAAATGAGAAACAGTACCCGTTTCCTTCCATAAAAGATAAGATATATTTATAACCGAGCACAGGGAATCAACCTCGTATTTTCTTTCAAAAACCCACGGAGATCTGTCTGTTATGTCATCATAATGACCACAAAATTCATTATCACCGTTTTCGTTAAATGCATTTGCATAAGGATCAATATTAACATAAAGTGCATATCTTCTTATCATCGAAGCTATAAGTTCTGCAAGATCAGGGCACTTTTTTGCAAGCGGCAAATAATGATGCACCTGTGCGGCACTGTCTCTGAGCCACATAGCATGTATATCCCCGGTAATAACATATGCTGACCCGTCAGCGAGTATTTTTACGGTTGTATCCAAAGTATTGGGATAACATTTTTCAAACAACGGGATAAGCTCATCTCTCCCCTGAAGCCGAAGTAATTTCGAAACTTCGTCTGCTTCTTTTTTCAAAGCTTCATTTACAACATCCATTCTGAACATAGGCGATCATCTCCTTCTTCGATATTCTATCACAAACATTCCTTTTTGTCAATAAACATCATGGTTGTTGACCAAAAAGGACTTGACAATCAGATGAATGTGTGCTATAATGCAGGTAATATATTATAACAGATATTAAATAGGTGAAAACATGAAATTACGGATTGATTCCGGATTGATTCCGGGAACGATAAAAAACAAAGCGGATATGGGAAACGTGACCGGCATGGAGTTTCTGGACAAAGTCTTTTTTATTTCAAACGGTGTGATGCTCTCTCAAATAAGAGAAGTTTCGGGCGTTGACGGATCAACTTTGCAAAACTGGGTAAAACGCGGCTGGATCGGAACTACCACGAACAAAAAGTATTCAAAAGATCAGATGGCTCGTATTCTTATAATCAACATGCTGAGAAGCTGTATGCTTCTTGAAAACATCGATGAATTGCTGCATTATATAAACGGTAAGATTGATGACATAAGTGACGATATCATACCCGAATCGGTTCTTTTCGATTACATTTGCAGAATATACGATACGTTCTCGGAAAGCGGATATGAAACGGACTCTCAGTTAAAATCGGTAATATCAGACATTACCGATAACTACTCGGAGCCTTTTCCGGGAGCAAAAGAACGTCTGTGCAATGCTCTTGAAATAATTATCGTTGCTTATTTCTGTTCCACTGTAAATAAATATGCAAATACGCTTTTCGAACAGCTCTAACGAATGAAAAACACCCTCGGGAATTAAAAAATCCCGAGGGCAAATTTTTTATTTTTTTGCAAAGCTGTCTTTAAGAGTTACTATCCTGTTATAGGTATTCGGATATTTTGTGTCCTTAACAAAGTACCCCATACGAACAAATTGGAAACGATCACCCGGCGCTGCATCTCCGAGCGCAAGCTCTGCCTTGCATCCGGTCAGCTTTTTGACGGAATCCGGGTTCAGATAATCGTTATATTCTGTTCCTTCGGGCATATTGTTCAGATCCGGAATAGTAAACAGCTTATCATAAAGAGTAACGTTGACATCTTCACAGTAGTCGGCGGAAACCCAATGAATTGTTCCTTTTATCTTACGATCGGTAGGATTGCCGTTTCCGACAGCAAGGTCGGCAGTGCAATGTATCTCGACAATATTACCGTCGCCGTCCTTGACTATATTACCGCACTTTATTATATAGGCACCCATCAGTCTGACTTCACCATCAGGCTTCAGTCTGAAAAACTTGGGCGGAGGAAGCTCTGCAAAGTCGGAGCGCTCAATATATATCTCTTTTGTAAACGGCAGATCTCGTGTACCCGAATCTTCGGCAGTGGGATTGTTCGAAACAGGGAAGTATTCAACCTTATCTGCCGGATAATTATCAATGATTACCTTGACCGGATCAAATATGCAGATTCTTCTCTGTGCGCCGGTGTTAAGCTCATCACGTGCGCATGCCTCAAGAAGCTCGATATCAACAAGGCTGTCATTTTTTGCAATTCCCGCACGACGAATAAATTCAAAAATTGCGGAAGGCGTATATCCTCTCCTGCGCAGAGCACACAAAGTCGGGAGACGCGGATCATCCCAACCGTCGGCTATTCCTGTTTCTACAAGCTTGCGGAGATATCGCTTACTCATTACCGTATAAGTCACATTGAGACGCGCAAACTCACGCTGTATGGGACGTTTGGTACCTTTAAAGCAATTTTCTATAACCCAGTCGTAAAGAGGTCTGTGATTTTCAAATTCAAGCGAGCAAAGCGAATAGGTTATGCCCTCAAGGGCATCCTGTATCGGATGTGCAAAATCATACATCGGATATATGCACCATTTATCACCCTGTCTGTGGTGGTGTGCACGGACAATCCGATATATAGCCGGATCGCGCATATTTATATTCGGTGAAGACATATCTATCTTTGCACGCAGCGTCTTTGCTCCGTCCGGAAACTCACCGTTTTTCATACGCCTGAAAAGGTCAAGATTTTCGTCAATTGATCTGTTTCTGTACGGAGATTCGATACCCGGTTCGGTAAGTGTTCCGCGATATCTGCTCATCTCCTCTTTTGAAAGATCGCAAACAAACGCTTTGCCATCTTTTATGAGTTGAACTGCAAGGTCATATGTCTGATCGAAATAGTCGGAACCATAATAAATCCCGCCGTTCGGCTCGCATCCGAGCCAACGCAAATCGTTCAGAATAGAGTCAACATACTCGGTATCTTCTTTTGTTGGGTTAGTATCATCATAACGCAAATTAAAGAGCCCATTATACTTCTTTGCAGTAGTATAATTGATATATATGGCTTTGGCACTGCCTATATGAAGATAGCCGTTCGGTTCGGGCGGAAAACGTGTATGAACCTTCTTGCCCGGATTTGCCGCAAGATCGTTATCAATTATATCGTGTATAAAATTTGTTGCTATATCTTCCATAACTTGTGTCCTTGCTTTAAAAGCATTCCTTTGTTCAAAATAAATTTAAAGATTATCGATTGCCTTTTTCAGTCTCGCAATTGAACGGTCATAGCCGATTATCTGCATTATTTCCCACAGATCGGGGGAATTTGTTTTTCCGGTAATTGCTATACGTATAAAAGTACTTACATCTCCCACGTGCCCCTTATACGATTCGGGAGACAGCTTATACTGTTTAAGCTCGGCAGCAAATCCCAGATCAGCCGATATTTCTTTCACCACATCAAACCATCCGTTACTGTCAAGTGAGCTGTCATACCTGTCGGCAAAAAGCGAAAGCGCTTTTTTGATATCGGATTTGTCAAAATTTTCGGGATAATCGTCAACCTGCGTAAAATATCTGTCATAAAACAGTGACATGTACGGTTTGACGTCTGCCCATGTACAGATATCTTTACGAGGCTTTTTTCCGCCGCGCCCTATTGACAGGATTCGTTTTGCGTATTCAGGATCGGAAGAAAGCTCGTCCGCAAACTCGGTATCAAATGATTTTGACCAGTCAAGAACATAGTCATAAACCACATCCGAAGACATTCTTGAAATCACATTCTTTGATACATCGTTTAATTTATCAAAATCAAACAATGCACCAGATGTCGACATTTTTTTGATACTGAACGGGAAGCTTGTGTAGGGAAGTGTGGGATTCGCAGATCTCCACTCCTCATAGTTGGAATTAAGAAGCGTAAGCACATATTCAATTACGCTCTCCGGAGCATAGCCTGCAGTTCTGTAATCGGACAGTGCCGCACCGTGATCGCGCTTGGAAAGCTTTTTCTTGGAATTACCATCCATTTTCATGAGCTGGGCTATATGCATATATTTAGGAGGCTTGAATCCGAGATATCTGAACAGCTGAAGATGCTTCGGCAAACTCGGAAGCCACTCTTCACCCCTGATAACATGTGTTGTACCCATCAGATGGTCATCAACTGCATGCGCAAAATGATATGTCGGAATTCCGTCGCTTTTAAGCAAAACAAAATCCTCATCATTTTCGGGAAGCTCCAGCTTTCCTTTTATCAGATCATTACAAAAAAGCTTTTTCTCGCCATCCCCATCCGATACAATACGCAGAACAAACGGATGTCCCTGAGAAAGCTTGCTTTTCACCGTTTCAATATCGATACTACGAGCCGCAAGCATCTGCTCGCGTTCAACAGTTCTGTCATCGTGCCAATCTTTGGATTTTATTTCCGCTTTTTTATCAAGAGATTGCAAATGTTCATATTCTTCTACAGAAGTAAAGCAAGGATATGCCTTTCCTTCGCGCACAAGCTGCTTTGCAAAAACGTGATAAATATCCGCACGCATGCTCTGGCGATAAGGTCCGTATGCTCCTTTGTCTCCGCAGATCAGCGCCCCCTCGTCAAAATTTATCTTATAGTATGAAAGAGTATTGATAAGATCATTTTCGGCACCCACAACCTCACGTTTTGAATCAGTGTCTTCAATACGAAGATAAAACACTCCGTCTGACTGATGTGCCAATCGCTCGTTTACTATCGCCGGAAAAAGGGTTCCGAAATGCATGAATCCGGTCGGACTCGGTGCCAGTCTTGTTACTTTGGCACCTTCCGGAAGGTTTCGCGGCGGAAACATTTTTTCAACATCTTCGGGAAGAAGAGATGTATTTGGGAAAAGCAATTCGGCAAGTTCATTATAATTCATTTTATGTCTCCTGTAATTATGCTGTATAAATCATAAGTTGACTGATGTATTATAACATATTTCATTCGATTTGTCTATACAATTCAGCAAGGATTTGCAGATTTGCAATTATGAAAGGGTAGAATTGTATGCTCAATTATACAAAATGATTATTTTGTATAATTGAGGGCAGGACTATACGTTATAACCGATCAGTTTTCCGATATCCGACATGGTCTCAAGCGTATCAGCGGTATTTTTTCTTTTTTTAAGATATTCTTCATTATTTCCGTTGATATATGAAATGAAATCATCAAGCTCAAATCTCATACAATCCTCATAGTCGGAAATACCGTGAATCAATACGGAGTTATTATTTCCGTCAATTACTTTTACATTTTGCAGTCTTGAGATATTATCTATAACAACCGAACAATTATCGGTAATAATTTCACTCGGAAGACAGCTTGATGCCATTTTTGATATATTTACTGTAACAGAAAAATCTTTGTACTTCAGCAGCAAATTATCCGTAACATCTACATTATTACCTCCGTACACGGCATTTGCCGATACATTCTCGGGCTTGCCGAACAGCTGAACAAGGAAGCTTATTACGTATACACCAAGATCCATAAGTACGCCTCCGGCACAGTCTTTGTTGAAAGTGGATGCAATTTTGCCTTCTTTCAACCCCTCGAGCTTTGACGATCTCTGACAAAAGTTGATATTTGCAGAAATTATTTTATTTTTGAATACAACTTTCCCTATCTCATTGATCCATGGCAGGTGTGCGTTCATCATGGCTTCCATGAATACGACTTCCCCTTTGTCAGAAATTTCACAAAGTCTGAAAAACTGTCCGGGAGTAACGCATACCGGCTTTTCGCAAAGCACATGTTTGCCAGATTCAAGCAAAATCCCCGCATGCTCATAATGAAGATAATTCGGCGACGCAACATAAACGGCGTCAATGCTCTTGTCTGCGGCAAGTTCCGATATATTGTCAAACAACATGATGTCACGCGATCCGACAAATTCACGAGCCCTTTCGATTGACCGGGAATATTGTGCAACATATCTGACTTTATCTGATGAATCAAATACATGTATCATTTTTTCGGTAAGCCAAAAACTCCCGATAACAGCAAAAGTGATCTTTTTATTTTTGTTCACTGATTACACCTTCTTTATTCGGGAATTGTTTTTATCCTGCTTTTGTACAACCTTGAAAAGAAAAACAGGCTTACACACAATGAAATAACCTCAGCTATCGGAAAGGCATACCAGACAGCATTGACATTATTTGTTTTTGACAGCAAGTATGCGACCGGTATCAAAACCAAAAGCTGACGTGCTATCGAAACGTACATGGAAAACGACCCTTTCCCGAGTGCCTGAAAAACCGAGCCGATTACTATGCAGATTCCGGCAAATACAAAGCAAAGACTTATTGTCCGCAGTGCCGGTATACCGACCGAAATAAGTGCGGCATGTTTTTTATCATCATGTGCAAACAGTTCAAGAAGCTGTCTCGGGAAAAGCTGGAATATCAAAAGCCCCAAAATCATGATAGTCAATGCGATAAATACGGCGTATTTGATTGCCTCTGTCACACGTTTCCTTTTTTTCGCGCCGAAATTGTATGCAACGACCGGAATAAGTCCGTTGTTCAATCCAAATACAGGCATAAATATAAATGACTGCAACTTAAAGTATATTCCGAATACTCCGTTTGCCGTTTCAAGCGGATCGATGGATTTCAGAATCAGATTCAAGGCAAAGTTCATCACGGATCCTATAGCGACCATAATTACAGACGGAATACCTATACTGTATATATTTCCGATTATTTTAAAATCAGGTACAAAGCATTTCGATGTAAGTTTTACCTCATAATTTTTTAATGAATTCAACACAACGGCGAGTATTGCCGAGGAAAACTGCCCTATGACGGTTGCCAATGCCGCTCCGGCAACTCCCATTTTCGGAAACGGTCCGAGACCGAAGATGAGGCAGGGATCAAGTATAATATTTACTATGGCACCAAGTCCCTGTGTAAACATTGTATATATTGTCTTCCCTGTTGATTGCATAAGCCTTTCGAATGTGATTTCAACAAATATACCGACTGATCCTATACAGCATATGCGCAGATATTTTATACCCATTTCTCTGATAACCGGAATATCCGATATAAGATTAAAATATCCGTCCGACAGAAACAGCCCAAAAAGCATTGTAATGAAAAAGCCGAAAAAGCCAAGCAATATGCCGTTCCCGGCAACATGATTTGCCTTTTCGTTATTGCGCTCTCCGAGCGATCTTGAAAGCAATGCATTGATTCCCACGCCTGTCCCGGTTGCAATTCCGATCATCAGATTCTGAGCGGCAAAAGCGTCTGACACGGCAGTCAATGCATCTGTTGACAGCTTTGAAACAAAGTATGTATCAACAACATTATAAAATGCCTGCACAAGCATGGAAACCATCATCGGAAGTGACATTGATATAAGCAGTCCTAAAATGCTTTTTGTCCCCATTTTATTTTCTGTTTGTATTTCAGAGTTCATATTTTTACCTTTCTTTTCAAATCAACCTTTGTATTCTATCACAAAACAAGCAAATAATCAACAATACGGTAAAAAAGAATAATTGATTTTTACAAATTTTTTTCAAAAAAGTCTTTATTTTTTCCCTTTAATAGTGTATAATGATCCTGTAATCGAATTACAAGACAAAAGGAGACGAACAAAATGTTAGTCAATGCAAAAGAAATGCTTACAAAAGCCAAAGAAGGACACTATGCGGTTGGTCAATTCAACATAAACAACCTTGAATGGACAAAAGCAATTCTTCTTACTGCTCAGGAGCTTAACAGCCCCGTAATTCTCGGAGTATCCGAAGGTGCAGGAAAATATATGACCGGGTTCGATACGGTTGCGGCAATGGTTCGCGCCATGGACAAGAGCCTCGGTATAACCGTTCCGGTTGCACTGCATCTCGACCACGGAACATACGAAGGCTGCTATAAATGCGTTAAAGCCGGATTTACGTCCATCATGTTTGACGGATCGCACTATCCGATAGATGAAAATGTTCAGAAAACAACCGAGCTTGTTCACGTTGCAAATGCTCTCGGACTTTCTATTGAAGCCGAGGTCGGCTCAATCGGAGGTGAAGAGGACGGAGTCATCGGAATGGGCGAGTGTGCAGATCCGAATGAATGCAAGATGATTGCCGATCTCGGTGTCACGATGCTTGCCGCAGGTATAGGCAACATACACGGGAAATATCCGGCAAACTGGCCCGGTCTTTCCTTTGAAACACTTGCCGCAGTATCCGAGAAGGTCGGCAATATGCCGCTCGTTCTCCACGGAGGAACAGGCATTCCCGAGGAAATGATCAAGAAAGCAATTTCGCTCGGCGTCTCCAAGATCAACGTTAATACAGAGTGTCAGTTGACATTTGCCGCTGCAACAAGAAAATACATCGAAGCCGGCAAGGATCTCGAGGGCAAAGGATTTGACCCGAGAAAGCTTCTTGCTCCCGGTGTAGAGGCTATTAAAGAGACAGTCAGAGAAAAGATTGCTCTCTTCGGTTCGGCAAACAAAGCCTGATCTTACAGCCTGATGTCTATAAAAAACGCAGACCGCACACAGTGGTCTGCGTTTTTTAACTGATAAATTATATCACATCCTGCATGTTTTCATCCTCATACACTGTGTCGGGTTTGTTTTCGCTGTCAGATGAACGCTTTTCCGGATCGATTCCGGTCAAACCGAGAAAATCCTCAAAATCAATAACAGCAATATTGTCACCGTTATTATTTTTTTCAATCACATGTGCCAGACGCGGACATTTCTTGGGCGTGCCATCTGTTTTAATCAATTCGTATTTTACGAACAAGTCACAGGTATCTGACGAACAATCATATTTTCCGCCAAGCATTGATATTTGTTCGGCAATAGAAAGCATCTGAGAAAAATGCCGCTCCTCATAATTAACCGAAATACATACCCGTTTACCGTAGAGAGGCAAGGCTTCATTTTCAGACGGAACAAGACTGTTGCAGAAGCGCAGAAAATATCTGTAATTTGCCGAATATTTTCTCATCTGATTGCTTTTGTTCGTTTTTGTTTTCTTGTTTTTCTGATTCTTTTCTTCCTTACCCGGATTATTCACCCATCTGAATTCACCGTTTTTCATTTCGCCGACAGACCGCGGATAATCCCGGATAAGGTCACTTACGGTTTTATTTGTTATGCTGCAAAGATTTCGTAGAACCTCCATCGTCATGAATGCATCGTCGTCACTTTTATGTACATCCTGCGATTCGGGTATGCCGTATCTGTCACATATACCGACAAGCGACGGCTGATTTTTTGTATTATCATATCCCATGTACATTTGCTGTACATCATAAAACACATAATCAATATGCGGAAGCTCATATCTGATACATTCATCTCTGATATAACGTGCGTCATTATTTGCGGAAAATCCAAAAATCATAGCATCCGGGTCTGTAAGGAGCGCATCAATTTCATCATAAAACATCGGAAACTGCGATGCATGCCTGAATTCACTTTTGGTATATGCAAGTTTTATGTCCGGACCCAGATTGAACTTTGAGTCAGGATTGATTATCATATCGTATTTTTCTTCCACATCAAAATTTTCATTTGTAATGACATATCCGAAAGAACATATTTTTCCCTTGCCCTGATAACAATTTGCACATTCAATATCAAAAAAAACATACTTCATAAACTGTAAACATCCTTAGTAAAAACAAATATTTCGGCAAGTGAAATCAATATGCCACATCGACATCCCTGTAATAAGCTTTAATAATAGCTATATACCCGGCATTATCGTCTGCAAGAGCTTTTGCCCCGAGCAGACTGAACCCGATTCCGCATCCGTCTCCTGAACCTTCGAAAATAAAATTCCCGAAAACATTTCCGTCAGCGCCGTCAGAAACCTTCACGGAGAAGTTAGCCGAAGGAAAGTATGGACTGAAAATATCATGAATATTTTCGGAACCTTCAACAACCAACATATTACCGAGAACATCAGTTAAAGTGAGAGCAGATACATATGTTGATCCATCATCGCATTTATCCGCTGATACCGTTGCAATCGGGGCTTTAATTTCATCAAATCCGGCAAGTGAAACTACATTAAAAAGTTCAGTCGGACTGAACGATCTTATCCACGTACAGGACTGATCCCACGGTGTTTCAACAGTGGAAAGGTACGGATACTTCTCTTTTCCTGATATATTTTCAGCCGAAACGGTAGTATTGCCGCATGAAACCGAATATACGGCATTTATTACATTGTTCTTATACAATATAACCTCGCCCTTTGTTGCTCTGACAGCTTCGGAAAGCTTATTGTCGGTATTGACCTCGCCCCCAAAAACATGGCAATGATTTTCGGTGCAGAAATCAAATCCGTCTGTTTTGTGACGATCGAGCATTCTGTATGAATTTGTTCTCAAAACCACTGCAACAGCCTTCGCTGCTTCGAGAGGAAAATCCTCATCAATTTCATATGAAATAATAGACGAGACGTAGTCTTCGAGTGAAAATCTGTTTATAACTTTCATGGTTCTTTGCGCCCTACTTTCGGATGCAAATGTAAAATATCCGTTATAATTTCCGGACTCCGGCGAAGAGACATATCCTTCTATCGATTTAATATCAATCATATAATCGCCGGTCGATATTTCACACACTGTTCTGTAAGTAAGTGCATCAATAAGCGAAAATGCTCCGTCACTGACCGAAACAACTTTTGCATCGTTAATAAGCAGAAATTCCCTCATGGCAGAGAGCGCGTTCTCAGCCTCATCTTCTGTATCAAATTGTCCGAAACGTATGTAATATTTATTATCCGATATGGCAGGATACGCCCTCATATCGGTGTTATTAAATACACCGGAGCCGTTCAGATCGTCAACATACGAGGAAACATTTGACTGATTAAATCCTGAATGGAGAACAACAGACTGACCGGGATTCGGATTGATCGGCGCAGGATTATCACCGTCATCCTTTATATCGCTTTTATATGCATATTCACTTATCTGTATGTGATAATCGGCAGAAACCCGTACACCACCGTCGGAATCGATAAGCTTATCACCGACAAATGACATTCTTCCGTCAACGCAGACGCTGATTGCAGTAACAGACGGGAAAGAAAACAGCTTCTTCTGAGATCTTGAGACAACCTCAAAGCCTGTTGCGGAAGCGAGAGTGAAACTCTGCACGGCAGTATCACCATAGTAGAGTCCCACGCTTATATCACGTTTTTCGGTATTGATTTTTTTATCAACGGCAACATCTGTCGCAGTTGCAAACGAATATGCCGTTTCGAAAATCATAAGAACGATACCAAGCACCATAAGCAGACCCAAAATCCAGCATATGATCCTTACCCACAACTGTGTGGACGCCTTGCCCGATTCCCTTCTCTTTTTTTGTTTATCAGACATCTTTAACTCCTTTGTATCATGTATCAATCAGATCAGTTTCAACTGATTATCTCCGATTTCCATTGTTTCAAAAGGGACACCCGTTGCAGGCACCTTTATTTTACGGTAAGACTTCCCCGCTGCTGCCTGCTTATAGTCGCGAAGCGCAGCAACAATTTTTTGCTTATCCTTAAGGCTGAACAAAGTTACACCCTGCGAGCCTCTTGTGGCTTTACACGGAATAAGCTTTGAGTCAATCAGAATTGCCCTGTTTGCATCAGAAAGTAAGAGCAGATCAAATGGCTTATCCTCATAAAAGATCGCAACAATCGGCGATACGGTGCTGAATGCACCGGTCAGTTTTCTTCTTTTGGATTTTGTTTCGTATGCATCCGCCGGAACGCGCACACCCTTACCGTTTTCAAATACAAAGACAAAATTACCGCGCATGCCGTCCTTCTTGAACGACTTCATGAATATCGCATGCTCACCCTTATCAAAACCGAGCTTTGCCGGTACGTAATCACCGATCGCCGACGCTTTTGTTATATCAAACTGATCTACGTCCGCTTTATAGCACTGACCTTTATCGGAAAAGAAAATCAGCTCATCAATGTTTTCGGCATCTTCATCAACAATTATTTCGTCATCTTCACGCACATTCTGTTCATCGTTTCCCCGAAGTGACTGCATCGTTATTTTTTTGAAATACCCTTGTTTTGTAAAAACAAGCTTCACATTGTAGTTGTCAACAACATCCTCTTCCACATACTCGGTTATATCTTCTTCATAGATAAGCTGTGTCATACGGGGTTTACCGTATTTGGTTTTAATCTCTTTAAGTTGCTTTGAAATATACGTTTTGAGTCTCGACTCCGATGATATAAGATCTTCTATATCCGCAATCTCCTCATTGAGCGCTTCGATTTCCTGAGTTCTTTTAAGAATGTATTCTCTGTTGAGGTTTCTGAGTTTGATTTCGGCAATAAATTCTGCCTGAATTTCATCAATATCAAAACCCTTCATCAGGTTCGGAACCACGTCTTTTTCATTTGGCGTCTGTCTTACAATTTTTATTGCCCTATCGATGTCAAGCAGTATCTTGCCAAGACCCTGAAGCAGATGAAGACGTTCCTTTTTTTTCTGAAGATCAAAGGACAGCTCCCTCTTTACACAGGTCATCCTGAATGAGATCCATTCCTTCAGTATCTCGATTATTCCAAGCTGTTTCGGAACATTACCGATAAGCACGGTAAAATTACATGAAAAATTATCCTGGAGAGGGGTTAATTTAAAAAGCTTGTTCATCAGAGCATCCGGGTCAACTCCCTTGCGAAGATCAAGCGTCAACTTAAATCCGTTACGATCGATCTCGTCTCTGAAATCCGAGATTTCCCTGAGCTGATTATTCTTTACAAGATCAGTCAGCTTTTTCATTATCAGATCAAGTGAAGTGGAATACGGTATCTGAATTATGTCAATGCAATTCTGGCTTTTATCGTAAACATAACGGCTTCTTACCGAAAAAGAACCGGTACCTGTCCTGTATATTTCCGCAAGCTGCGACCTGTTATATATAAGCTGACCGCCACCCGGGAAATCGGGTGCTTTAATTATATCAAGTATCTGATCCACATCGGTATACGGATTTCTGAGTATCTGTATAGTACCGTCACAAATTTCCGCCAGATTGAATGAGCAGATCTTTGACATAAGCCCTACCGCTATACCCATATTTGCCGAAACAAGTATATTCGGAAAAGATGTCGGCAACAACACCGGTTCAGTGGTTGTATTATCATAGTTCGGGACAAAATCAACTGCATTTTTATCTATCCCGCGAAAAATTTCATTGCAGAAGCCGTCAAGCTTGACTTCGGTATATCTCGATGCGGCGTATGCATCTGAAGAATACTGCTTTCCGAACGAGCCTTTTGAATCCACAAACGGATGAAGAAGCGATTCATTATCCTTTGTAAGGCGGACAAGAGTTTCATATATTGATGAATCACCGTGCGGATTCAGATGCATCGTCTGTCCGACAACATTTGCCGACTTTGTCCTCGGTCCGTTCATCAGACCCATTTTCAGCATGGTATAAAGAATTTTTCTGTGAGACGGCTTGAAACCGTCAATTTCGGGAATAGCTCTTGAAATTATAACCGACATTGCATACGGCATATAATTTTCAACCACTGTATCGGTTATCGGTCTGTCTATAATCGGTGCCGCCTGTTCGGTCAGTGATTTGTCTGTTTCCTTCTTTTTTCTTGCCATGAGACTCTCCTTGAGAAGTATTTATATCAGATACGAATTATCCTGTAGCCCGCAGCCTTCAGCAAACGGTTGTATATCGCAAGTCCGATACCGTTTTGAGACGGCATTTTTGCATAAACCGTTTTTATTTCCGGTTGACTGTCAAACTCACGCAATATATCAAAAATTTTTCTTGCCTGCTGATCGAGATCACACTCACTGCCTATAAAAACGGCGTTTTTGCATTCTGCAAGCTTGTGGTACTCATCAAAACAAATAAAAGCGACAGAGCTGTCATCCGAACGGTCAAACATGTATTTTTCCACATCGGAATCACAACCGGCTACAAGAATTACATCGGCGTTCGGTGCATAATGACGATATTTCATTCCCGGTGCAAGCGGTCTTTCGCTATCTGACAGTTTTTCGGTAACCGCTTTATCAAGTGAAACCGAAAAGCCGGCATTTTCGAGAGATTCTTTTGTAATCTTTCCGGGACGTAACAGCTTTAAATCATTTCCGTTGATAGCCACGATGGTTGATTCAAGTCCTATTTCGCAATCCCCGCCGTTAAGTATCATGTCAATCCTGCCGCACATGTCCTCAATAACATGTCTGAATGTCGTACATGACGGCTTTCCGCTGATATTTGCGGACGGAGCGGCAATCGGGCAGCCCGATAACTCGATCAGACTATGTGCAATCGGATTTGAAGGAACTCTTACCGCGACTGTAGAAAGACCGCCCGTTACTCCATCCGGTATTATGCTTTTTTTCGGAAGTATCACTGTAATCGGTCCCGGCATATAAAGCGATGCAAGCCTGTCAAACACATCGTTTGTAATACAATATTTTTCGGCATCGGCGGCATCGGCAAGATGGATGATAAGCGGATTATCGGATGGTCTTCCTTTCGCCTCATAAACCTTTTTTGCGGCGGTATCCGCAAGTGCATTTGCTCCGAGACCGTAAACCGTTTCAGTCGGAAAAGCGACAAGGCCGCCGTTTTTTATTATCGCTGCCGCTTCACGCAATGCGTTTTCATCAACATTTTCAATAATCCGTGTATTCATTCCGAAGATTTATTCCCTGCCTGTACTTTCACTGTTTTTGATTTTTTCGGCTGTATCGGCAGTAATCAGTGCATCTACCATTGATCCGATATTACCGTTCATAAAATTATCAAGCGAATATATCGTCATTCCTATACGATGATCGGTTACTCTGCTCTGAGGATAATTATATGTCCTTATCTTTTCCGAACGGTCGCCTGTACCGACCTGCGAACGTCGCTTGTCTGCAATCTGCTGATCCTGCTCATCCTTTTTCATTGCATATAGCTTTGTACGAAGCATGTCAAGCGCCTTTTCCTTGTTTTGAAGCTGGCTTCGCTCCTGCTGACATTCTATAACTATGCCGGTCGGCTTATGTGTCAGTCTGACCGCCGATTCGGTTTTGTTTATGTGCTGTCCGCCTGCACCGCTTGATTTGCATGATTCTATCGTAATATCATCGGGATTTATTGATATATCAAGCTCATCTGCCTCAGGAAGAACCGCAACAGTTACTGTTGATGTCTGTATTCTTCCCTGCGATTCGGTCTGAGGGACACGCTGTACGCGATGAACTCCGCTCTCGAATTTAAACCTTGAATATGCGCCGCTACCCTTTACAAGAAAAGCTATTTCCCTGTAACCGCCGAGTCCGGTTTCGTTAAGAGAAATTATTTCATATTCAAAGCCGCTTGAAGCGGAATACATGGTATACATACGGTAGAGGTCGGCGGCAAAAAGTGCCGCTTCCTCGCCTCCCGCCCCTGCCCGTAGCTCTATTATCACATTTCTGTCATCGTTAGGATCATGCGGCAAAAGCAGAATTTTTATTTTTTCACTGTAAAAGGCAATTCTTTCCTTGCTTTTTTTCAGATCGTCGCTGACCATCTTCCGAAGATCAGGATCAACTTCACTTTCAAGAAGCTGTTTTGCAAGCTCATATTCTTCTTCTGCTCCGCAGTATTCATTGTAAGCTTCAACAAGCGGCTTGATTGAATTTTGCTCTCTCAGAAGCATCGTATATCTGCGATGATCGGCAATTATTTCGGGTTGGATCAGCAATTCGTTTATCTGTTCGTATCTTGCTGCTGTTTCTCTGATTTTTTCAAACATTTTATTTCACAAAATCAAATTCAAAATCATATATGCTGACAGTATCCCCGTCAGCAACACCTGCTGCTTCAAGTTTATCGATTACCCCCGACTGGCGCAATACTCTCTGGAAATAATTCATTGATTCCCTGTCATCAAAATTTATTGACCCCATCAGGTTGTACAGCCACTCACCCTCAACAACATAGGTTCCGCCGGAATCCCTTGTAATTGAAATATCGCGTTCCGATGCGTCATTATATGTCTGTGGTTCGATATAATTGCTCTCATAAACCGTAACCGGAGGAAGTTCCGACAGTTTGTCATAGGCAGTATACACCATTTTCTTTATGTTTTCACCTGTAATCGCAGACACATATATAAGGTCGTAGCCGCTATCGGTGACAAATTTTTCAAAAGCCGACAAATCAGCGTCTTCATCAAGCAGATCTTTCTTGTTAGCCACGATTATCTGCGGACGACTCGCAAGATCAACGCTGTATCTTTTAAGCTCGGAATTGATGGTTCTGATATCCTCAACAGGGTCTCTACCTTCGGATCCGGATACATCAACCACGTGAAGAAGAAGGCGGCATCTGTCAACATGACGTAAAAAACGATCGCCGAGCCCTGCTCCGTCGGAAGCACCCTCAATAAGCCCGGGAATATCCGCAACAACAAAAGCCTTATCCTTATCAACATCAACCACACCTATATTCGGTTCCAGCGTTGTAAAGTGATAATTGGCAATTTTCGGCTTTGCTCCGGATATCATCGACAATATCGATGATTTGCCTACATTCGGAAAACCGACAAGTCCGACATCCGCAATAAGCTTAAGCTCCAGAAGCACCTCTTTTTCCTCTCCACGTATACCTGACTTTGCAAATCTCGGAATCTGGCGCGTCGGAGTGGCAAAATGCTTGTTGCCCCACCCTCCTTTACCGCCTTTGCATATGACAAAATCATCACAACCGGACATATCTTTGATTATCGCTCCGCTTTCGGGATCCTTAATAATCGTTCCGGGAGGCACAGGAAGAATTATGTCAGAGCCGTTTTTGCCGTGAAACTTATCGTTTTTTCCGTCCCCGCCGTTTTCGGCAGCAAATTTTCTCCGATATTTGTAATACGTGAGTGTGTTGGCACCTTCATCAATGCGGAAAACAATACTTCCGCCCTTTCCGCCATCGCCGCCGTCTGGTCCGCCGTGTGATACATATTTTTCACGATGAAACGAAACACAACCGTTTCCGCCGTTTCCGGCTTTCAATTTTATAACAACATTATCAAAAAGCATAATTATTTTACCATATCCAAAAATTCTTCTTCACTGATTATTTCAAGTCCGAGCGACTCTGCCTTGGTCAGTTTACTTCCCGCATCATTGCCGGCAAGAACATATGATGTTTTCTTTGAAACAGAAGACGATGTTTTTCCGCCGAATTTTTTTATTATATCCTCAGCCTGACTACGCGTCATTGACGGCAGGCTGCCGGTCAGAACGAATATTTTTCCCGCAAAACGTTCATCGCCTGTTTCTGTTTTTTCATTACGGGTAATTACTCCCGCCGCTTTAAGTCTGTCAACAATTTCACGGCTCGACGGATGAGAAAAGAAATCAACAATATTTTGCGCAGTAACAGGACCGATATCGTCGATCGCAGAAAGATCATCAACCGTAAGTGCAAAGAATTTCTCTATATCTTCAAACTCATTTGCAAGAGTCTCGGACGCTTTTTCGCCAACCTGCCTTATGCCGAACGCATACAAAAGTCTTGCAAGACCGCGCCCTTTTGATCTTTCAATTGCCGCAATCAGATTTTCTCCGCTCTTTTTTCCCATTCGTTCAAGTTCAACGACATCCGGAAGAGTTATATAATAAAGATCGGCAACACTGTGTACAAGACCGGACGTGCGAAGACTTTTAAGAAGCGACGGCCCGAGCCCGTCTATATCCATTGCATTTTTTGACGCAAAGTGTATAAGGTTTCGTAACAGCTGTGCCGGGCACTCGGCATTGGTGCACCTCACTGCCGACTCGTCATCACGAACAGTCGGAGCTCCGCATGAGGGGCAAAATGACGGCATCTGATATACCGCTTCGTTACCGGTACGTTTTGTTTTGTCGGCAGAAACAATTTCGGGTATAATATCGCCTGCCTTCTGCACTGTGACAATATCTCCGATCCTTATATCCCGTTCATGAATATAATCAATATTGTGAAGCGTAGCACGACTTACTGTTGACCCGGCAAGCTTTACAGGCTCAAGCTCCGCGGTCGGGGTGAGCACGCCTGTCCTGCCGACCTGTATTGATATATCTTTAAGCCTCGTGGTTTTCTGTTCCGGCGGAAATTTATAGGCAACCGCCCATTTGGGCGTCGATGTGCCTTCGCCTATCTCAAGTCGTTTTTCAAGTGAATCAACCTTGATAACAACCCCGTCAATATCATACGGCAAATCACTCCTCATACGACCTATTTCTTCAATGCAGTTGATTATTTCGCTGACATCAGATGCTCTTTTCCGATACGGAATAACACGAAATCCTTCCGATGACAAAAAATCGAGTGTCTCCATATGTGTTGTGAAGCTTTTGTCGCAATACTGAAGATTAAAAACAAATATATCAAGCTTTCTCGATGCCGTTATTTTCGGATCAAGTTGACGAAGAGATCCCGCCGCTGCGTTTCTCGGGTTCGCAAAAAGCGGTTCCTCCGATTCTTCCCTCTCCTTGTTAAGAGCTTCAAATGTCTTACGCGGCATATATACTTCGCCGCGAACCTCAAGTGTTCCTTTGTATCCGATTTTCAAAGGCAAAGACATTATTGTGCGAAGATTTTCGGTTATATTTTCACCGATTGCCCCGTCGCCTCTTGTTGCCCCGTAAACAAGCTCTCCATTCTCATAATGAGCAGCACACGAAAGCCCGTCAATTTTGCACTCAACAGAATAATCCGTTTTTCCGTATTTTTCCGAAATCGAATTGCAGAACGATGTCAACTCATCATATGAAAACACATCGGTCAGACTTTTGAGCGGAACCGTATGTTCTATTTTTTCAAATTTGTCAAGTGCGGAACCGCCTACCCTGACAGTCGGGGAATTGGGATCAAAATACTGCGGATTTTCAGCCTCAAGTGCTTTTAATTCATAAAACAGTTTGTCATATTCAAAATCAGATATTACCGGGGAATCTTCAACATAATATTTTCTTGAATAATAGGCAATTTTTTTTCTCAGCTCTTCAATTCTGTCTTTTATTTCAATCATAGTATTACAATTATTTCCTCTGTATTCTTTTATCAACAAACGATATTTTATATATAAAAGGATATACATCCATTCTGTTTATTATAGCATATTTATAAAATAAAAGCAATAGAAAAAGCCAAAAAACAGCTTATATATCTGTATTTTCAAACATACGCCCGTAAAACGGTATAATGTGATTTTTTCAAAAAATATACAGATGCGATCAGATCATGCGGCGTTAGTTCAAAATAAAAAACCTATGGTAAAGGTTTATCGCTGTACCATAGGAGTTTTTTTACTTTTGTTGATTAATGTCAACTTTTTCGGAAATTATCGACGCCCGATCAGATATGTTCTTGTGGAAATTTATGACGTAGTGGGTATACTCCTCGTTCATAAAAGATGACGTAATAAGAAAATCAGCCGTTGCACGGTTATTGGCTATCGGTATATCATACACCTGTGCAATCCTTAACAGTGCTTTCACATCAGGATCATGCGGCTGTGCTGTCAAGGGATCGGAAAAGAATATTATCATATCAATTTTACCTTCAACGACACGCGCACCGATCTGTTGATCTCCGCCGAGCGGACCGCTGTTAAATCCCCTGACGGGAAGACCGGTCATTTCCGAAATAATACGCGCCGTTGTTCCCGTTCCGACAAGAAAATGTTTTTCCAATATCTTTTTGTTCTTCCGGCACCATTCAACAAGCTCGCTTTTTTTGAAATCATGGGCAATCAGTGCAATGTTTTTTTGCTTTTCAATTATCCGGGGAATATAATCTTCTTCAATAGTGTTATTCTTCTGCATTTTTTTGATCTCCGATTTTTTCTATTCTTTGCGCAAGATAATATGTCTCTGTGTCAGAAAAGAAATTTATCATGCTGCATTTATCAATTACTTTATAATTTTTATGATACAGCGGAAAGCCACATGTTACAACAAAATCCGGAATCCCGTCATCCAACCATTTATTTTGTGTTTCATCCATTTCCGGCAAGCCGGTCATATTCAATCTGCAAAAAAACTTGCAATCAGGAACAATATTCGCCGCTGTATAAAAACCGCCATCCAACCAGTAATAGTTAAGAAGCTTCGCGTTATCTTTTTTATTTATAATATTTGCAAAACGATACTGAGGTAAGCTCTCCTTCTCAACACCCATCATATGGACATTCATACTTTTGTTGTACGAAAAAAATCCCGAACCGACCAGCAGACAAAGTACAACCGTAACCTGCAAAAAATTTTTCAAAACCTTTGCCGGTTCCTTTTTTATAAGCCCGGCTAACAATTCAAACAGACGGACAAATATAATAATTCCGAACAGAGCAAAAGCTGACTCGGCAAAGTAGTAATACAAATAAGCGTTTCCGCCGATATAAATAAAAATATTTGTAAAAAGAAGTGTAAGGATCAAATGCAGTTTTTCCGACACTCTGAAAAAAAGCAACGCATAAATTACGCCGATTATTATAAGATAGCTGAACCGTTTGTTGAGCGGAATATTCCAAGATGCGGCAGAAAATGTAAAACGCACGGATTGCAGAAAATTCATCTTGTTCCCGGAATAGAGAAACATGTTATTATAAAAATATACCTTGAACCAATCGCCTAACGCACCGTTTACAGCAAAATATATAAAAAAAGGCATGGTTATAGTTACAACACCCAAAACAATTCCGAGACAGGTTGAAAAAAACTTTTTAAACTTCTTATTTATCAGAAGCATCATAAGCGGTACGATAGCGCCGCCTATATAAAAACCGAGCATTGTAAATTTCGTCCAGAGCACGGCACCGGATGTTATACCGATAATTATTGACTGCCGAAAAGAAACAGGCTTCTTTTTTTGCAAAGCATTAAGTGAAACATACAATCCATACGAAAAAAAAGGAAGGCAAAGCTCTTCGGCGCTGTCCCCGATTACAAAGCTGTATGAACTGTAAATTAAAGCCGATAAAACAGGTATTGCAAACAAAGCCGTTCTACCGCAATATAGTCTTAAAGTTTTGTACGAATAAAAGAGAAAGAAAAATGATGCCAATAGCTCAACAAAAAAAACGCCGATAAATGTATCATTTGAGATAAGCCAACATATTCCGTGCACAAAGTAAAGCAAAATTCCCTTCTGCTCGTAAATATCACGGTATACAACCTTCCCGTTCATCATTGCTTTCCCGACTGTAAAAAAGCAGTTTGAATCCACCCAACTGTTTATAGGATAGAGAAAAGATGACTGTGAACAAATAGTAAGGCATACAATAGCTGACAGCAGACAAACGCCTACGGCAAAACAGGTATGTTTTTTTTCATCTTGCGTATTTACCGCAGTTTCACGAACATAGTCAACAATTTTCTTACATACGGATTGCATCTTTTTTGCAATTTCATTTTTTTCGATCGTCATCGAGAAACTCCTCAATAAAGTATCTGGGTCTGGATTTTGTCTCAAGATATATTTTTCCTATATACTCACCGACAATCCCTATTGAAAGCAGGATCAGACCGCCAATCGCCCAAACCGATATTATAAGACTTGACCACCCGATAACCGTTTCGCCAATGAAAAAGCGAATAAGAGTATAAACAAACATTACAATGCTTAACATGAATATTGTAACACCGAGACCGGTTATAAACCGCATGGGCTTTATGCTGAATGATGTTATGCCATCAATCGCAAAAGAAATCATCTTTTTAAGGGGGTATTTACTTTCACCGGCAAAACGCTCTGCGCGCTCAAAATACACCACATCGGTTTTAAAGCCAAGCATGGGGACTATGCCGCGTAAAAAAAGATTCACCTCTTTGTATTCAGACAACGCAAGCAACGCTCTTTTGCTCATAAGGCGGTAATCAGCGTGATTATATACGGTTTCGGCGCCCATAGAACTCATCAATTTATAAAAACTCTGCGCAGTTGTACGTTTAAAAAAACTGTCTTTTTTGCGGCTGCTCCTCACGCCGTAAACAATATCACACCCGGAATTGTATTTTGATATCATTTCGTCGATAGCAGCTATATCATCCTGAAGGTCCGCATCCATAGATATAACGGCATCTGCAAACTTCATGGCAGTCATCAGACCCGCAAGAAGTGCATTCTGATGACCGCGATTATGGCTGAGAGAAATTCCCGTAAACAGATAATCATTATTATGAAGTTCGGATATCATTTTCCAAGTATTATCCTTGGATCCGTCGTTTACAAAAAGAATCCTGCTATCACTGTCTATTATTCCCGACTTAATCAGATCAGTATACTTACTCCTGAGCCTGCTTGCGGTTTCATTTATTACAGCTTCTTCGTTATAACAAGGAATAACAGTATAAAGAATCATAGAATCCACCTTATTTTCTCATATATTCCCGCTTCAATGCTTGTTTTTCTCTTTTTTAAATATAAAAAGTTTGCTGAAGAAATAGTTTACGATTACAACAAAAACACTTATCAATATCTTCATAAGCATTGAATTCAGCGATAGTAAATCAACCGTAAGCCAAATAAACAGCGTTTCTACAACACCTGACAACAGTCTGCAACCATAAAATGATGCGGCTTCATAAAAGAATTTAGCGAGCTTAAAAGATTTGCTTTCGAAAACAAACAATTTATTGGTTATGAAAGCAAAAGTCACAGAAAAAATCCACGAAAAAATATTCGACACAAGTGCGGATGCACCTATTTTATAGTAAAAAATCGCATAAACAATATAGCTGACAAGTGTTGTCAAAACACCGAATATCAAATACATCAGTATTTCCTTATACTTTTCCAGCAGTTTTTTTATCATCATAGTTACCCTCTAAATTCCAATGTTTAGCAAGTACAGAATTATTATATAAAACTAAATTCGTTTTGTCAAGTTAAAATTGTTAACAAAGAACAAATATTATATATTTCATCAACTCACCAACAGAAGTACAAAAAAACCCGACCGAGAGGTCGGGGATGAAGTTCGCGATGAGCTATCTTTCCGGGCAGTCGCCCACCGAGTATT
>CAKSQF010000024.1 GCA_934486825.1 uncultured Eubacteriales bacterium | reverse complement strand
AACAATAAAATATATAATTTCTATTTGAATAAAGTTGAGAAAGAGTCATGTTAATGATAGCGAGAAATTACAATTTTATATCTTAATTAAATATAAATGAATTAGAAGCAAGTCGAAAGATGAGCTTCTTTTTTGTTAGAAAGGAGAATCTTTATGACAGGAAAAGAAATTAAGAAGATTAGAACAGAAATACCACGATTCAGAAATGGAGTTGCTTGTAATTTAACAGCAGCAAGGTTTGTAAGACTTTTACCCTTTAATTATTTTTGCGTTACAAGAACTCATCTCTGCAACGACCGGTGCTCCGACGACAACGCGGGAACCGGGCTCCGGGCAGTCGGACGGGGACGGAAATAACGGCTTGAATACCGGCGCGGTCTTTGCGATCTTTGCGGGCGTCGCGGCAGTTGCGATCGTCGTCTGTATCGTCATTGCAATTTCGAAAAAGAAGAATAAATAAAATATGCACTGCCCGAAAACGGGCAGTGCATATTTTGGTCTGTGAACAGCCTCTTATTTGCCGAAATATCTCTTCAGAAGTCCTTCGAATCCTCTGCCGTGACGGGCTTCGTCCTTTGCCATCTCGTGAACGGTATCATGGATTGCGTCGTAGCCGAGCTCCTTCGCCTTCTTTGCAAGCTCGAACTTACCGAGAGTTGCGCCGCACTCCGCTTCACTGCGGAGTCTGAGGTTCTTCTCTGTTGACGGGGTTACAACCTCTCCGAGCAGTTCTGCGAATTTTGCCGCATGCTCCGCTTCCTCGTAAGCTGCCTGAAGATAGAAAGCGCCGATCTCGGGATAGCCCTCGCGGATAGCCTGACGGCTCATCGCAATGTACATGCCGACCTCTGTGCATTCGCCTTCAAAGTTTGCTTTCAGCCCGTTGTAGACCTCTTCGTCGATCTTGCCCTTCGCGCCGACGCCGATAACATGCTCGCAGGCATAGTTCAGCGAATCTTCCTTGATTTCCTTGAATTTTGAACCGGGAACTCCGCACTGAGGGCACTTTTCGGGGGGAGTATCACCTTCGTGAACATAACCGCATACAGGGCATACAAATTTTTTCATAATAATTATCTCCTTTAAGTTTTGTTTTGATTTTCTTATTTGTTTGATTTATTACATTCACGGCATAAGCCGTAAAAGACAAATGAATGTGAATCGATGCGCACTCCGTATCTCTCTTCAAGCAGACTGTCGATGCCGTCCGCCTCGTCCTGACCGATGTCTGTCAGACCCCGGCAGCATTTGCAGAAAAAGTGATTGTGGTCGAAGGTCTGCGCGTCGTAGTGGATGCTTCCGTCGCCCACGTCAAGCGATATTGCCTCGCCCTGCTCGACAAGCAGCGAAAGATTGCGGTAGACCGTCGCAAGACTTATCTTCGGATAATCCTTTTTCAGTTCGGCGTAAAGCCATTCGGCATCCGGATGACATTTTACGCTTTTCAGAAGAGCAAGAAGCGCGTCACGTTGCTTTGAATGTTTGAGTGTTCGTTCCATCTGTGCTCCATAACGATAATAATTATTGTTTTTATTATTGTATCATAAAGATTCGGATTTGTCAATAGGCTTTTCGGATTTTCCGAAAATTATTTTATCGGCTCGAAATCGGACGCGCCGTGCTTGCAGAGCGGGCAGATGTAATCGTCGGGCAGACTGTCTCCCTCGTAGACATATCCGCAGATCTTGCAGACGAATCCCTTTTTGCCGTCGGTCTCGGGAGCGGGCTTTACGTTTTTGTGGTAGTACGCATATGTCATGCTTTCTCTGTCGGATATTACGCGCGATTCGGTGATCTCGCAGATGAACATCCCGTGACTGCCGAGATCGACCTGTCCGACAACCCGCAGGGAAATGTAGGAGTTTATATACTGCGGAAGTACGATCAGCCCGTTTTTGCTTCTGTGCGGCTCGATTCCGGCAAACTTGTCGGCGCTCCTTCCGCTTCTGAAGCCGAAATTTTCAAAGAGTCGGAAGGGCGCGTCGATCGTAAGGCAGTTTACGTTCATGATCCCGGTCTTTTTTATTATGTGATACGAATAGTTTTCCTTGTTTATCGTCACGGCAATGCGGTTCGGGGAGCTTGTGAGCTGGGCGACCGTGTTGACTATAAGTCCGTTGTCACGTCCCGCATCCTTTGAAGTAATTACATACAGTCCGTACCCGATGTTTGACAGCGAATTTGCGTCCGTCTGCTGTTCCTTGTCGCCGCGGAGCGAAATATAGCCGGAGCAAAGCTCGTCGGCAAGCTCTTCGAGCTGTTTTTCGGACTGCTCGTTCAGCGCCGATCTTATGCTTACCGTGGTTTTTGCAAAGTCGATCGAAGGTGATGCGGAGAGCATATCGGTCATCACCTTTGCGGCGCGCGGAGCCCACGATCCGTTTTCAATGAAGCCGACCGTGCGTTTTCCGAAGCCGCGCTCGGTAAGATGTTCGATAAATGTTCTCATTGTCGGGAAGACGTCGGCATTGTAGGTGGTCGATGCAAGTACGAGCTTGCTGTATCTGAACGCCTCGGCAACGACCGCCGACATATCGGTTCTCGCAAGATCGTATACGACTGTCCCGGGGCATCCGCGCTCGTCAAGGAGTGCGGCAAGCTTTTTTACAGCCTTTTCGGTGTTGCCGTAGACAGAGGTGTAGGCAATAACTATTCCGTCCGACTCGGGATCGTATGACGACCAAATATCGTAAAGCTTCAGATAATCTGTAATGTTGTCGGTAAGTATCGGTCCGTGAAGCGGGAGAATCTTCGAAATATCGAGAGCTGCCGCCTTTTTCAGTACAGCCTGCACCTGTTTGCCGTATTTTCCGACTATTCCGATGTAATAGCGGCGCGCCTCGTCCGCCCACGGCTCGCCGTCGTCCGGCAGTCCGAATCTGCCGAATGCGTCAGCCGAAAAGAGCAGTTTTTCACTTGACTCGTAGCTCATTGCGACCTCGGGCCAGTGTACCATCGGGGCAGTGACAAAATTCAGAGTGTGTTCTCCGAGAGAAAGAGTGCTTCCTTCGGTTACCGCGATGCGGTTGTCCGAATAATCGTTGCCGAAGAACTGCTTCATCATGACAAAAGCCTTTTCGGTCGCAACGACCGTCGCGGTCGGGTAAAGCTTTTTGAAGACCGCAATGTTTGCCGAATGATCCGGCTCCATGTGATGAATAATAAGATAGTCGGGAACTCTTCCGCAAAGGACCTTTTCAATGTTGTCGAGCCACTGATGGGTAAAATGTGAATCGACCGTGTCGAGGACCGCAACCTTTTCGTCGGTTATGACATACGAATTGTAGGATACTCCGTTTCTGACGGCGTACTGTCCTTCGAACAGGTCGATCTCTCTGTCTTCGACCCCCACATAAAAGACTTTATCGGATATTTTCATCGGCGTTATCTCCTTAAACGATAATAATTATTATTATTGATTTTATTATACACGATTTTTCGGATTTGTCAAGAGTTTTTTGATAGAAATTTTTTCATGTGCGATAAATGTTGACAAAAAAATCTATCGGGAGTATAATTACAGTTGCGAGGGCATGTCCTGTGAGGCTTTTTGCGGATATGTCCGGTATTTTCGGAGGAAAGGCAGCTTCCGCATTGCGGGGCGACAGGTTATATAATATATGGAAGAGATCAGGTCGGGGATTTTTGTCGGAGAACGCGCACTTTTTGCGTCCGACCGACTTTCGATATCCGATTCGGTTTTTGAGGACGGAGAGTCCCCGCTCAAGGAGAGCCGCAACATAGAACTGACAGGGTCGATGTTCAAATGGAAATACCCGCTGTGGTATTGTGAAAATATAAAGGTAAACAAATGCTGCTGGTTCGACATGGCGCGTGCCGGCGTCTGGTACACAAACGATATAAGCGTTGTCGATTCGGCAATAGAGGCGCCGAAAAACTTCCGCCGATGCAGGGGAGTGGTGCTGGACAATGTCTCTTTTTCAAATGCCGCCGAGACGCTGTGGAGCTGCGAAAAGGTGAAAATGAACAGAGTCGTTGCAAAAGGCGATTATTTTGCGATGAACAGCAGCGACATGGAGATAGACGGTCTGACGCTCTACGGAAACTACTCATTTGACGGGGTAAAAAATGTTGTCGTCAGAAATTCAAAGCTCCTTTCAAAGGACGCTTTCTGGAACAGCGACAACGTGACGGTGTATGACAGCTTTATTTCGGGAGAATATCTCGGCTGGAATGCGAAAAATCTTACGCTTGTCAACTGCACGGTCGAGAGCCTTCAGGGAATGTGCTACATTGACAATCTAGTTATGAAGAACTGCCGTCTGATAAACACCACGCTCGCCTTTGAATATTCGACGGTTGAGGCGGATATCGACGGCAGTATACGCAGTGTTCTGAATCCGTCGGGCGGAAGAATCAGTGCAGACGAGATCGGGACGCTGATTATACAGAAGGACAGGATAGATCCGTCAAAAACGTCTGTTGTGTGCAAAAAGATCGGAGAAATAAGAGATGAAGTTTGATTTTGACAGTGTGGTTGACCGCAGGAACACAAATTCCTGCAAGTGGGATATCGGCGAAAACGAACTGCCGATGTGGATTGCCGATATGGATTTCAGAACGGCTCCCGCAATCATAGACGAGATAGAAAAAAGAGCCGCGCACGGCATCTACGGATACAGCGATGTCCCGGACGAATGGTACGACGCGTATATCGGCTGGTGGGATCGCCGCCACGGTGTGCGGTTCGAAAAGGACAGCCTTATTTTCTGCACCGGCGTGGTACCCGCGATATCGAGTATTGTCCGCAAGCTGACCACCCCTGCCGAAAAGGTGGTAATGCTCACTCCGGTCTACAATATTTTCTTCAATTCGGTCGTCAACAACGGCAGGGTCGTGTCCGAAAGCCGACTTGTCCGCAGAGACGGCAGATATTACATCGACTTTGACGACCTTGAATCAAAGCTCTGCGACCCGCAGGCATCGATGATGATAATGTGCAATCCGCACAATCCGGTGGGCAGGATATGGAGCGCGGAAGAGCTTGCAAAGGTCGGAGAGCTTTGCAAGAAATACGGAGTAACCGTTATTTCGGATGAAATCCATTGCGACCTGACCGATCCCGGCTGTAATTACACCCCGTTTGCGGCGGCGTCGGATATCTGCCGCGGGATAAGCATTACATGTATCGCGCCGACAAAGACCTTCAGCATTCCCGGAATACAGACCGCCGCGGTCGCTGTTTCCGACCCTTTTCTGCGCCATAAGGTGTGGAGAGGACTCAACACCGACGAGGTTGCCGAGCCGAACGCATTTGCGGTCGGTGCGGCGGTGGCAGCCTTCAATCACGGAGAGGAGTGGCTTGACGCGCTTCGTGAATATGTTGCCGCAAACAAGGCGCACGTGAGAAAATTCATATCCGAAAATATTCCGCAGATCACGGTGACCGATTCGGATGCGACATATCTGCTCTGGCTTGATTGCGAAAAACTCGGCGACAGTGCATATGTTGCCGCCTTTATCCGTGAAAAGACAGGTCTTTACCTTTGTGCCGGGAGGCAGTACGGGGACGGCGGGGAGTATTTTCTGCGTATGAATCTTGCCTGCCCGCGTTCAACAGTTGACGACGGACTTGACCGCCTTCTGCGCGCCGTAAAGCTTATGAACGGCAGTGTCTGATAAAAGGAGCATGATTTCAAAATAACGGCAGGGACAGCCGCATACAATCTGAGCTGCTTATTCCGTAATCGGAACAAGCAGCTCTTTTCATGTTATGCGGTTGTATCGGGCGGATGCACGGTATGTATCAGCATCTGATGAATTTCATGTTTCCGATCTCGAATTTTTTGTCGTCGATTCGTTTTGCAAGCTGACGTGTTTCTATAAATTCATCGGTCACGATAACAAAAAACTGCTTGCCGTCCTTTTCGATCAGATAAAATTCTTTGTCAAGATTTTTCAGAGAATTGATAAGCTCGGGAATCCCAAATGGCGCGCTCGTCAAAAAGCCGAGGGCATTGTCGATCACTTTTTCGCTTTTTGTAAGCTTCTGCTCGGCTAAAAGCGTGTGAATCTTTGCGCCGGGAAATTTTTCGGAAACTACGCGATCCTTCTTTGTCTTTTTGATGCCCTTTCCGTAATCCGACATGTTATACGGTTCACGCACAACCGATATGTCTGTTGCCTCTGCGTCATCAAGCAGATAATCAAGACTTACATTCAGCAGTTTTGAAATTGCCTTCAGATTATCTATGTCGGGAATACCGTTGTCTGTTTCCCATTTTGCAACGGCAGAGCGGGAAACACCCAGCTTTTCGGATAACTGCTCCTGGGAAAGACATGTCTGTTTTCTTGCCTCTTTCAGTTTTTCGCCTAATGTCATTGTAATGACCTCCTTGGTATCTTGATGTACCCATTGTAATCCGGAACTCTGCAAAATGCAATAAACCGATCATAACAACGCTGTTACTTTGCGTGACAATTGTTTCAATTATGTAATTTGCGGTCGGACATCGGGCTTTCCTTCATTGAAATGACATCGGGTAGGGCTCCCGTCATCCTTTTTTATTCGAGTCTGCCGAGTACGCGCATGAGCGGTATCGGGTCGTTGGCTGTTATCAGTGATGCGCCGCGTTCGATGCAGAGGCGTACGTCTTCTTCGTTGTCCGCACAGTACATGTGGATCGGAAGTCCCATGCTTTTATATATCGGAAAGCTTTCGCCGCGGACGAGATTCATATCAAGACCAAGTTCGTCGTAATATGAATAGGAATCGGACTCAAATTCCTTCATCTGAAAGCCCGGGTAACCCATGGTGCGTCCGTTGTACCTCTCTTTGATGTATCTGATTATTCTTGCATTGAAGCAGTAGAACCAGCAATCGTTAAAGAAGCCGGATTCCTTCAGCATGGCGACAGTTTTATCGACCGCCTCTTCGCGGAAATCCTTTATTTCCACGCCGAGACGCAGGGAAGGACGCAGTGAGCGGGCAAGCTCCAGCGTTTCGCGGAGCGTGGGGATCCGCTCTCCCGCAAATTCCGCACCCTTGTAACTCCCGGCATCAAGCTCTTTCAGCTCTGCAAGCGTCTGTTCCGTAATCAGACCGTCGTGACCGGTAATGCGGAGAGTGTTCGCATCATGCATGATGACCGGTACCTTGTCCTTCGAAAGCCAGACGTCAAACTCAATGGCGTCAACGCCGAGTTCAATCGCCGCACGGAATGAAATCAGTGTGTTTTCGGGATATTTTGCCCGCCATCCGCGGTGTCCTTCGACAATTATGCTCCTTTCCATTTGTTTTTACCTCTTTTTGCTCGTAGTATATTTTATAATCGGAATTGCAAGCACCAGCGATGCCGCAAGCCATGCGCCCGGATCTCCGAGGCATACCGCAACAAAGGCAAGCGTTGATGCCGATTCGTTTATCGGTGCGCCGTTCACTGCTGTCGGGAGAAGCGAGCATATCGTTATTCTCGCAATCAGTTCGGCAATGCCCGCAGAAAAGGCGTAGCCGACCTTGCATATGCCCTGAACGGCGGAGCGGGCGACAACGAGGAAGCCGAGTACGCACATTGTGAAGACGGCAAGATAAAGATAGCAGTTGCCGTAGCGCAGGGAAGCCTCCGATATTTTGTCCGCGCTGAGAAATATATGCTGATATGTCCCGCCGATCGACATGAGCAGTCCGATCGTCGTTGTCAGAAGATAAAAAACAAGCATTATCAGGATCGACTGACCTATGCCGCGGCATATGCGGTCCCTGTTGCCCCTGCCGTAATTCTGCGCCGTGTAGCCGAGTACGGCGGAGCTGAGTCCCGAGTAGGGCGCCATGAGAAAGCTTGTAAGCTTGCTTGCCGCGCCGAATCCGTTCTGCGCCGGAGCGCCGGGAACCATCTCCCCGACACTACCCGTCGCTCTTATGTCAAAACTGACGATTGCACCCTGCATGACTATGATTCCGATGGCAAGTATCGAAAACTGCATGCCGAGAGGAAGTCCCTGCGCAAGGTGGGATTTTACGTCGTGCGCTCCGATTTTCCAGTCTCCTTTTTCCGGACGGAGATTTTTGTATTTTGTAAATGTAAAAACGGCGCAGAGCACGAGGCTGATAAGCTGGGAGATGACGGTCGCGGCGGCGGCACCCGACGGTCCCATATCAAGCGGCGCAAGAAAGAGAAAATCGAGAAAAACATTGAGCGTTGCCGATATGATGAGGAAGATCAGCGGAGTGACCGAATCGCCGTAAGAGCGGAGAAATCCCGAAAAGAAGTTGTAGCCCATCTGTGCGAATATGCCGATGAAAATTACAAGGCAGTAATCGTATGCCGCCGTGTAGACGTCGCCGCTCTCTGGAGTCAGATTTATAAGTCCGAGCATCGACGGCAGAAAAATGATCGACAGAACGGTCAGAAACAGCGATATTACCGATGCAAGTATGACCTGCGTTGTGAACGAGCGCCTGATACCCCTTTCGTCGGATCTGCCGACACAGCCCGCAGTGATAACGCCGAAGCCTCCGGTGCATCCGAAGGCAAACTGCAAAAAGAAAAATGTAAGCGGGCCGGTGTCGTTTACGCCTGCGACCTCACCTGCCGACAGTATCTGTCCGCAGATTGCGGCATCGGTCATCGAATATATCTGCTGAAGCAGGCATGACAGTATTATCGGCAGTGAGTATTTGAGGATGACACGCCACGGACATCCTTCCGTCAGGTTCTGCGGGTGCGACAGCCTTGAAAGCAGACCTTCTCTTTTTTTTACCGGACATTCCATACTTTTTTCCTCCCGATCTGTGTCACCGCATTATAACCCGACCGGAAGATAAAAGCAAGATTTTTTTACAAAATTTATTTGTCAAAAACAGAAAAAAGCAGCAGTCTTATATAATGCTTTTTGTGGAAAAACACAACACCCGCACTTTCGGTGCGGGTGTTGTATTTGGATGGAGCGGATCAGCCCCATTCTTCGTCGTCGGAATCTGCTTCCTTAAATTTGCTGAGGTCGGGGAAATCGATCTTTTCGATCTTGTCAATGTCCGAATATTCGTAGGTAAGCTCGGTTTTGTAGTTCATTCCGAGCGTACTGTCGGCAAGATCGGCAGACATAGTGATCTTTACGATGTAACCGCTTCCGTCTATCTCAAAAACGGCGGTCAGATCGGACAGCGTAACATTGCCTTCCTCTTCGTCGCCGCTACCGAACAGCTTTAAGAAATAAGGTTTGCCGAGCTCACTCGGCTTGCTTGCGGTGATCGTGTAAGCGGAACCGTTTGCGACAGCAGTGATTCTGCCGAAAAAGGATGTGTATGCGGGAAGATTGTTCAGGACAATACCGTCGGCTGCGAGTTCTTCAAGCGAAACTGTATGACGAAGCTTGATTTCGCCGAAGTCGAAATACTCAACTCCGTCCTTGTAGTATATATTCAGCTCTCCGGCGTCAAGTGCTCCCTCAAACACCGATTTTCTCGAAAATTCGACTTTATCGCCGACCGTTCTGAAAAGCGTTTCCGAACGCACGGTTGAGTTTACCGTGTCGTTCTCTATTTTATATTCGGTTTTCTCTGTCGATTTTTCGCAGAAGCTTTTGGTTGTGCGCATTTTTGCAACCGCATCTGAGAGAACTTTGACCGCATCACGGGTGTCGTGTGTTCCCTGATCTTCGGTTGTGACGTCCGCAGGATTCGTCGTGCCGGTCGGGGATACTTCGGTTGTTATCTGTTCGGTCGTCGTTTTTTTCTTTTTTGTAACCTCGTCTTCGGTCTGACCGTCCTTTGCGCCGCAGGCTGTGGTGAGCAGAAGCAGAACGCTCAGGAGCGCCGCAAAAATCGCATAGCTTGTTTTCTTCATTTTAAAATGTCCTTTCGGTAAATAAAATTATACAGATTGCCGACTGTGCGGCGATTCTGCAATCAACGGTATAAATTATGCCGTTTTTTTAATTGTTATGTTTTATTCACGACTGCCGAAGCGGTCAAATCCGCATGCCTTGAGAAATTCGAGCGCCATGAGGGTCGCACCGACCTGATTCGGATGAACCCTGTCCCATGCGATGAACGACGAGTGCCTGATTTTGCAGTAGTTTTCGTACATCTTCTGGAAATCGACAAGCGTTGCCCCGTGCTTTGCGGCAAGAGAGCGGCATATGTCCGAATAGACGTCCATCCTTGCCCGCATCATGTCGTCGCGGTTCGGCTCCATGTAGTAGGGGGTGAGTATAAAAATACCCTTTACGCTGTCTTTTACCGAAAGAATCATCTTTTCGAGATTGTCGCGGTATTCGTCGGGACCGACGGCGACGTCGGTCAGTGCGGGAACATCAAACTGCCTCCAGACATCGTTTATTCCGATGCATATCGCAACCCATTGGGGATGCAGATCGACGACATCCCGCTTCCATCTTGCGAGCAGGTCGCGGCTTGTGTTGCCCGATGTGCCCGAGTTTGTCACGCGTATCGCAAGCTCGGGATAGCATGCGGCGAGCAGATTGTCAATGACTCTTACATAGCTGCGCCCGAGATTGTCAAAAAGTCCTTCGCCGACAGGCTGTGCGCTTCCCATGTCTGTGACCGAGTCGCCCGCAAAAACAATCCTGTCTTTATTTTCAAATATCATATTCTTACTCCGTCAAGGTTTACTGTGACATAGTTATACACCAAAAAAAACGTTATGTCAACAGTTTTCCGAAGATTGGCGGATAAAACGGTTGCTTTCGCGGTAAATCATATTTATATATCTTTTGCCGAGCCGTTCGGCATGCCCGACAGTGGCATCAAAAAGATCACTCTTGTCTCCGACGCAGAATATGCAAAGATCGCATGAGGCTACCGCTTTCCTTATGCGTTCACAGTCGGTGTCCGCAAGTTTGTCACATGTGACGGCGGACGCATCGGCGGGTAAGCTGTTCCTTGCCTGTCCGATCGCCGTGAGAGCAAGGCTTCCGAATTCGCTGTGTCTGTCGACAATGAATCCGACTTTTTTGTTGTATCTGATAAAATCGGTGCAAAGGCGGGTGAGCCTTTCTCTCATGTTGCTGTTTTTCGGGAGCTCGCCGCTTCCGACAAATAATATCGTAAAGCTCTTGTTCATACTGACCTCCGATTATAAAATATATAGTTATTATAAAATTGCTCACTGAAAAAGTCAATTGCTTTTTTATAAATACAGCAAATAATATTTCGTACTGTATAATAATATAGTAAAAAGCAAAGAAAAAAGAGGGCGGTCGGCGATATGGGAAAAGAGATTGATTTCAAAAACAGAGACAGGCTGATACAGATCGGGATTACGATTTCGACCGTCCGCAGACTGCGCGGAATGTCTCAGGAAAAGCTTGCCGAAAAGGCAAATATCAGCAGATCGCTGATAAGCAGCATTGAGGCACCCGGACTTGCGAAAAGCTTTTCACTTGAGGTTTTGTTCAATATAGCCGATGCGCTTGCGGTTGATCCTGCCGACCTTATAAGTGCGTCTGATTTTCTTGACCGCGTTTTCGATCCGACCGATGCCAAAAAATAATGTATACGTTGTATATACGTTTGCGACCGCTTTGCGGTCGTTTTTTTTGATATTTTCGGACAAATGACATTTCTGTGATTTCATTGTATCATATATGTTCACACATTACAATACAAATAGCACAATATATCACATATATTTGACTGTCGTGTGGGATATAATACCCGTAAGGAAGGGTGATACAACTGATGGACGAAAAGGAATTTGCGGGCAGACTTGCCGCACTCAGAAACAAAAAGGGCGTGTCGGCGAGGGATATGAGTCTGTCGATAGGGCAGAATCCGGGATATATAAACAATATCGAAAGCGGGAAAGCCATGCCCTCAATGGGAGTCTTTTTCTTCATCTGTGATTATCTGAATATTACCCCGCGTGATTTTTTCGACACCGATGCCGGGAGTCCGGAGACGATATGCGATCTTGTGTCCGATCTGAAAAAGCTTGATGACAACAGGCTTTCGGTTGTGTCGGCTCTTGTAAAGGAGCTTGTCAAATAAAAAAACGGAGGACCTGAAGTCTTCCGTTTTTTGTTTATAACAACATGGCGGTACAGGGAAACCGCCTTTTCACACCGATGTATCGGTGAATGAGCCGGTCGAAAACAGACCATGAGGTTTATATAATGAAAACAATTTCGTTCAGTCGTTTTGACGGTGAGAGCAGTTTTCAAAAATTTTCGGCGGCAATGGCGTGGCTGCGCGAAAATCCGGAAAGTGAGCTTTACATCTCCCGTCCCGCAGTGTGTATCCGGAATGCGGAAAAAATCCGTCTTAACAATATGACGATCCATTCTCATCACGGTATGGGGATCGTCGGACATCTGTCCCGGGATATCGTGATTGAAGTATTATCGGTTATTCCGTCTTCGGGCGAGTGCATGTCTACCGACACGGACGCGACTCATTTTGCATCATGTTACGGGGATCTCATCATTAAAAATTGCGTTTTGCGGCGGCATATTTACAAAACGTAAAACAAGTGATATAATATCGATGAAAAAGATATGTACACGATCAGGTCTTTTCGGAGGAGGAACGTATGCCGTTAAAAGATGACAATATGATGTCGGATGAAAAACCGGCATGTAAGCTCAGAGATAAACTGTTTTCGGATATTGCCGACTATATTGCCGATAATTATGTGCCGGAGACTGCCGTATGCCGTCGTAAATTGCGTATGGAAGAGGCGGTTCTGTCCGAACTTTGCGCCTGCGAGGAAATGTCCTATGACGGCAGTCTTGACGCGAGGCTGAAGCAGATCGACGAGAGCTTTTCGCAAATGCTCCTGCGCAAGATTGACGAAAAAGGGATGACCGATGCCGAGTGTTATAAAAAGGCAAACATTGACCGCAAGCTTTTTTCCAAAATACGCAGTGATCCGGGATACAGACCGAGCAAATCCACAGCAATCGCTTTTGCGATCTCGCTGGAGCTTCCGCTTGATGAGACCGAAGATCTGCTGCGCAAGGCGGGCTTTGCGCTTTCCCACAGCAACAAGTCGGATATCATTATAGAGTATTTTATAATCAACGGCAATTACAATATTTTTGAAATCAATGAAGCACTGTTTGCCTTCGATCAGAGCCTGATCGGAGGATGACGGATTGGGAGCGGTGATTTTGCCGCCCGGAACGAATTTGTCGCCTGCCATGCGACCAAATCTCTCTTTGCAAATGCTATAATGAGGACGCAATAAAACAAAGAGAGGTTTTTATTATGAAAAAAAGCATTACGGAACTTGTATTTATTCTTGACAGGAGCGGGTCTATGGCGGGGCTTGAGAGCGATACCGTCGGCGGCTTCAATTCGATGATTGAGAAGCAGAAGAAGCAGGACGGAATCTGCTACGTTTCCACTCTGCTTTTCAGCAATGAAACCGAGGTTCTGCATGACCGAGTCAAGCTTGACGATGTTTTGCCGATGTCCGACAGTGATTATACGGTCGGCGGTTGTACCGCACTTATTGATGCGATCGGCGGAGCGATTCATCACATCGGAAACATCCACAAATATGCGCGTCCCGAGGATGTGCCCGGACACACGGTGTTTGTCATCATGACCGACGGGCAGGAAAACGCAAGCCGCCGCTATACCGCCGACGGTGTCAGAAGGATGATCGGCTGCCGCAAAGAAAAAGACGGCTGGGAATTTCTGTTCATAGGAGCAAATATAGATGCGGTCGAAACGGCGGCGCGTTACGGTATCGACAGCGAAAGAGCGGTAAACTACAACGCCGACGAAGAAGGAACGCAGATAGTTTACGAATCGGTTGCGAGCGCGCTTTGCAATTTAAGGAAAAACGGATCGGTCAGTGCCGATTGGTGTGAGGATATCAGTGCCGATTACCGCAAGCGGAAAAAACGGTAATCTGCTCTGAATACCGAGAAAGGAACGGTAATGAAAATAACGGATTTGTTTTTGGTCAGAGATGAGAACGGACTTTGGCGGCTTCGTGCTTTTGCCGAAGATCTTACTCCGCTGCTGAATGAATATCTGAAATATCTGGAGAAAAATTACATGGTGACCGAGCCTCCGCGATCGATCGTATGGACCGATTTTGAAAGCGCCGTGAATCATATAAGCGATAATCCGCTTCCTGCCTATACAAACGATTATCGCATAGTGATAGCTCCGGATATTGAGGTCTGGAAAAGTCTGTATCTGAAACAGCTCGATGATTATGTGGACTCGGAGCCTGTCGAAAGGGTAAGGGCATATTACGGCGGGCTTGGCAGAAATAATATTTTGCAGCTGCTCGGACATGAGCTTGCGCACCACAGCGGGCTTTTTATAGATGAGGCATATGACAACGGCGAAATGTGGTTTGAAGAGGGCATGGCGGAATATATAAGCCGGAAATATTTCCTTACCGATGAAGAGTATGCCGCCGAAAAGGAGGCAAACGTGATACTGACCTCGCTGTTTGATGAAAAATACGGACGTCCTTTGCTGAACGGTTTTTCGCAGTCAACCTACCGACGGGATATCACGCATATTTTCTATTTCTATTGGAGGAGCTTTCTCGCCGTGGATTCTCTCGTTGAAAGAGCGGACGGCAATGTCCGCGGAGTTTTTGATCTGTTTTGCCGTATGTTTAATGAAAACGCGGATTTTGACCCGGAAAAGCTTTTCGGTGTATGACCCACCCCGTGAGAAAAAGACACCCCTGCGCGGGGTGTCTTTTCTGTATGCCGCACCATTTAAATTCCAGCATTTTACCTTAAATTATACAATTGATTCAAAAATGCTTGACATGCCGAAATAAATTTTGTATAATAATTTTACATAATGCCGTCCGAGGACAGTTGCGGCAGAGTAGTGAAAAGGAGAAACGGCAGAATGAACAAATTACCGGTAACCGAAGACCGCATCGGCTTTGCGGAGAGCATATCGTCTTCTCCGCTGACCGGGCACACTGCGATATACATATATATACTTCTGCTCGCCCTGCTTGCCGCCGCCGTGGTTGTTGTGATCGTTGTCGGTCTGATAAGGGCGGAAAACCGAAAGAAGGAAAAACGCCCGTCAACTCGGTTTTCAAAGCTTCTGCGGACAGACGCCGATATGGCGGGATACCGTCCTGCGGAGTATGACAGAGTAAGCCTTGGAGAGATATGTACGGGATTCTGTAATTATGCGGCATCCGAGGAGGGTCTGTACTATCTGCCGGAGACGGTGCGTGCGTTCGTTGCGGGGATGTCGGTGAGCAGACTGCTCATATTTCAGGGGATATCGGGAACCGGAAAGACATCGCTTGCATATGCGTTCGGGAAATATATACAAAACGATACGGTAATGGTGCCGGTCCAGCCGTCATGGAAGGACAAAACCGACCTTCTCGGCTACTATAATGAGTTCACCGGGAGCTACAACGAAACAGAGCTTCTGTCAAAGCTGTATGAGGCGGAGTACAACGACGAAATATATATAGCGCTTCTCGACGAAATGAATATCGCAAGAGTGGAATATTATTTTGCCGAATTTCTGTCTGTTCTCGAACTGCCCGACAGCGAAAGCCGAACTGTTGAGATCGTGTCGGACAGCCGTGCGGGCGATCCGAAAAAGCTTTGCCGCGGAAGGCTTCATATATCCGATAACGTCTGGTTTGTCGGGACGGCAAACAATGACGATTCGACGCTTGCGATATCCGACAAGGTCTATGACAGAGCGACGGTAATCGATCTTGACAGGCGGGCGGAGCCGTTTTCGGCACCGAAAACAAAGAGGATAAAGCTGTCGGGAAGCGGACTGCGTGAGCTTTTCGCCGAGGCGCGGCGGAAATACAGGCTCGGCGATGAGATAAGGGAAAAGATAATCCGGCTTGACGGATATCTGACGGAAGAGTTCGGGATAACCTTCGGGAACCGTATAATGCGTCAGCTTGAGGGCTTTGTACCCGTGTATATTGCATGCGGCGGAAGCGAGAGCGAGGCGGTAGATCAGATAATAAGCCGGAAGATACTGCGTAAGCTCGAAAACCGCAATCCGGTATATGTCCGTTCGGGAGCGGAAAAGCTTGTCGGCGAAATAAACCGCCTGTTCGGCGAAAACGCCCTTCCGCTCTGCTCCGATTACATAGGGAAGATCATTAAACAGTATTGAGAGGACGCAAAATGTACAACCGAAAGGAACGGGATCTGTTTTTTTATTCTGCCATGTCATCTCTTGCCGCAAAAGCCTCTGCCGCGGGGGTGCTGCCGCCCGACGGATTGCGGAGTGAGTGCAGACTGACGGTCGAAACGCGTCGGTGCAGACTTGACGAGTCGCTCTTTGCGGGCATAGAGAGCAGAATACCGCATATCATAGGAGCTGTTGACGAGATGCGGAGTCTCATAAGCAGTGAGGGCGAGGTCGTCAGGATAGATCAGGCAAAGCGCCCGACAGGAGAGTCGGTGCGTCATCTTGCCCGTCACTGCGAGCTTTTCGGCTCCGATTCGTTTGACGATGACCGTTCGCCTCTGCCCGAAAACATATACATAGTTGACAATACGGATAATTATGCCGTGTATGAAAACCGTTTTCTCTTTGCATTGTTGTCCTTTCTTCGTGATTTTTTGTCAAAGCTCTGCCGCGGGATTGAGCATGAGATAAGCGGCGAGTATGTCGAAATGACTGTAATCAGCCGCGAAAAGACCGAAAACGGAGAGAGCATGAGACGTTCCGTGTTTACCGAAAGGGGCGGCATGCTCAATATATATTCGGAAGAAGCCTCTCCGACCGAGAGAATATCACTGCTTGTCGGAACGCTTTCGACTCTTCTGTCGGGTGTACTGATGACCGAGGTGTCAAAAGCGCCGCTGCTCCGACCGCCGTTCGTAAGAACAAATATAATCAAAAACAATGTCAATTTCGCGGTAGCCTTTGAGCTGTTTGATCTGGTTTCTTCATACAAGGGCGTCGGATACACGACAGAAACGGATAAACGCGAGTTTACCGTTCCCGATGAGGTCGGCAGGATGCTTGACTGCATTTATGCCGGCGAAAGACTTGCCGCAGAAGCGTCGGCGTTCGGTCTGCTTGACGTGCTTGCCGAAAGCCGTCGGACGCGTATGGAGGAAGAGGTCCGTGAGGCGGTTGAAAGGCGCAGAAAAGAGCTTGCGCGTCTGCGTGCCGAAATGGAAAGCAAAAACGCTTCTCCCGAGGACTATATACTGCTTCTTGAAAAACAGCTTTCCGATCTCGAATCCGAAGGCGAAGCAAAATCACGCTCTCTCGAAGCATCCGAAAAACAGCTTGCCGACTGCCGCACGTCTCTTGCGGATTCGGCAAAAGAGATCGAAAGGGCAAAGGCTCATGCGGACGAGTGCGGAATGAAGCTGCACCTTGCATATGATGAATGTGAGAAGCGGATTTCCGTGATAAACCGTGAATTCGATGACAGACTTGAGCTTGCGAAAAAGCAGACAGCGCTTGCGGTTGCAAAGGCACGCGAGGAGTGGTCAGACGAGAGAAATCTTCTTTTGGGAACCATAAAAGCAGGCAGACTCGAAAGCGGAGAGACGGTCGGAGCCGATGACTATGCGAGCAGAGATTCGTTTGTGATTCTCGAAAAGGAGTTTTCGGCAATGAAAAAGTATTACAGATCGCAGTGGAAGCTTGCCAGAGCCGACATAAGAAGACGCGAAAGAAAGCAGGCAAAAGCCGAAGAAAAGAGAGGAAAACAGGATGGATCCGAAGAAAAATAAAACCGAAAAAAGATCAGGCTCGGTTCCGCTTGCGGCGGTGATACTCATGGTTCTTGTGCCGCTTGTCGGCGCGATACTGATATTCTCGCTCTTTCTGCACATGCCGCAGGGCGAAGGCAGGATGCTGGCGCTCTCGGACAGTGTGGCAATCCCGGTAATTATATGTCTGCTTGTCATGGTGAGTCTGCTTGCCGTCTTCTTCTTTCTGATCTCGTCAAGGACGGCTAAAACGGACACCGGGACAGAGAAAATATATGACGACCGTTTTTCCAAGCTGCTTGATACCGACAGTGAGATGAAAAAACACCGTCCTGCGGAGTATGACAGAGTAAGCCTTGGGGAGATATGCACGGGATTCTGTAATTACGCGGCATCCGAGGAGGGACTGTACTATCTGCCAGAGACGGTGCGCGCGTTCGTTGCGGGGATGTCGGTGAGCAGACTGCTCATATTTCAGGGGATATCGGGAACCGGAAAGACATCGCTTGCATATGCGTTCGGGAAATATATACAAAACGATACGGTAATGGTGCCGGTCCAGCCGTCATGGAAGGACAAAACCGACCTTCTCGGCTACTATAATGAGTTCACCGGGAGCTACAACGAAACAGAGCTTCTGTCAAAGCTGTATGAGGCGGAGTACAACGACGAAATATATATAGCGCTTCTCGACGAAATGAATATCGCAAGAGTGGAATATTATTTTGCCGAATTTCTGTCTGTTCTCGAACTGCCCGACAGCGAAAGCCGAACTGTTGAGATCGTGTCGGACAGCCGTGCGGGCGATCCGAAAAAGCTTTGCCGCGGAAGGCTTCATATATCCGATAACGTCTGGTTTGTCGGGACGGCAAACAATGACGATTCGACGCTTGCGATATCCGACAAGGTCTATGACAGAGCGACGGTAATCGATCTTGACAGGCGGGCGGAGCCGTTTTCGGCACCGAAAACAAAGAGGATAAAGCTGTCGGGAAGCGGACTGCGTGAGCTTTTCGCCGAGGCGCGGCGGAAATACAGGCTCGGCGATGAGATAAGGGAAAAGATAATCCGGCTTGACGGATATCTGACGGAAGAGTTCGGGATAACCTTCGGGAACCGTATAATGCGTCAGCTTGAGGGCTTTGTACCCGTGTATATTGCATGCGGCGGAAGCGAGAGCGAGGCGGTAGATCAGATAATAAGCCGGAAGATACTGCGTAAGCTCGAAAACCGCAATCCGGTATATGTCCGTTCGGGAGCGGAAAAGCTTGTCGGCGAAATAAACCGCCTGTTCGGCGAAAACGCCCTTCCGCTCTGCTCCGATTACATAGGGAAGCTTGCAAGGAAATACTGATCGGAGACAGTGTCATGACCGAAAGAATAACGAAAAAGGAAAAGAGAACAGATGCCGCAATGATCTTTGTTGCAGGAGCAGTCTGCGGGATCGCATTGGCGGTCTGTGTGTTTATGGCATTTGCGGTATCGGGAGCTTTTGCAAACGCAGACGGAAGCCTGCAAAGCGGTAAACCGTTTTCCGCTCCGGAAAATGTCAGCGGAGAAGACGATCCGGTGCCGGATATCGTTTTTCCGCCGGAAGGCGAGGACAAATTTGAACTGTATTACCGTGAAGTGTCATATTCGGCAGAGAACAGGGCTCTTGATTATCTGCTGTATGTGAGCTGTGACGCGGTCGGCAAAACCGAGCTTACCGGAATATCCTGTGTTCTGTACAAGGGAAACGTATTCAGAAGGACATTTTTGATTACGGACGGTGTTGTTCCCGGAGAGGACAAGTGGCAGTATGCCGAAAGGAAGTTTGACGGCAGGCTTGAAAACATCGACGACGACTTCGACACGGTTATGTTCGTTCTGACATGGAGGAGCGAAAGCGGCAGCGAATACGGTACATATACGGTCGTCCGCCGCAGTCCTGACCGATAATGACAGGGAGGAACCGAAAAAATGACATACGATAAATATGTTGAGAAGGTGCGCAGAGGCATCAGCCGGATAAAGTGGCTGAAAAAACATCGGCTGCCGCTCGGTGCGGTCGGAATGGCGCTTGTCGGAGCAGTCGCGGTGTTCATCGTCTGTCTCGGACTCTTCCTTGACGGAGCGTATGCCGACAGCATCGTTTACGGGGAGACTCCGAAATACGGAGCAAGGGCGTTTCTTTGCCGTGCCGAATATCTGTTTGCCGACGTGACAGGATCCGAGCCGACGGAGAATGTTCCGCGGGCGGCGGGAGAGTACACCCTGCTTGCGAAAACAAAAAATCCGTTCGGACAGATCAGAACAAGCTCGTGCGGATTTGTTATCGAAAAGAGAAAAATCACGGTTTCGGTCGGCGACAGTTCGCCCTGTTACGGCGACAGAATCGACCCCGATACGGTTTCGGTTACCGCGTCCGATCTTGCCGACGGCGACAGGCTGACCGATGTCCTGCTTGATCTGCCGGAATATGCAACCGAAGATCGGACAATCGGGATTTTGTCCTTCAGAATACTGTCAGCAGACGGCAGGGATATGACATCGTCGTATGACGTAAATACCGAAAAGGGCAGACTGTCGGTGCTTGCGCGTCCGCTTGAAATTACAGCATCGTCGGCGAAAAAGGAGTACGACGGATTGCCGCTCGTATCGGCGGCATGGGAGATAACGGCGGGCAGTGTTGCCGAAAACAACAGACTTTCGGTCTCTGTCGGCGGTTCGCTGACACGGGTCGGCGAGGTCGAAAACGTTCCGTCCGTGCTGATAACGGATGCGGACGGCAGGGACGTAACCGACAGATATGATCTGAACACTGTTTGCGGAAGACTGACTGTCATCCAACGGGAAATAGGGATAAAGACGGGCAGTCTGACAAAGGAATATGACGGTATTCTGACCTTCTGCGACGAATGGAGTCTTGAAGAGGGCGCCATTGCCGACGGCGACAGGCTGATACCCGGGGACGCGCCGCGGTTTTTGCGTGCGGGCAAGTACAGCAACACCATTTCATTTGCCGTTTCAAACCGCTCGGACGAAGACGTCACCGATTGCTATAAATTTGTGTATGATTACGGGTTTATATCAATTGCAAAGCGGAAGCTTACGGTGAGAACCGGAAGTGCGACAAAGGTGTACGACGCTGTCGCCCTGATATGTGCGGAATATAAGATAGTATCGGGTTCGCTTGTCCGCGGGGAAACTCTCTCGTTTACCGATGCATGGCAGTTCGACGTCGGTACAAAACCGAATATCCCGAGCGGCTACATGGTATCGACAAACGCAAGCGGCACATTTGAGACTGTTTCTGGCTGCTATGATATTACCTATGAGGCGGGCAGTCTGACGGTTACGCCGCTTCGGGTGCACATAATCACCGGAAGCGAAAAAAAGCATTATGACGGAACTCCGCTTACATGCACAAGGTACAGCGCGACTCCGCATATCCCGACAGGCGATCTGATTCATATGTTTGATGTCGCCGAGCAGACCGAGGTCGGCTCCTGCCCGAACACTTTTGTGCCGGTCGTGTACCGGAGCGGCAGAGATGTCAGTACCAACTATGAGTTTACCTTTACATACGGAACTCTGACCGTTCTCCCGCCGATTCCCGGGCAAGAAGGTCAGGGCGGTAACCAAGGCGGAAATCAGGGCGGAAATCAGGGCGGAAATCAGGGAGGTAATCAAGGAGGTAATCAGGGAGGCAGCCAGGGCGGAGGCAATGGCGACTCTGTCGATATTGACCCGTCGGTCCTGAAAAATCTCAACGGTATCGATTCCGAACCGCAGAAGCTCGGATGGATAATTTCCGATACGGCAGGCAGAGCCTATCTGCGATACATGTCGTACGGCGACTATGTTCCGACAACCGGCAAGTGGCGGGATGCTCCGACCTATAACGGCGAGTTCGGCGCGAAAGTACCATACCTGCTCGGCGGGCTGCTCGGCGGGGATAACGGAGTCTGTAAGGCAGAGATATCTCTTCTCGGAAAGTCAAGGAATATGTTCGTACTTCCGACGGTTGTATCGCCGCTGTTTGAAGCGACCGAATCGGGCATACCGTGGATAAACGGCTTTGCCGACAACGGGTACGGAATTTACACATACGAACTTGCATTTATCGACTACAGCGATCTGAACCTGCTGCTTTCAATGATCGAAAAGATCGGAGCGAAAAACGAGATAGATGCGGACTACCGTGATTTTGTGTATGCAAGCTATCTCGGCGTTCCGGAAAAGCACAGGGAGATGTTCGGACGTTATGCGGCAATGTCGGGTATAGACAAAATGTCCGGCTACGATCTGATAAGAGGCGTTGCGGAATTTATCCGCGGTGCAGCCGAATATTCGGGCTATTTCAGCTATCCGGATGACGCGGATCCGATCATATATTTCATGACCGGGGCAAAGAAGGGAATCTGCTCGCACTTTTCCTCGTCGGCTGTGCTTATGTTCAGAACGCTCGGTATTCCGGCACGTCTTGTTACCGGATATGCCGTACAAATGAACGGGAGCGAGGCGACAATTACAAGCAATGATGCGCACGGATGGGTCGAGGTCTTTATTGACGGAGTCGGCTGGATACCCGTCGAGGTCACCCCTTCGGTGTTTGATGTCGGAAATGTCGGCAATTTCGGTGACGGATATGTGGGAATGGGACGCTGGGACATAAAGATCGATTCGGGGTCGGCGACAAAGGTATTTGACGGAACACCGCTTACTCCGTCCGAGCCGAGTCTCGTCTCGGGAAAGCTTTACGACGGCGACAGGATTGTGTTTTACGGGGTAATTATATCCGGCAGGCAGCTCTACGTAGGAAAATCTTCGATCTATATAAACAAAAAACCGCGTATTGTTGACAAAAACGGCAATGATGTTACGGCTTATTACCGAATCATGATGAACGGAAAGCTGACTGTTACCACGAATGAATATGCGGAAGATAACCTCATATATCTCGGCAACACGAAAAAACTGCCGGATATTGCCGGGATTTTCCCCGGAATCAGGGTCGGCATCGATCGGTTTAAGCTGTCGCAGAGCACGGGTAATGTAATTATAAACGGCGACAGCGTCTATGCATTTGCGGCGGGGCGGGACATGGTCAGCTTCTCCTGCGATCTGGATGGTAACGGCAATCCCGAATACACAATTTTGCTGAACTGTACGGTCAGACGCTTTGAGGGAGTCACAGCCTCCGATATGTCTGCCGATGAAGCGATAAGAGGCGGCATTGTCGATCCGACAAATCGCACGCTTACCCGCGTCAGGGGAGATGACGGCAGGGATTACATATATCTTGCGGTCGCAATGGCTGACGCCGAAAAGCAGTTTGACGGCGAGGCACTTTCGTGCGACCTTGCAGGAATAATATCGGGCGCACTGCGCGACGGAGACATAATGTCGGTAAAGGGCGGCAGCTTCATTACCTATGTCGGGACTGTGCCGAACGTCTGCGGGGGAATTGTCATAACAGATAAATATGGCAACGACGTTACGCGTGACTATATCATTACGGTCTACGCCGGAGAACTCAAGGTTTTGCAGACCGGGCTTCCGGTAAAGAATACCGGGATCACCATACCCGTTGACGGAAGCTGTTACCTCGGCGCGATCGAACTGTCGGATAAGGTCGGAGCATTTCCGATGCGTTTTCGCTTCGTCCCCGGGAGCGGAAAGGCGGGAATCGTCGGGAAGAGGCTTGACGGCATCGAGATCGGTGACGGAAAGCTGACAGTCATGCACGACCCGATAGATGTCAACGGAGACGGAACGCCCGAATATTTCGGCGGCAGTGTCGATCTGCCTGTCGATATCGTCGGAAGCAAAAAGCCGTTTCCGACAGGGGCTGTATGTATAGCGGCAGGAGTGCCGCTTATTGCGGCAGGACTTGCACTTGTTCTCTTCCGCCGTCCGATAAGGGTGCGTATGAGATCGGGAAGACGTCGCAGAAGACGTTAAAATATCACAAAAAAAGACTGGCTTTTCGCAAAGGATGTGTTATCATCGGGTTGAATCGGAGTGAATCCGATCATATGCGGGAGGATAGAATTATGTACAAATACCGAAAAAAACTGTTTCGGGGCGGAGACCCTTTTCTGCTTGAGTATGACGGAACCTACTATATATACTGTACCACAGAAAACGATACGCCTGCGTTTACCTCGGATCACCCTTCTTTCGAAACCGATAAAAACGGCGAGGACGGGATAGAGGTGTATGTTTCGAAAAATCTGACAGATTGGGAAAACTGCGGCTATTGCCTGAAAAAAGGGGACGTATTCGGTGAGCGGTGGTTCTGGGCGCCCGAAGTGTCATATTACAAGGGCAAATTTTACATGGTCTATTCGGCTGATGAGCATCCCGCAATCGCGGTGTCCGACAGCCCCATGGGTCCGTTCAGAAGCTTTACCGACGGTCCGCTCAGAAAAGAAGGGTCGATAGACGGGCATCTTCTGTTTGACGATGACGGAAGCGTATATCTGTATTTTGTGGTATTCGACAACGGAAACAAGATAAAGGTCGCGCGGATGTCCGACGATCTGACAAAAATCGAGCATGAGTATGAGAATGTACTGATTTCAGCCGACGAACAGCCGTGGGAGATGATGGACTGCCGTATCGCGGAGGGACCCTTTGTCCTGAAGCACAAGGGACTTTATTATCTGACATATTCGGCAAATCATACGCGGTGTGAGGATTATGCGGTAGGATATGCCGTGTCGGAGCATCCTTACGGACCGTTCAGAAAATACGAACACAACCCGATTCTGCACAGATTCGACGATATAGTCGGAACCGGACATCACAGCTTTGCTCCGACAAAAGACGAAAACAGGTATCTGTGCGTGTATCACTGTCACAGCGGCAGTCATGTTGATTTCAAGCCGAGAATGGTTTGTATCGCCGAGGCGGTATTTGAAGAGAATCCCGACGGCGGAGCCGACATTCTTACAATAAAGCAGTAATTTCATAAAAATGCCCCCGCACATCTTTTTACTGAAAAGATGTGCGGGGTTTGTTTTTGCAAAAATCTATGGCTTTCCGATGCATTTCCGCATTACCGAAATAATCCGGTCGGTGCTGTCCTTGCAGTCATTCTTCAGCCATTCGGTGATTATTGCAATAAGTCCGCTGATATAGAACTGCATCATGTATTTTCTGTCGGCTGTCGGTACACCGAAGCGGTCAAGAATCGGCGCAAACACATGTCGGTTAAGCTCCGCGTAAGCGTCCTCCATTGTAAGCGTTGATGCATGCTCCACAGTCGTTCTGAAAATGCGGCGGTTCTCTTTGATGTAGTTCAGGTACGGCGTCAGATATTCCGGGGTGATAAGATACAGCTCGTCAAGCGGACGATCCCCGAGCCTTTCGAGAAAGTCTGCCGTGTCGTAGGGCATGGACGCAACAAATCCGTCAATAATGTGCTGTGCGCTTTCTTTAAGCAGATCGGCGACCGTTTCGTAGTGCAGATAAAAGGTGGAACGGTTTACTCCCGCCTTTTCGCAGATTTCCTTTACCGTGATGTAGGCAAAATCCTTCTTTTCGATAAGCTCAAGAAAAGCCTCGTCCATGCGGGCGGCTGTGGCAAAATATTTACTCTCCGACCTGTTCAACCCTTTTTACCTCATCTTTCTTTTTTCTGCCGCGGCAGAGCATGTATACGGCGGTAAGAATCCCCGCTGTCCATACGCCTCCGCCGGTAAATGCGTTCATCATTTTGCGAAAGCCGTCGCTTTCCGAAGAAAAGTGTGCGATCATTGCCGTTTGCAGCCCGAGGATCGACATAAGGGCTGCAACAAAGCTCACGATTTTTGCCGCAGACAGAACCGGACTGTCGAGCCTGCGGTATTTTACGAGATTCACGACCGACATTGCCATTGCGAAAAAGGTATAGACGGCAGACAGGTAGATGATATATCCGGGGTAGGAGTATCCGGAGTCCGTTATAATCATAAGCAATATCATACCGCCCATCGGGAGATTAAGCAGAAAGAGCAGACGGGCACTGCGGCGGTAATATTTCATCTCATCGACCTGCTCTCTGCGGCGGTATCCGAGAAACAGCATCATGCGCAGGATGCCGAGCATGAGATAGTAGACCGCCATGGAAATAAACCAAGCCGACGCATAGCGTATACCGATTACGGCGCGAAAGACCGCATAGAGAAGATCGGTTGCCGCTCCCGTGAGCAGGCTGACACTGCCGCGGAAGGCGGCATCGCCGGCATATCTGCGCGCGAGCGCTTTGCTGTTTATCTGTCGTGAAGCAAAGGCTTTTGTTCTTTTGAACAGCCCGGGGAGCGGTAATATCAGAACGGTCAGACAGTAGGCTGACATGAGGTAGATGATGTACGCCGCCGCAATGCCGTCATTGCCCGTGATGAAAATATAAACGAGTGCCGCAAAGACGGTCGGCGACAGAAGTAATAATACCCACCCGGGCGGATGAAGCAGACTTTTTATGACTTCGGACAGTTTTTTCACGGCTTACTTCCCGCTGATCTCTTTTGCAAGTTCCATGATCTCAAAAGCATATTTCCGCTTGCCGTTTTCGCGGATACGCTTGTAGATCGGATAGTTGACGCTCATGCCGATCATTCCCGCGACCCCGATGATGATGCCGACCGCAAAAGAAGCGGCGGATCCGTCGCCGATCTGCCCCATGGCAAGGCACATGCCTGTCCCGAAAACGAGAGCGGAAATCACACCGAGCGTGTAGGTGAAAATGTTTGCCGGGCGTTTGGCTTTTGCGTCAAGCTTGCGAAGCGCGACCACCTTTGAGGTGTCCTTCGGCGCGTATTCGTTGGCGAGCTGTTCTGCGTAAATTTTATCTGTGTTCATGGCTTGTTGCCTCCTTTGTATGATGGCTTTATTATACCCTCAAAAAAGAGAAAACTGAACAACATAAGCGGCAATTTGTGTTGATTTGTACCTGCTTTCGGTCAAAAAACAGCCGCGGTAAAATCATTGCACGACCGAAGCCCCGTCCCATTCGTAAATGCGGGATATCGTCCTTTCGTCTGCCATGCGGATAACAAAATTCCCGCTCAGCGTGGTTTTTCTGCTTTCACCCCGATACTGCATGAAATATCTTGATGTTATGTATCCCATGTAAAAGCGCGCGTCATAAATATTGACGCCGAGCAGTTCGAGCGGTCCCTCGGCTATAACCGCGTTTTTCTCAAGCGCCGATCGGATAATCCTTTCGGACTCTCTGTTGTAGGAGGCGACGGCGTCCGAGACTTTTTTGCAAAGCTCCGTTTTTCCGGGAAAGCTGCCGTCCGACCGATCGGTACCGACGATTACCCGATCGATTACCGGTCGATTTGCCGATGAAAAGTAATAGTCTCCCGAGGCGACCATCGCATTTATCAGAAGCGCACCGGTAAAATAGCTTGATATCCTGATCGGAAACAGACATTCCGGATCCGTAATTACCGAACGCATGCGCGCAGTCATTCCGACTGCCGCGGATTTGTCAAGCTGCCGCAGGACCATCTGTTCAACATAGGTTGCACTGCCTTCGATTTCTTCAACTTTACATTCGTAGGAGTATTCGTACGGGAATTTCTCGCCGCGAAGCTTTCTGTGTGAAAGAAGCTCTTTGTAAACGGCGGGATCAAAACGGTCGGAGAGTGAGACCAGCAGCTCGTTCTCGCGCATTCTGAGGGTGAGATTTTCGATATTGTACCGATATCTGTACAACGCTTCCGATTCGTCTGCCCAGCAGTCCCAGCCTTTGACTGTCTGATAACCGTGGAACATCTCGTGAACGATCTTCGATGTCAGAACCGTGATGTCGGGGTCGCCCTCAACCTTCCATATTGCGATCTGTTCGCCTTTGTAGGCTATTGATGTGTTTGCACAGAAGTCGTCTGTTTTTTCGATGTATGCGCCGTCGAAAAAACAGCTTTCATCATCATACAAAGCAAATTTCAAAGGCGAAAAACCGCGCCATATTTCTTCGTAATTCAGAGACAAAACCGCATCGTGTATGCGGTCGTACAGTTCGTCAAGCTTCATGTGTATATCCTCCGATCTGTTTTCCGTGTCATTATATCATAAAAAACGCCGTTTTACAATCCGATCCGCGCATTTTGCCGCAAAAAGAAATACCGTCGGAGACAACTGCCTCCGACGGTATTTCTTCATGACGGTATCAATACCTGTTTTGAGATGCTTTTCACTTATAGCTTTCCGAAGGCTTCAGTCCGATCCCGTCAAGCCATGCAATTACCTCGTCCGGGGATGCACCCGAGGAAAAGCGCCTGCTGTCAGGCCATCTTACCGAACCGTCGGTCAGCTTTTTCAGATTATCCGCACTGCTTCCGAGCGGACTTGATGCGGAGGTGCACATCGTCGTAAGCGCTTTTCCTCCGAAATCATAGCTTTCAAGGAAGGTGTAAATGATTTTCGGCGCCTGTCCCCACCATATCGGGTGCGCAATAATCACAATGTCGTACTGTGCCATGTTTTCTACGGCATTTGCAATCTTCGGTCTCGCGGAAGCGTCACTGTTTTCTTTGCTGACCCTTGAATCCGGGTCGTTGTAGTTCAGATCGGCAGCCGAGTAGGGTGTTTCGGGCAGAATTTCATAGAAATCGGCATGCAGATATTCCGCCGCATATTCTGCCGCGCGTTTCGTGTTGCCGGTTGCCGAAAAGCAGGCGACAAGTATTCTGCCGCTTTTTGCCGTCGGCGTGTGTTCGGTATTGCCTGACGTTTCCTTGCTGTCGGATGTCGGTTTGCCCGTGACCGCATGATCCGTATTGCCGCAGGCAGTCAGAGCAAATGTGCAAAATACGCACAGCATAAAGAGCGCAAGAATAAACGGGAGACGTCTTTTCATGATTTTCACAGCGATCTCCCCAGTCCGTATGCGCGACCGACAGCATCGGCATGATTTTTCGCGTCTCCGCTGTCGCCGATCCCGCCGCACGCGACAAGACCGCAAAGCTCTGCTTTCTCAAAGCAGTCAACCCAGCCGAGCAGTCCGTTGTATGCTTTTTCAAACGCAGAATCACTGTCCTCTGCCGCCGTCGCGATCATACAGACCTTGCGGAAGCGGTAATCCGAGGTGTAAAGCGGATTGAGACGGTCGAGCAACGTTTTCATCTGCCCGCACATTTCGTAATAGTAAATCGGCGTGGCAAAGACGAGCACATCGGCGTTTTTTACTTTTTCACAAAATTCTGCCGCATCATCGCGGAGCACGCATTTGCCGGTGCGCTGGCAGGCAAGACAGCCGATGCAGTAGCCGATGCTTTTACCCTTCAGACTGAGAAACGCCACTTCGTTTCCGGCATCCAGCGCTCCCTTTTCACATTCGTGCGCAAGATGTTCCGAGTTGCTGTTCCCGCGCAGGCTTGTCGAAATGATCAGTACCTTGCTCATGTTTTTCGCTCCCTTCAAAGGCTTGCTTTGAGAATCTCTTTAATCTCGTCTGAGGTCAGCACCTTGTATCCGCCGTCCATGACAAGAGTTGCGGAGGCGATGCCGTCGATCATATCGGATGTCACGCCAAGGTCTGTGAGGTTCATCACAAGTCCGAGTTTTTTCATCCATGCCTCCATGCGGCAAAGTCCTTCTTCGGCGACCTCGCGTTCGTTTTTACCGCTTTGGTCAACACCCCAGACATTCACGGCATAGCGCGCAAATTTTGCGGTGCCGTAGGGGAGAATGTGACGGTAATAGGGCATTGAAACCGCCGAGAGCGTCATGCCGTGGGTGGCATTGGTGTACGCGCCGACCGCCTGACCGAGCATATGCACCATCCAGTCGGTGGTCTTGCCCTTGGCGATCAGGGTATTGAGTGCCCAGGTCGCCGTCCACATGATGTTGCTTCTTGCTTCATAATCGGTGGGGTTGACCGCCGCGATTTCCGCCGCGTGAATCAGCGAACGGAGAAGCCCCTCGGCAATGTAATCGCTGGTGTTGTCATCCTCGCCAGAGAAATACTGCTCCAGAATGTGCGACATGATGTCGTAAATGCCCGAAATCATCTGATAGTGCGGCACGGTGTAGGTAAATTCCGGGTTCAGGATTGAGAACTTCGGGAATACGTTTTCTCCGAACACGTGACCGATTTTCAGCTTCTTTTCCCGGTTGGTGATGACAGAGCCGCCGTTCATTTCACTGCCGGTTCCGACCATTGTCAGTACGCAACCGACCGGAACAACCTCGCAGGAGACATCCTCAAAACGGTCGAAATATCTGTCCCACGGGTCCTCGTCGCAGTGGACCGAGACCGAAACCGCCTTTGCGTAGTCGCAGACCGAACCGCCGCCGACAGCAAGAATGAAGTCCGCTTTTGCCGCTCTGGCGCGTGCAACGCCCTCGCGCAGCTTGTCTGCCGTCGGGTTGGGCATCACGCCCGCATCTTCAAATACTTCCTTACCGTTTGCTTTGAGTGCGGAAACTACTTTGTCATAGATTCCGTTCTTTTTGATCGAACCGCCGCCGTAAACCAGCAGAACGTTTTTTCCGTATTTCGGAAGCTCGGTATTCAGTCCGTCAAGCGCGTCTTTGCCGAAATAAAGTTTTGTCGGGTTGCAGTAAGTAAAATTTCCTAACATGAATTATTCTCCTCGTATAATAAATATAGTAGTTTTTAGAGTTCCTCTCCAAGAACTATGGTATAATTGTTTAGATGCTG
>CAKSQF010000023.1 GCA_934486825.1 uncultured Eubacteriales bacterium | reverse complement strand
GTCAGCCGTGACACCGTTCTTGACTGGATTGAGCGCAGAGAAATGCCCGCCGCTAAAATCGGCAGGCTGTGGAAATTCAAAATCAGCGAAGTGGACGCCTGGATGAAATCCGGCGTTGCGGCGGATAAGTAATCCGGGTTGGGAGACAAGCTATGGGCTTTATAGATTCATATAAACATCTCGAAAAACTATGCGGCGATATGCTGTGTACTCAACACGGTGTTTCTGCCTATGTAAAAATCCTTTCAAATGTGTTTGATATCTTATTGTTGCCGTGTGTATCATTTTTCTGTAAAAACCGTATCCGAAGGCGGTATTTCTTCCGGACGGAACCGTTCTGCATGCATATGAAGGTTGTATTTTTTCCTGAGCTCCGTAATCTGTTTCATCACAGCACTCTCATGATGCCTGTCGATTGCCTCCTGATTTTCCCAGCTGTCGATAAGCAATACGGTTTCCGTGTCATCGATCGGATAAAAATATTCGTAACGCAGATTTCCGCTTTCGTTTCTGATTGCGTCAACAATTCCGCCTGATATCATTTCGTCGGCAAATTTACGGGCAGAACCGTTTGTCCCCGAATAATATATATTGATTGTTATACTCATTTTTCCTCCTGAAGCAAACTGCGGAAAATGTGATACGGAACCCGATCATGCACAGAATACGCACGACCGGGTTCCGTTCATACATTATTATTGCGATTATCAACGGTGATATACGTGTATTTGCAATAAAGTTTTTAAAATCAACCGGATAATTTAATATCGGATGTCGTCTAACCCTTCGCAAGAGCGGCTTCTGTCTGTGCCATGACCAGCTTGTAATATATGCCTTTTTTCTGAAGCAGTTCGGAATGGGTTCCGAATTCGGCAACATGGCCGTGGTCGAGGACAAGCAATTTGTCGGCGCCTCTCAGGGTGGACAGTCTGTGGGCAATTGCAAGTGTGGTTCTGTTTTCGGTCAGATTGTTAATTGCATCCTGAATCAGCTTTTCGGTTTCGGTGTCAAGAGCAGCGGTTGCTTCGTCGAGGATAAGTATAGACGGATTGTGTATAAGTGCGCGCGCGATCGCAATTCTCTGTCGTTCTCCGCCAGAAAGGGAAAAACCCTTTTCACCGACCATGGTGTTGTAGCCCTCCGGCAGACCGAGAATGAAATCATGCGCGTTTGCCATCCGGGCGGCATGTATTACCTCTGCATTTGTTGCATCAGGTTTGCTGTATTTTATGTTGTCTCTGACAGTTCCCGAAAAAAGATGTGTTTCCTGAAGGACTACACCTATCTGAGAACGGAGTGAGTTTTGCGAAAGATCACGGATGTCAACGCCGTCAAGGACTATGCGTCCGGAGTTGGGGTCATAAAGACGCATAATGAGGTTGATAAGAGTTGTTTTTCCGCATCCGGAATGACCGACAATGCCGATCATTTCGCCCTGACGGACTTCAAGATTGATGTGCTCAAGCACCGGATTGTAACTGTCATATCCGAACGTTACATCCCGGACAGAAAGGTTACCTTTGACCTTTATGTCGCGCGGATTTTTCTGATCCTCAACCTCGGGCTCCTCTTCAAGGACTTCAAGGATTTTGCTGAGCGATGTGAAAAACTGTGTAATGTTTCTCGGAATCTGATTTATCTGCATGAGCGGTTCATAAAGGATACCGGCATAGCTGTTGAACTGGTTTAGCTCGCCTATCGACATGGCACCGCCGAAAAGCAATATGTTTCCGTAAAGCAGTATGAGGTAGTGCCCGAAGCGCAATACAAAACCGACTATCGGAAAGAACAGGTCAAACAGCTTGTCGGTTGACTCGCTTTGCTTTGCCGATTTGTCAACACCGGAAGCAAAGCCTTCAATGACGCGCTTTTCGCTTCCGTAATTCTTTACGACTCTTATGCCGTTCAGTGTATCCTGCAAGTAAATATTTACACGATAGCCGAGAAGCCACGCCTTGTGCCATTTGCGCTCCATGACCTTCCAGAATTTTATGATCGAGAAAACAGCTATCGGAAGTGGAATGAAGACAAAAAGACACATCAGAGGATTGATGATTATCAGAATTATAAGTGCGACTATGAATGAAAAAATCTGGGAAAAATATGTGGGAAGCAGATTTGTTATAAAGTTCTGTACCACACCGACGTCACCGTTTATTCGTCCCATCATGTCGCCCGTGGACTTTCGCCCGATTGACGACATCGAAAGCGAATGAAGCTTTGCAAAAAGCTGCTTGCGTAATCTCAATGTGAACCTGTTACCCGATATTGCCGAGATGCGTCCTCTTATGACGTTGATCGCACGCTGGAAAATATCAAGCACCAACATGGCGATTATAACCGCAATAAAGCCGCGCATCGGTCCGGCGACGCCGTCCGACGGGACAATATAACGGTTTATCGCGTTTTTCTGAATTGCGGGGATAATAAACCTGAGAATAATTGATATTGCCGATGCCGCAACAGGGAAAAACAGCATAAGTCTCATCCCGGATGTCATTCCCCAAAGCTTTTTGTATACGTCTGTCTTTTTACGGCAGTAGGGACAGAACTTTGTTCCCTTAAGGAATCTCCTTCCGCATGTCGGACAGAAAATTTCAGGTTCACTGCTTGTGACAGGCTCGGATTTGTCATCTTCGCGGAGCAGTTCGCAGGCTTTGGCAATAACCGAAAATCTGGCAAGATGTTTTCCGGAAACAAATCTGCATATAAGGGTTGTCGAACCGTCTTTTTTTGCGAAAAAGCCACCGCTTCCGTAGAGCTTTTCGGTGTGAAAATCGGAAAGATCGGATAAATAATATTTTTCGATGACTTTCATGCGGCGCGTTTTGAGTATCAGGTGAGCGGTAATTGCAATGTATCCGTCATCGATAAAATTGTCGCCGTCTATGTCGTAGGGAATACAGTAGAGGATTTTTTCATTGTCCGATTCTTTTTTTATTGCTTCCTTGAGCGTTGCGGGAAGCGAGTATAAAAGCTTCATATGGCTTCCTCCGTCGGATCAAAGATATATCTCAATGATCTTGTAGCTTGATTTGTCAAGCTTTTTGGGGTCGGGAAGGCAAAAGCAGTTGCCGTCCGTATCGGTAATAAGAACACGGTCATCCTCAAGTGTACGGATGTTGTTTGTCGGGTTGTTAAGTACAAATGTTACCCGTCCGGCGCTTGTCAGCGCCTCGGTGTAAAAGTAACCGTACTTTTCTTTCATACTGTATATGTGTGTGATTTCGGGTACAAAGTAACGTTTGTCAAGTTCTTCGTCAAGCAGAGCCACAGTGTCCTTATCAAAAGAGTTTATGTTTTCAATGAGTCCGATCTCGTCCCCGCGCCCCTTGGTGCGTGTATCGGGCTCACGGATGGATATGTACATGTCGGGGTCTGTTATCGGAAACGATCTGACGATTACGACCCGTTCAAAAAACTCTTCTCCGCTTTCTTCGGTTGTAAGTCTTAGCGAAATAAGACCGCCTTCCGATCTTGAAAAATGCGCATTGTCGGGCGTGAGGGGGATGGATTTTCTGTGCTCGAATATTGATGCCGCTTTATCTGTGTCATCCTGAACTGTTGCGGTTTTCTTTACATTATCTGCCATTTTTAGCCCTTCCTTTCAGTGTTAAGCCGTTCATATACCCGATTTGACTTTTTGAAGCTGTTCGCTCTGAAGTGTGTAAAGTCGATAGAATACACCTTTTTTCTCAATAAGTTCGGAATGTGTTCCCATTTCTGCAAGCTCGCCGTTTTCAATCGCCATTATGTAATCGCAGTTTTTTAGCGTTGACAGTCTGTGAGCGATTGTAATCGAGGTTCTGCCCACGATAAGCTTGTCTATTGCCTCCGAAATCAGACGTTCGGTCTCGGTATCCATTGCAGCCGTGGCTTCATCGAGTATCAGCAGGGAAGGAGAAAGCAGGAGCGCTCTCGCAATCGATATTCTCTGTCTTTCTCCGCCGGAAAGCGATCTGCTTCCGTTTCCGACCATTGTCTGATATCCTTCCGGCAAACTCAGAATAAAATCATGTGCGTTTGCCGCACGTGCCGCCGCAATGACCTCAGCCATCGATGCATCCGGACGGGCATAACGGATATTGTCCGCAATTGTTCCTCTGAACAGGAATATTTCCTGTGAAACTATCGCAATGTTTCTTCGCAGATCTTCTATCCTTATTTTCTTTATATCGGTTCCGTCGATAGAAACTGAGCCGGAAACAACATCATACATGCGCATTATAAGATTCGCTATGGTGGATTTCCCGCTGCCGGTATGCCCGACTATTCCGACATGGTCGCCGGCGTGTATCGAAAACGACAGATCTTTGAGTATCATGCGGTTCGGTGTGTAGTGAAAATGAACTCTGTCAAATGTTATGTCGTGAGATATCGTTTCAAGCGGAACGGCATCCGGCGCATCGACTATATCCGGAGTTGTATCAAGCGTTTCAAACATACGTGTCGCCGAGTTCGCCGCATCGGTAAAGATATTGGTAAATGTCGAGAAAAAGTACAACGGACCGAATATCATTCCTATGTATCCGAGGTATGTTGTCAGTTCACCGTATGTCATATGACCGCCCATTACCTGTAAACCGCCGAATCCCCAGATCGCCTGGCTTGACATGCCTATAAGAAGATCGGCGACAGGGAAGATGGTCAGTGTGATAAGGTTGGTGTAAAGATTGACTTCATACAGTTTTTTTGCATATTTTCCGAATCGGTCATTTTCCGCATCCTCTTTGGCGAAAGCTTTTACCACGCGTACTCCGTTGAGCGAATCCGCCATCATGGTGTTCATTGATGAACTGCGCCTCCAGCCGATCGAATACGCGTGCCAGAGCTTCGGAAGCATGTGCCTGAATATCAGTATTATTATCGGTACCGGTATGAATATAATGAGAGTGAGCTTCCAGTTGATAAAAAACAGGAATATCGCAAGACCTATGAAGTTGAGAGAGTTTATAATGAGGTGGGGAACTCCGTCAATAAAGAAATTGCGGATCCTTACAACATCGTTGTCAACTCTGCTTATCAGTCTTCCTGTCGGGTTCTGATTGAAATACGAAAGAGAAAGCTTCTGCAATGCATTGAAAATATCTTTTTTCATTGTTGCCGTGACTCTGTTTGCCATTTCGGCATTCGATCGTCCCTGCACAATACCGATGAAAAGAGAGATAACGGCAAGTATGACTATAAGGAATACAACGGCATATACATAACGTATGTCGTGCAGTTTTCCCGTGAGCTGATTACCCTGGGCGTCAAATGTCGGTGCGCTTATAACCTGGTCGAAAAGCAGTCGTCCGCTGATAAGAGGCGAAAGAAGAGCTATTCCGGATGTCGCAAACAGACAAAGCATGACCCTTGTGAGCTGCCATTTAAAATCCTTGAAGTATTTGAGAATCCGCAGTATTGTATGCTTGCCTCCGCTGCAATACTCACAAATTTTTCTTTGCTGGTCCTTGAACGGGCGACCGCATTTCGGACATTTTGCGTTGAACTGTTCGAAAAGTGGGTCGTCATCCTTCATTGTTTCGCCCTTGAAGGTTCTCTCCCATATCTGCAAAAATGCAACCATGTGTTTTTTGCAGGCATTCGTGCACCCGCATATACAGATTGTCGGTGCCTTTGATGCAAGTTCTTCCGAACATTCCCTTGAAATATCATGCCCGAACGGTTCTTCCGTATAATGTACAAGAAGGCGACAGGATGTCGAATAGTTGTCAATATACGGCTCCGCAAGACGGTCAAGCTCCCATGTGTCGAACGATCCGTCATATTCGCAGAAGCGGTACAGATAATTTTTTTCGGTACTCAGTACAAGCCAGCATTTGCCGAAGTTTCCGTCAAGTTTCAGATCAACATAGAGTACGGCGGTTATGTCCTTCTCTTCGATGCCGTTTTCGCTCAGTACGGAAAGCAACTCCTTACTCGGTGTACACAGTGGCAACATTTTTGCTCACCTCTCTTTTTTCTTGAAAAGTCATTGACATTTTAGTCGCATTGTGATATTATGTCAATGTAAATTATTGATTAAACTGTGAAAAAAACTGATTTTTGGCTTGTGCCGATTACAGAGGGAAAATGTATGGAGCTGCTGCGAGAAAAACAATCAGGTAATGCCGAACAGCTTGATGTTACGACGCTTGTCAATCCTCGGATTGAGTGTCATTTTCATTCGGAAATAGAGCTTATCTATGTTGAAAGCGGAAATGTCGATGTATACGTGGGAGATAAGCATGCAAGGCTTTGCGAAGGCAATTTTGCCGCAATCGGCTGTTTTGAATTTCACAATATTTCGTCGGACGGCGATGCATCTGTCAGACAGATCACGATACCGGTAAGAAAAATATCGGATTTTTTTTCGATTTTCAAGAATAAATCTTTCACGACGCCTTTTTTCAAGGGATTGGACAACGGGTTCGGTAAGCTGATCGGCGAGCTTGAACGTGCATCGGAAGAGAATAATCAGCTTTCGGTTAAGGGATATGCTTATCTGCTCATCGGGAAAACAGTAGAACTGCTTGGAGTGTCCGAAATCAGACCGAGATCGGACGGTATACCCTCGGTTGTGTGCGAAATGCTCTATTACATTGATGAGCATTTTACCGATGATCTTTCGCTTGATCGCGTCGCATCCGATCTCGGCTATAATAAGGACTACCTGTCGAGAGTGTTCAATGAAGCACTGGGAAAAGGATTTTGCAAATATCTGAACCATATCCGTATACGTTATGCGACACGCCTTATTTCAACAACCGACCTTTCTGCGGAACGTATCTCCGATATGTCCGGTTTCGGCAGTACACATACATTTTACGATTTTTTCAGAGATGTGAACGGCTGTACTCCAGGCGAATTCAGAAGAAGAATCAACAACGGCAATACAAAACAAAAATAGCCCATTATAGGGCTTGGTCTGTCCGCGGTTATGCACGCTTTTCTGCTTTTGTGATTAAAAGCAGAAAAAAGACTTGACGAATCTGATTTTTTGTGCTATTATATCATTCAGTTGAATTCGGTTCTGACTTGTACGTACATTTCATATGTGCGGTCTGAATTTTCTTTTTATCGTTATTTTTGCATGTGATACCGATTATTCAGTGATAAAATGAAAGGTACTTTTGCACTGCAAAAGTCGTGGTTTTTATGTTTAAAAAAATGAAGGCAGTAAATGCCCTTTTGCTTTGCGGAGCCATTGCTTTCTGCACATTGGGGAATTATTTGTATACTGTTGAGGATGACACAAAACCGGTACCGCTTCCGGACAGAAGATCGGCATCCGTTATAGGGGGAGATGCAACCGGAAAATCATGGGTTACTTCGGTTGTTGCATCTTCCGGCACCGTACTGACGACTGTCCCCGCAACGGTATCTACCGTTGATACCGATGGCTCGGGTGAATTGATCAATACCGGTTATGAGAGCGGTAAGGTTTATGATACCGTTCCGTCTACGGGAGTTACGACAACCGATCCCGCGACAACGCCGGTAACAACAGTGACGGTTCCCGTAACGACAACTACGAAACCCGTAACGACAACTACGAAACCCGTGACGACAACTACGAGACCCGTAACGACAACTACGAAACCAGTAACGACAACTACGAGACCCGTGACGACAACTACGAGACCGGTAACGACAACTACGAAACCGGTAACGACAACTACGAGACCGGTAACGATAACTACGAGACCCGTGACGACCGCAACAAAACCGGTAACGACAACTACAAAACCGGCGACAACAACCACGCTTCCCGTGACAACGGTTCCTTCGACAACCGCTCCGGCTACGACCGCACCGATCACGACTGTCCCGTCAACATTCCCATACGACCCCGAGGTTGTATCTCCGTCTGATATTCAGAGTCAAGGCGGACTGCTTGACATAGATGATCCGTATGACGGCTATAATGGCGGTAAGGTTTCGGTTGTCGGTGAAGATCGCGATCTGCTTGAACGTCTTGTATACGGCGAAGCCGGTAATCAGGGATTTATAGGTGTATCGCTTGTTGCACAGTGTATAAGAGATGCAATGCTTTATGAAGGCTTTGATACGGTTGCCGAACTTCGGACTGCTTTCAGATATGCTGGCAGTATAGACAAGGGAACAAGCGAGGAAGTAAGACGCGCGATCAGATTTATATTCGATGAAGGCGGATACGCGGTGAAGCACCCGATCCTCTACTTCTATGCTCCGAAAGGTGAGCCGAATTACGATGGATTCCATGAATCACAGGAATTTGTTGTGCAGTATGTCCGTTCGAGATTTTTCTGGAAGAAAAACGGTACTATATAATCCGAGCGGCATTCGATCAGCCGATATGTCAGAATTTTGATTCATATTTTTATTCGATGGTTGTTTTTGCGGCATTGCCTGAGAATGGCGGTGCCGCAATGTTTTTTAATTTTTTACAAGAGGTACGACTTTTATGAAAAAACTGTATATTCCTCAGAATTATTCGAGCAGGATATCTCCGCGTGATACGCAGAAGGCAATAAAGCTCATAAAGGATACATTTCAGCTTGAGCTTAGCAGAGTACTAAATCTTGACCGTGTAACGGCACCGATCATCGTTACCCGCGAGAGCGGTATAAATGATGATTTGAACGGCGTTGAGAGAAAGGTCCATTTTACAATGAAGGAGATTGACGGCGTCGGAGAAGTTGTTCAGTCGCTTGCAAAGTGGAAACGTATGACGCTTTACGATTTCGGATATGAACCGGGAGAGGGAATATATACCGATATGAACGCAATAAGGCGCGATGATGATGTCGATAATACCCATTCGATTTTTGTTGACCAGTGGGACTGGGAAAAGGTTATCAGAAGAGAAGAACGCACAACTGACTATCTTCTTTCGGTTGCAAAGGAGATTGTAAAAGTACTTGCTTATACAAAGCGACTTATCAATGCAAGATATCCTTCGCTGACAAATGTGATATGTGAGGATGTATTCTGCATCTCAACTCAGGAGCTTGAGGATATGTATCCGAACAAGACCCCGAAAGAACGTGAAAATGCTGTATGTAAAAAATATAAGACGGTTCTTCTTACGCAGATCGGAGGAAAACTGAAAAGCGGCAGAAAACACGACGGACGTGCTCCCGACTATGATGATTGGTCGCTTAACGGCGATATACTGATATGGGACCCGACTCTTTCCGCCGCACTTGAGGTCTCATCAATGGGCATACGGGTCGATGCGGAATCATTGAAAAAACAGCTTGAAATAACGGGTGAAACCGAACGCGAAAGATTTGTATATCACAGATCAATACTTGACGGAATATATCCGCTCACTGTCGGAGGCGGGATAGGACAGTCACGCATATGTATGCTTATTCTCGAGAAGGCACATATAGGTGAAGTGCAGTTTTCAATATGGCCGGAAGACCTTCGCAAGGCATGTAAGGAGTCGGGAATAGATATACTCTGAAATGATGCAATAGTCATAACGAAAAACCTGTCGCATCGGCGAGAGCCTGATGCGGCAGGTTTTTTATGTTTTTTCGGAATGTGTTTTTTTGTAATGCGGTTACTTGCGGTGTTTCAGCAATTTTTCAATGGCAGAGACTGTCTGCGCGAGTGTTTTGCCGTCCGTGTCTACAGTAATATCCGCGTATTTTTCGTAAATCGGCGCTCTGTAATTGTACAGATCCATAAAGGTCTGCCCCGGCTTTATTGCTATACCGCGTGAGGAAAGATTTTTTATGTGTGCAAGAAGCAGATCGGGTGAGCTTTTCAGATAGACCGTTTTCCCGAGACTCTTGAGATGCTTTGCTCCGCGGTCTGTAAGAACGGCTGATCCGCCGGGGGAAATAACGCAGTCGGTCGGATTCAGAGTGCACACTATGTCGGCTTCAAGTTCAATAAATTTGTCCGGTCCGAGTCTGTCAAGAGTTTTTTGAAGCAATTCGTTTTGTGATTTTTGTATGACAAGATCGACATCAATAAACTGCATGCCGAGATCTTTTGCGAGAACTATGCCGACTGTGCTTTTTCCGCTTCCCGGCATTCCGATGAGAATAATGTTGTTGTTCATTCGGGCTTTTACCTTTCATTTTGACTGTTGCCTTTTCAATTTTAGCACGGTCTGTCGTATATGTCAATACTGATAAACAAAAGAGTCGATTGTTTTTTCAATCGACTCTTTTGTTGTTCAGCAACCGTTTCGGTCAAAGGCGGGATTGTATGCATAGAAGTTGTTTTTGTCTTCAAACTTCTCCTGCGTGAGACGTATGGCATCGCCGAAACGCTGATAGTGAACTATTTCTCTTGCACGTAAAAACTTGATAGGGTCGCGGACATCGGGATCATCAATAAGACGTAAAATATTGTCGTATGTCAGACGTGCTTTTTGCTCTGCTGCAAGGTCTTCATTAAGATCTGCGAAGACATCACCCGTTACCTGAAGCGTTGATGCCGTAAACGGGACACCAGATGCAAACTGCGGGTATACACCGGCAGTATGATCTACAAAATATGTGTCAAATCCGCTTTGTTTTATCTGCTCTTCGGTCATGTTGCGTGTGAGCTGATGGATGATTGTTGATACGATTTCAAGATGTGCCAGCTCTTCTGTTCCGATATCTGTCAGCATTCCCATTACACGTCGGTCGGGCATTGCGTATCTCTGTTGCAGATATCTTGTTGCCGCACCCGCTTCACCGTCCGGTCCGCCGACCTGACTGATAATTATTTTTGCATATGCGGGATTCGGATTCTTTATTTTTACGGGGTATTCAAGATTTTTTTGATAAATCCACATTTCAGTTTGCCTCGCTTTCCCACGGCCATGGTGTCGTTATCCATGCATTTTGCTCTTCTTCGGTTTTTCCGTACATTGTGAGCGGTCCGTATTTCTTTTCATACGACTCTACTTTCGATGCAAGCTCTTCGATCGCTTTTTCTTTGTATTCAAGAGCTTGTGTGTTTTCATATGCATCAAGATACAGATTTGCTTCTATTACAGCAAAATTCAGATCCTGTATCTCTCTCAGAAGAATTATGCGATCGGCATTTTTTGTGTTGCATCCGGTTTCTGTTTGTATCAGCATCCTGTACGCCCTCCTCTTTTTCCGGCAAGGAACGGTTTGTTAAGTTGTTTGAAGAGTGTTCCGTTACACAGAGCTGCTTTATATCCGTATAATTCTGTCCATTCCTGAAACGGCATATATACCATTGCCAATGACGGATATTCACATCTGTCAGTGTTTTTTTCTTCGGCACGGGGTGCACGGGTCTGTTCAAAATGGCTTCTGTTCTGATATCTGAGATTTCTGTACAGGCAATTTCTGGAATTATCCACGTTTGCGTCAATCCTTTCTTTTTTCATTATGAATCGGAGTGTGACTCCTGTTTTTATGATATGAAATTCAACATGTTTTGACACAGTCTATACGGTCTTGTGACAAAATACAAAATAAGTTGTGGCGTCAATAAAACAATCGTCGGTTAGTATACTTGACAGTATGCATTTATTATGGTATACTCTGTGTTGTTGGTGGGCGGATTTGTCTGCCATGTAAATGAAAAGATCGATTGAGGATAACAACTATGAGCACTGATTCAAGAAGGAAATATATATCTCCTTTTTCAACACGCTATGCGTCGGATGAGATGCAGTATCTGTTTTCGGAAGAATTTAAATTCAGAACGTGGAGAAAACTGTGGATAGCACTTGCAAAGGCGGAACAAAAGCTCGGACTTGATATTACCGATGAACAGGTCGAAGAGCTTGTTTCTCATGCCGATGATATAAATTATGATGTTGCCGAAGAACGGGAAAGGCTTGTGCGTCATGATGTGATGTCGCATGTGTACGCCTATGGTGTTCAGTGCCCGAAGGCAGCGGGAATAATTCACCTCGGAGCAACATCCTGCTATGTCGGAGACAATACGGACGTGATCGTTTTGCGCAGAGCATCGGAGCTTTTGCTTAAGAAGGCTGCTGTGGTTCTGAAAAATCTGTCCGAGTTCGCGATGAGGTATAAAAAAATGCCTTGCCTTGCGTATACCCATCTTCAGCCTGCTCAGTTGACGACCGTCGGTAAGCGTGCAACACTTTGGATGAATGAACTTGTCATGGATGTGGAAAATCTTGAATATCAACTTAAGAATCTGAAATTGCTCGGTTCCAAGGGAACAACCGGAACACAGGCGTCGTTCTGCGAGCTTTTTGACGGTGACAGCAGTAAAATTGACAGACTTGAGGAATTGATCGCAGAAGAAATGGGATTTGAGAAGTGCGTGCCGGTGTCCGGTCAGACATATTCCAGAAAGGTGGATTCATATTTTCTGTCCGTTTTGTCAGGATTTGCTCAGTCGTCGCATAAGTTTGCGACGGATCTTCGAATCCTTCAATCATTTGAGGAGATGGAGGAGCCGCTTGAAAAAAATCAGATCGGATCATCTGCAATGCCTTATAAGCGCAATCCGATGAGGTCGGAACGCATTTGTTCCCTCGCACGTTATGTTATTGCCGATTGTCAGAATCCGTCATATACCGCCGCTACTCAGTGGTTTGAAAGGACGCTTGATGATTCGGCAAATAAACGTGTAGCTGTCGCAGAGGCTTTTCTCGCGGTTGACGCTATTCTCAATATATATATCAATGTCAGCGGCGGGCTGGTTGTTTATGATAAAGTAATAGAACGCCGTGTAATGGAAAAACTGCCTTATATGGCGACCGAAAACATTATGATGCTTTCTGTCAAAAAGGGCGGGAACAGACAGGAGCTTCACGAACGTCTCCGCGAACATTCATTTGCCGCCGCAAAAAAAGTAAAACTTGAAGGCGGTCACACCGACCTTATCGAACGCATAGCCGATGACCCGATGTTTCCCGTTACAAAGCAGGAGATTGTTGATGAACTTGATCCTTCACGCTTTATCGGCAGGGCTGAGGAGCAGACGGAATTGTTTGTGAAAAATGTGGCAGAGCCGGTTATACGGAGAAATTATAATGAAAATGTGTCTGTTGAGCTCAGAGTCTGAGATCGAAAACACATAAAGAAGCAGAGGAATAATAAAATGTCAATGGAATTTATAAGAAAACTTCCGATTCCTATGGATATGAAAGAGAAGTATCCTCTTACCGGGCAGGCGGTGGAGGCGAAGAAGCTGCGCGATGAACAGGTTCGTGCGGTTTTTGAAGGGAAGAGCAGTAAGATGCTGCTTGTTATCGGACCGTGTTCGGCAGACAGGGAAGACAGCGTGATGGAATATGTCTACCGGCTCAAAAAGATGCAGGACATTGTAAAAGATAAACTCATTCTGATACCGCGTGTGTATACCAATAAGCCGAGGACGACCGGGGACGGCTACAAAGGAATGATGCATCAGCCTGTTCCGGAGGAAAAGCCCGATATTTATAAGGGAATAATCGCGATAAGACAGCTTCACGCGAGAGTCCTTGATGAAACAGGTCTGTCGTCAGCCGACGAAATGCTTTATCCCGCAAACCATCGTTACCTGTCCGATCTTCTTTCATATATTGCGGTCGGCGCAAGATCGACGGAAAATCAGGAGCACAGATTGCTCGCTTCAGGTCTTGATACACCTGTCGGCATGAAGAATCCTACGGGCGGAGATCTCGGAGTGATGATGAACTCGATAACGGCAGGACAACATGCCCATTCGTTTATATACAGAGGATGGGAGGTCAACACGACCGGAAATCCGTACACGCATGCGATACTCCGCGGGTATGTCGATGCACACGGAACATCAATGCCGAATTATCATTATGAGGATCTTGCAAGGCTGTATACGATGTATGCCGCAAGGAATCTCAGTAATATGGGTGTGATTGTTGACACAAACCATGCAAATTCCGGCAAGAACCCGCTTGAACAACCGAGAATAGTGAAGGAAGTCCTCCACTCATGCCGCCATAATAACGATATAAGCAAAATGGTTAAGGGATTTATGATAGAAAGCTATATCGAGGACGGAGCACAGAAAATCGGCGAAGGAATTTTCGGCAAATCAATTACCGATCCGTGTCTCGGATGGGAAAAAACCGAGAAGCTCATACTTGATGTAGCCGATCTGATATAAAACACAGGATAAAAATAAAAAACGGGATGTATATGATATATGAATAAAATAAAATTTGTTACCGATTCGGCAAGCGATATAACTGTTGACTATGAAAATCAGCATGAAAATCTTCTTGTTATGAACTACAAGGTTACATTGGGCGATAAGGGCTTCACAAGCCGTGTTGATATGTCCAATGAGGACTTTTACAAAGAACTTGCGGATACCGATGAAATACCGACCACATCTCAGCTTACTTTTTTTGAATTTTCCGATGTATTCGAACAACTTTACTCGGAAAGATACCGGCATGTGATAGTTACGCTTATAAATGCCGAAGCGTCTGCAACGGTCGGAAATGCCGTTGCGGCAAAAAATGATTTTTTTGTGAATCATCCGGAAGCAAAGGATATGTTCACAGTTGATATTATCGACAGCAGAACATATACCGGAGGTTACGGGTACACCGTCATGCGCGCCGTTGAAATGGAAGAATCCGGATCGTCATACGACGATATACTGCGCTTCATGAATAATGAAATAGAACACAGCGTTATCTATTTCGTCCCGTTTACGTTGAAATATGCTCAGAGATCCGGTCGGATCCCGGGGGCTCTGGCTTTCGTCGGTGAAACGCTCGGAATCAAGCCGATTATGAGAATTTACGATCACAAAATAGTGAACAGCGATATGGTCAGAGGAGAAAAAAAGATCTACTCTAAAATTGCGCTGAAAGTAATAAACGAGATGGAAGATAAAAGTCCTTACTGTGTGGTGTACGGGAGTGTCGAAAAAGATGCCGACATCATGTCGGATGCAATGGAAAAGCTTTGCGGATATCCGCCCGCATCATTTTTCAGAATCAATCCTATTGTCAGCTCACACAGCGGACCTCACGTTATAGGCATAATATTTCGGGAAAAAGAATGAAAAAAAGCGATCTGTCGCTTTTTTCGTCAAATAACTCTTGACTTTTTTTATATTTGTGGTAAAATAACTAATCGGGTGTGTATGTATTGAATTTATTTGAGAGGATTCTTTGCTATGGGTCTGACAGAAAGTAAGAAAAAAACGATTTTTGATTGCAGTGATTACCTTTGTGCTGTTGCGTCCGGTGCGAATGCAATAAATAATCGTAAATCGGAAATAAATGAGTTGAATGTTTTTCCCGTTCCCGACGGAGATACCGGGTCAAACATGAGTATGACAATGGGTCCCGCGAGAACAGCGGATTGTTCCGCAGAGGGTTCGTTGGCAGATTGTTCCGATAAAATCGCAAAGCAGTTTTTGAAATCGGCGCGCGGCAATTCGGGCGTTATTCTTGCACTCTTTTTCAGAGGTGTTGCAAAAGGCTTCAGGGAAAAGAAGAGCGTTAATGCATCCGAACTTGTGAGTGCACTCCGTTCGGGTGTTGAGGAAGCGTATAAAGCCGTTCAGTTCCCGACAGAGGGAACAATACTGACTGTAATGAGAAAGAGTGTAGAAGCCTGTATGCAGTTTGTTTCGGCAAACGAAGACTGTAAGATCGTTCTCTTTTTCGAACACCTTCTTTCGGCGGCTGAAGACACTTTGCGCAGGACTCCGGAAATGCTGCCGGTTCTGAAACAGGCAAATGTTGTTGACGCCGGTGGAGCGGGTTTTGTCTGTATAGTTGAGGGCATGCTTCTTGCACTTAAGGGTAAGCCGGTTATCGGGAGCGATTCCGAGCACGAAACATCACTAAAAGCCGATTTCGCACAGTTTGATACCGAAAATATCGAAAATCCGTATTGTACCGAGTGTATAGTAACAAAATCGGAAGCGTTTGTCGGAGAGAATAAGGTTGATGAATTCCGCAGATTTATTCATTCGGTGGGAGATAGTGCGGTTTTTGTTGATGACGAAGAAATAATCAAGGTCCATGTTCATACAAAGGATCCGGGAAAAGTCCTGTCAGAGGCGCTCAGATACGGCACACTGTTTACAGTCAAAGTCGAAAACATGCGTAACCAGCACACAGAGCTTGTGACGGAAGCCGGTGCCGATAAAACAAAGGGACATGAAAGCAAACCGGCTGCTCCCGAAAAAAAGTACGGTTTTGTGGCGGTCACCCCCGGTGACGGAATAAAGGACGTGTTTGCCGATCTTGGAGTAGATGCCTTTGTGTTCGGCGGGCAGACAATGAATCCGTCCACCGAGCAACTGCTTAATGCTGTTAATACCGTTTCATCCGAAGTGGTATACCTTCTTCCCAATAACAGCAATATATGCCTTGTTGCAACACAATGCGCAAATCTGTGCAAGGACAAAAATGTAATTGTAATCCCCACCGTGAGTGTTCCTCAGGGCGTTTCGGCAATGCTCGCGTTTGATTCGGAGCTCAGCCCCGATGAAAATACCGCTCTGATGGAAGAGGCGGCAACATCTGTTACAACGCTTGAAATGACATTTGCGGCACGTGACAGTGAGTTTGACGGGAATAAGATAAAAGCAGGGCAGATACTTGGACTTGTCAATCATAAGGTCCGCTATGTTACCGACAGCAAGGAAGAGTGCTTTGAAAAAATGACAGACAATATGGGTGATGCTTCATTTATTACCCTTTTTTACGGCGAGGATGTCAAAGAAGATGAGGCAAACCTTGCTGCTGCCTCTCTCAGAAAAAGGCTCGGCGACGATGTTGAAGTGTCGGTAATCAAAGGCGGACAGCCGCTCTATTATTACACGATTTCGGTTGAATAAATTACAGCGGTTGCCGTTTTACGGCAACCGCTCTTTTGAGGAGTTTGCATATGTCAGAGAAAAAAGTAAAATTACAGGCGCACAGAGGAGTCTCGTGCGAATATCCCGAAAATACACTTGCGGCATTTTCGGCTGCGATCGATGAAGGTTATGCATACATCGAGGCTGATTGCAAATTTACGGCGGATGATGTCTGTATAATGCTCCATGATGATACATTGAACAGAACCTGCCGAAATGACAGCGGATCTGCATTTGATCGCGTTGTTCGGGCAGATTGTATTGAGTACAATACACTTGCGGATGTTGATGCGGGAGTGTTTATGGGCGAAAAATTCAGAGGAACACGCATACCGACCCTTGCACAAACGCTGGAACTTGTAAAAGGTAAAGACATTAAGCTCAAGCTTGACAATGTCTTTCAGTCATTTAACGAACGGCAGTTTGAGATTTTCTGTGATACAATAAAAAATGCAAATATGCAGGAACAGATTGCATTTACATGTAAGACTATCCCTTATCTTGATTATCTCTCCGCTTTTTTTCCCGCTTCCGAGATGCATTATGACGGTATGCTTACCGATAATGCTCTTGAACATGTCGCATCGAAAGCGGGGGACAGACTTACGGTATGGGTTCCGTTTGATAACGAGCACACAAAATGGTTTCACGGAAAAAAAGCCGATGCCGATTTCTGCAATGAGCTTCATATGTTCGGAAACGTAGGCATATGGCTTATTACCGACAAAAAGGATCTGATTGTTGCCGCAAATGATTTTTCGGCGGATGTCGTCGAGACCGACGGCAGACTGAAGCCTGCTGATACAGCAGATGTTTAAGTCAATCAAAATTGCCCTGCAGGCATAAGGCGTGCGGGGCAATTTTGCATTTTGAAATTTATTCCGAATACCAGAAGGTTGATGTGTATTCGCCTTTGTTAATGAATACTTCGATTATGTTCAGATCCCGCAGAATATCAACGCTTTCGATTTTGGGATAATGCCTTTCCGATATGATTTTCTTTCCGTCGAAAAGTTTTATGGTGTTTTCTTCGACAATGACGTGAGGGTCTGATTTCATCAGGAGATTTTTATAGCCGTCTATCGGGTAGTGACGCAGAATTCCTTCTTTGTATGTCACCTCGCGCGCGACGGTAAGCGCACCGGTTGTTTTATTGCTCCTGAGCTCGGTATCTGCCGACGGCGTTATCCAGCCGAAACTGATTCTTCGTTTACCGTATTCAAATGACTGCGGAGCATAATAGTCCGGACCGGATTCGGTGTCAAATCGCTTTTCGGCAGTGAATGAAGATCCGTCAAAGTTTCCGATTAATGTTATGACCCGGTACGGTTTGCCGACGCTTAAAGAAAAAGTCAGAATGTATTTGTCGCCTTCTTTGTAAAAATCGGGACATTCTATTACAGGACCGAATTCCTTATCCGAAAGGATATACCGCATATTGCCCCAATGTATCAGATCATCCGATTCGCGCAGACAGATCATTCCGGTACCTTTTCCGTCGCTGTCCGATGTTACCATGTAGTATTTGCCATCAAAATAATTGACCTTCGGATCTCTGAACTCCCGCCTGCTTTCCGATGATCCTGCGAAATGTGCGTCAATTATCGGGTTGTCGGCATATTTATAAAATGTTTCGCCGTCTTCGGAAAAAGCAATCGACTGTGTGAACCCGAGCTCTTTTGAAACCGATGTGTAAAACAGAAAGAGCTTTCCGTCTTTTACAACAGCAGAGCCCGAAAAACAGCCGCCGCTGTTTTCATACGGCATGTCGGGTGCAAGAGCGATCGGTCTGTACTCAAAATGAATCAAATCGTCACTTACCGCATGTCCCCAATGCATTTTGTCCCACTTAAGTGAATAAGGGTTATGCTGATAAAAAACATGGTATTTGCCGTTGAAAAAGCACAAGCCGTTCGGATCGTTTATCCAGCCGTAAGGCGGTTCAAAATGAAAAAGCTGTTTGTCCATGAGAGTATCCATCCTGTTTTGAATATATTTCGATGATTCCAATGATAACACATCGGAAAACAAATGTCAAGTCGGTTTTGTATATCCGGACTTTTTTGCAAATAAACTGTTAATATAAGAAAAAAAGCTTGATTTTAATTAAAAAATATGATAATATATTGAAATAATTGTTGTAAGTATAACTTGTACCGTTTATCGGTTGCGATGTGTTTTATATGATAACACATCATTTGAAAGGTAATAAATATATGTCCAAATATACAGAAAAAACAAAATCTCAAAGTCTTCCGGCTATAATTTTGCGTGAGAGCGTTGCCTTTCCGTCAATACCGCTGAAGATAGAACTGAAGGATCGTAAATCAATAAATGCGATTGACGCGCATGTTGATGACTGCGTTTTTCTTGCGATAACCCTGCAGCAGTATCCCGATGACGAAACTGCTACAATAACATCGAAAAACGAGCTTCTGCCGGTAGGTGTTGTTGCGAAAATAAAGGATGTTTCGCAACAGGATGATTCGCTTGGTATAGTTGTCGGCTTCGATTGCCTGTGTCGGGCACAACTGCTTTCGTTCAATTGCGGATCACGCTATGACAGCGTAACGGTGATGTGCAAAACCGTTACGGTTGATCCAAAGCTTCCCGAAATTTCCAAGCTGCGCGGAGAGGCGGCGGAACTGCTGGATGAATTCATGCGTAACACTCCGAACTTTGCAAAGGAAATTGCCGAGGCAATAAAGGGGACCGAGAATCCCGGTCAGCTTGCCGATATTATCGCCGGAACGATATTTGTTAAAAACGAGCACAAACAAAAGATTCTTGCTGAATTTGATCCGGTACGACGACTGGAGCTTGCCGTTGATTTTTTTGATGACGAAATATCTATAATACGCAGCGGCATGGAGCTTCATAAGAAAACACGGGCAAGAATTGAAGAAAATCAGCGCGAATATTATCTTCGTGAACAAATGAGGGTTATAAAAGAAGAACTCGGTGAGGACGAGGAAAGCGATGATGACGTATATGAGCTTGTAAGCAAAATAACCAAGAGCGCAATGCCGGATGATGTACGCGAAAAGCTGCTTAAGGAAACGAGAAAGCTTTCAAAGCTTCCTTTTGCTTCTCCGGAGTCAAATGTAATAAGGTCATACGTTGAAACGTGTCTTGAGCTACCGTTCGGGAAGAAGACCGCCGACCGTACCGATATTGCCGCGGCGGCGCGTATACTTGAAAAAGATCACGATGGAATGTCTGACGTAAAAGAGCGTATACTTGAATTTGTTGCAGTGAAAAAGCTTTCCGACGGCAACAAGAATCAGATACTTTGTCTTGTCGGAGCCCCGGGCGTCGGTAAAACTTCGGTCGCTTCGTCGATAGCGAAGGCATTGAAACGTAAATATGTACGTGTTTCTCTTGGCGGAATACGTGACGAGGCAGACATAAGGGGACACCGAAAGACATATATCGGTGCAATGCCCGGAAGAATCATAAATGCGCTCATTGAAGCCGACAGCTCCAACCCGCTTATTCTTCTCGATGAAATAGACAAAATTACCCGAGATGCACACGGTGATCCTGCTTCTGCACTTCTTGAAGTGCTTGATCCGGATCAGAACCGGACATTCAGAGATCATTTTGTCGAGATACCGTTTGATCTGTCCGATTGTCTGTTTATCGCAACAGCGAATACCCTTGATACGATTCCGAGACCTCTTCTTGACCGTATGGAAGTTATCGAGATGAAATCCTATTCCCGTACCGAAAAACTGTCGATAGCAAAAAATCACCTCGTCGGTAAACAGCTTGAAAAGCACGGAATGAACCGTCGTATGCTGAAAATCGATGATGATGCTCTCTATGAAGTTATCGATCACTATACAAAAGAGGCGGGTGTACGAAACCTTGAAAGGTCAATTGCGGCGATCTGCCGTAAGGTTGCCCTTAAACTCGTTGAGAATCCCGATTTGCAGCGTATACGTGTCAGAAAATCTGATGTAGCGGCTTATCTCGGACCCGAAAAAATACAGGATGAAAAGCTTTCCGAATTTGACGAAACCGGTGTCGTGAACGGACTTGCTTATACCGATGCGGGAGGCGACATGCTTAAGGTTGAGGCTGTTTCGATGGATGGTACGGGAAAACTTGAGCTTACCGGATCGCTCGGTGACGTCATGGTCGAATCGGCAAAAATTGCGCTTTCTGTTATACGTACAAGGGCAAAATCGCTCGGCATTGCCGCAGATTTTTACAAAACAAAGGATATACATATACACTTTCCCGAGGGCGCGGTTCCGAAGGACGGACCGAGTGCCGGTGTGACTGTCGTTACGGCGCTTGCCTCCGAGCTTTCCGGGATACCTGTCCGTCGTGACGTGGCTATGACCGGAGAAATTACACTCCATGGTAAAGTCCTTCCCATAGGAGGATTGAGGGAAAAAACGATGGCGGCTTATAAAGCCGGTATATCGTGCGTACTGATTCCGGATGATAACAGGCAGGATTACGAAAGACTTGATGATTATATCAAAAACGGTATGAAGTTCGTTTTCTGTAAGACCGTGGACGATGTGTTGAGGATTTCGCTCGTGCGTCTGCCGTTTGATAAGGAGAACACCGCAAACGGTAATTTGTTTGCGGAAGGTCAGTACATAGACGCAGTTGACCGTCTGAAAAAAAGGAATGTTATCAATGACAGTGAATTTTGTAAAAACCAACCTTAAAATCACAGCGGGGCTTAAAAGCCAGTTTCCGGACGATAATAAATTGCAACTTGCTTTATCCGGAAGATCAAATGTGGGAAAAAGTTCGCTTATAAACAGTCTTATAGGTCGGAAATCGCTTGCACGTGTAAGCTCAAACCCGGGGAAAACCGTAACGGTCAACTTTTATGAGGTAGACGATTCGTTTTATCTTGTTGACCTGCCGGGATACGGTTTTGCAAGAAGAAGTGCGGGCGAACAGGAAAAATGGTCGGGGCTTGTCAACGGATATTTTGACCTTGCGCAGAAGAAGAGGAAAATATGCGGTGTCCTTCAGCTTGTCGATCTGAAAGTCGGTCCCACCGACGACGATATGTTGATGTTTGATTATCTGGCGAAAACCGGTATCCCGTTTTTTGTCGTTGCAACAAAAACAGACAAGCTGAATAAGACGGACAGAGCCAAAGCTCTTGAAAAATTGTACTCAAACCCCCACCTGAAAAATATAAATATTATTCCTTTTTCGGCATTGAACGGGGAAGGAAAAGATGAAATTCGTTCCGAAATAATTCATATGACGGATATGTTCGGATAAGAAAAGGAACAAAGGAATGCTTCACGAAAATTACGGGATTAACGAAATCGGACACCTGACACTGTGCGGTGCGGATACTGTCCTGCTTGCGGAAAAATACGGAACGCCGCTTTATCTTATGGATGAAACTCTTGTGAGAGAACGCATGCGCATGTACAGAAAAGCGACAGAAAAATATTTCGGAAAAGGAAGCGGCATACATTATGCGAGCAAAGCGCTTTCATGCAAGGAAATGTACAGGATAGCGGCGGATGAACATATAAATGTTGACGTTGTTTCAATCGGTGAACTGTATACGGCAAAGTCGGCAGGTTATCCGCTGGATCATGTCTGTTTTCATGGGAACAACAAGACCGACGAAGACATAGAAAGAGCGCTTGCCGTCGGTGTCGGTGAGTTTATGGTCGATTCGTTCGAGGAACTCAGAGCACTTGATAATATCGCCGGGCGCATGGGAAAAGTACAGAGAATAATGCTTCGCGTTACTCCGAACATTGATCCTCATACCCAAAAAGCGATATCGACAGGAGAGCTTGATTCGAAATTCGGAACTCCGATTTCGACCGGACAGGCTGAAAAGCTCACTGAACTTGCGCTTTCTCTTGACCATGTTGTTCTTGAAGGCTTTCACAGTCATATAGGTTCACAGACCTTTGAAAGCGGACCTTTTATTGAACAGGCAGAGGTGATGCTTGAGTTTACAGCCGACATGAAGAAAAATCTCGGATTCGAGGCGACCAAGGTGAATCTCGGCGGAGGCTTCGGGGTTGCCTATACCGAAAACGATCCGCGTGTCAATTATGTTGAAAATATTGCCGCTGTCGGAAAAGAAATCGAACGTATATGCAAGAAGTACTCTTTGAAAAAGCCTGCGATCTTTATGGAGCCGGGCAGGTCCATTGTTGCTGATGCGGGTATTACACTTTATACTGTGGGAAGTGTTAAGGAAATTGAGGGAGTAAGAACCTATGTGTCGGTAGACGGCGGGATGACCGATAATCCGAGGTATGCTCTCTACGGATCAAAATATACAGCCCTTATTGCAAATAAAGCGTCCGAACCAAAGACACTGAACTGTACGATTGCAGGCAGATGCTGTGAGTCCGGTGATATGATAGGTGAAAATATGTTTATCCAGCCTGCAAAGCGCGGAGATATACTTGCCGTGCTTGTAACGGGTGCATATAATTATTCGATGGCATCGAATTATAATCGTGTCCCACGTCCTGCCATGGTTTTTATACGGGACGGAAATGACAGGTTGGTTGTAAGACGTGAAAGCTTTGAGGATTTGTACAGAAACGATATCTGACCTCTGAAATGAAAGGAATTTGTTTATGTTGAGTTATCTCGGAAGCGGTCTGTCTCTCAGAGAAATGCTGTTGTCACTTCTGCTATCATTGCCCGTAATTGTTTTTGCGCTTTCATTTCATGAATCCGCACATGCATTTGTGGCATGGAAGCTCGGCGATCCGACGGCACGGAATATGGGGAGGCTAACTCTCGATCCGCTTAAGCATCTTGACCCGATCGGCACATTGATGATGGTTCTTTTCGGCTTCGGATGGGCAAAACCGGTTCCCGTTAATTCGAGATATTTCAAAAAGCCGAAATGGGGAATGGCACTTACCGCTCTTGCCGGACCTTTGTCAAATGTTCTTCTTGCCTTTGTTTTTGCGCTTGTTTACGGAACACTTAGCTATTTTAATGTTTTTCTGCCGCTTTTAACCGCATCGTCGTATACCGAAACCTTCGGAATCGCAATGCTGTATATTCTGCATGTCGTTCTTTTCAATTCAATAACGCTGAATGCCTACCTTGCTGTTTTCAACCTGCTCCCGGTACCGCCGTTTGACGGCTCGCGTATCGCGTTTGTATTTCTTCCCGACAGATTTTATTTTGCGGTCATGAAGTATGAGAGAATAATTATGCTTGTGCTTCTTGCATTGCTGTGGACGGGCATACTGACGACCCCGTTTTCTCTCCTTGCGAACCTGCTTATAAAATTGATTTTTAAAGTTGTCGGGTTGTTTACCGGTCTTCTTTCGCTTATTTTCAGATGATATGATGCCGAGGTGATGGTAAATGAATAACGAAAACGAAGAATTATCCTTCAGGCTTGAAATATTTGAGGGTCCGCTTGATCTTCTTCTGTCACTTATATCAAAAAATAAAGTAAGCATTTATGATATACCTATTTCGCTCATTTTTGATCAGTATATGGAATATATAGATCGGATGAACAAGCTTGATATGGATATTGCCGGGGAATTTCTGGATATGGCGTCGAGACTGATGCTTATCAAAAGCAAAATGCTTCTTCCGAAGTCGGACAGCGAAAAAGCGGAAGACCCCAGACGCGATCTTGTTGATGCCTTGCTTGAATACCGTAAGGCAAAGCTCGAGGCTGCGGCACTGCGCGAGCGTTATTCGATTTATCAGGGCAGATATATCAAGGAAACCGACGAAGTCGGTGTCGATCGTACTTATGTCGGAGATCATACGATCGATATGCTTATAAACGCTTTTGAAAAAATGAAATTCAGATTAAAAACCGAGGCGGAAAACCGCACGGATGTCCCGATCAAAACTCTGAATACGATATTAACACGTAAGATAACACCCGTACCCGAAAAGAGCTTTTTCATAATGAGATATCTTTTCAGAACCGGCGGGAGCTCTTTTGAAGAGTTGCTATTGACCAACAGAACAAAGAGCGAACTTGTTGCCTCGTTTATGGCAATTCTTTCGCTGATAAGATCCGGTCGTCTCGTATGCAGCGGCGAATCCGACAATCCTATGATTAAACTTAACGAAAGGGAAATGTGCAATGCCGTTACCGACTGACCTGGATGAATTCTCCATACCGGATAATGAAGCCGAAGAAATAATTGAAGCGATGCTTTTCGCAGCCGGATATCCTCTTGAATACACAAAAATAGCAGAAATAATCGCCAAACCCGTAAAGAAAGTCAAAGAACTTGTGGATGGCATGGAGAACAGATTCAAGGCTGAAACCCGCGGGATACAGATTGTACGTCTTGAAGACTCGGTGCAGCTTTGTACCAAAGAAAATTATGATGATTACGTAAGGGAAGCCCTCGGAATTCATCAGCGCGGTAAGCTGTCGAATTCGTCACTTGAGGTTCTCGCAATAATCGCATATAATCAGCCGATAACAAAGGCTGTTATTGAACAGATCAGAGGGGTTGATTCAGGGTACGCCATTGCGGTTCTCTCCGAAAAGTCGCTTATCGAAGTAAAAGGTAAACTTGACGTTCCGGGCAGACCAAATCTTTACGGAACCACTCCGGATTTTTTAAGGGTTTTCGGTATAGAAAAGCTTGATGATCTGCCTGAAGCTGCCGATGAAAAGGACGGCGAACAGGTTACTATCGAGGGAATATGAAGAAGTGTTTTGTTTTTCTGTTTGTTGCGACCGTTTTGTTTGCTCAGCTTGCTCTTTCCGGATGCGGCAGATCTGTTTCGGAGAGTGACGGTAAGATCAACGACTACATCGATGCAACCGAATATCATGACAGCGGGAAAAGAGTGGATTTCTGCGCGAGGGTGAATGATGTCGGAAAATATACTATCAGTGTAACAGCCGAAACCGATGACGGTCGTGAAATGGTTGTTTATGTTTCGGACGGCACGGAGTTTATCGGGAAAAATAACGAGAAACTGACTGTTTCCGATCTGAGGGCGGGAATGCGAATAGTCGTTACATCCGACGGGACTGTCATTGAGAGTGATCCTCCGAGGATTATGAGATGTTATTGTATTCGGGAGATTGACTGAAATATTGGTTAAGGGGGCTGAGTATGAAAGGATGGATAATTTTTTTATCGGTTGTTGCAATTATTTGGCTTATCGGTATGATAAGCGCAAATGTTGTTCTGACATATGATAATGAACTTTCCGTTTATATTAGAGTACTTTTTTTGAAATTCAGAATAACCCCTAAAGTTATAAAAAAGCCTGATCCGTCAAAGTACACGGCAAAAAAATATGCGAGAATGCTTGAAAAGCAGGCGAAGGCTGAAGAGAAAAAAGCAAAGAAGAAAAAAAGCAGAACGAAAAAAACAGGCGGCGCTGCTGTTGCGGACGCTGACAGCAACGGTAAGAAGAAAGACGCGAGATCGCTTGAGGATATAGTCGAACTTGTTGACCTCGTGCTTGAACTTGTAAAGCGCCTTTTTGTGAGTTTCGGAAAGCATTTGAGAATAACCGCCGCGAGAATGAGGATAAAAGTTGCGACAGGGGACGCCGCTACGACGGCTATCGCTTACGGAGCGGTTTGCCAGAGTGTTGCGTACATTGTGGAAATTTTGTATAACATAACGAATTTCAGGGTTAAAAAAAGTGATGACATAAATGTTACAGCTGATTTTGCGGCAATCAAATCGGAGCTGGATTTAAAATTGATTTTCAGACTTCGTGTATGGCACGTGTTTGCAATGTTATTTGCGGTTTTAAACGGCTATATCGGAAAAAAGTTAAAAAACATAAATAAAAAAGAGAGTGTACGGAGGTAGTTGTAATTATGGAAGAGAGTAAGCTGAACGGAGTCATAAATGCATCTCTCAGCAGTATCAAAGGGTTGGTTGATGCAAATACGGTAGTCGGACAGCCGTTTGAGGTTGCAGGCGGTACAGTTATTATCCCGGTTTCCAAAATGTCGGTGGGTTACGCTTCCGGCGGAGTGGATTTTTTTGGAAAGAATTCTGCTCAGAACGCGAAGAATTCAAATTTCGGAGGAGGCGGCGGAACCGGTGTTACGCTTACGCCGGTCGGTTTTCTTATTACCAAACCGGACGGGTCGGTTCAGTATTTGCCTGTAACCGCACCGGATGCTTCCAACGGCGGATCGTCGGCTCCTGTTCCGGATAAAATCGATAAGCTGGTTGATGTTGTCGAACGTTCGCCCGAAATCGTTGAAAAGATTTTGTCTCTTGTGAAAAAGAAGAAAAGTCCGGATGTCAAAGAGCCGTCTGCCGAACAACAGGATAACAAGCAGTAATCGGAATATCAGTGCAATTCTCTTCATATAAATGTGTAGTGATTATCGTTAGTGAAAGAGGGTTGTTGCAGAATTGATACCTATTATCCGTCGTTGGCGCCTTTTTTACGGATTAACGGTTTTGTTGGCGGTTACTTCTTGCTTATCGGTTTTTACCGTTCAATCGGCTACCATACCGATGCCGCCGGTTCTGTCATCTAAATCGGCTGTGCTTATTGATGGATATGGGAGAGTTGTTTATTCGGATAATGCCGATTCGCGTTTGCCGATGGCAAGCACAACCAAAATAATGACGGCGCTTGTGGCGCTCGATTCCTCCGATCCGGGGAATATTGTATCAATACCGCCGGAGGCTGTCGGGACAGAGGGATCGTCAGCATATCTGACCGCATATGAAAAAATTCCGCTTATCGACCTACTCTATGCACTTATGTTGCAGAGCGCAAATGATGCCGCAATAGCGATTGCGGTCGGTGTTGGCGGAGACACAGCTGCATTTGTTGACATGATGAACCAAAAAGCAAGTGAGTTGGGACTTAAAAATACTCATTTTATGAACCCGCACGGATTGTACGAAGACGGACATTTTACATCTGCGTATGATCTTGCCGTTATAATGAATACGGCAATGCATAATGAGACTTTTGCAGAGATTGTTTCGGCAAAGAAGTATGTATCCGAACCCGAATGCGGATTGAAAAGGTATTTTACAAATCATAACAGGCTTCTTTGGCGTCTTGACAGCTGTATCGGTGGAAAAACCGGTTTTACCAAAAAAACCGGAAGATGCCTTGTTTCCGTCACGGATAATGACGGTCTTTTGCTTGTTGCAGTGACTCTTTCCGATCCTAACGATTGGGCTGACCATGAAAAACTGCATGCTTTCGGCAAGAGTCGGTATGTAAAAAGAGCGCTTGCCGAAAAGGGGCAGTACACTGTTAATGTTGCGGTAGAGAATTCGGGTCAGAAAAATGTTACGCTTGTTAATCGCGATTGCTGTGAGATCTGGTTGCCGGCAGAGATGCCCGTCAGGTATGTATATGAATGTGACAGGTTCATATACGCGCCCGCATCATCAGACAAATCAGAGGGAAAGGTAGTTTTTCTGACCGAAGATAACGAGTATCTTGCCGATATTCCACTTTATCCCGAGACGGATGTTAAACTTGAAGTCAGAAAGAAGAAAAGCTTGTTTGAACTGATGAGCGGTTTCTTTGAAAAAATTTTGTCTCTGCTCAGAGGCGCAATCTGTAAAGGAAATAAAAAATGAGGTCAGACGATAACAGTGTACGAATACAAAAATACATATCCGATTGCGGAATATGTTCGCGACGTGCAGCGGAAAAAGAAATTGAACAGGGAAACGTAAAGGTCAACGGCATGCCTGCCGAAATAGGCATGAAAATACGACCCGACAAAGACAGGATTGAGTTCAGGGGCAGGAGAATAGGAATAAAGCGGGGAACGCATAATGTTTATATTATGTTGAATAAACCGTCAGGCTATGTCACGACGATGTCGGATGAAAAAGGAAGAAAGACAGTTGTCGATCTTGTTTCGGATGTCGGGGTGAGATTGTGGCCTGTCGGAAGGCTTGACATGGGATCCGAAGGACTGCTTATAATGACGAACGACGGTGAGCTTACAAATGCCCTTACACATCCGGGACACAGTATTCCGAAGGTGTATCATGTGCGGTTGGCTGAGGAAATAACCAAGAAGGAATTATCTCTTCTTTCGGCTCCGATGGAAATTGACGGTTATGAAATAATGCCGGTTGAATGTACTTTGTTAAGCCGAAACGATCTTGGTTCTACCGTCGAGATGATTCTGTATGAGGGAAGGAACAGACAGATTCGAAAAATGTGTGAAAAATGCGGTCTGACAGTGAAAAGATTGCGCAGAATCTCAATCGGAAGCCTTGAACTTGACGTAGGTCGCGGAAAATGGCGCTATCTCAACAAGGATGAGGTCGAAAAACTCGGCTTTTGCTGTGAAAACAAGCAAAAGCAACGTTTCGGTATAAAGTGAAAAAATAATCTAATAAATTGGGGCAGAAAGCACTGTTTTTGGGACAAAAAGCGGTTGTTTTCTGCTTTTTTATTTTTCAAATCGACGTCCGATTCTTTTCGACTTTTTTTGCAGGCACTTTGGTTATACATTAATGAAAAATAAGATAAAAAAATATATTATTTTAACAAAATTGCCAATTGAAATAAGTTGAGAGTTGTGGTAAAATAATGTCATAAAGAATAAACAGAGGGGAGGTAAAAAGAAAAAATGGAAGGTGATGTCAAAGGAACACGAAATTTGTTCGTTGCATACAGCGGAAAGCTTTTTGATGTATTTGATATATATCAAAAGAATCTGGAGGTTTACAGATATGCCGTTTTATGCGATGCCTGAGTTTCGAAATGTTCCCCGATCTAATTGTATTAGACTATTGGATTTCTGAGGCTGATTGTGTAGCCATATTCTAACTATAAAACTAAAAATAATTTTAAAAAGGGAGTTGTATCTAAAATGGAACAAACAGTAGAAGTCGGAAACGACGTGGAAGTACAAGTAACAAGAATAATACATCAGATAGGTGTTCCCGCACACATAAAGGGATATCAATATCTACGTTCTGCTATACTTTTGGCGGTAACAGACCCGAATACAATCAATTCGGTAACGAAGGTCCTCTATCCGACAGTTGCCAAAATGTATTCGACAACGGCATCAAGAGTGGAAAGGGCAATACGACATGCAATCGAAGTGGCATGGAGCAGAGGAGATGTTGATGTGCTTCTTTCATATTTCGGTTATACAATACAGGAAAGTAAGGGAAAACCCACAAACAGTGAGTTTATTGCTATGATCGCGGACAACCTCAGACTTATGAATAGGACAAAACAGAATTAAATTGTTTCATATACAAAATGCGGCCCGGCTAAATACCGGGCTGTATTTGTTTTTTTATTTTTGAGTTGACATACTGCTTGTTTTTTGTTATAATCTGTTTGTTTGATACTGTTTTGGCTTTCTGCGAAAAAACGGTAAATGGATTTTAACGGGATGTTTGTATATGTTTCAGGATATTGATGTTAAGGCAAGATTTATAAGTGCCAAAAGAGCACTGTTTAATAAATTGTATGATTTTTTGAATGACAGACAGCGTGAAGCTGTTTTTACGGTAAATAACCCGCTTCTTGTACTTGCGGGTGCCGGAAGCGGAAAAACTACTGTTCTCGTCCAGCGTATTGCGTTTATAATAAAATACGGAAATGCATATTTTTCCGAAGAGTGTAATGTAACAGAGCAGGATGCGATAAGGCTTGAAAACGCCCTTTCGCTTACAAACGACGAGATTGCAGATGTTTTATCAGAATATGCTGTAGATGCATGCCCTTCGTGGGCTATGCTTTCCATTACTTTTACAAATAAAGCGGCAAATGAAATGAAGGAAAGACTTGCCAAGGTTCTTGATGATAAAACCGCATCCGATATATGGGCAGGAACTTTTCACTCTGTCTGCGTAAAAATATTGCGTATGTACGGAGAGGCTATTGGACTTGACAGAAATTTTACCATATATGATACCGAAGACAGCAAAAAGCTTATCGCGCAGATATTGAAAGACGCCGACATTGATGAAAAAACACTTCCGCCCAAAACGGTTATGAATATAATAAGCAGAGCGAAGGACAAGCTTATTTCTCCGGATGCCTTTGTGGATGAATTTTCCCAATTGGCAAAAAAAGACTTCAGAATGATTCAGGCGGGCAGGGTTTACAAGATGTATCAGGATAAACTCGCTTCGGCAGGAGCTGTAGATTTTGACGATATCATATGCCGTACGGTTGACCTGCTCATGCAGTCCGAGGAAGTTCGCAAGCATCTGCAACGTCGGTTCAGGTACATTTGCATAGATGAATATCAGGACACCAACCATGCCCAGTTTGTACTTGCAACGCTTCTGTCCGGCGGAAGAAGAAATCTGATGGTTGTCGGTGACGACGATCAATCTATATACAGATTTCGTGGCGCGACGATAGAGAATATTCTTTCATTTGATAAAGTATACCCCGATGCAAAGGTAATAAAACTTGAACAAAATTACAGATCGACGCAAACAATACTTGATGCTGCAAATGCGGTAATAAGTAATAATGTCGGCAGAAAAGGTAAGAAACTGTGGACTGCACATAATACCGGCGAAAAGATTGAGTTTCACAAATCAAACGATCAGAATGATGAGGCTTTCTTTATCGCCGACAGTATTTTGAAGATGTGCGCCGGCAATAAACGTAAGTATTCGGATATAGCCGTTCTTTACAGAATGAATGCTCAGTCCAATGCGCTTGAAAAAGTGCTTGCCAAGTCGGGAGTGAGTTACCGTGTTGTCGGGGGAACGAGGTTTTATGACCGAAAAGAAATCAAGGACATTCTTGCCTATCTTCATCTCGTCGGAAATCCTAATGATGATCTGCGGTTAAGGAGGATAATCAACGAGCCGAAGCGGAAGATCGGACCGACAACGCTGAATGCGGTTTCCGAAATAGCCGCTTCCGAAAAAACTTCGATGTTTGACGTGATACAAAATGCAAACAGGTATGTGGCGCTCCAGAAGACCGCGGCTTCACTTATGTCTTTTGCCGATCTGATAAAAGATCTGCAGAAAATAGCGGAGACCGAATCTCTGTCGTCGTTGTTTGAAAAAACCATTGAATTGACCGGTTATAAAAGTATGTTGGTAGCCGGCGGTGCTTCCGAAGAAGACAGGCTTGAAAACGTAAAAGAGCTTGTATCAAACGCGGTTGAGTATGAGGAAAATGCCGATGCACCAACGCTTGACGGATTCCTTGAAGAGGTTGCGCTTGTATCGGATATAGACAATTATGACAAGGATGCCGATGCAGTCGTCCTTATGACAATTCACAGCGCAAAGGGACTTGAGTTCCCGGTAGTTTTTTTGCCGGGAATGGAAAACGGTATTTTTCCGGGTCTTATGTCGCTGCCGGATAAAAACGAGCTTGAGGAGGAACGTCGTCTTGCCTATGTTGCAATAACAAGAGCGAAAGAAAAACTTGTCTGTACATATACAAAGGAAAGGATGCTTTTCGGCAGGACGCAATATAATCCAATGTCACAGTTTCTTGATGAGATTCCTTCAAGCCTTGTATTTGATTCGTCACCGGTTGCGGAAAAGAAAAACAGTAACTTCAGTGTACCAAGGCTTAATTCAACCAAGGACATAATACATGAAAAAACCGTTTTTGATCTTAAACAGACAAAAACGGTTGAAAGGTTCGAAACAGGCGAAACGGTTATACACCCGGTTTTCGGAACGGGAGTTGTTCTTTCGGTTACCCCCATGTCTTCGGATACGCTTTACGAAATTGCCTTTGACAATGTCGGTACAAAGAAACTGATGGGCACCTACGCAAAGCTTAAAAAATTATAAAATCCGAAAAAAATACGAAAAAAAGAGAAAAAGGTATTGACAAAGAGGGAGAGGTGTGATATAATACACAAGCTGTCCGAAAGAGAGGGCAGCGATCGGTCCT
>CAKSQF010000022.1 GCA_934486825.1 uncultured Eubacteriales bacterium | reverse complement strand
TTGCCATGCCTGCTTTTAATCAGATAATTTTTTTCACATTTTTTATTTTTCCTCTTGACTTTTAATAGTTAGTCTTTCTTAATAATTATTTTCGGAGGTGCCGGACGTCCGCCGCCACCCCATCTGATGTAATTATACTTTATCCGGTTGAATTTTGCAATAGCCTTACATTCGTTTTGTGCATGTTACACATACGATTCGCTCTAAGCAACAAATTATTCACAATTTATCTGCCGTTTATTTGGTCAACTATTAACGATTTTAATTGTATTGTAACAAATTGATCATTATTTTGTTATTGTTTTACATCATTCGGCAATATCAGCCTGAACTGTAAAATCCGCAGAATAAGAAACAAATGCCGTCCCTCCTGTCCCGGATTATAATAACGGGCATCGGAAGAGGTTGCTTGCGGACGGTCGGGGGAACGCCGCTTTCCCGACCGTCAGACGGACAACACACGTGCCTTGTTCCGACCGAAAGGCTTTTTGCCCTGCCCACTGCTGCGGGGAAGTCGGCGGTAACCGCCTTTTCGGCCGTGCCGACTCTGCAATGTGACGCTTCTCTGCCGAAAGGCGGTCACATGGGAGCATGAAGTATCGGCAAACAAGAATATCCGACCTTTGCAAGACACTCGGAGAACCGCAAAACGCAGACAGTTGCACGCATACAATCGATCCGTCGGAACCGCACCCCTGACACAGACCGCCGCAGGCTTGACCGACAGCTGTCACGCACGAAAATTTCACGCAAAAACTCACCGGACGAAAATCCGACCCGCTGAAGCTCACACGGACGAAATCCGTAACCTTGCCTCCCTCCGTCGGAAGCATCGCCGCAGGGGCAGTACACTTGTAACCCGATCAGACACCGACCCAAAGCTTTTAACCCCGACGCCCGTCTGTCGGAAACATAATCACATCGAACAAAAAAAGAAAAACCGCAACCTCGCGGTTGCGGTTTCCCCCTCTGACCGTGTATCAATCGGTCAAAGAGAAAGGAGATATGAAAAATTTATTTCGGTTTCTCTTTTATCAGTGTCTCTTTTTTGCGGCTACCATTGTGCCTGCGAGAGTAAGAACAGCGATAACTGCTACGATAGCGGTTGCTTCGCCGGTCTTGGGAGGCTTCTGAGCGTCATGAACGGTGAGGTTGACATCCTTGTAAGTTGCCTGATCCTTCGACCATGTGCCGATCCAGCCGCCGAACTCGTGACCCTTATCCATAACTCTTTCGCCCTTCTTTTCGCCGTTTACAAATACTTCAACAGTGTAGTTCTTGTAAACGAGCTTGAGCTCAAACTCGCCCTGAGCGGTAGGAATTTTGCATGCACCCCAAGCCTGCTCGTTGGTGTTGTCGCCGTATCTGTTGAACGCCCTATCCGAAGTTATGACACGGAGCTCAGGGCCTTTCATCCAGATAACGATGAACTGATCCTTGCCCTTCTCTTCGGAGAAGTAACCGTCGCCGTCAACGTCCTTGCCGTTGATGATGAAGCCGCACTCTTTGCCTGTGGCGTCAATCTTTGCGGTAAGCTCGAAATCGTTGGACTTGCCGAGAACGTAAACTGCTGCGTCCTTGAGGCTTATGATGTTATCTTTGCCTACTTCGCGTGCAGCATCGTGAATATAAGTCTTGCCTTCAACCTTCCACGAGCCGGATACAGGTCCTACCTTAACACCGGTTGTGGGAGCCTTTGCGTCGAATGCTGTCTTGTCAAGAGCCTTGTCGGACTCAACGAACTTGAAGGTAGCCTTCTGTCCTGCGAGCTTTGTTGCCCAGCCGAGCTGTCCGTTGAAGTTTTCGGTCACGAATTCGTCTGCGCCCCATGCTTTGACTGCGTTGCCGTTGAGGTATGCCTTGACGGTGAGCTTCTTGTTCTCGTAAGAACCTACGAGAAGGATAGTAACATCCTTGCCTACGTAAGCGGAAGCGTCAACTGTGGTCTGTTTCTTACCAAAATCGGTTTCGCTGGGCCACCAAGGACCGAATCTGAGGGCCTTGTTTGCGGTCTTCTGACCGTCTGCTTTGCCGTCGTAAGGAAGGAATACGCAACCTACGGCGTCGCTGCCGCCGAGGATAAGACCGTTACAGCCGTTATTGCCCTCTTTGCCTGCCTTTGCGGCATAGTTCATTGTGTAGGAGACAGCAAAATACTTCTTGGTAATGGTAACCTGATCTGCTTTTACTGCCTCTGCATCTGCCGGAGCCGACGCGTCAACCGTCTTGATCTCGTCTGCCGATATTGCCATCGGAGCGAGAAGCGCGATCATAACAATCGCGAGAATGAGAGAAATTACTCTTTTCATAGTAGTTTCCTTTCTTAATAATTATTTTCGGAGATGCCGGACGTCCGCCGCCACCCCATCTGATGTAATTATACTTCATCCGATCCGATTTTTCAATATGCGGACAGTTCTTTTGTATATATTGCACATACGATTCGCTCTAAGCAACAAATTATTCACAATTTATCTGCCGTTTATTTGGTCAACTCTTCACGATTTTAATTTTTCGGTCACAATTTCGCAACCCATTTGTAAGGATTTTACATTGTATGAAAAATATTTTCAGAACAGGAAGAGCCTTCGACCGCCTCTCCTGCAAGCGAAAAAGCGGCAAGGAGCATATCGGTATTGTCGCAGAGACTTGCAAGTCTGAACCTTAACTGACCCGACTGCCGCCTGCCTCCGAGCTCGGCGGGGATAAAATCGCCCGGTCCGCGCATTTTCAGATCGGTTTCGGCGATCGCAAAGCCGTCGTTTGTCTTACAGAGCGTTTCGAGCCGTTCCTTTGCCTCCTCGCCCGGATCGTCGCTGACAAGTATGCACCATGATTTATATTTACCGCGTCCGACCCGTCCGCGGAGCTGATGCAGTCCCGAAAGTCCGAACCGCTCGGCGTTTTCCACTATCATGAGTGTTGCGTTCGGCACGTTTACGCCGACCTCGATTACGGTAGTCGAAACAAGCACATCAAGCCTGCCCTCCGCAAAATCGGACATCACCATGTCCTTTTCGGAAGCCTTCATCCTGCCGTGCAGGCATCCGACCGCAAGCTCGGGATGTGCGGCGGCAAGCTCGGCGGCGTATCCGACCGCCGAGCGGAGTTTTTTTCCGCCGACAGGTCCGACAGGTCTGCCGAAGATATCGACAAGACCGCCGTCACTGTCTTCTTCGTCCTCCCCGTCGTCGTCTATCGACGGGCAGACGATGTAGGTCTGCCGACCCTCCTTTGCCTGCTTTAAAACAAAGCCCTCCATACGCTCGCGGTAGCTTTCATCGACAAGGAAGGTGGACACCTTTTGTCTGCCGGGCGGCATTTCGTCAACCGCCGACAGCGACATGTCGCCGTAAAGCACAAGCGCAAGCGAGCGCGGGATCGGGGTCGCCGACATTGCAAGCACATGGGCAAACATCCCGTCAAGTCCGCTTCCCGCGGCAAGTGCCTCTCTCTGGGCAAGCCCGAACCTGTGCTGTTCGTCTGTAATTACAAGCCCGCACTTTTTAAAGGCGACATTGTCCGAGATCAGCGCGTGCGTACCTATAACGAGATCGGTTTCTCCCGCCGCAATCTGCTTCTGCACCTGCTTCTTTTTCGCGGGGGTCAGACTGCCGACGAGCAGAGAAACCCTGACGCCCGTACCCTCAAACATTTCCGAAAGATCGTCGAAATGCTGTCTTGCCAGTATTTCGGTCGGAACCATCATCGCGCACTGATAGCCGTCCGCGACCGCAAATGCGGCGGCGGCAGCGGCGCAGACCGTTTTTCCGCAGCCGACATCTCCGCAGACCATACGGTTCATCGGTCTGCCCGACCGCATATCGGCGGCGATCTCGTCTATCACGCGCCGCTGTGCGCCTGTCGGCGCAAAGGGCAGGCGGGAGAGGAAGCCGTCCAAGGTCTTCTTTTCGCAGGCGATAACCGGTGCGCTTCTGTCCGCCCGCTGTTTTTTCTCCCCGAGCACACCGAGCGCGAAGGTATAAAGTTCTTCGAATATAAAATAATTCCTTGCCTTTTCAAGCTCCTGCGGACTGCCCGGTCGGTGTATGGCGAAAAGCGCCTCCCGTCTGCCGCACAGCCCGAGCCTCTTCCTGTAATCGTCGCAGATCGGCTCGGGCAGGTTCGGATCGAGCATTTCGAGTGCGCTCGCGATCAGCTTCTGCATAAGCTTCTGCGTCAGTCCCTTTGCAAGCGGATAGACGGCAAAATAGTCGGGCAGAGCCTTGCCAGGCGATACTGCCTCGTATTCGGGAGAGGTCAGCACGAATCTGCCGCGGAATTTTTCGATTTTTCCGTAAAAGCGGAAGATTCCGCCGACGCGGAAGATACTTTTGACGAATTTGTTATTGAAAAACTGCACGGTTATCCTGCCGCTTTCGTCAAAAGCGGGAAATTTTGCGATGGTCATCCCGCGCTTTATTTCGGCACTTGTCGGCTCGGCTCCGACGGTGAGCAGCATTGCACAGCGTTCTTCGGTTGCCGCGGCATCGACAAGGCGGGTTATCTGTCCTCTGTTCTGATACGCACGGGGAAAATGACAAAGCAGATCGCCTACGGTGAAAATATGAAGTGCGGCAAGCTCGGAAGCGCGTTTTTCGCCGACGCCCGGAAGCACGGTCAGGCGATCGTCATAATATTTTATATATCCCATTTTACTTCTCCCGCGGTCGTTTTTTTAATTTTAGCACGCAAAAAAGATTTTGTCAACGCATAACTTCATCCGATTTGAGGAAGAATCGATACAAAGGCAAAAACAGGGGGTAAAGCGGCATGAAATACAATGTCATTGACGAGATTGAGGATTTCGGCAAGCAGGTCGGACGCAAAATGGCAAAAGGGAAAAAAGACATTATGAAAAAGAAGAAGGCATGGGAGGGCGAGGTCGGCATGACCGGAAGCATCAGCGACTGCAACGGCAAGTCGCTGTGCAGGATGCATCACGATTGCTCCTTCCGCATCCCGCTCTGCGCGCTGATAGTCACCGCGATGATATCGGCGGCAATGATCTTAATTATCTGCATTTGCAGACATTCGGCAAAAAAGAAGCAGAAAAAGAAGCTGTCCGCGTAAACACGGACAGCTCTCTTCCTCTCTGTCCCGCAAGGCGGGGACAGAGAGGTTTTTTATTCGGTGACCTCGCAAAGGTAATCCTTGTCGATTTCGTCAAGATCGGACAGGTGAACGACCGCCGTGTATCTTCCGACGTCGCCGCTGTATTTTGCGAGCGCGTTTGCGACCGAGCTTCTTATGCTGAACGGAGCCTCGCAGAGACGCAGTCTTCCGAAGACGTTCCGCTTCATCTCGTCGGCGGCGGAAAGCGGTGCGCAGGTGATCTCAAAGCGGTAGACCGCAGACGGGTCGAATCCGGCGATTCTTACCGTGACCTCGCGGTAGCTCTTCATCGTAAATTCGGCGGGGATACGGTTCTTAAGCACGACCGCCGACACATCCCCTCTGTCTATGCCGAAAAAGGAATCGGCGGGATGATGCATGAGCATGTTCGGGAAGCGCAGTGTCAGCGATCTTCCCTCGGGCATGAGATCGAAATCGCCCGAACAGCTTACGGTAACCGTCTGTCTGCCGTCCCCCGAAATGTCGGTCACGAAATTCGTGCGGAGCACACGCTCGTCGGTCTCCGAATCCTCATAAAGCGTAAAGCTTCCGCTTCCGCCGTACACCGAAACCTCAAGAGCGGTCGGATTTTCGCAGGAGTTGCCGTGATCGCCGCTCATCGGGATTACCGCGCCCGCCTTTACGAATGCGGGAACGCTGTCGAGCGGACGGACGGCAGTAAAGCGTCTGCCTCCCTTGCCGACCGTATATTTTTCGCCGGTGAAAAGGTCGGTAAACTCTCCCTCGGGGAGCCATACGTCAACCTTTGCAAGTCCCTTTGCCACCGAATGATCGGTAATCGGGGCGACATAGATCGCCTGCCCGAAGAGATACTCGTTTTTGTATTCATAGCTTTCGGGAGCCTCGGGCAAGCCGTAGTAAAGCGGCTCGCAGAGCGGCAGTCCGCTGCTGTGGGTAAGATAATTACAGCTGTAAAGGAAGGGGATCAGCTTATGCCGCAGAAGCATCATGTTCCGCGCGATCTCGGACACTCCGCCCTTGTATTCCCACGGCTCCTTGGTGAGCAGCGGGCTGTCGGTGCAGTGCATACGGTTTATCGGGTTGAAAAGTCCGAACTGCAAAAAGCGCAGATAAAGCTCGTCGTCCTTTCTTCCGAGATGATGTCCGCCGATGTCATGTCCCCACCATGTGTATCCGCAGTTTGCAGCCGACGCCGTGAAGAAGGGCATGAGCCGCAGAGTGTCCCACGACACTGTCGTGTCACCGGAGAAGCCTATCGGATAGCGGTGCGAGCCGATGCCCGCATAGCGCGACATTATGAGCGGATGTCTGTGATTTCTGCCGTTGTCGAGATAGTGCATGTGATTGAGCACCCAGAGCGGGTCAAGCCCCGCCTTTGAAGAGGTGGTTCCCTGCTGCCAGTCGATCCACCAGAAGTCCACGCCGTCCCTTTCGTAAGGATGGTGCAATATCTCAAAATACGCCTGCATGAACTCCGGCGAGCCTGCGTCGAAGGGAATCACATGCTCGGTCGAGGGATCGACTCCCATCGCCTGTGCCATCTGCGGATAGCGTTCCTCAAAATATCTCACTCCGGAGGCGGGATGCAGGTTCAGCGTAACCCGCAGACCGCGTCTGTGAAGCTCGTTCAAAAAGCCTCTGTAATCGGGGAAAAGCTTTTTGTTCCACGTATAGCCGGTCCAGCCTATCCGCCTGTTTTCCGGGGTGGCAAGCGTGCCGCGGTCGGCTGTGTTCTTGCCGCTTGCGGTTATTTTCATATCCTCATCGAGGGTTGTGGTATAATGCCAGTCGATGTCAAGAGTGGCAACCGTAAGCGGTATGCCGTTTTCCTCAAAGCGATCGACAAGATCGAGATATTCGTCTGCCGAATATGCATGATATCTGCTCCACCAGTTGCCGAAGGCAAACCGGGGAAGCATCGGCACACCGCCGGTTATCATGTAGAGTGCGCGCAGTGCGCCCCTGTAATCATGTCCGAAGGCAAAAATGTAAAAATCGTGCAGATCGCCCGATTTTGCGTCCGGGAACATGTTTTCGTCGAGGCAGAGGCTGTCGGCATCGTCGATCACCGCGAGTCCGTTTTTCGAGCAGACGCCCGATTCGAGTTTCAGCGTTCCCATATCTCTGATGTAATATCTGCCGTCATAGCAGTCGAGCGTTCTCGTCGTGCCGGGCAGATCGCCGGGAGCAAGCGGAAGGGTAACGCCGTCCACGGTCACACTGCACGCCTCCGGCTTGTCGTCGATATCGAGCCTTACCTTGTCGGTCTTTACGGTCAGCACCCCGTTTCTGACAGCCGTTCTGTACTGCACCGGCGGCATGTTTCTGTACCATATCTGCTGTGTCGGGCGGTCGCAGAAGCTTCCCGCGTCATTGAATTCAAGGCGGAAGAGCCTGTCGGACAGGACGGTAAGCCTTGCGTTTTTATGTATAATTATATTCTCGGGCAGCGCGGCGGCTGCCGTTTTCGGTTGATCCATGTAATCCATGAGAAAAGTCTCCCTTATACCATAATCTTTTGCCAAGATTATAATACGAAAGGGAGACTTCGTCAATATACCGCTTTTATCGTCGGTATATACGGATTTTATATCTGTCAGTCCCGCGGCGGTTCGGACCGCCGCATCTCTCTGTCGCAGAGCGCGGCAAATTCAACCGGCGTCATTCCGCAGATCTCCTTGAACCGGCGGAAGAAATAGGCGTAATAATTGAAGCCGCAGGCAATCGATATTTCGTTCATGTTCCTGCTTCCGCTTCTTATCATGCCTCTTGCGCAGTCGATCTTGTAATGATTGAGAAAATCGGTGAAGGTGGTTCCGAAATTCTTTCTGAAAACGGTGGTGAAATAGGCTTTGTTGTAGGACAGCTTCTTTGCCGTACCCTCAAGGGTGACCGCGGCAAGCTCCTCCCCCGAAATGGCAGTTATAACCTTCTGAATGAATTCGGCGGAGCGGCTGCAGCCGAGCGGATTCTTTTCGGGACTTCCGAGCGCGTCGAGTATCAGACATATGTGCGCAAGCTCAAAAAGCCCGCCGCGCCGTGCGACCGCCCCGTTGACTCCCCCGTCGTATTCCCCGTCGTATCCCCCGTCGCGCCGCTGTTCAAGGATGCGGTTGAGCGATCCGCACACCGCCGCAAGCTTGCGGGAGTCGGAAAGCTCTGTCGGATAGCGGTACCCGCCGCCGATCAGCGCCGATATCCGTTCGCGTATACCGTCAACCGGAGCGTCGGCAAGACTGCGCAGGTCTATATTGAAGGCATAATAAAGCGTTCGCCCTTTCCCGTGCGTAATCTTTCCGCTGTGCGGCTCAAACGGGTTTATTACAAGTATCTCCCCCGCACCGCAGGAATGATTTTCTCCCGCTATCGAAAAATCTATCCCGCCTTTTATGACATAGAGAAGCTCAAGCTTCTCGTGAAGATGAAGGTGACAGCATTTTTGCGGATCGTTCTGCATCGGATACCAGTAAGGGAATATCTTTTTTTCGAAATCGAAAAATATCCTTGTAATACGCAGAAGACCGCCCGCATCGTTGGGATTTCTTTCATAGAGTGCAAGCTTTTCCATCGGCTTTCAACCCTTTCGTGTAGTTCCGTAATTATAGCACAGAAAAGTCGTTTTTTCAAGAAGTTTTCCGAAATCCGCCGCATATCCGCAAAACCGAAGCACCTCTGCCGTAAAAAACGGCAGAGGTGCGCGATTTATTCTATTTCCATTTTCGCAAGGGTGATCCTGCAGAAGTTGTCTTTGCCCTCGTACTTTTTGTACTGGATGCAGTTCGCGTAATAGAGCGTCTTGCCGTCAGCCGAGAAGAAAAGAGAGGGCGAATATCCGAATTTCTGCTTCGCATATGTGCCCGTTTCGGGATATGTAAGCGGGCTGTCGATCGACTCGAAGGTCTCGCCGTAGTCGAAGCTTAAAATCATCTTGCTTTCACAGCCGACCCATGTGACTATCACGAGAGTTCCGCACTCGCCGCCCGCGGGCGTCCATGCGCACCAGGGTGCGCCGCCGTAGTAGGTCTTTTCCCCCTTGGTTCTGAGTGCCGTTCCGGTGGAGGCGGTGTCCCATTCGCTTATCGAATCGGAGGTCTTGTAGAAGACCTGATTTCCGCTCTTACCGCCGTAATTTACAAATTCGTAGACCGCAAAATACTTTCCGTTGCCCATTTTCGCTATCGAGATCATGCCCGGACGGTCATCGAAATTTCCGCATGCCACTACATCGACCTGCTCGCTCCATGTCACACCGTCCTGCGTGCGTCTGTATGACAGCTTCTGATCGTGCTTCGGATCCGAATCGTCCGAGAAGAAGCAGTAGAGCCAGCCGTCTTCGTATGTCAGAAAAGGCTCCCATACGCCCTCACCGATACCGCCGCCGGTCGCAACGATCGTGAACTGCTCCCATGTCTTTCCGAGATTATAGCTTCTCCAGAGCGATATCTGCGACTTGCGCTCGTGAGGTCCGTCTATCGACGTGCCGCCGAGGATAAGCGTTCCCGCAGGCATGTCGCCCACCTTTTCGGGAAGCTCGAACAGGTGCGGCTGCTCGTAGCCGTCGATCGTTGTATCTATCGTCTCCTGTACCTGCGAAACCTTGGTCCATTTCCTTCCGCCGTCGTTACTGCGGTAGATGCGGAAGCAGAAAGGCTGAAAATATCCCTCCTGAGTCGCATACAGCAGTCCGTTTTTGCTCTCGTCCGGCTGATGTTGAAGCTCTATCACGGTCGGGTATTCGCAACCGACCGACCATGATCCGCTCTGCGGGCGGTATATGTCGGAGGTGAACACCGTTTTGAGACGCGTGCCGTTCGACGCGGCAACAATCATTTCGTATCCGCCGATGACGTTCTCTCCGTCCTTCATCGCAAGCGTTTTCCTGCCGTCCCCGGTACTGCTTACCTTTTCCATGAATCTTTTGATCCCTTCCGTTGTTGCCTCGACATTGGTTCCGACAATCGTAATCTTCTTTCCCGAAACCTTTATCTCATAGCCGTATTTCTTTTGGGTGCTTTTTTTAAGTTCTTCAAGCGCCGAGGCGGACGCCTCGCGATCGGTCGATCCCAGAAGGATTTCTCTGTCGCCGATATCCGGATGATCCCCGGAGGCATCTTTGTCGGCATACGCCTTTATTCCCAGCTCTTTTGCAAGCTTTTCGGCACCGAGTCTTATCGACGCCGCCGAAAATCCGCCGTAAACGATGCTGTATCCGGACAAATCGGCTGTGTCAGCCCCGATCTGTGCCCCTGTCGTGGTGACCGGCGTTTCATCCGGCTTTTTGCATGACGGCAATGCGCAGACGCAGATTACCGCGGCAAGTGCTGCCGCCGTGTATTTAAGATACACCGACATTTTCTTCATATTGACCAGTTCCGGCATCCGTTCGTGCGGAAGCCGTCCTCCGTTATCTTATTACGGGCAAAACCGTGATTTTATTTTACTTGTTGCCGCCGATATTTTCAATCGACAGATTTTTGCAAAAGCATATACCAAAACACATACTTTTTGTGCAAAAACCTCATTCAACCGTTTTTTTCATAAGCGCGGCGATTTCGGCGTCGATTTCCGCTATCTTTCCGTCTATTTCGGCAAGCTTTCCGAGATAAATCGCCTCGTCAGCCTCCCTGTTCGCCTCCGCCTCGGCTTTGCGGGCGTATGCGGTCGAAAAGACCGACGGGATTATCAGGTCGTGCGTCACATAACCGTCAAGCGAATCAAGCATGCTCTCGAATTTTATGAGACTGCAATCGACCGATGCGTCCTCGACGTTTTCGGCGACTCTGCCGACGCTCACCGCAACCGTTCCCTTGCGGGTTATCGCTCTTTCGACGGTCAGCCGTGCGCTCGACTGCGCCGCACGCACCCTGTCGCTTCCGACTCTCCACGGCTTTGACGAAAACCCGATCGAAATTATCGGCTCCTTTTCCTCGCCGAAATGCCGCAGAACCGAAAATCCGTTTTCGGCAAGGACAGCGTCGAACTCTTTTCTGTAATTACCCTCCGAAAAGCAGAAAGTCGTCGGACGTGGGAGCGTATCGTCCTCCGCCGCGTCAAAAAAGCCCTTTATATACGACGACAGCTCGGCGGCGTCGGCAAACGGCACTCCTTCTCCCCTGTCGGCAAGCGCAAGCTCCCAACCGTTGCCGAGAAGCACGGAGAGCTGCTCTTTTGTCATGTTGTTCCCCTCGCCGAGAACGGTATCCGCACCGAGCGCGACAACGCCGGGAAAGCCGTACTCCCTCATCAGCGCATAAGCGGTCGAATAGACACTGCTGTCTGCCGTGTCAAAGCATATCACGAAAGACGCCTTTTCCTTGCCTTCTTCCTCGTATACGACGGCATCTCTCTCGTCGGTGAGCTTTTTGCGCTCCTTTTGCAGACGGTCGATCTCTTCATATATCGCCGTGTACCGATCATCGCTTGTGCGACATCCGCAAAAGCCCGCAAGCAAGGCAAACACAAGCAACAAAATCAAGGATGTTTTCCATTTTTTCATATCGGAGACTCCTTTTCACGAAATTTGCAAAACAATGCCGCAAACGGCTCCGCGACGGATTTTTCCGTCGGACGAAGCCGTTCGGGTCTTACGGGTAAGGCTCAGCCTTCCTTTTTTGTTTTCTTTAAAAAGTCGGGGATGGCAATTCTGTTGATGCGCACACCGAGTCCGTCGCTCGGGCTGGTGCAGGTATAAATATAGTCATCGGTGACGAGCATGCCGTTCCACATCGAATTCTGATTTGCGCGGTCGTCGGGGTAGGGATAATCGTGCGCCGAGAAATTCTTCTCGGTCAGCTTTCTTACCGGGGTTCCGTCCGAGACAACGGTTGCCATCTTGTAAACGTTTTCCTTCTTCGATATTTCGTCGGTCTGACAGCTTATCACAAGCTGTCCGGTGGGAAGCTCGACTATGTAAGGCGCCGCACAGCGCTTGCCCTTTTCGGTCGGACGCATCACCGCAACCGGCGTTGACCACTTTTTTCCGTCAGCCGACCATGTCAGTTTCACGCAGAAGAGCCCGTCGTTCGTCGTGTCCGCCGCCTCAATGACGCAGACGTATTCGCCGGTCGAAAGCTGCTGCCATACAGGCATGCCGTCGCGCGACTTGTGCTTGTCGCCGTCGCAGACGATCGTTCTGTTGTTCCATTCTTTCTTCTCTTCGTCCCACTGCTTGTATTCGATGTTCTGATATTTGGTCGTGTCGGTCGAATCGTTTGCATAGAAAACGGTCAGCTTGCCGTCCATCATGCCGAAATGCGGCTCCCAGACGCCCTTGTATGCTCCGTCCTTTTCGATATTTTCGTAAACGCAGGAGTGATAGCTCCATGTTGCGCCGTTGTCGGTGCTGTAATTTACATGAATCGACCCGTAGAACGAGCCGTCCTTTCTGTGCTCGGTCGAACGGTAGCCGAGATAGATCGTCCCGTCATCGGTCTGGAAAAGTGCGGCGTTCGCACATCCGGGCATGTTGTTTGCGGTCGTGACCGCGCGGCGCTCCCATGTGGTTCCCTTGTCATTGCTGCGCATTATCATCATTCCGTCAACCGCAAGCAGAAGAGTGCCGTCGCGGAGCTGATAAAGTCTCGGGTAGCCGCCCGATGCGTTCTTCGCCCCGATGATCTCTCCGTCGTCCTTCCATGATATGCTCATAAGAGGTGAATTTCCGGTCACGCAAAGTTCCTCCTGTATCTCTATAACGCTTTTTCCGCTTATAAATGTCGTAATAAACGAATCGACGGCATCACGGAGCGCCTTGTCGGTCGCACCCGCAATAAATACCTTTTTGCCGATCACGGCGATCTTCCAGCCGTCCTCTCCGAGATCGGAGTAAACGCCCTCGGTCTCACTGCGGTCAGCCCTGCCGACAACGATCTCCTTTTCGGGCACCTCGGTTCTCGATGTGTTCATTTTCAGCTCGACTCCCGCCTTCGACGCGGCAAGCTGAATCGATGCGACAAGCGATACGGCGGTGCTGTCGGTCGCAGGACAGCTCATCAGATATGAGCCGTCAATGCTTATCGTTTTTTGCGCCGTCCCGGCAGTGGTTACCGCTGTCGTTTCCCCGCCGTCCTTTCCGCCGCATGCGGAGACGATCGGAAGCAGCAGAAGCGCCGCGAGAAGCAGACATATCGTTTTCGTGCAGTGACTGTTTTTCATCTCAAAAAATATCCTTTCAGTTTTCGGATGTTTCAAGCTTTACTCTCATTACCCGCACGCCGTGACCCTTTGAGCCGCTCGTGCAGAAGAATATGTAATTATCGGTAACGTACATTCCGTTCCATGTGGAGAAGCAGTCGGTCGAATCGTCGGCGCCGAACGGATAACCGTGCTCCGAGAAATTCTTTTCGGTAAGATATCTGACCGGCGTTCCGTCGGATACCGATATCGCCATGTGCGTTCCCTTGGTCGGCTCGCCCAGCTTTTCGTCTGTCTGACAACTTACGACGAGCTGTCCGTTCGGGAGCTCGACGATGTAGGGCGCCGCACAGCGGGTCTCCTTAATAAGCGGACTCATTACGGTTATCGGCTCGCTCCAGTTTATCCCGTCCGCCGAATACGTGAGCTTTACGCAGAATTTGTTGTTGTTCGTCTTGTCGAACGCTTCCATAACGCAGACATATTCGCCGGTCGAAAGCCGCTGCCATACCGGCATGCCGTCGCGCGATTTGTGCTTGTCTCCGTCGGACACAACAGTCTGATTGTTCCATTCCTTCTTCTCTTCGTCCCACTGCTTGTATTCGATATTCTGGTAGTGGGTAGCCGACGGAATCTCGTTTGCGTAGAAGCAGGTGAGTTTTCCGTTGAGAATCCCCAGATGTGGCTCCCATACGCCCTTTTCGCCGAGCGGATCGACATGCTCGATTATCGCCGAATGATATTCCCATGTCTTACCCTTGTCATGACTTGTGCTGACGTGAAGCCCGTAATACTTGCCGCCCTCGGTCAGACTGTATACCGAACGGTAGGCATAATATATCACTCCGTCATCGTCCTCGAAGAACGCCGCGTTTGCGACTCCTTTGCGGTCGCCGCTCGCCTGCACCTCGCGTCTGGACCAGCTTGCCCCCTCGTCGTCCGAGGTCTTTAACCTCATGCCGTCGTATCCGAGCAGCATTGTACCGTCGCGGAGACGGTAAATTCTCGGATACGCGCTCGACACCTTGGTGTCGGTGTAATCGCCCTTTTCAAAATCAAATCCTGTTATAAGAGGACATTTTCCGTTCATCGTCATTCCCTCCGTAATTTTACCGCCGTGCAGTGCGGCAACAAAGGCATCGTATGCCGTGCAGAGCCCCTTGTTTGACACGCCGGCAATGTATATTCTGTTTCCTTCGGCTTTTACCGTCCAGCCGTCACCGCCGAGTCCGCCGTATACGGCTTCCGCGTCCGCACGCGACAGCTTTCCGACGACAATCTCCTTTTCGGGAATTTCGGTAAAAGAGGTGTTCAGCTTAACCGAAGCGCCGAGACTGTCTTTCAGCTCGGTCTGAAGCCGTCCGGCAAGCGAGAGCGCGATGCCGTCCCCTCTTGCGCAGCTTATCCTGAATTCGTCGGTGATCTCAAGTTTTTTCGGTGCAGCTTCGGTAACTGCCGCCGTCCGGCTGCCGCTTTCGGCGGGAGGTGCGACTCCGGGTGCACAGCCCGCAAGTGCCGACAGAAGTCCGAGCACAGCCGCAGCCGTCGCCGCAGCCTTCGCTATCTGTTTTTTCATCATTTTCTCCGATCGGGTCTGTCTTTTCGTTTCTGCGGTCGCCCGATGCCGCAATTTATGCAATTATAACATATAAATTTCCGCATGTCAAGCAAATTCGGACAATTTAACGGTACAACCCCGACTGCGACTGCGACGGGATTTTTTGTACTTTTGCATTATACGGCAGTTTTTTTACAGCTGTCATACGGCAAAACAGATCGCACGGGTGCGTCCGCAAAACCGTCGGACGGCTTTTCGGGAAGCGCAAAATATTCCGCCAGATACCCGTATCTGCGATTTATAAAGTCAACAAGAAAGCCGACGTTTCCGCCGACGCTGTCGATCGACCAGACTGCGGGCGGACACGGATCGACACGACTGCCGAGCACCTGCCATATCCTGAAATTGTCCTCAAATTCGTCCGCATATGCGGCATAAAGTCTTTCGATTTCGGCAACCGCCGCGTCTCTCATCTGTCCGCCGATCAGTGCGAAGCGTTCCGGGACTTTTTCGTTTACGAAAAAATCACACCCGCAGAGCGCGGAAAAGAGCGGATTTGCATTGTCGGTCCCGGCATAATCCGGGTTTCCGACAAAAAGTCCGTCCGGACTGTCGCCGCCGTATGCACCGTAATTGCCGAAGCCGAGGTCCATGTCCCACGGACAGGTGAGATACAGCTTCCCGCCCGCCTTTTTGACAAGATAAAAGGAGGACCAGCCGACATCAAGATTTTTCACAAACTCCTGCAAAAGGTACATGTCGGTGAACGAGTCGATGTCGATAAGCGCGCATATTTCCTCTTCGTTTCCGCCCCCGAGCGCGGCGAACACGCGTCCGAAATATTCCTTCAGAAACGCCGCCGAATCGGGGTGAAACGCGTCGTTCTTTATCACGAACCTGCGTCCGCCCGCCTCAAAGCAGTTGCCGCCCGTCCACTCGGACAGCCTCGCACGGCTGTCAAGCTCGATAAGATAGTCGCTGTCAACAGTCTCCGGATCGTCCGATATGTCGATCCTCCATTTGCCGATCTGCGTCTGTCCGCAGAGTTGGTAGACGCCGAGATCCCGACCGTTCAGAATCAGGCGCACCCATGCCGACGACGGAACATATCCGATGCCCGAGGCAACGCCCGCGGCGGCAAACGCCGCAGCCGTGCGGACAAGCGAGCGATCGGCGAAATTTGCGAGCAGAACCCAGTTTTTTGACGCGCCCCTCTCGATCCCGAGCAGATTCACCTTGCTGTCGAATTTCAGCCTGTATGATTTTTTGGCGTACCCGGTACCCCAGTATGTCCAGTTGCCGCGACAGCGCAGTGAAAGTCCTCTTTCCGAAAAGCAGAACCTTCCGGTCGGCTCGTCAAGGCTCGCGGAGCCGCTTACGTATTCGGTTTTGGAGCTTACCGCCGCTCCGCCATCGGTGTCGATACGCAATACCGGCATTTCGTCGGGCAGTGTCATGCCCTTTTTGTAGCCTGTGCGGTAATCCGTCGTCCCGTCATCGGTATCCGGCTCCTCATCCGCGTCCCGCAGAGCAGTCGTTTTCATGCCGTCCGTCGTATTATCGGACGGTCTGCCCGATGTGCATCCCGCAAGGGACGTTACAAGCATTGACAAAAGAAGGAGGACGGCAGCCGCCGTCCTCCGAAAACATTTTTTCTTTCCGCAACCGACGGTCGGACCGTATGAAGTTGTTCCTCTGCGGCTTTTTCCGCCGCGGTTTTCACAGTTCATATGTTCTAAACACGTCCTTCGGTCTGATTGCGTTTTTTCGTTTTTTCGTTTTTTCTTTTTTTCACTTTTTCAGAATCGACATATCGGGTGCGCCGTATCCCGCCGATACAAAGCTTCCGTCTTTCTTCACGGCGACAAATCCGAACTCCCCGGCAACCGCCGAAACGATATCCGAAAGTGACGAGCCGTCAACGGCTCCCTGCCCGATCGTTCCGCCCGCGGTCAGCACGCTTCCGTCCGATCGCACCGCAACCGTCATGCTCTTTCCCGCCGAGATCGCAATAACATCGGCAAACGAGCCGATATCAAGCCTGCCCGACAGATCACAGCCCGCTCCGACAACGCTTCCGTCCTTGCGGAGTCCGACGCTGTGGATATCTCCCGCCGAGATTGCGATCACATCGGTCCAAGAGGTCACAAGGCACTGCCCGTCGCTGTTGTCGCCGACCGCGACCACTCTGCCCTCGGACGTAAGCACGAGCGTATGTCTGCCGCCCGCCGAGACCGAAACCGCCGATTTTATCGAACCGACCTTCGTCTGCCCCGCATTGTCACGTCCGCAGGCGACAAGCGTTCCGTCGGACAGCAGTCCGACAGTATGATAATCTCCCGCCGAAACCGCGACCACGTTCGTCCACTTTCCGGTGTCCGCCTGACCGTATCTGTTGTCCCCGAGTACTCTGACGCTTCCGTCGGACAGCAGTATTACGGTATGAAGCTCGCCGACCGCAACCGAAACCGCCTTCAGCCCGTCCTCCGGAACGAATTTCAGTCCCGCGCCGTAGACGACCGAGCCGTCATCGGTAATCACGGCGGCAAATCTGCCGACCGCAAGCGTTTCGGCAAGTGCCTCTCTCTTTCTGTCGGGGGTGAGATAGCCGAAATATGCCGGCATGTTGCGTCTGAGCGCGGGAACCGACATCCCGCCGACCGCGCTCTTTATAAGCTCGCTGTCTCCGACCCTCTCGGCAAACGAAACCGCTCCGTCAAAGTCACCCTTTTCCAGATAATAGACGGTCGCCGTGCGGCAGATGTTGTCGGTAAGTCCCTCCTTCTGTGAGGAATATGCCGCAAATTCAAGCGCTTTTTCAAAATCCGCCGCCGCAACATAATGCTCAACCGCGCCCGACGCGACACGGTCAACCGAGCCTTGCCTGTATGCCGTCGCAAGCTCCATCGCCTTGCCGTAGTCGCCGGTGCGCATGGCACTTCCTATCGCGCCGTCAACGGCGGCGTTCCGCTTGGCATCGTCCCCGAGCTTTATCGCACAGTCAACCGCTTTTTCGTAGTCGCCCGCCACGATCGCCGCATCGTACAGCTTTGTGTACAGCGGAGCCGTGTCAAAGCCCTCTATCTTTTCGGCAAAGAAGACGGCGTTGTCGTAATCCTGCTTTGCGCCGTAATAATCGACCGCCTCTCTGCATATTTTTTCAATGATCTCCTTCGGAAGAGAGTTCGCTGTCGCAACCGTGTATGCCGAATAGAACTCGTTTCTCTTCAGATATGCGTCGGCAAGCGCTTCGGCGTCGGATGACACCGTACCCGTCGTGACCGTCGGCTTTCCGGTCGTCGTCCCTGTCGTGTCCGACGGCTTCGACGCATTTCTCACCCCGATCATTATGCCGAACACGCAAAGCTCGACAAGCACCAGTGCCCCAAGCCCGACAAGCAGACCGATAAGCACCTTTTTAAGCTTTCCGCGCGGAGCGATCAGCGACGAGGTGTCGCCGAAATAGCCGAACAGGTCGGATTTTGAGACATGGCAGGACGGACACGTGTCCTCCTGACAAAGCTCGCCGCAGCAGCAACGCCAGACTACCGGAGAAAACTGCTCGGGCAGGCAGGTCGCACCCTCGCCGAATTTCTGTTTTATTTCCTCCACCGTTTCCTTCTGGAAGAACTTTTCAAGCGGCAGCATCGGTCCCGGAACCGGGAAAAAGTCGCCGTGTATGTAATCGACAACGCTTCCGTCCTCGAAGGTGAGCCTGCTTATCGAAACCTCGGGCAGAGACGGCTTCGACTCGCCCGCAAGCAGGTCAAGCCCGAACGAAAAGCCGGTATAATCGCCGACAGGCAGTCCGGTATCCCCGAACTGTATCTGCCTTGCGGTCGCCTCGGCGCCGTCCGCCGACAGAACCGGATTTCCGTCCCTGTCGGTTACCCGCACGACGGTGACTATTTCGCGTACTGTCTGACGCACGGTCGCGCTTTCGGGATATTCGACCGCAATCTTTACCGAATAATCACAGTCGGCGGTACACAAAAGCTCTGCCGACGCAATTACAAGCGGACAGCGCAGCGATATTCTCTTTCCCTGCCTTCCGACAGTTACTTCCTTGTCTTTTTTCTGTTTTTCTTCCGTCATATGCGACATCCTCTTTACTCACTCCGGAAAAATCCGGGGTGTAAAATCCTTTTTCGCTCCCGCTTATCCCTTGCGCACAAAGACCGGCAGTTTTTCCGTGTCGTAGTCCACTCCGAGATAGGAGGTGTAATCATTGTCGTAAAAAACATCGGTCTGACCGTCGGCTATCGAAAACCCCGCGCTCTCCATCGCGCTTAAAAATGCGGGCAGATCGGACAGCTCCCATTCGATGTCTCCCTGCCGTACCGAAATTTTCAGCAGCGCTCCGGTGTTCGACGGGACGCCGATCCCCGGATCGGCGGACGACGGTCTGTATGCCCACATCACGCGGACGGTGTATTTCGCATCGATACGGGCGACCGCCGCTTCAAGCCTGTCAAGCGTCGCACGCTGTATGAGCGTAATGCCGTCGGCTCCGTTCATCAGCCTGCTGTCGCTGTCATATATGTAGTAGTCAAGATCGACAAGGTCGGACACAAGACTGTTCCCCGCCGCATCGACCCCGAGCCTGTACGGCACGGAGGTGTAGACAAGCGAATCGGGCGACACGAGATCGACCGGGGAGCAGTAGCCTCTCACTCCCGACTTGCCCATAACGCAGAGCACTCCGTCCTTGTATTTTGTGAGCGTCAGCAGTGTTCCCGCGGGATAGCTGATAATCGGCGCTCCCGAAAGGCTGTCGTTGCCGTAGACGTTCAGCTTTGCCGCGACCACCTTCCGCTCGAAGGTCTCCGGCGCACCCGATACGGCGGCGCCGCAGAGGGCGGGGGGCAGAATCAGCATCAGCGCCGCAAGCATCAGCGCCGCGACCGCTCTTTTGCACACTTTTCTTCCCCGATTTTCGGTTTTCATACCCTTTTCCGATCTACAAGCCATACAAGCTCCTCTTTTCCTCACGGTCGGTCGAAAAAGCCCGAAACCGTGCAGATTATGTTATAATCAAGATTATTTTACACCCTTTTGCGACATTTGTCAATAATCGTCGGGCGGTTTTAACAAAGCGTTAATTTTTATAAAAAACCGTTCAAATTTCTTCCGTCCCCCTTGCATTCCGGGAGGATCTATGCTATTATATATAATTATATGTGGGAATCTGCCCGTTGCCCGGAAACGGCTTGCCAAACGGACGTTTTTCCGAAAGATTTTTCCGAAAGAAAGGTCTCTTTTTCCATGACCATATTCAAATCGATAATATACGGCATAGTCCAGGGACTTGCCGAATTTCTTCCGATATCCTCCTCCGGTCATCTTGCGATTCTGCACGCCCTGCTCGGCGGCGAGGAAAATCTGTCGTTCGACGTTCTTCTGCATCTCGGCACGCTCATAGCCGTGCTTATCGTCTACCGCAAAGACGTCGCCACCCTGATCGTTTCGTTTTTCACCCTGATCGGCAAGCTTTTCCGAGGCAATTTCAGGTATTCGACCTATTCGGAGGGCGAAAGATTCGTGATTCTCGTCCTGATCGCCACCCTGCCGCTCATACCAGGCGCACTGCTCGATCACTATGTCGAAGCGGTATCCGGCAGTATGCTTGCGGTCGGAATCATCCTGACGGTCAACTCGGCAATGCTTTACATGTCCGACAAAATAAAGTCGGGCGACCGCGGACTTGCCGAAATGAAGCCGAAAAACGCGCTCATCATCGGACTTTCCCAGCTTGTTGCCGTTTTCCCCGGACTTTCGCGCTCGGGTACGACGGTCACCGCCGGACTGACGCAGAAGCTTGACCGCCCGTTTGCCGTGAAATTTTCGTTCATCATGTCGATCCCGGCGATCCTCGGCGCATGTGTGCTCAAGCTTCCGGAGTTCGTAACGACGGTCGGCTCGGAGGAGCCCGCGCTTCTGCTTACATATCTTGCGGGTGCGCTTGCCGCGGGCATCGTCGGCGTCGCCTCCATGAAGCTTCTTCAGTTCATTGCAAAGAACAAAAACTTCCGCATTTTCTCGGTTTACAGCCTTGCTGCGGGCATATTCGCAATAATCCTCAACTTCATTCTGAAATAATCTCTATCGGGGACAGTTTCGGACCGTTTTGGGTCCGGGAAAGGTAAATTTCATTAAAAAATGGCAAAGTCAAAGCAAAACAAAGACAAAGACAACGAAAAAAACGAAAATCCGGGAGCCGGCGCCCCGCTTCTCCCGAAGCACGCCGGCGAAAGTCCGCTGCGCGATCAGATATTCGCGGTCAGCGCGGCGGTCGTTGCAATCCTTCTGACGCTGATGCTTCTGCTGACCAACATGCGGCTCGGCTGGAACGGCTCGAAAACCGGAGTGGTCGGCTATTTCATCTGCTCGCTTCTCTACGGTCTTTTCGGAAGCTGTGCATATCTGATACCCGCGGCGCTTGTTTATCTTGCTCTTATCAGACGCAGATCGGTAAAATCGGGAACCGCAAAGGCAAAGCTGATCTTCACGGCAGTTTTCATATGCGCTCTTTCCGCCCTCTTCTACCTGCTCCTCACGGTCGGCAAGGTCAAAGACCTTCCCGCCTTCTATCGGGTGACCGACATGTGGAGACTCAGCATCGCCACCGCCGACCGTCCGGTACAGAACAGAGGCGGGGTAATCGGCGCACTGCTCGGCGGTCTGCTCTATGTTCTGCTTAAAAAGATCGCATGGATATTCACACTGCTCATTCTCGTCGGCGCACTGCTGATACTCACCGAGATTACCCCCGCAAGCGTCGGCAGAGCGGCTGTCCGCCTTGCAAAGAGCATCGGCGCGCTCATTGAACGCATAAAAGCCGCGCACAGGGAAAAGGCGGCGGATCCCGACAAAAAGCGTCTGAAGGAAGCAAAAGAGCTCGGCAGAAAGGCGCGTGAACACGAAAAGGAAAGCGGCGACGCTCCCGGCGAAAAACAGCGCATGAAGCTCTTCCCGGACGCATCCGACGACAGCCGCAAAACCTACAAGGACAAGCCCATCGGCATTTCGCCGATAAAATACGACGAGGTAAACCCTGTCGGCTCGGCGCCCGACCCCAAGCTCGGCGAAACTCTCCCCCCCGTTCTCGACGAGGCGGCGGCAGAGGCAGAACGGGCAAGGGCGGCGGCAAAAAAGAAGCCGGAGGAGCCTTACGACCCGAATCCGTATGTTGACAGACCGACCTCATCCGACAACAAAGGAAACGACGGAGGCGATCCCGAGCTTATGCAGCTGCTCTTCGGCGGAGACGGCGTACCGAGAAGCGGAAGCGGCGACATTGCCGCCGACATGAACGGCTATGTCATCGACAGAACCACCGGAGAGGTAACCGAAAAACCGTCCGACCCATCCCACCCGTCCGATTCTTCCGCGCGCGACGGCGAAACAAACGACGAAAAATTCGAAAAGATCGCCGATCTGCAAAGCTCGGACGAAAACGATCACGCGCTCACCGACCCCGATCTTGCCGATCCGGACGAGCTTATCGAAAAGCCGAAGCACGAATACCGCTTCCCGCCGCTCACCCTGCTCAAAAAGGATCAGGGCGGTCTGAACGCCGATCACTCGGAGGAGCTCAAGGCAAACGGTATAAAGCTGGTTTCGGCGCTTGAATCCTTCAAGGTCAAGACCAAGATAACCTCGATCTCGCGCGGTCCGACAATCACAAGATACGAACTGCTCCCCGATCAGGGAGTGCGTGTGCGCGCGATAGCAAATCTTGTGGACGACATCGCACTCAATCTCGAAACCTCGGGCGTTCGTATCGAAGCGCCCATCCCGGGCAAGCCGGCGGTCGGCATTGAGGTGCCGAACCGCGTCCGCGAAACCGTCTATCTGCGCGACCTGCTCGAAAATCCGAAATTCGGACAGGCAGGCTCAAAGGTGACCGCCGCGCTCGGCATGGACGTCGCCGGCGACCCGATATTCGTCGATATCGCAAAAATGCCCCACCTGCTTATAGCGGGCACCACCGGTTCGGGTAAATCGGTCTGCATCAACTCGCTTATCACCTCCCTGCTCTTCCGCGCGACCCCCGACGAGGTCAAGCTGATACTGATCGACCCGAAAAAGGTCGAACTGGGAGTATACAACAAGCTTCCGCACCTGCTCGTCCCGGTCGTCACCAATCCGAAAAAGGCGGCAGGCTCGCTCACATGGGCGGTTGCCGAAATGGAAAAACGCTATGAGCTTATCGAAGAAGCGGGCGTGCGCGACATCAAGGGCTACAACAAAATGGTTGACGAGCTGGGAACCGGCGAAAAGATACCGTCAATCATCATCGTCATCGACGAGCTTGCCGATCTCATGATGAGCGCTCCCGACACGGTTGAGGAATCGATATGCCGCATCGCACAGAAGGCGAGAGCGGCAGGTATGCACCTCATAATCGGTACACAGCGTCCGTCGGTCGATGTAATTACCGGTCTTATCAAGGCAAACATCCCGTCGCGTATCGCGTTCACCGTCCGTTCGAACATCGACTCGCGCACGATAATCGACATCGCGGGTGCCGAAAAGCTTATCGGACAGGGCGACATGCTCTACGCACCTGTCGGCGCGATGAAGCCGATCCGCGTGCAGGGCGCGTTTGTCTCCGACCGTGAGGTCGAAGCGGTCTGCGATTACATCAGGGACAGCTTCGGCGAGGTCGAATACGACCAGAAGGCGATCGACGAGATACGCGAATGTGAAGCCGAATGTGAAGAGATCGACAAAAAGAAGGGCGCCTTCGGCTCTGCCGACGATGACGACGAGCTTGACCCCAAGTTCATGGAGTGCGTCCATGTCGCGGTCGAAAGCGGAAAGATATCGACCTCTCTGCTCCAGCGGCGGATGGGACTCGGCTACGGACGCGCGGCGAAGATCATCGACCGCATGACCGAAATGGGCATCGTGTCGGCGCCCGACGGACAGAAGCCGCGCAATGTGCTGATCTCAATGGCGCAGTATCAGGAAATGGTCATGCGCCGAGAGGACGAAAGCAAATAACCTGATAAAAAATAAGGAGGGGACGTATGCAGATCACGACAAAAGAGCTTGACCGCAGACTGCGATGCGGCTTTGTCGGCGGGAGCTATCTCTTTTACGGAGACGAGCCTTATCTTAAGGATTATTATATAAAAAAGCTCCGCGGCGTCATCTGCCCCGACCCCGATTTTGAGGTTTTCAACCATGTGATGATCGAAAACGGGGACACCGGGCGGTTTGCAGCCGAGCTGTCGGGAGCGCCCCTTTTCGGTCTCGGACGCCTTGTCGAGCTTCGCGGAACCGATTTCGGCAAACTGCCGACCGACAGACTGGAGCGCCTCTGCGCGCTCATATCCTCTCCGGACAGCGGGCTGACGATAATTATTGACACAAAGCCGGACGAGCTTCCCGAGGGAACGCCGAAAAAGCCGTCCGCCGTCCTCGCCGCACTCACAAAGGCGGCTGACTGCCTGAAATTCGAACGGCAGACCCCGGCAAGGCTTGCCGACTGGCTCGGACGGCATTTTACCGCCGCAGGCGTAAAGGCCGACGACAGGGTGTGCAGATACATGATCGATTTCTGCTCGGCTGACATGTATATACTTGCCTCCGAGGTGGAAAAGCTCGCCGCATACGCAAAGGCGACCGGCTCGGAGGCGATTACCACCGAAACGGTCAGAACGGTCTGCTCGCCGAACCGCGTTTTCGGGGCGTTCGACTTTTCGAACGCCATAATATCGGGAGACAGGCAGACCGCCCTTGCGGCATTTGCCGACATGCGTCTGCGCAAGGAGCCGCCCGAGCGCATACTCGGAACGATCTCAAGAATCGCGGGAGAGCTGCTTGCGGTAAAAAAGCTGTCGGACAGCGGAGTCTCCCGTCCCGAGATGAGCAGACTGCTCGGCATTGCCGATTATCCGCTCGGTCTGCGTCTTGCGGCGGTCGCCGGAACGGGCGTCGAAAAACTCGCGGAAACGGTCAGGGCAGTCAACGAAACCGACAAAAAGCTGAAAACGACCTCGGCGGACGGCTATCTCATGATCGAACAGCTCATACTGTTCGGGATCGGACATAATAATAAATGAAGGAAAAACTGAAAATCGACCGTTTGATCGTGGTCGAAGGAAAATACGACAAGATCAAGCTCGACTCGATAATTGACGCGACGATCATCACGACGGACGGCTTCGGCATATTCAAAAACAAGGAAAAACAGGCGTTTCTGCGCCGCGCGGCAGAGGCAAAAGGTATAATTACCGCGACCGACAGTGACGGTGCGGGGCTTGTAATAAGAAATTTTTTAAGTGGGATCATACCGAAGGACCGCATTGCGCACGTCCTTATCCCGCCGACCGTCGGCAAGGAAAGGCGGAAGATCTCCCCTTCAAAGGAAGGGACGCTCGGCGTCGAAGGAATTGACGCAGATATTCTCCGCAGACTTTTTCTGCCGTTTGCCGAAAGCGGAAAATCCCGCGATGACGGCGGGGAAAACACAAAGAAGCTCACCACCGCAAGACTGTACGCGGACGGGCTGATCGGAGCCGACGGCTCCGCCGAAAGGCGGGTCGCGCTTGCAAAAGCGCTCGCCCTGCCGACAAATCTGTCAACATCGGCGCTTATCGACGCCGTCAACATACTCGGCGGAGAGGACATATACGCCGCCGCACTTAAAAGCACAGACGAAAGGAAGTAAACAAGATGAAATGTCCGTCCTGCGGATACACCGAAAGCAAGGTCACCGACTCGCGCCCCGACGACATGTCGATTCGGCGGCGCCGCGAATGTCTCGGCTGTCATTTCAGATTCACCACATTTGAGACGGTTGAGGTTCTGCCGATACTTGTCGTCAAGAAAAACGGTTCAAAGGAGCTTTTCGACCGCAACAAAATTCTTGCGGGACTGATAAAATCGACCTACAAGCGTCCCGTCACCTCCGAACAGCTTGAAGAGCTTGTCAAATCGATAGAAAGCGAGCTTTCCGCCTCGATGAAGGGCGAGGTCAGCTCGGGCGAGATCGGCTCGATGGTAATGGATCGGCTTGAAAAGCTGGACGAGGTGTCCTATGTCCGCTTTGCCTCGGTCTACCGTGAGTTCAAGGACATCGACACCTTCCTTCAGGCGATAAACAAACTGAGGGGAAGCAGATAAGCCGCACTTCGGCAAAACCCACAGTGCCTGTTGAAAAGCCGCATAATTATCCACACACGGCTTTTCCACAGCCCGATCGGGACGACCGTATGTTCGTCGGCATTTTTGCCGCTGTTTGCGGATAATTTTTCGGTTTTCCGATCGTATTTTTTACTTTTCCCCGTTTTTGCGGATTTTTCCACATAATCCACAGACTTTTCAACAGGATTATTAACTTTACCGGAGAAAAGTTTTTCACACTTTCCACAGACTTTTCAACAGTTTTATTCAGTTTTCGGCATTTTACATTCTTTTTTATGCAAAAGGAGCTTTCCCGATGAAAAAAAACTATCTTTCAAAAACAGTCTTTTTCGTCTGCGTCACAGTCACCGCAGTCGCCTGCGTGATCCTGTCTTTTCTGCTCGTAGCCGGCTATGATGCCGCGCTGAAGCTGGTCGCCGCGGACCTGCCGGGATGGGTGATCCCGTCATTATATGCGCTTTTCGGCGGCTTCGCCCTGTTCACCGTCATAACGATACCGCTTTTTCCGAAAAACGGCGGACAGACACCCGAGCCGTCGCCGATTCTGCCGACTGTCGGCTCGGCAATCATGATCGCCGCCGCACTCCTTTTCTGCCTCTCGGCGGTCTTTTCCTTCTTTCCGGACGACCGCATCGGTGAGCTCATGCTGAAAAGCACGTCAGACAGCAGATCGATCGTGTTTGCCTCATATCTTGCAAAATTCGGCGCATATCTTGCGGTGGTCGCGATCGCCTACCCCTGCCTGCTCATAATTACAAAAAAATCAAATGCCGCTTTTGCGATGCTCGCCTCCCTCTGGATGCTCGCTCTGGCTCTCTGCGTCTATTTTGACATCGAAACACCCATGAATGACCCGGTGCGGCTTATCCGCATCGTCGGCTGTTCGGCGTCCGCCGCCGCACTTCTCACCGAAGCGAGAGCGGGACTCGGCAAGCTCACAAAAAAATTTGCGCTGACCTTTACCTCCTTCCTCCTGCCGCTTGTGCTTGCACCTGCGGTTTCGACGCTTCTGCTTTACGTTTGCGGCATATACCCGATCGACACATGGCTGTTTGCGTCGGCGGCAATGCTCGGAATCGGTATAATTACTCTTTCAAGGCTGGGCTCCGCCGCTTTCGCAAAAGACAGGGAGAGTGCCTGATGCTCGGACAGTATTCGGTTCTTGCCCCATTCTATGACAGTCTGAACGGCGGGACGTTCGACTACGACGGCTATGCCGATGCCGTCGAAAAGCTCCTTGACCGAAACGGCATCCCGAAGGGGTCGCTCCTGCTTGATCTTGCCTGCGGCACAGGCGCAATGACCCTTCGCCTCCTGAAAAAGGGCTACGACGTGATCGGAGTCGATCTCTCGCCCGAGATGCTCGGCGTCTGTCGCGAAAACTGCGAAAACGAAGGCTTTTCCCCCCTCCTGCTCTGCCAGGACATGTGTTCCCTCGATCTTTACGGCACCGTCGAAGCGGCGGTCTGCTGTCTTGATTCGGTCAACTATCTGACGGGCGACGGCGAACTCGACATCCTTTTTTCAAAGCTCAAAAACTTTATTTCTCCGGGCGGACTCTTCATCTTTGACATAAATACCGAGCGCAAGTTCGGCGAGATCTACGCAAACAACGTCTACACCTACGACGCGGACGGCGTTTTCTGCGTCTGGCAGAACTCGTTTGACAAAAAAACAAGGCTCTGCGACTTCGATCTTACCTTTTTTATCGAAGAAAAAAAGGGCTTGTACCGCCGCGCCGAGGAACATCAGTGCGAACGCTGTTACACGGTCGATGAAATTTCGGCGGCGGCAAAAAACAACCGCTTCACGCTTGAGGCGGTCTGTTCGGACGTCGGACTTACCCCGTCGGACGGCAGTGAACAGCGGTCATATTGCATTTGCAGAAGAAACAAACTTCAGACTTTCCCCGCATAATTCCGATGATATAATTGCGCAATCGGATTTTCCGGATCCGGGCATTGAACGGTAAAAACTTAAATATAAATAATGAAGGGACAGTGATTGCATGAACATTATCAGAGCCTGCGCATTTACGGGGCACAGATCGCTCAGCGCCGCCGAAATGAAAGCGGCATCCGATATTCTGAGAAAAAAGCTTGCCGACCTTATCGACAACCACGGAACGGTCGAATTTTACCTCGGAGGTGCGCTCGGCTTCGATACCGCCGCGGCGGTTGCGCTTGTGCATCTCAAAAAAGAGGGCTACAACGGCAGATTCAGAATGATCCTCGCCTGCCCGCACAAGGGGCAGGAATCGAGATGGAAGCCCGCCGACAGAGAGCTTTACGCAAAGCTTTACGGTTATTACGACGAGGTCAGATACCTGTACGACGAATATGTTGACGGGTGCATGAAGGATAGAAATTACTTCATGGTTGACAGCTCCGATCTGCTTATCGCCTGCTGTGATCCGCGCAGACGCACGGGCGGCAGCTTTCAGACGGTCAACTATGCAAAAAAGAAGGGCGTCCCGGTTGACAATCTCTTCTTTGAAATAAAGGACGCGGCAGGAAACGGAAGTGCCTGTGATGGCTGAGCTGACGCGGGATGAGTTGCGCATCATAAACGGGACCTACTCCGACCCCGACGAACGCAGACGGGTCTGCGAAGCGGTGAAGTCGGGCGAAATGCTCGCATACATAATCGGCAAATGGTTTTTTTACAGGCACGACTTCGTGATAAACCGCGACTGCCTTGTTCCCCGCCCCGACACCGAACGGGTCGCGGAGGAAGCGGTCGCACTGCTCCCCGAAAACGGGAGCTTTGCCGATCTGTGCACCGGCTCGGGTTGTATCGGTCTTACCCTTCTTGACGAGCGAAAGGACTGCGTCCGCGGACTTCTCGTCGATCTGTCGGCGGGTGCGCTTGATGCCGCCGCGCAGTCGGCAGAGCTGCTCGGCTGCAGGGAACGTGCCGTCCTTGTGACTGCCGACATACTTTCGGACGATCCGCTCGGAGACGAAAAATTCGATCTCATTATATCGAATCCGCCCTACATAAGATCGGCGGATATCGACGAATACCCGGGGCTTGCGGCAGAGCCGCGGCTCGCGCTTGACGGCGGCATGGACGGACTTGTCTTCTACCGACGCATTGTCGGCGCGTTTGCGAAAAACCTGACCGACGGCGGTGCGTTCGTCTTTGAAATCGGCTTCGATCAGGCAGACGACATCTCGTCGATCGCCTCCGAAAACGGCTTTGACACAAAAATCGGAAAAGACTACTCGGGGAACGACCGTGTCGCGGTACTGACGCGGCGAAATTCCTCAGGTTTATAATTATATAATTACCGAAAGGACATATCAATCATGAAAAAACAGGTCTGCGTCATATTCGGCGGCATGTCCTCCGAATATGAGGTTTCGCTTTCCACGGCTTACTCGGTCATTTCGAATCTCGACAGAGAAAAATACGACTGCCATATGCTCGGCATAACAAAAGACGGCAGATGGTATCTTTATGACGGCGAGCCGTCGGCACTGCCGGACGGCAGCTGGTGCGGCGACAGCGCGCATCTCACCCCCGCATATATCGCTCCGACCCGCAAAGTAAATGCGATCATCTGCGAAAACGGCAAAAAGCTCCCGATCGATGTCATCTTCCCCGCCGTCCACGGCGAATATGCCGAGGACGGCAGTCTCCAGGGACTGCTGGAGCTGTCGGGGATACCCTTTGTCGGTTCGGGCTGTAAAGCTTCGGCGGCAGCCATGGACAAGGCGACGACAAAAGCGGTAATCTCGCTTACCGACGTTTCACAGGCAAAATGCATAGTCGTCCGCAAGGGAGATAATTACGACAGAGTCCTGTCGGAGGTGCGCGAAAAGCTCGGCTTCCCGGTATTTGTAAAGCCGTCGTCCGCAGGCTCGTCGGTCGGAGTGAGCAAGGTCCTGACCGCCGACGGTCTGATTCCCGCGCTTGAAAAGGCGGCGCTGACCGACTCAAAGATACTTGTTGAGGAATATATCCGCGGCAGGGAGGTCGAGATCGCCGTCATGGGCAACGAAAATGCGGTCACATCGGTCTGCGGCGAGATCGATCCGGGTGCGGAATTTTACGACTACAAGGCAAAATACCAGTCGGACAGCGCATCCTACTACATCCCCGCGCGCATCGGGGATGCCCTGTCCGTGCAGATAAAGAAAAACGCGCTCACCGTTTACAGGGCACTCGGCTGCAGGGGGCTTTCAAGAGTTGACTTTTTCGTCACCGACGACGGCAGAGCAATCTTCAACGAGATCAACACACTGCCCGGCTTCACCTCGATCAGCATGTATCCGAAGCTGTTCATGGCAGGCGGCATGAGCTATCCCGAAATTATCGACAGGCTTATCGCACTTGCCTGCGAAGGAGAGCGGACGCTTTGAAAAAGGTTGAGATCTACACAGACGGCGCATGCAGAGGCAACCCGGGACCGGGCGGTTGGGGTGCAATCCTCGTCTGCGGAAAAGCCGAAAAAGAGCTTTCGGGCGGAGACGCCGAAACGACCAACAACCGTATGGAGCTGATGGGTGCAATCGCCGCCTTTGAGGCGCTGAAGGAGCCTTGCTCGGTCACCTTCACCTCCGACTCGCAGTATGTGATAAACGGACTCGAAAAGGGGTGGGCGGTCGGCTGGAAAAAACGCGGCTGGAAAAAGTCGGACGGTTCGGCGGCACAGAATCCTCAACTCTGGGACAGACTGCTTGCGGCGATCGCTCCGCACGAGATAAAATACGTCTGGGTCAAGGGGCATAACGGTCACCCATACAACGAGCGGTGCGACTCGCTCGCCACCTCATACGCCGACCGGTATACGAAAAAATAAAACGGCAATACCGATTTTACGACCCCCGAAAAATTTTTTCGGGGGTTATGCGATAAAATGTCCTTTTCCCGCGTTAATATAATGAAAGGTGTGAAACTATGCTGCTTTATTCCTGCAAACCGGTAAAAACAGAAAAAAAGCAAAAAGGCGACGACGTCGATACAGAGAAACTGCTCCAAGGCATATCTGCATGTGACAAGGCCTCTTTGGAACAGCTCTATCTCCGGACAAGCTCTGCCGTGTACGGTTTTGCCCTTTCGATTCTTAAGAACGCACATGACGCCGAGGATATTATGCACGACTGCTATATTGCCGTATGGGAAAATGCCGCAGACTATCGTCCGCAGGGCAAGCCGCTTGCCTGGATACTGACGATCACGAAAAATCTCTGCATGCAGCTTCTGCGCGGGCGGAAAAGAAACTCCGAACTTGCCGAGGACGATTGGGAACCGTATTTTACCGACGCCGATTCGATTTCGGTAGAAGACCGCTGTATTCTCGGGCTTTGCATGGAAAAACTCGATGACAGCGAACGGCAGATAGTATCACTTCATGCGATCACCGGTCTGCGTCACAGAGAGATAGCATCAATTCTCGGTCTTCCCCTGTCAACCGTTCTTTCGAAATACACCAGAGCACTGAAAAAGCTCAGAAAACACTTGCAATAGGAGGCGGCAACTGTGAAAAATTCAGAAATAAACGAAAAGCTCCGGAGGGCATACGAAAATGCAACACCGGATATCAGGTCTGCTGTTCTTTCCGACTGCAAAAAGCAGAAAGGACAAATTATCGAAATGAAATCCCCTGTCAGAAAAAAGCAAAATTACCTGCGGCTTGCGGCAATCGCCGCCTGCCTCTGCCTCTGCATTACCGCAGGCGCACTGTTCGGCATAGGTGCATACCGTGCCGAAAATACCGTCGATTCAACCGTATCGCTCGATGTCAACCCAAGCATCGAATTGCAGATCAACAAAAAAGAGCGGGTGCTTGATGTCGTCGCGCTTAACGACGACGGAAAAACCATCATAGGCGATATGGAGCTTGTCGGCTGCAAGCTTGACGTTGCGGTCAGCGCACTTATCGGCTCTATGCTCAAAAACGGCTATCTCAGCGAGCTTGCAAACTCAATCCTTGTAAGCGTTGACAACAAAAACGCGGAGCGCGGAACCGCTCTCCGCGAAAAGCTGACTGCCGAGATCGACAAATTACTCAAAACCGACAGCTTCTCGGGTGCCGTGCTCAGTCAGACGGTCACAAAAAGCGAAGAACTTAAAAATATTGCCGACAAATACGGCATATCGGTGGGGAAAGCTCAGCTTATAAACGAAATCATCTCAAAGAACCCTGTCCATACATTTGAAGAGCTTTCGTCGCTTTCGATAAACGAGCTGAATCTCATCATGCGCAAGCTCTACGACGCAATCGGCGAAGAGGGCGGCAAAAAGCTTGATATCGTCGGCGAGGCAAGCGACAAGGCATACATCGGAGGCGAACAGGCGAAAAAGATTGCTCTTGACGCGGCGGGAGTATCCCGCGACGAGGCAACCTCGTTTGAAATCGAATTCGATATCGATGACGGCAGGATTATCTACGAGATCGAATTTGTCTGCGGCGGGTTCGAATACGAATACGAAATCGACGCATCAAACGGCAACATTATCAAATCCGAAAAGGAAGCGGTCGATTCTCCGGTCACTCCCGAAATCCCGAATGTAAAGATCACCGCCGATGAAGCGATACAGCTTGCACTTGCGCATGCGGGCGTGCTCAAAGCCGACGCAAACGCGCTTGAAATCGACACCGACGACGATGACGGCAGGATAGTCTACGAGATCGAATTTGTCTGCGGCGGGTTCGAATACGAATACGAAATCGACGCATCAAACGGCAACATTATCAAATCCGAAAAGGAAGCGGTCGATTCTCCGGTCACTCCCGAAATCCCGAATGTAAAGATCACCGCCGATGAAGCGATACAGCTTGCACTTGCGCATGCGGGCGTG
>CAKSQF010000021.1 GCA_934486825.1 uncultured Eubacteriales bacterium | reverse complement strand
CCTACCTTAACACCGGTTGTGGGAGCCTTTGCGTCAAATGCGGTCTTGTCAAGAGCCTTGTCGGACTCAACGAACTTAGCGGTAGCCTTCAGACCGGAAACCTTGGTTGCCCAGCCGATCTTGCCGTTGAAATCTTCAACAGCGTATTCGTCTGCCTTCCACGCCTTGATCTGATTGCCGTTGAGGTATGCCTTAACGGTAAGCTTCTTGTTTTCGTAAGAACCTACGAGAAGAACAGTGATGTCCTTACCGACGTAATCGGCGATATTGACCTGTGCCTTTTCGGCTCCGTTATTTACAACGCCGAACGGAGAGCTGCCATTCCACCAGGGACCGAACCATATTATCTTGTTCGGAGCTTTCTTTTCTCCGCTGTCGCCGTAGGGGATGAACACGCATCCGGTGCTGTCATTGTCGCCGAGAGTAATACCGTTACAACCGTTATTACCCTTTTTCCCCGCCTCGGCAACATAGTTCATCGAGTAGGACACTGCAAAATATTTCTTTGTGATTGTCCACTGCCCGTGTACGACTTTTTCGTTGGCATCCTCGGGACACGATGCGTCAACCGTTTTGATCTCGTCTGCCGATATTGCCATCGGAGCGAGAAGCGCGACCATAACGATCGCGAGAATGAGAGAAATTACTCTTTTCATGGTAGTTTCCTTTCAGATTTTCATTTACGGAAATCACTTCCGTTTCATCGACACATTCATTATAGCACTTATTTTCAAAAATGCAATGTTAAAATCGGACATTTTTGTGCAAATTTTAGACATGTTTTGTTTTTGGTTTCTTTTTTTACTGTGCAAAATTCAGACACATTCATTTTACATATGTTATATCGCACCGCATTGCCGCATATCACCGGAACATTCAAAGCGGCATTTCGACCGAAGTTGTGCAAAAGCAACAAAATGTGCCGTGATAATTTGTAAAATGTTTTGGCAATTATGGGTTTGCTTTTTTGAAAAAAGTGTGCTACAATAGAGTATCGAAAATTTCATAGCATGTTTCCAATATAGGTTCGAGAAAAAACGGGTCGAATGTTTCTACCGCGCCCCCTCAGGTGCGACTATTGGTCGGGTCTTTGCCGTGTACCGGCAGGGATATTTTTGCGGTTTATCTTATCGGAAACAGGCTCGGCGGGTCTGTTTTATTTTTTTGAAAGGAAGTTGACTGAAATGAAGATTCTTGAAGACAGAATTATCAAAGACGGAGTTGTTCTTTCGGGCGACATACTCAAAGTCAACACCTTTTTCAATCAACAGCTTGACACGGGACTCATTATGAAAGTGGGTCAGGAGATCGCACGCCTTTTCGAAAAGGATAACATTACCAAAGTTGTAACCATAGAAGCCTCGGGGATTGCCATAGCTACGGCGGCAGCCGTATATCTCGGCGTCCCCGTTGTTTTTGCGAAAAAGCACCGTGCATCGACACAGGTCGGCGAGATGCTTACAGCCGAGGTCAGATCCATGACTCACGGCAACTGCTACAACGCAGTCGTTCCCGCTTCCCTCCTTTCCGGCTCGGACAGGATTCTGATCGTGGATGATTTTCTCGCCAGAGGCGAAGCATTGCGCGGACTTATATCGATCGTAAAGCAGTCGGGCGCACATCTTTGCGGGTGTGCGGTCGGCATTGAAAAACGCTTTCAGGGCGGCGGCGACGAGCTTCGCTCGCAGGGCATCCGCGTCGAATCGCTTGCCTGCATTGAAAGCATGGATCCCGAAAACGGCATTGTCTTTCGCTGACGACTGCCGGTCTTACACAGCTCCCAAAAAAATTTATATATAAAAGGAGAAAAATCATGTTAAAGAAAGTTTTGTCCATCATCCTCTGTGCAACCCTGCTTGTTTCGTTTGCACTTGTTGCCACATCGTGCGGCAACTCAAAAAGCGATTTTAAGCTCGGTGTCATCCTTCTTCACGACGAAGATTCGACATACGACCTTAACTTTATCAACGCAGTAAAAGATGCTCAGAAGCAGCTCGGTCTCAAGGACTCTCAGGTCATATTCAAGAGAGGCATTCCCGAAGGCAACGAGTGCTACGAAGCCGCTGCCGACCTTGTTGACGAGGGTTGCAAGGTTATATTTGCCGATTCGTTCGGTCATGAGCCTTACATGATAAAGGCTGCAAAGAAGTTCCCCGAGGTTCAGTTCTGCCATGCCACAGGTACAAAGGCACACACCGAAGGACTCAAGAACTACCACAACGCATTTGCGTCGATCTACGAAGGCAGATTTCTTGCCGGCGTTGCCGCAGGTCTTAAGCTCAACGAGATGATCGCCGACGGCAAGATCACAGCCGAAAATGCAAAGATGGGCTATGTCGGTGCATATACATACGCCGAGGTTATCTCCGGACTCACCTCCTTCTATCTCGGAGCAAAGTATGTCTGCCCCTCCGTTACTATGGACGTTCAGTTCACAGGCTCATGGTACAAGGAAGACGCCGAGAAGAACACTGCCCTTTCGCTTATCAACAACGGCTGCGTTCTCATCAGCCAGCATGCAGACTCCATGGGCGCTCCCTCTGCCTGCGAGGAAAAGGGCGTTCCGAACGTTTCCTACAACGGTTCCACCGAGGCTGACTGCCCCAACACCTTCATCGTATCCTCCAAGATCGACTGGGCTCCTTACGTCAAGTACATCTGCGAGAGCGTAATCAACGGCACCGAAATCAAGACCGACTGGTGCGGCGATCTCAAATCCGGATCGGTCAAACTTACCGATCTCGGCAAGAAGGCTCCCACCGCCGACACACAGAAGAAGATCGACGAGATCAAGGCTCTTCTCGAATCCGGCAAGCTTCATGTATTCGACACCTCGACATTCACCGTAGACGGAAAGAAGCTTGATTCTTATCTTGCCGATGTCGATACCGATGAAAACTATGAAAAGGATACCGAGGTAATTAAGGACGGATACTTCCACGAGTCCGAGTATCGTTCGGCTCCTTACTTCGACATCAGAATTGATGGCATCAATTTCCTTAACGAGAAATATTGATTTTACAAAAAACAATTAAAAATGGGCGGAGAATAATTTCTCCGTCCCATTTTGGTTTATAACTTTCGGGCTTGACTTAGAGATTTATTGAGGAGGTTACCGTGAGCGATCCGATTAACAGCGAAATCCGCACAAAAAGCACTTCCGAGAAGGACATTGTCCTCGAAATGAGGAACATAACAAAATCGTTCGGAAGCATCGTAGCGAACAAAAATGTCGATCTTACGGTTTACAGGGGTGAAATTCTTGCCATTCTGGGAGAAAACGGATGCGGCAAGACCACTCTTATGAATATGATTTCCGGAATATACTATCCGGACAGCGGCGAGATATACATAAACGGAGAAGAGGTTGTCATTAAATCTCCGAAGGATGCCTTCAGGTATAAAATAGGTATGATACATCAGCATTTCAAGCTGGTTGATGTTTTTTCGGCAAGCGAAAACATAGTTCTCGGCGTAAATGACGGCAAAAAATACAATATAAAAAATGTCAACACCCGTGTCCGGGAGATTGCCGACAGATACGGATTCAACATCGATCCGAAAAAGAAGATTCACGAGATGTCGGTTTCCGAAAAGCAGACGGTCGAAATAATCAAGGTTCTTTACCGCGGCGCTGACATACTCATACTTGACGAGCCGACGGCGGTTCTGACCCCTCAGGAGACCGAAAAGCTTTTCGATGTTCTCAGAAAAATGCGGGATGACGGAAAATCGATTATAATTATCACGCACAAGCTTCACGAGGTACTTGCCATATCCGACCGTGTCGAGGTATTGCGTAAGGGTGAACACATTGCCACGGTAAACACTTCCGAAACCTCCGAATCCGAGCTTACCGAAATGATGGTGGGAAAGAAGATCTCGCTGAACATCGAACGCACCGAACCGAAGAATCCCGAACTGCGTCTTGCGGTAAAGGGGCTTTCCGGCAAGGATTCCGAAGGAACCGACATACTGAAAAACATTTCGTTTGAGGCGTATTCGGGAGAGATACTCGGCATAGCCGGAATTGCCGGAAGCGGTCAGCGCGAGCTTCTCGAAGCCATTGCCGGACTTCAGCACCCCGAGAGCGGAGACATCATATTCCACAATCCCAAAAAGAACAAGCCGGTCACCTTCTTTCACAAGGATCTGCACCGGGTAAAGGAGCTTGCCGCCAAGGGTGCCTTCCATTACGAAGACGGAAGCGCGGTCAGCTTTTCCAGTATGAGCAACAAAAAAATCCGCGAGCTTGTAAACAGCGGCAAGGTTTTATTCAATGAGGATGAGATAATTGACCTGCGCGACAAAACGCCGCTTCAGATAAAGGAACTCGGCATACGTCTGTCATTTGTGCCCGAAGACCGTCTCGGCATGGGTCTTGTCGGAAACATGGACATTGTTGACAACATGATGCTCCGGAGTTACAGAAAGGGCAAATCGGTTTTCGTTGACCGCAGTAAGCCCGACATACTTGCGGGCGAGATCATAAAGGAGCTTGACGTTGCCACTCCGTCGGCACACACGCCGGTTCGCAGACTTTCGGGCGGCAACGTTCAGAAGGTACTTGTCGGACGCGAGATTGCGGTAGCTCCGAAGGTTCTTATGGTTGCATACCCTGTCCGCGGTCTTGATATCAATTCGTCCTATCTTATCTACAATCTTCTCAACAAGCAGAAGGAAAACGGTGTAACAATCATCTTTGTCGGCGAGGATCTTGATGTTCTTATCGAACTTTGCGACCGCATACTCGTTCTCAATTCCGGAAAGGTAATGGACATCGTGGACGGACGCAAAGCCGGAAAAGAAGAAATCGGGTTCCTGATGACCAAAACGGACAGGTGTGCGGCAAACAATTCCGAAGAGGAGGCAAAGAGCAATGGAAACAACTGAAAACAAGGTACGCGAACCGCTTTTTCACATAGCAAAGCGCGCATACATTCCGTGGTACAAGGCATGGTGCATACGTCTCATTGCGATCCTCGCGGCTTTTATCATCTGCGGTATTCTTTCATTTATTGTCATCGGTGCTTCTCCTCTCGACTTCTATTCCGCGCTTCTTAAGGGTTCGCTCGGCTCACAGCGCAAGATATGGAAATTTCTAAAGGATGCTGCCGTGCTTCTCTGTATTTCGCTTGCGGTCACCCCCGCATTCAGAATGAAATTCTGGAACATCGGAGCCGAAGGACAGACACTCATGGGTGCACTTGCAACGGCGGCATGCATGTTCTATCTCGGCGGAAAGCTTCCGGATGCTCTGCTTCTGGTAATAATGCTTGTCTCCGCGATTGTCGTCGGCAGCATCTGGGGTACCATCCCCGCTATATTCAAGGCGATATGGAACACAAACGAAACGCTTTTCACTCTTATGATGAATTACGTTGCAACCTGCATCGTATCATACTTCCTTATCATATGGACTCCGAACGGGTCAAGCTCGCTCGGTGTTCTTCCCGACGGGCATCTTCCGACGGTCGGAAACGAATATCTGCTTATAATACTCATCACCGTATTCATTGCGATTGCAATGTACATTTACCTTTATTACAGCAAGCACGGGTACGAGATATCGGTTGTCGGCGAGAGCTACAAAACCGCGTGCTACATAGGAATTGATGTTAAAAAGGTAATTATACGCACCATGATCCTTTCGGGAGCACTTTGCGGTCTTGCCGGATTTCTGATCGTAAGCGGACTTGACCATTCGGTAACCACCGAGACGGTCGGCGGCAGGGGTTTTACCGCGATAATGGTATCATGGCTTGCGAAGTTCAATCCGGCTGTTATGGCGCTGACCTCTCTGTTTATTGTTTTTCTGAGTCAGGGTTCTGCACAGGTATCGCAGAATTTTGATGTCAGCCCGGCTTTCCCGGACATGATAACAGGCATAATACTTTTCTTTATCATAGGCTGTGAATTTTTCATACAGTACAAAATCAATTTCCGCTCCCGCAAAAATGGAGGTAAAAAGTAATGGACAAGCTGATAAATTATCTTCTGAGCGCAATTCCGCTCGGCATGACCTTTCTTTACGGCTCCACGGGTGAGATCATAACCGAAAAAGTCGGACAGCTGAATCTCGGTCTTCCCGGAATAATGTGTGTCGGTGCGGCAGGCGGCTGTATGACACTTCAGCTGTTGTCGGGGACTTCCCTTCCCGGAGCGCTGGTAGTCACCGTTGCGATTATTGCATCCTTCCTTTCCGCCGCCGCAATGGGACTTATATTCAGCTTCCTCACGGTTACGCTTCATGCAAATCAGAATGTCACCGGTCTTGCACTGACGACCTTCGGTGTCGGAACCATGAAGTTTATCATGTCGAAGATTACGGCAATGGCATCTGCCTCCGGAACGAGATATCTTTATGCAATAAAATATTTCCGTTTTCCGTTTGCGGACAACACGACCTTCAAATACTGCGGCGTTATGGTTTTTCTCGCAATAATTATTGCGATTGTAACGACATTCGTTCTTAACAAAACGAGAGTCGGACTGCATCTTCGTGCGGTCGGAGAAAATCCTGCTACGGCGGACGCAATGGGTATAAATGTTACCGCATACAAATATGTCGCAACTCTTGTGGGAAGCGGGATTGCGGGACTCGGCGGTCTGTTCTACATCATGGACTATGCCGGCTCGCAGGAAGCCTACCTCGGTATTTCGGCGCTCGGATGGCTCTCGATAGCGCTCGTTATATTCACATTGTGGAAACCTGTCGTAAGTATTTTCGGTTCATCGCTTTTCGGCATGCTTTATGTTGCGGGATCATACATCCCGAGCATAAAAGAGCTTCATGTCAGCATGAAGACCACACCGATACTCGACATGCTTCCCTATGTTGTAACGATAATTGTTCTGATTATCACAAGCGCAACAAAGAAGAAGGAAAATCAACCGCCGGCATCTCTCGGTCTTTCGTATTTCCGCGAGGAAAGATAAAAAAGCATAAAAAAACCAGTCTGCAGTTGCCGACTGGTTTTTTTATGCTTACGGTCAGGGACGCTGACCCATACCGCCTTCAAGGGTTATTGTCTCACCGCTCATATACTTGAAATCAGGAGAAGCAAGCTGAACGCAAACGCGTCCGATCTCCTTTTCGACATCTCCGAAATGACCCATCGGAGGCATTTTTACATTTGCCTTGAATGCGTCGGGGTATGCCTTTTCAAACTTTTCAAGCTGAGCGGTCCAGGCGAGCGGGCAGATGATGTTGACGTTAATTCCGTCACGTCCCCACTCGGTAGCGGCAACTCTCGTAAGACCGCGGATGCCTTCCTTTGCGGCAGCATATGCACACTGTCCGTAATTACCGAACAGTCCGGCTCCCGATGCAAAGTTAATAACCGTACCCTTGGTTTCTTTAAGATAAGGATAACATTCTTTCATGTAGTAAAATGTTGCGTAAAGTCCCGAATAAACCGCCAGATCAAACTGTTCGGTCGTATGATCGGCAAGCGTTACACCGGATGCCGATGCCTGTGCGTTATTGATAAGCACATCTATTCTTCCGAATTCGTCGATCGCCGCCCTGACAACCTTTGCGACAACAGCCTCATTATCGGCACCTGCATTCACATCCGCCTGTACAGGGAGAACCTTTACGTTATAGAGACGCTCAAGCTCTTTCTTTGCCTCTTCAAGCTTCTGCACATTCCGCCCGGTAAGGACGAGATTTGCTCCCTCCTTTGCATATGCGGTCGCAATTCCGTATCCGATCGAGCCACAGCTTCCGTCGCTCAATACCGCTCTGCCGCCGCCGGTAATTATTGCGGTCTTATTTGACAAAAAACCCATAAAAATACCCCTCCTGCGCCGAATCCGGTGCAAATAATATATATATTTGTATTCTATCACCTTTTTCGCCAAGAGTCAATAGCATATCCCGATCTGTGCACGATCGAATTGTCGGTTTGTCAATGATAAGTTACAGTGAGACTCAAAAAATTAAAGAGAGTAGCTTTAGGAGAGAACCAGTTAAGCGGACACATGGGAAAAAGTGTTGTATCTGCGAAAATGAACGGCAAGCCGCAGAAACAAATCCGACATCGATTTTTTTGTTGTGGTGACTTAACTGTAACACATTCGGCTCACGATTGCCGTTCTTTTTTGACTTTTTTCTCGGTATAACATATCTATTGTAATCCTACGATATTTTTCAATAAAATGTTTGTCTATATGTTGAAATAGTGAAAAAAATATGCTATAATTGATTGCTGAAGATTTTACAGTACAAACGGTAAGAGGTACAGACAATGATAAAAAAACCGCAGGGGATGCTTGATCTCTTCCCCGACGAAACCGAAAAATTACAGTACATTGAGGACACGGCAAGAAAAACCGCCGCAGAATTCGGATTCGGAGAAATCCGCACTCCGGTGCTTGAATCGACCGAGCTGTTTGCAAGAGGAGTCGGCAACACGACAGACGTTGTACAAAAAGAAATGTACACCTTTATCGACCGTGACGGTCCTTCCCTTTCTCTGCGTCCCGAAGGTACGGCAGGCGTTGCCAGAGCCATAATCGAAAGCGGCAAATACGGAGACGCGATGCCGCTCAAATACTACTACATCATAAACTGCTATCGTCACGAAAGACCGCAGAAGGGCAGATACCGTGAGTTTTCACAGTTCGGTGTCGAAATGTTCGGTGCCGCAACTCCGGCGGCGGATGCCGAGGTCATTGCTCTTGCGGACGGTATCATAAAAGGACTCGGGATAAAAAATGTTTCCTTGCACATCAATTCAATAGGATGTCCGAGCTGTCGTCCCGCATATTACGAAAAACTCCGCGCATATTTCGAAAGCAAAAAGGATGAGCTTTGCGACACCTGCAAGAGCAGACTTGATACAAATCCGATGCGCATACTTGACTGCAAATCGGAAGTCTGCAAGCGTCTTTCCAAGAATGCACCGCGCTCGGTAGACTGTCTGTGTCCGGAATGCAGTGAGCACATGAACAAGCTGAAAAGCTATCTTAACGGCATGGAAATTGACTATGTCATTGACAGTTCCATCGTCCGCGGACTTGATTATTACACGAAAACGGTATTCGAATTTATCTGCAACGATGAAAGAATGGGAGCGCAGTCAACGATATGCGGAGGCGGCAGATACGACATGCTTATGGAGGAGCTTGGCGGTACACATCTTCCTGCCTGCGGCTTCGGAATGGGCATTTCACGTCTGCTTCCCACAGTTAATCTGCCCGAAAGAGCAGAGCGATCGGGCATATATATAGCTCCCATGGGGGATGACGCCGCGCTTTACGCCGTATGTCTGACCGAAAAAATCAGAAGAGCGGGGATAAAAGCCGAAACGGATACCGTCGGCAGGTCGCTTAAAGCACAGATGAAGTATGCGAACAAGATCGGCGCGGCATATGTTATTGTTCTCGGTGACAACGAAATTTCATCCGGCAAAGCAGAGCTGCGGAACATGAGTGACAGCACTTCCGCCGAGATCATGCTTGACTCGGTCGTCGATACAATAAAAAATATTGCAGACAGGAAAGAGGAAAAATAAAATGGCAGAATTTTTCAGTGCATCAGACAAGAGAACGCATTACTGCGGAGATCTGACAAAGGAAAACATCGGGCAGTCGGTCACGGTATGCGGTTGGGTACAGCGCCAGCGTGACCTCGGCTCGCTGATATTCATTGACCTGCGCGACCGCACGGGCATTATACAGCTTGCATTTGATCCTGACACCGACAAGGCTTTGTTTGACAAGGCTTTCTCGATCAGAAGCGAATATGTTTTATCGGCAAAAGGTATTGTCAGATCAAGAGGCGAGGGAGCAATCAACAAAAACATTCCGACAGGTGAAATTGAGATTGAAGTGTCAGGGATGAAGATTCTTTCACAGGCAGCCACCCCTCCGTTTGAAATTTCCGACAATGCGAAGGTCGGCGACGAAACAGCTCTCCGATACCGTTATCTTGATCTGAGACGTCCTTCCCTTCAGAAGAACATAATGCTCCGTCACGAAATCGCCCGCATTGCAAGAAATTATTTCTACGAGAACGGCTTTTACGAGATAGAAACTCCGATGATGATAAAGCCGACTCCGGAGGGTGCGCGCGACTATCTTGTTCCCTCCCGTATACATCACGGTTGTATGTACGCGCTTCCGCAGTCCCCTCAGATATACAAGCAGCTTCTCATGGTAGGCGGATTTGACCGTTATGTTCAGATAGCAAGATGTTTCAGAGACGAGGATCTGCGTGCAGACCGTCAACCCGAATTCACGCAGATCGACCTTGAAATGTCGTTTGCAACCCAGGAAGATATCATGGCGATGAACGAGGGGCTTATGCGCCGTCTCTACAAAGAGATACTCGGCATTGACCTTGAGCCGATGCCGCACATAACCTATGTTGAAGCGATGAACAGATTCGGTTCCGACAAGCCCGACACCCGTTTCGGAATGGAAATACAGGATGTGTCCGAGAAAGTGAAAAACTGCGGATTCGGTGTGTTTACGTCGGCAGTGGAAAACGGCGGGTCCGTCCGTGCGATTGTTGTCAAGGGAGGCGCCGCAAAGCTTTCGCGCAAGGAGATTGACAAGCTTACCGAACATGCCAAGGGTATCGGTGCCAAGGGTCTTGCTTTCGCGCGCTTTGTTGACGATCAGCCGAACTGTTCTTTTGCAAAATTCTTTACTCCGGATGACCTCCGCGATCTTCTTGCTTCAATCGATTGTGTAAAAGGGGATGTTGCCCTCTTTGTTGCCGACAAAAACTCGGTTGTTCTTCCGACGCTCGGAGCACTCCGCGTAATGATTGCAAAACAGCTCGACATGATCCCTCACGGAAAATACAACTTCCTTTGGGTCACCGAATTCCCGTTCTTCGAATGGAACGAGGAAACCGGACACTGGGATGCAATGCATCATCCGTTTACCATGCCCCACGAGGAATGTCTGCCCTATCTTGAAACCGATCCCGGCAAAGTCTACGCCGAATGTTATGATCTTGTCCTCAACGGCACAGAGCTTCTTTCCGGCTCCATACGAATCACCGACTGGGAGCTTCAGGAAAAGATGTTCAAGGCGCTGGGACTTACGCCCGAGGAAATAGACACGAAATTCGGATTTCTTGTTGACGCATACAAATACGGTGCACCGCCTCACGGAGGCTCGGGAATGGGACTTGACCGTCTTGTAATGACGATGGTGGAAGCCGATTCCCTGCGTGACGTTATAGCCTTTCCGAAGGTTCAGAACGCTTCCGAGCTTATGTCGAAATGCCCTGCCAAAGCCGATCCTGTCGCTCTTGCGGATCTCGGTCTTGCAATCATTGACGAAGAAAAATGACATGAAAATGATGCGTCCCGCACTTTTTGTGCGGGACGCATCATTGTTTTTCACAGCTGTCTTTTTATCTGTTCAAGCGCTCCTTTTTCAAGCCTTGAAACCTGTGCCTGTGATATACCGATCTCTCCTGCAATCTCCATCTGGGTCTTGTTTCTGTAAAATCTCATATTGATTATTTTCTGCTCCCTCGGCGGGAGCTTTTTCATTGCCTCGGCTATTGCAATCTCTTCGATCCACATATCATCGGTATCATTTTCGTCCTTTATCTGATCCATTATAGACAGGCTCTCGGAGCCGTTTCCGTCGGTGAAAGCCGGATCGTACAACGAAACCGGTTGAGTGATCGATTCAAGTGCGCATACTATTTCGGCGGGAGAATGATGTCCGTCGGTCTTTTCAAGCTCGGCGGATATTTCTTCTATTGTAGGCTCGACCGCCTTCTGTCTTGTCAGCCGCTCCCGCGCCGAAAGCGCTTTATATGCAAGATCCCTCATTGATCTGCTGACACGCACGCTGCTGTTATCTCTCAGATAGCGTTTCATTTCTCCGATTATCATCGGAACCGCATATGTCGAAAATTTGACCTCATGCGTTGTGTCGAAATTATCAACAGCCTTTATAAGTCCGATACAACCGACCTGAAACATATCGTCAAGATTCTCGCCCCTGCTTGCAAATCTGCTCACTATGGACAAAACAAGCCGCAGATTCCCGTCAATAAGTCTGGTACGTGCATTTTCATCGCCTTTACTGCATTTCAAAAGCAGATCCTTTTTTTCTTCATCCGACAGAACAGGCAATTTTGAAGTGTTTATTCCGCATACATCCACTTTGGCATAATACATACCTTGATCTTCCTTTTCTTTTTTTACAAGCGTTTCAGACATTACCGTATTTATTATTGCCGCGACACAGACATATAAACAAAAAAAACATGGTCATTTCTGCCATTGAGCTCCGACTGCCCGCATCATATCTTATTATCTGCAGTTTTTTCAAAGTTTTACTTGACACATCGCCAAATATAAAGTATAATTAAGGGAGAATCTGTTTTCAGCATAACCATTATGAAAGGCAAAAAGGCAGTTAATATGGAATGGACATCAGTTAACGACATACGTGAAAAATATCTTTCATTTTTTGAATCAAAGGGGCATCTGCGTCACAAAAGCTATCCTCTTGTACCGATAGGCGACAAATCAATACTTCTCATCAACGCGGGGATGACGCCGCTTAAAAAGTATTTTACGGGAGAAGCCGAGCCGCCGCGTCACCGTATGACGACATGCCAGAAATGTATAAGAACACCCGACATAGACAGGGTCGGTATCACCGCACGTCACGGCACTTATTTCGAGATGCTCGGTAATTTCTCTTTCGGTGATTATTTCAAGCGTGAAGCAATCACATGGGCGTGGGAGTTCATTACAAAGGTACTTGAGATGCCGGTTGACAAGCTTTGGGTCACTATTTACCGTGATGACGACGAAGCCTATGACATATGGGCAAACGAAATCGGCATTGATCCCGCAAAGATTGTGCGACTCGGCAAGGAAGACAATTTCTGGGAGCACGGCTCGGGACCGTGCGGTCCCTGCTCGGAGATACATTTTGACCGCGGACCCGAATACGGTTGCGGAAAGCCCGACTGCAAGCCTGGCTGTGACTGCGACAGATACATGGAATTCTGGAATCTGGTATTCACCCAGTTCAACAACGACGGCAAAGGCAACTACACACGTCTTGCCAAGCCTAACATCGACACGGGAATGGGACTTGAACGTCTTGCCTGCATAATGCAGGGTGTAAACAACCTTTTCGAAGTTGACACCGTACGCAACATCATGAAGGCAATTTCGAACAAGGCAAGTATTCACTACGGACAGGGCGAAAAGACCGATATTTCGCTTCGCGTTATCACCGACCACATCCGCTCATCGACATTCATGATATGCGACGGAGTAATTCCGTCAAACGAGGGACGCGGATATGTTTTGCGCAGACTCCTTCGCCGTGCGTCACGTCATGGTCGTCTGCTCGGCATAAGCGGACTTTTCCTCGGCGACATCGCTGAGGTTGTCGCGCACGAAAATCTGTCCGAATATCCCGAGCTTACCGAAAAGCTGCCTTACATCAAAAAGGTAATTACAATGGAAGAAGAGAGATTTGCGTCCACAATCGATGCGGGAATCTCGATTTTTTCGAACATTGCAAAGAAAATCATTGCCGGCGGGGGACATACGATACCGGGTGACGAAGTATTCAAGCTTTATGACACATTCGGCTTCCCTTACGATCTCACCAAAGAGATTGCGGCGGAGCAGGCGCTTACGCTTGACGAAGAAGGCTTCAGGCGGCTTATGGCTGCGCAGAAGGAACGCGCGCGCAATGCACGGGCTTCGATCTCCGGCTGGAGCGATGCGTCGAAATCACTCATCACCGACTTTGCCAAAACCGATTTTATCGGATACACAGACAACGTCTGCATGGCAAAGGTCATCGGCATAATTGCCGACGACATGAAGGTTGACAGGGTCAACGAGGGCGAATTTTCAATCATTACCGACAAGACGGTCTTCTACGGAGAGGGCGGCGGTCAGGTCGGCGACACCGGCGTTATTTACGACAGCGATACCATGGTAAACGTGATCGACACGCAGAAGATCGACGGTGTTTATATACATCAATGCTCTATGGTTAACGGAGATATTGCCGTCGGCGATACGGTAAAGCTCGAAATAAACGATGTACGCCGTCAGGCAATCGCACGCAATCACTCGACATGTCATTTGCTTCAGGCAGCCCTCCGCAAAATCCTCGGAAATCACGTGGAGCAGGCGGGATCGTATGTTGACGAGCAGCGTGTAAGATTTGATTTCACCCATTTTGCTCCTCTCACCAAAACCGAGCTTGCCTCGGTTGAAACTCTCGTAAATGCCCACATTCTTATCGGCGATCCGATCGTTACGATCGAAACCGACATCGAAACGGCAAAGAAAGACGGCGCGATGGCACTTTTCGGCGAAAAATACGGAAGTGTTGTAAGAATGGTCAAGATGGGCGACTTCTCCACAGAGCTTTGCGGCGGAACGCATCTTGACAACACTGCAAAGGCGGGTCTGTTCAAAATTATTTCCGAATCCTCGGTTGCAGCAGGTATCAGAAGAATTGAGGGCACAACCGGACAGGGAGTGCTTACTCTCCTTTCCGAAAAGGACGCACTGATTGAGGCGACCGCAAAAGAAATGAAGGTTGCCGCAACCGATATTACCAAGCGTGCCGCTCAGCTCCAATCGGAAATCAAAGCGGCAAAGAGCGAAATCGAATCGCTCGAAGCAAAGATGGCGTCGTCGAAGATCGATGTACTCCGCAAATCAGCCAAGGATGTAAACGGCACGACGGTATATTCCGGACGTCTTGACGGTCTTGCCCTTCCCGCAGTAAGAAATCTGTGCGACGAGCTTCGTGCGGAAAACGAAAACTCTGTCACGGTTGTGGCGTCGGTAGTTGACGGAAAGCTGAATTTCATATGCGGATGCGGCAAGGATGCCGTAGCGCAGGGTGCAAATGCAGGCAGGATCGTAAAAGAGGTTGCTGCAATATGCGGAGGCTCGGGCGGCGGTCGTCCCGACACCGCGACGGCAGGCGGAAAAGATATTGACAAGATACCGTCTGCAATCGACTCTGTTGAAGCTATCGTAAAAAATTACATTAAGTAAAAATCAAAAAAAGGTCGGGCGACGTCAAGCCGCACCGACCTTTTTGTCAGACAAAATTTTATCCGAGGCATTTATGAAAAAATACGTCTTCTTTATAGACATAGATGAAACACTTATGACAAAAGGCAAAATACCGGAAGAAAACATCCTGTCAATCGGGAAAGCGCGTTCTGCCGGACATGCCGTATTTATAAATACCGGGCGCAGTGTGGGATTTGTTCCGAAGTGGCTGACAAAAACGCTTGAAACCGACGGAATATCCGCCGCATCGGGTGCCTACATCCGCATAGGTGACAAGGTAATCATTTCCGAATACATAAAAGACGAATTGGTTCTGAAATCGCTCAGATTTCTGATAAACGGCAAGAGGAGCGGACAGCTTGAGGGCAGGACCGACGTTATCGGGTATGATTTCGGAAAAGCGCCGACTCCTTCCTCGCCGGAGGAATTCATGAGCGCCTTCCCCGGCTATATTACCGAAAAAATCATCATATGGGGCAGACTTTCGCCTGCGGAAATGCGCTACTTCTCGACATTTTACACTGTTGTCCAGAATGAAACATACGCTGAATGTTCGGTCAAAGGCTTCAGCAAAGGCAGTTCTGTTGAACGCATTATGCAATACTATCCCGGATTCACGTCGGTTGCAATCGGCGACAGCCCGAACGACATCGACATGTTTTACACTGCTGACATTTCGGTTGCGATGGGCAATGCATCCGACAGCATAAAGCACATATGCACATACGAGACGGACACTGTCGAAAACGCAGGTGTGGCAAAAGCAATAGACAGGCTTACGGAAGGAGAAAGCATCTGATGGAAAGAATAGCTTCTTTTGAAGTCGATCACGACTTCATTGTACCCGGAATTTACATTTCACGCATCGACGGCGACATTGTAACCTACGATATACGGACAAGAAAACCGAACTGCGGAGATTACATGGACAACATAACCATGCATTCGGTTGAGCACATGCTCGCGACCTATCTGCGCAACGGCACAATAGGGAAAAATATAATCTATTTCGGACCGATGGGATGTCAGACCGGCTTTTATCTGCTTGTCAGAGGATGCGAAAACGGCGAGGTCACAGACGCTCTCAAGGAGGCGCTTGAGAAGACGCTGTCACACAGCGGAGCTGTTTTCGGAGCATCAAGAAAGGAATGCGGAAATTATCTGAATCTGTCGCTCGAATCGGCGCAGAAGGAATGCGGAAGGATTCTCGACATACTGAACAATGACAAAAACGGTATGATCTACCCGAAAAGCTGAAAGGAGGAAAACAAGGATGACAGGAATAATCGGGGCAATGGAGATCGAAGTCAAAAGACTTGTTGCACAGATGGAAAACGAACACACAGTCGGTCTTGCCGATCTTACATTTCATGTCGGCAGACTGTGCGGGCAGGATGTTACGGTAGTGGTATGCGGAATAGGCAAGGTATGTGCAGCGGTATGCACGCAGATTCTTATTGACAGATTCGGTGCGGACAGAATAATCAACACGGGTATTGCGGGAGGGCTTGACGACCGTCTGAATGTCTGCGATATCGTGATTGCCACGGATGCCGTACAGCACGATTTTGACCTCCGTGTGTTCGGATATGCAAAAGGGCATCTTCCCTGCTCGGGCGGAGAAAAAAGCCTGCCGTCGCGTTTTTCAGCCGATGCGGACTTATCCGATCTGCTCAAAAGATCTGCGGATCTCCATATGGGCGGCAGCAAGTATATTTGCGGGACTGTGGTATCCGGCGATCAGTTCATATGTGAAGACAATATCAGAACATATCTCAAATCCGAGTTCGGCGCGGCAGCTGCCGAAATGGAGGGAGCGTCGATAGCGCAGACATGTTTTCTGAACCGCAAGCCTTTTGCGGTAATACGCGCAATATCCGATCTTGCCGGTGATGATGCAGGAATCAGCTACGAAAAATTCGAAGAAATTGCCGCCGAAAGGTCGGCAGCGATTATTTCGGACGCAATGCGGATCGCAACCGAAAGCGGGATGTATTTATAAACCGTATAACGCCGAAAGAGTGCCGCCTTTGTGGCGGCACTCTTTTCAGCTGCTGAATCTGCTTTCTATTATCTTTGCCGTCCCGACAGGGGAATATCTCCAATAATCAAGATGTTCTTTATCCGACGACACATAATACTCCATTTTCATGGTGTTTTGCTCACCCTTACACGAGTCTATTATCACGAGCTTGATCTTCATCCTCTCGGGGATTATATTTTTTATGTAGACTGCGACGCTCTGACCTACCGATATACCTTCTTTATATTCCGCAAGTCCGGCAAGGTTCGGTGCAAGCTCTATAAATATTCCGTACTGCTCGACCGAGCGGACGATCCCGACGACTGTCTGTCCGACTCTGAATCTTGAGGCATTTTCCTCCCATGTTCCGAGCAGTTCTTTATGAGTAACATATATTCTTCCGGTTTCGCGGTCGATCGACTTAACTACCGCCTTTATCGGCATACCTATATAAAACCTGTCCTTCGGATGTGATATACGTGACACCGATATACAGTCGATAGACAGCAGTGACGCGATTCCGCATCCGACATCGACAAAAGCTCCGAAATGTTCAAGGTGAGTTATACGCGCGGGGATTATATCTCCGGGATCAAGACACAAAAGATATTTATGAAGACATTCCATCTGTGCGCTTCTCCTTGAAAGAATCGCCGTCGCACCTCCGTTATCATCATATTCGATTGCAAGTACCTTGAAGCAGATCGGCTTACCGACGCGCGATATAATAGCTATATCCTTCGGTACGTCATTGCTCGGCTGATAAATTACCTCATCCCGTCTGATTATTCCCTTTACATTTCCGAGATCAACCGTAAGGTTAAGATCTCCGTCGCAAAGAACGGCAGTCGATTCGATAATTCTTCCCTGTGCCATAGCCCGTTCAAGCCCCTGCGGTGATGAAATATATTCTGTGTTTTCAACACTTCCGATGAGCATTCCTTCCGGTAAATATCTGTTTTCCGTCATAACTGTTGCTTCCTTTCAGTTTTTATAGCTGTATGCATTTTATGCCTTACGCCCTTCCCGCTTACATACTATTCATGCAAGTCGGATTTTATGTATGCTTACAGTATGACACAAGATCCACGCTGATTTTGTCAAATCAGTGACTTTAAAATAAAAACAAATTGTAAACAAATAAAAATACACGCAAAAGCGAAACAAAGAAAAAACGAGATAAACAGAGAAAAAGCGAGCTTTTAAAGAGATTTTTTGATTTAGTCCAAAAAATATTTTCAAAACGCTTGACAAACGGGCGCATGGGTGATATAATCACACTGTTGAAATCAAACATATATATCAAGGAGAAAGAAAAATGGCTACCTATATGGCTAAAAAGGAAACCGTAGAGCGCGGTTGGTATGTCATTGACGCTGCCGGAAAGCCTCTCGGAAAGGTTGCCGCAAAAGCTGCAACAATTCTCAATGGCAAGCACCGTCCCGAATATACCCCTCATGTTGACTGCGGCGAATTTGTAATTATTCTTAATGCATCAAAAGTAGTCCTCACCGGTAAAAAGCTTGAGCAGAAGCATTACTATCATCATTCCGGTTACATCGGAGGACTTAAATCCGTTTCGTACAAGACCCTTATGGCTACGAAACCCGAGAAGGCTGTTGAACTTGCCGTCAAGGGCATGCTTCCCCACAACTCGATCGGCGATAAGAGCATAACCCGTCTGCATGTTTACGCACACGGCGAGCATCCCCACACTGCACAGCAGCCCACTGCTGTGGAAGAACTTTGATCGGAAAGGAGTTTAGAAGATGTACGCAAGCGCAAAACCCTATTTTTACGGTACGGGAAGAAGAAAGAGCTCTGTCGCAAGAGTTCGCCTTTATCCCGGCACAGGTTCCATTAAAATCAACGGACGCGACATTGATGACTATTTCGGTCTCGAGACTCTCAAGCTGATCGTAAACCAGCCCTTCGGAGTTACCGGCACAGTCGGCAAATTCGACATTGTTGCTACTGTAACCGGTGGAGGTTTTTCCGGACAGGCAGGCGCAATCCGCCACGGTCTCGCACGTGCACTCGTTGCTTCGAACGATGAGTTCCGTGCTCCCCTCAAAAAGGCAGGATTCATGACCCGTGACCCTCGTATGAAGGAAAGAAAGAAATACGGCCTCAAAGCCGCTCGTCGCGCACCTCAGTTCAGCAAGCGCTGATCGCCCGCGACTTTACAACAAAAAAACTCAAAAACCCCGGAAAATCAAGGTTTTCCGGGGTTTTCTTATATCTGTTCACAGAAAAAGCATGCGATCCGGACAGAAGCGGATATGAAAACTTTTTTAAAAAAACGCAAATCCGACTAAGAGAAAACGTATATTCAAACGTCTAACAGGTGAAAGGAGTTATTATATGGACAACGGCGCAAGTAGCTACCACCGCTTTCTTGAAGGTGACTCCGATGGTATTGTTGAAATAATCAGGGATTACAAAGACGGTCTGATCTTCTTTCTCAACGGTATTGTACAGAATCTGTATGTTGCGGAAGAACTGACGGAAGAAACTTTTGTCAAGTTGGTTGTAAAAAAACCGAGATTCTCACGAAAATGCTCATTCAAGACATGGCTCTATACAATCGGGCGCAACATGGCACTTGATTATATCAGATCAAGATCGAGGATTTCCGATATTTCTGTCGATGAATATCAGAACATATCAAATGATGAAGACGATCTTGAAAGATCGTACATAAAAGAAGAGCGGAAGATCATCATTCATAAGGCTTTGGGTAAATTAAAACCGGAATACCGTCAAGTCATCTGCCTTATATATTTTGAGAACCTTGACAACAAACAAGCCGCAATCGTTATGAAAAAGAGCAAACGCCAAATTGAGAATTTGCTGTATCAGGCAAAATCGTCATTAAAATCCGAATTACTCAAGGGAGGATTTGACTATGAAGAGCTATAAGGAAATGGCTGATAGCGTTTTCAAGCGAAGTGATGCCATTATGAAAGAAGAAAAAGAAAGGAGAAATAAAATGAAGTTCATCACCCCGATACTATCCTGCCTCTTGGTTGTCGTCACGATTTTTGGAGGAACTTCGCTCGGCGTATTCAACCGCGATCGTCCCGAAATGACTGATATTGACACTTCGCAGGAACAACCGACCCACTGCACGAGCAGATCGCAGACACCCCCAGACAAAATACTTATTCCGGCAGACGATCCCGATATTGTCTGGGCAAAAAGAACGTCCGGCGACAGCAGTACGGTTGAGTGGAAAAACAAACAAACAGGTTGCGATCTGTATGAAGCATTGTCAAACAGCTCGGGAAATACTGTTTTTGCGATTACGGTACAGACTGCCTGCGACAGAGGTACTGAATACCGCAAATATGTTTACAACGGAAAAACACTTGCCGAATATGAAATGGAAGTCGAAGAAGAAAGTCAATTGCCCGATAAACTTGCGCGGCTGTTGAAGGTCGGTGACGACCTGAAGTACGGAAATGCTCTGTATATAAACGGGAACGGAAACGGAGTCAAATGGACAAAAGAAGATTATGATAACGAGATCGCGTATTTTGGAGAAGCACTTCTGTCAAAATACATTGTTGACGGAGAGTTTCTTCGCGAAAAACTCGAATACGACTGTACACAACCGGTGAAAATTGCCGCCCGGATTGCATGGCATAAAGCTTATGAGGAATACAAAAACCACATCATCCGGCAGACAGCGGAACTTTTAACAAACCAAGGCGTTGCGCTTGAAAGAAAAAACGCGGTTGTATATGATAAAGTGATAAAATCCCCGCTAGCCGACCCTGCCGCGGAGGATGCATACATTGAAATCAAGACAAGCGAACCTTATCTGATAATTTATGTGTCGAAGGAGAAGTTTACTTCGCTCGACGGAGATTATAAGTTCAACATCTTTAATCTTGCAGAAAAAAGTGCCCGTGACGGAGTATTGCCATCCGGCTCATATAATTTTGATTTTAATTCACCCAAGGATGCTGCATCGACAGCTGACAGCTAAATAGGTTCGGTAAACAATTATCGGCACGATCATTCACGAATATCAACAGAATAGTCGGCAGAAATTTTCCTGCCGGCTCTTCTTATTGCAATTCATTCATCAATATCCGTATAATCAGACAAGTCGTTGCAGATACTCTAAAATGAAAGGCAGGTATACGCAATGAACGAAGTTGAGCTTACAAATTCTATAAGAAAAAATGTTGAAATGGGGATTGACGGCATAAAAATGGTACGCGACTATGCAAAGGGCGACAAGTTTTCAACCGAATTGAGCCGTCAGATGAGAGAATATCAGGAGATACACAACGAAGCCGACAAAATGTTATCGACCTACGGAGGCAAGCCCGAGGATGTACCGGCAATCACCAAAATATCGGCTGAAGCTATGAGCAAAATGAAGCGTTTTGCGCAGGATTCGGACGAAAAGATTGCAGAGGACATGGTCAGAGCAACAACTACAGGACTTGCAAAGCTTACACGTCAGCTCGGTGAGTATGAAGGATCGGACAAAAAACTGATAAGCTTTACCGAAAAAGTCATAAAAACCGAAGAAACAAACTGCGAAATAATGAAGGGTTTCCTTTAACTATATCACCTTCCGCACAAAAAAACAGACGCCTTGGGGCGTCTGTTTTTTATTTATCTGTGTTTATTCGCCATAGGTAGTAATTTTCTTGAGTTTCTTTGCTCCTGCCGTACCGTAAATTGTATCATCGGTCAGCGCATACACAATTTTACCGTAAGAGAATACAAACTGAGCATCCGAAAGAACCTTGGTTCCGCTCTTTCCGTTGGAGCATGCATATATTGCGTCGTCCATTTTATAATAAACGACATCCTTTCCGGAAATAGCAAGTACGGATTCGACATCATCCTTCGATATTCTTCTGTCCTTTTTACCGTTCTTTCCGTTTACGCTGTGAAGCTCTTTGTCAAGAATATAATACACAAGCGAACGGTTTGACGTAACAACATATCTTTCAACTCTGTCATCAACAAGTGTTACAGCCTTATCGGAGGCTTTTTCTCCGTCGCTGATCTTTATAACACGCAATTCCTTACCGTCGTACATATAATACAGATAAGAAGCGGTCGAATCAAGCTGGAGATTAGATGCCTTTGAAACAAGCTTCACCGACTTATCGACGTTCTTTTTGATAAGCCATACTCCGTCACCATCTGTATAAACATGGTTGTACAGATTCTTAACCGGTGCGGTAATATCATCATCTTCCACCGGAAAATAATCCAAACTAACAAGATCTACCGACTTCGAGCTGATCTTTACAGCTTCCTTGGCATTCGTGGATATATATGTCTTGCCATCGGAGGTGAACAGAATCTGTGTATGGTCAAGGTTCATTGTGAACCCGCTCAATCCGACATTTGATGCGATCTTGCTCTTTTCACCCTTTTTGGTAATGTTGTAAAGGTTAATCTTTAAATCGTCATCGTGCATAATTGCATAAATGTATTTGCCGCCGTTCGACATTGCAACAAGCGATACATCGGAAGAGCTGATCTTTTCGGACTTCTTGCCGTTGAAGAAATATGTATTCTTCTGATCGTCATCTTCTACGGTATAGACTGCCGTCTTGCCGTCGGGCGAGATAATCCAGCTTGAAGCATTTTCGGACACAAGCACCGATTTTCCGCCCAAAGTATAGTGATAGAGTTCGGATTCAGCATTGTCATTTTTCACGGCATAGAGAAGTCCTTTACCGCTTACCGCCAAAGTAACAGAGTTCGAATCAACATCCTCCTTGACCTTTATGAATTTTGTTCCTTTTACGGCATAAAGTGTCTTCTCGTCGTTTACAAATGCACCGTATTTTCCGTCAATTGAATTTTTCAGATCGGAGACGGCTCCCGGAATCTTATCCTTAAGGACTTTATCCTTATAGATAAATGTTGTCTCTCCGTCAACGGTATTCGGCAAAACAGTGGGAACCATTTCAACAAAGCCGTTACCGGAAGAAGCAATCGAGGAAATCGCGGATATAAGTATAATCAGTACGAGTACTGCGGCAACTCCTATCCAAAGAATTTTATTTTTGATGACAGGCATGACCTTTGCTTTCAACGCCTCAACATCAACGGGGGTGTCGCTGACCTTTTTCTTTTCCTGTTCGGACAGTGAAGCTCCGCAGGAAACGCAAAAAGTCGATTCTGGTGCATTTTCGGCACCGCATTTCGGACATTTCATGTTTTTTCTCCTTTAATATTTTATTTATCGGACCGCAATCGGATCCGCATCTACACATTTTGAATTATACCACCCTTTTTGAAATTTGTCAATAGTTTGTTAACACAATTAACAAAACTCACGTATTATACTGTTAACGGCAATCGGGAGCCTCCTTTGTTGCTTTTTTGTGTGGTACACATTTGGCTCTCAATCGCCATTCTTTTTAAACTTTTTCACCTATTTTTCCCGATATAACATATCTATTGTAATCCTACACGAAAAATGAGTTTTTTTCAAAAAAGCTATTGACAAATCAAAGCCTTTCTGCTATAATTGGAACGTTGAGATTCCGCTGCTATGGCTCAGTTGGTAGAGCGCATCCTTGGTAAGGATGAGGTCATCAGTTCGACTCTGATTAGCAGCTCCATCCGGTAATGGAACCTCCCGCATGGCGGGGGGTTCTTTTTTTATTTTTTACTTGACAGATCGGCTTTTTTGTGATATGGTCAAAAGTGAAATGACGATGCCGCAAAGCGGCAAAGATGACAAGGAGAACATGCAATGACCTTTATCGAAGAAAAAATACGTATATCCTGCGAACTCCTCGGCAAGAACATTTACAGCGACCGCAAAGCGATATGCGACATATACACGGTCCCGACCGACTACAAAAGAACGAACACCCCTCCGGCTGACGGATGGGAAAAACATGGCGGCGGCGACGTCATATGCAAATCGATTGACTGCCATCGCTGGTTTAAATTTGAAGTCAACATCCCGGAAACCGACAACGAACACGAATACAGACTTCTCGCCAACGGTATTCACGGCTGGGATGCGTCCAACCCTCAGTGCACGATTTTTATCGACAGTACGACCGCGTATCAGGCTTTTGACACAAATCATCTGAGCACCCCGCTGACTGCGGGTCACCACAATATCTTCATTTATTATTATACGGGTATGGACTCAAACAAAGCCCATATCGATTTTACGACGGCTCTTGCGGACCTTACGGTTGAAAGCCTGTACTACGACATTTTTGTTCCGTACGATGCACTGCGTTTTCTGCCCAAGGATTCGGCAAACTATGCCTTAATAAGAAGTGCGCTGAACCGTGCCACGATGATGATCGACTTTCGTTATCCCGGTTCGGATGAATTTCGCTCAAGCGTCAGGGAATCATCCGAATTTATGAAGCATGAATTTTACGGCAAACTCTGCGGTCGGACCGAATTACCCGAGGTCAATTTCATCGGTCACACGCACATCGATGTCGCATGGCTTTGGACGCTTGAACAGACAAAAGAAAAAGCTCAACGTTCGTTCTCCACTGCGGTAAGACTGCTCGAACGATACCCCGACTACATTTTCCAGTCAAGTCAGCCGCAGCTATACAGCTATGTCAAGGAAAATGACCCCGAGCTTTATGAAAAAATAAAAAAGTATGTTGCCGAAGGCAGGTGGGAAGTTGAAGGTGCAATGTGGCTTGAAGCCGACACCAATCTTATCGACGGCGAAAGTCTTGTACGTCAGATACTTCTCGGAAAAAAGTTCATGCGCGAAGAATTCGGTGTTGAAAGCAGACTGCTCTGGCTTCCGGATGTATTCGGATACAGTGCCGCACTTCCGCAGATTCTGAAAAAGAGCGGAGTCCCCTTCTTCTTCACAAGTAAAATAAGCTGGAGCGAAACCAACAGGTTCCCGCATGACAACTTTATATGGCAGGGTATCGACGGAAGCCGCATCTTTGCGGTTCTCAGCAGCGGATATGTCAGAAAGCTCGATCCCGCAGGCGTCAACGACGCGGTGAGATACCATGTTGACAAAGAATACACAAACAAAACGGTTACAACCTTCGGATTCGGAGACGGCGGAGGAGGACCGACCTGCGAGATGCTTGAAAATTACGAAAGGCTGAAAAAGGGTCTGCCCGGCTTCCCTGCCGTGAAGATTGCAAAGTCTGCTGATACAATAAACCGGATAGCGAAAGATTTCGAAAAAAATTCCGCAGAGCTGAAATTCGCGCCCGTTTGGTGCGGCGAGCTTTATCTCGAAATGCACCGCGGCACATACACATCGATTGCCAAAAACAAAAAGAACAACAGAAAATGCGAAATACTCTATCGCAACGTCGAAGCGGCGGCTGTTACCGATTCGATACTTACCGGCAAAAACGGATATCCGTGCGAAATGCTCGACCGCAACTGGCACACGATTCTGAAAAACCAGTTTCATGACATTATACCGGGTTCTTCGATAAAGCAGGTATACGACAACAGCGACATCGAATACGATCGTCTTTTATCCGAGGGCAAAGCGGCATTTGACCTTTCGCTGAGCTCGCTTGCTTCAAATGTCCGCGGGGACGGAATATTCGTTTACAATCCGAACGGATTTGAGCTTTCGGATTATATTGAAATCGGCGGCAGGGTCATTTATGCCGAAAACATTCCGGCACACGGTTGGAAAACGGTAAAACCGACCGCAATTACTCCAGAATGTCATGCGGATGGCAAAACGCTTACAAACGACCTGCTCGAAATAGGCTTTGACGACAGCTTCAACATCGTTTCGGTCAGAGACAAAAAGACGGGCAGAGAGCTGATTGAGGCGGGAAAGAAAGCCAATCTTCTTGAGGTATTCGAAGATTATCCGAGAGCGTACGACGCATGGGAGATCACCGAATATTACAAGCTGAAATCATGGACTGTCGAAGATGTATCCGATGTAAGCTACACAAACGAGCCGTCATATTCGGCGGTCAGAATCACAAGAAACTACAAATCAAGCCGGATCATACAGACAATCAGGCTGAAAAACGGCAGTACAAGGCTGGATTTCGAAACAGAGATTGACTGGCACGAAGATCACGTACTTCTGAAAGCGGCTTTCCCGCTGAACATACACGCAGACAGTGCAAAATATGAAATCCAGTTCGGTCACATAAACCGTCCGACTCATTGCAACACTTCATGGGACGAAGCAAAATTTGAGGTCTGCGGGCACAAATGGGTTGACATGTCGGAAAACGGATACGGAGTCAGCCTGCTCAACGACTGCAAATACGGATTTTCCACCGAACAGAACACGCTGAAGATATCGCTTCTCAAGGCGGCAACCTACCCGAATCCCGAAGCGGACAGAGGGCATCACAGCTTTACCTACTCACTTTTCCCGCACAGCGGCTCATTTGCCGAGGGCGGAACCGTGAAAGAAGCTTATCTTCTGAACAATCCGCTTATTGCCAAAGAAGTCGGGAAAGCCGATAATGCATATCTTCCCGACAGCTTCGGTCTTGTATCCTCGTCCTACGACGGTTTCGTCATCGAAACGATAAAGAAAGCAGAGGACGGTGACGGTATAATTATACGCGGATACGAAGCATACAACGGCAAAGCAAGTGTCAGTCTTGATTTCGGATTTGACGCAAAGGAGGCTTATCTCTGCGATCTTACGGAAAACCGCGATAAAAAGCTTGAGATACACGGAAACAGTGTCGGGTTTGAAATTTCAAACTTTGAAATTGTGACACTTCGCATTATTATCTGAACAAACGGCAAAGGGTCTGCACTTTCGGTGCAGACCCTTTTACCGGCTCTTTGGTTCACGGCAGATGCATATGCCGACACGACATCCGCATAAAATAGCAAAGACCATCGTTCGAAAGGCTTATGCTATGAACAACAAAAAAACGAAAAAAAAGCTTTTTCAATTCATTACAAATGTCGTTCTCCTGTCGGCAACATCATTTATCATGCGTGCGATCGGAGTCAGGTTCAATGTTTATCTGTCGGAGCGGCTCGGAACAGATGGACTCGGACTGTTTACGCTAACAATGTCTCTCTATGCGCTCATGATAACCTTTGCGACATCGGCAGTCGGATTCGCATCGACCAGACTGATATCCGAAGCGATCGGCAAAGAGCGCGACTGTCTTATCCGACCGGCTATGAAGCAAAGCATCATATACAGCGTCTGTTTCGGAACGGCAACCGGACTCATTCTTTTTTTATTTGCCGAACCGATAGGCAGCGGTATTCTCGGCGACCGACGGACTGTCAGCTCTCTGCGACTCCTTTCGCTCTCGCTCCCCTTTGTTTCGCTTACATCGGCGCTCAGCGGATATTTTACCGCCGTGCGCAGGGTCGCAAAATCATCGGCAACGCAGATTGCGGGACAGATAATCCGCATAGGTGTCACTGTCTTCGCGCTTGAAGTAATTATACCCGGCAGTCTGGAAAGCTCCTGTCTGTCGGTCATCGCCGGCGGCGTCATTGCAGAAGCAATTACATTCTTTGCATCATGGATAATTTATCTTTTTGACCGACGCAGATATACCGGTTCCGGATGCGACAGCCGTGAACTGCGTTCAAAGCTTATCTCAATCGCAATTCCGATGGCGTTTTCTTCATACGTCCGCTCGGCACTGACGACAATCGAACATCTGCTTATACCATGGGGACTGAGAAAAAACGGCTGCACCTCCGGCAGAGCGCTTGAAATCTACGGGGTCATGCAGGGAATGGCATTACCTGTCATTATGTTTCCGTATGCCTTTCTCACGCCGCTCTGCTCAATGCTCGTTCCCGAGGTTGCGGAGCGGCGAGCCGCAGGCAGAGAATCATCGGTCAGGCGTGTAAGCGAACGCGCCGTCGGCTTTGTTGCCATGTTCGGGATCGGAATAGCCGGAATTATGATCTGTTACAGCAGTGACATCGGCAATATTATCTGCAAAAGCGAGCAAGCAGGCAATTACATTCGCCTGCTTGCACCTCTTGTTCCTATAATGTATATGGACACCTGCGTCGACAGCGTTCTCAAGGGAGTGAACGAACAGCTCTATTCGATGAGAATAAACATGATCGACGCATCTCTCTCGGTCGTGATTGTTTTCCTGCTAACCCCGAAAATCGGCATATACGGCTTCATCGCGGAGATATACATATGTGAGATTATCAACGCTTCCCTTTCGATAGCCCGCCTTGCGGCGAAGGTCGGCATAAGCACCGGTTTTTTAATGCGGGTACTGGTACCGACAGCGTCTGCGGCAACATCCTCCTGCATTTCCCGACTGTTTTTCCGGGCGATCGGATCGCCGCTCATATACAGCAGAGTCACGCTCTGGCTTCAGATGAGCTTTACCGGTGTGATATACGCATCACTTTGTCTGATCGCACTTTTCATTGCAAAGCCGCGGCGCAAGCTGCGTCCGCAACGCGTCTGAGACTGTTCAGCCGAGGTCGGGAATGTCGCCGATCTCCACACGGTCGGTCGCTGCTTCATCCGATTCAAAAACGATTATCTCGTTTTTACCCTTCCGCAGGAAAGGTGCGGGAATGTACAGCGTTTTCTGCGGTCCTGCCGGGTTATAATATCTTCCGATATTATTGCCGTTTACACTGACAAATCCCTTTGTAAAGCCGTCAAGTCTTACAAAGCAGTCGCACGGCGTATCATCAATGCAAAGATATCCGCGAAGGAATGTCGGTTTTTCAAGTTTTTCACCGTTGTGGGGAACAAATTCAAGTTCGGACAGATCCTCCATATCAAGCGGATACTGTTTCCATCCGAAGTGATACTGATAATCAAATCGCACCCCGGATATTCCCTTCCTGTCGCGGAGTTTGGGACCGTAATTGGTTCTGCCCATATTTTCGACAAGAATATCAAGTCTGACATCCCTGTCGGATTCTCCTCCGACGGTCACAAGCTTATCCGAAGCGGGCGGACATCTGCGGTCATAGATACCGACAGGCTTTCCGTCAATGAAAATATTGGCGCGGTCATGCACCTTTTCTATAACAAGCTTTCTCGGGTTTTCGGAGCCTCTGACATCGGCACGGTAGACCATATACCCGAAGCTCTGTCCGACGCTTTCCATAAACATCGGTGCCGCGCATGAAACAGGCTTCGATATTTTATCGAGATTTTCAAACAAATCGGCTTTTTCGTTAAGCACTACGGTTCCGTATGCCTTCTTATCGCTTTCCTTTGCGGTAAGCGGCATGCGTACACCCGTTTTTTCGGCAATCATCTCACGGACCCTGTAATATGCCTCGGTTCTGTCGCCTGCCTCGGTCAGGAGCGCATTGTAATCATAGCTTGTAATTATCGGCTGATAGCACTCGTCGCAGTTTGCACCGTTTGTAAAGCCGAAATTCGTCCCGCCGTGGAACATATAAAAGTTCACCGACGCACCGAGCTCAAAGAACTCGCCGAAATTCCCGCAGATCTCATCCGCAGTACGCACATGATGGTTTTCAAACCAGTGGTCAAACCACCCGCACCAGTATTCGCCGCACATAAGCGGCTGATCGGGACGGAATTTTTTCAGATACGAAAGATTCTGCTTCGGCTTTGATCCGAAATTGGCAACAGCGAGACAACCGTCAAGCGTTCCGCCCGAAAGCATCAGCTCGGTCGGTCCGTCCGATGTAAAGTAGAGGCAGTCCATACCGCAGTCTTCATATATCCGCTTTATCTCATTAAGATAAACCTTGTCGTTGCCGTAGCTTCCGTATTCGTTTTCGATCTGAAGCATTATTATATTATCAAAACGGGATATCCGAGAAAGCAGTTCTCTGAGATAAGCCTCGAATTTTGACATAAAACGCTTATCCGAGCAGCGGAGCGGCATATCCTCATATTTCAGCAGCCATGCGGGCAGTCCGCCGAAATCCCATTCGGCACAGATATACGGACCGGGTCGGACGATAACATTAAGTCCGAGTTCTGCCGCAGTTTCTATATACGCGGCAACATCAAGTCCGCCGGAAAAATCAAAATTTCCCTCATTCTTTTCGTGGAGATTCCAGCAGGTATAGGTTTCGACGGTATTGAATCCGCATTCCTTCAGCTTCAGAAGCCGGTCATACCAATATTCTCTCGGAACGCGGAAATAATGCATTGCCCCGGAAAGGACGGTATATTTCTTACCGTCCAGCAAAAAATTATCTTTGTCGTATGTAAGTCTTGCCATATTGTCCTTTCCGATTATCCGACAAACATTTTCTTTTTTCCGTTACGGTCACGCGGCCATTCCCGTATGCGTATGACATATTCAAGGTTCACAGCCTCGATATTACCCGCATTTTCAATGATTATCCCGGTATCGGTAACCTCGGTAATTTTTCCTTTTATACAACTGTCGGAATTTATCACAGTATATATAAGACATTCTTTACCCACAAATTTTTGCGCAAGTTCTTTCATTCTTATATCTCCTTTTGTTTTTTTCTTTTTTTCAGTGATATGTTTCACTGTCGCTGCTGTCCGACGCCTCTCCGAACGCTGAGTGATAAGGATCATCATCAACAGGAAAACGCAGATATAAAGTTCCAAATCAAATCCTCACTTTCATTACTTTCGGATCTTCGACAAAGCGTTTCCGACAAGCGCTCCGACAAGGAGTCCCGTCGGCAGACCGAGCGAAAGCGACAGCATCCCATACTGCGGGTTCCCGGCTTTAACGAACATAACCGTTCCGAAAACACCCGCCGCCGTTCCGACGATCAAGCCGATAATTGCGGACGCCATTATCATTCTGCGCTTTTTTTCATAATTTTTATCATTTGCCATTTCAGATTCCTCCGCTCTGTCTCAAGGTACATTATATAATTTTTTTTTGATTTGTCAAGTGGCAAAACACGAATAAAACACAGGTGCCGGTGCAACAATATACTTGCAGTCGTTTGAACGGTGAGTTATCCGACAAACGGCAATCATGCAGACGGGGCAACATGCTCAAATACAAAATCTGCGTGACAGATGTGAAAGGTGAATATATGAACGATCAGAACAGTTGCGGCGGCTGCCGCGAAAACGCCAACACAAGCATTGAATGTACAGTATCTCAGTGCAAAAACCACTGTGAAAATCAGAATTATTGCTCGCTCAGGTCAATCCGCGTCGTAACCCACGAATCCGACCCCACAGAGGTTGCATGCACAGATTGCAGCTCGTTTATGCCGAAAAACTGAAAAAACGGCAAACACCCGACAGAGACTCTCTGTCGGGTGTTTTTTTACCGATCACAACCCTTCGGGTACAACTATCGGACCTACCGATGCCCATTCCGGGCGCTCACCCGCAATAAACTGTCCGGGGGTAATTCCGGTCATTTTTTTGAAATTACCGTTAAAACTGCGCAGGCTGTTATATCCGACCCGCATCGCAACATCGATTATCTTACATTTTTCATCCTGAAGCAGGTGGCAGGCGATATGTATCCTGTATTGATTGACATACATCGTGAAGGTGATACCGACCGTTCGCCTGAAATATTTCGATATATACGAATATTCATATTTCAGCTGTTCCGCAACCGTCCGGAGCGATATACGGTCGGGCGGCAGTGAATCTATCAGAATAAGTATTCTTTCAAGCAATGTTGTGTCCGGATCTATTTCTCTCTGTTCAAGTCTGCACTGCTTCATGAAGCTGCCGAGTACCGAATACAAAAAACCTTTTTTCATAAACGGATCATTCAGCTCGGCTTCAAACATATCATAACCGATCTCGTTTATACGGTCAATCATGCGCATCGCGCCGCTTTCCTTCAACGAGAAAACGGGATTCGGCGGAAACAGCTTTTCCACACGACGGTGAAAAAACGGTACAATTCCTGCCGAAAATATAAACAGAAGCGCTTTTGACGGCGGCGTGCTTCTGTACGAATGACTGCGGTACGGAAAAACGATCAAAGCCTCCCCGGGACACACGTCATAAACGATTCCGTTAACAGTAACGCTCATTTTCCCCTCCAGCACAATCACAAGCTCATAGCTTCTGTGCATATGCAGGGGAAAACCGAAATTATCTATGAGGTGCATATGAAAAGCATTGTCAAGACCCGAACGGTAGCCCTCGTACAGCATTACACTCTTCTCCTTATCCTATGCTTATGCCGGATATAAATTCAGATACTCAACGGTAAAATCAATCACGGGAGCTTCTCCTCCGTCGTTATGGGCGGCAAAGCCGAGTCTTGCCCCGTCAAGCGATGCGATGATCTCTTTGCCGACCTGTATGAAATTACTGCCGTCGGTCGAATAATATCCGGTATACATATTCCCGCTTTTGCTTATCCTCAGCCACACCGTCTGCGCACTTGCGGAGGTACCGAAGCTTTTCTGTTCACTGCCGTCTTTTTCAAACAGGAACTGACATCCGGTATCCGAATTCATTCCGTAATTCATCTTGATATAATTATCGTCGTCAAGATAAACGAGGAGCACGAACTGCTGCCAGTCGGCGGTAAGAGGCTGTGACAGGTTAATCTTTGTTTCAACCGTATAATCGCCGCCCGTTGTGACATCGGTCAGAAAAATATTTTTACAGTCTCCTCCGTGTCCGTAAAGCCCCGGGCGGGCATTTTTCAGCACAAGTCCATTTCCCTTGACAAGCTTCCAGAGCTCTGCATCTTCACGTACAATATCCCAGTTGTTTTTCAGCTCTTCTCCGGTCATTCCGGTAAAATCGTTGAAAACATACTCTCCTCCGATAGTGTCGGGCGTCTCGGAAGACGGCTTGTCGGTAAACAGCTCCATGGTATAAAGCTCGCAAAGTTCTCCTTCATCCTCGCTGTGGAAAACGAAGAACAGTCCCCACATGCCGTCAAACTCGTCGATCTTCGACAGCGAAAGCTCTGTCGTTGTCAGCTTACGTTCGGCATCCGCACCGATATCAAAGCTTCCGACCAAAATACTTCCTGTGCCGACAGACACAATTCTTCCGTTTTTATCCCGCGTGATTGCCGTATTGACTGCCGAAGCCGGGCGCAGGAACACGTCTACGGTTACATTTTTTCCGAGCGGCAGGAAAGAGAATGCGAGCTTTGTCGTCTTCCCTGCGGGAGCATTTTTACCGAGATCGAAATATTTGATTCCGGCGACCGTTTCCGAGCCTGTTATGACAACAGGGTCAATCTTTTTATCCCTGCCGTATCTTGCTCTTATGTACGCGCCGTTTGTCAGAAAGCAGACCATACTTGCGGGATATTTTACATACGGATCAAGTCCGTTTATATGAAATCCGTCCGAGGTCATTTCGGCAGTGCTTATGCGTATGCTTCCGCCGTCCTTTACGGATGCCTCATTCCAATCGACAGTTATCCTGTCAACCATGCTCTGACGACTGAACCTGTTGTTCGAACGGTGATAGAAAATATACCACTGACCGTTTATCTCGCAGACGCTTCCGTGAGTATTGTCAGCGGGGAAGGTCCGCATGTAACCGCCGTTTCCGTCGGGGATGGCTTCGCCGCCCGCATCGACGATGATTCCTCCCCATTTCCACGGTCCCTCAGGACTGTCGCTGTAACCGTAGGCAAGCTGGTAGGTATTACAGCCGGTCGGCTCACTCCGCAGACCTCTGCGGGAGAAGATCAGCACATATTTATTCCCGATCTTACGTATTGACGGCGCTTCGAAGAAGCACCATTTATCGACATTTTCATCCTGAACGATATTATACTTTGTCGGGTCATAGTGTCCGCTCTCAATCTCGGTACGGGTCGGGAGATTTGTATGTACCCCGGTTCCCTTTTTGAGTGTGGACATATTGTCCGGATCAAGCTCTGCCCACGAGCATTTATCGCCGTACTCAAAGCCCCAGTAGCCGTAAACGCGTCCGTTATCATAAAGAACGGTAACGTCAAATCCGAGGGGTCCCTCGGTCTTCGTCATACCCGAATCAGCAAAATTGCATACGACAAACGGTCCGTCCGGACGGCTTGACTTTGCGACCATACCGCGCCTGCCGCCGGTCTGATTATTCGGATAGAAGTAATATGTCTTACTTCGGTCCGCCGCAACGACCTCCGCGATATCGGGTGCGAAAAGGAGGTCCTTTACACCCTGCACAGTCGATTTGAATATCTCGCCGTGATAAGTCCAGCGCGTCAGATCGTCAACCGGAGCCGACCATACAACCTGTTCATAACCGCAGTAGGTAGTCAGCTTGGTATCGTGAGAGCCGTAGACATAGACCCTGTATCTGCCCGGATTATCGGGGTCTTCAAAGACGTAAGGCTCGCCGTCGGGGATATGCTCCCAGATCGGAAGATAGGGATTTCCGGGGCTTACAAACTCATAAAGCTTTTCGGGCATGACAGACACCGCACAAACCGCAGGGTTGCCGTTCTCCGCGTTTGCGGTTATAACCGCATAGCCTTCTCCTACAGCGGTTACAAGCCCGTTTTCATCGACTGCTACCACTTTTTCATCGGAGCTGCGGTAGGATATTTTACCCGCATCGCCGTTGCCGATCGCTTTGGCGGACAGCTGCACGGTCTTGCCCGGGTTCATCCGAAGCTCTGTTTTATTCATTTCCATATTAAACTCTCTTTCGGGTGTCGGAGGTGTACCGACATCCATATATCTGACATATTCAAAGATAAAATCTACCGACGGTGCGTTTGTAAAGCCGTTGAATGCGGTAAAGCCGGTCTTCGGGTCATCAAGCAAAACCTCACAGCTTCCGAGCTCCTGAAATCCGCTGTCCGGACCTTCGATCGTATAAAAGGCGGTATATATATTTCCTTCTTTTCTTATACGCAGCCATATCTCACGCGTTTCAACGGACACGATCGCAGATGAGGTAAAGGCGGCATCCTTTTCGTAAGCAAACTGCACGGCAGGTTCACCGTCGAAGGAGCAGACAAGCTTTACGTAATTATCGTCATCCGCATAAACGATAAGTCCCGCCTGCTGATAATTGGCGTTGACCGTCTCCGAAAGAGTCATTTTTGTCTCGGCGATCCAGTTACTCTTTCCGTCCTGCAAAAATATATTTTTACAGTCGTTATCGGTCTGAAACAGCTCGCCGCGTATGCTTGTAATCACAAGACCCTTGTTTTTTTCAAGTTTCCACTTCGAATTGTCTTCATTTTTTACCGACCATATTTTTCCGATCTGTTCTTCGTCCGCTGATTTGAAATCGATTCCCACCGGCATCTCCGAATCCTCCGGTTCTGTTTTCGGTCCGGGCGGAGCTGTTGTCACATTTGTTATGTCTCCCCTGCCGGATGTAATTTTATCGGTAATCACGTCGGATGCGGGCGAGCATGATACGCCCATGCAAAGCATGGCAAAAAGCAACAGCAATGCCGCAAAGCGCGATACCGTTTTTTTCAGCTTTTTCGCCGACTGCATTTTTCAGTTTCCCTCATGCTTTCTCTTTACCGTAAGAGCCGCGAAAGCGATCAGAGCGCATCCGACCGACAGAAGGCATACAGGTGAAATGTCCCCCGTTTTCGGAGAGAGCGGCTCATTCGTCCCGGGCAGATCCGTCTCTCCGCCCGATGTCGGCGGAACGATCTCTTCGGTCGTTATCTTCACATATTCCACCGCAACATCGACAATCGGCGCCTCACAGCCGTCATTGTGCGCCGCAATACCGATTTTGGGAGACGAAAGCTCCATTTCAAAGCTTTCGCCGACCTGTAAAAACTCATTACCGTCCGAAGAAATATACGCCGAGTAGACATTGCCCGACTTTACCATACGCAGGAAAACGGTCTGTGACGACAGACCCGCACCGAAGCTTTTCTTTTCGCTTCCGTCCTTTTCAAAAAGGAACTGGCATCCGGTACCTGTGTTCATTCCGTAATTCAGTTTTATGTAATTATCGTCGTCCTGATAAACAAGAAGCACAAACTGCTGAAAATTCGTATTGAAATTTTCGGACAGCGTTATTTTGGTCTCGACCGTATAATCGCCCGTCTGCTCCAGCAGAAAGATGTTTTTGCAGTCTCCGCCGCTTCCGTAGAGTCCCGCCTGCTGATTGTTCAGAACAAGACCCTTACCGTTTTCAAGGCGCCAGTGTTCCTTATCCTCGCGCACGACCGTCCAATCCCTTTTGAGCTCTTCTTCGGTCATTTTCCCGAAGTCATAGGTTTTTGTAACCGTTGTCTTTTCCTGTGCGGATACAGCAAAAATCGGCAGAACCGATACAAATGCCGCACAGACAAGGCATATAAGGCTACGTTTGACATTTCCGAACTTTGACATTGTTTTTTCCTTCCTCATTTTCACATTCATAGACCGTCTCCGGTCAATTTCGTGATAATTCTATCATGCAAAGTCCGCTTTTGCCAGCAGTTATTTTGTTGCAGTGAGAAAATTTTTGTGTTCTTTCAGCGTCTTCCTTCATTACGATATTCAAGCGGAGTAACTCCGTACTGCTCCTTGAAATTACGGTTGAAGCTTCTCAGCGACGCATAACCGCTCTCATATGCACACTGCACAACCGTCATTGCGGTATTTTTCATAAGGTAGCAGGCGTTACTGAGCCTGTAATGATTGACATAGGTATTATAGGAGATTCCGACCGTTCTTCTGAAAAAACGCGAGAGATAAACATAATCGTAACCGAGCCCGTCGGCAAGCGCCGACAGCGAACAATCGCCGTCAAATTTATCGGCAACGAATGAAAATATCTTATACAGAAGACTTTTGCGGTCGGACGGCTTTGACTCATACACGGCGTTCCTGTCAAACATGCCGCAGAGTGAATAGAGTATTCCCTTCCTTTCTATAAGCGTGGCATTTTCAAGCTCATCGATTGCACCAATCAGATATTCGGGCGGACAGAAGAGATTGCTTTTCGGCACCATATCCGCAGTCCGGGTGTGGTATGCCTGCACGAGCTTCGGTGAAAAAATACAGAGTATATGTCGGCTTGACTGTGACTGCAGCGAATGAATCTGATTCGGAAATATCAGCAGTGCATCCGACTTTTTCAGCAAAAAATTCTTATCGTCCACGCTTACCGACATCTCACCCTCAAGGATTGCTATAATTTCATAGCACTGATGCAGATGAAGCGGAAAGCTGAAGTTACTGTTTTTTTCGATTTTTATATAATCGGGTGAACCGAGGTGGTTGAACTGATAAAACATTTTTACTCCGAAAGTCAAATTTTGTCTATATATTATACCATTATCAGCGAGAAAAGTCAAGACAGCTGATATATACTGTAAAAAAAGCGGAGGGTTTATGAGTTATTTTATCGGAGCCGATCTCGGAACATCGGCATTGAAACTTTTACTGACCGACAGGTGCGGCAGGATACTGAAAGAAGTCAGCAGGACTTACCCGATATCATTTCCCGCGCCGGGGTGGAGCGAACAGCTTCCGGACGACTGGTGGGATGCCTTCATCTCGGGCACAGCCGAGCTTATCTCCGGAATTGATCCGAAAAAGGTGGAGGCGATAGGCGTCGGCGGTCAGATGCATGGTCTTGTCATACTTGACAGCGACGGAAAAGTCATCCGTCCCGCAATACTCTGGAATGACGGCAGAACCGGGAGGGAAACCGATTACCTCAACAATGTGATCGGCAGGCAGACGCTTTCGGATGAAACCGGCAACGTCGCATTTGCCGGCTTTACCGCGCCGAAGCTTTTATGGCTCCGGAAAAACGAGCCGGACAGTTTTGCCCGCATATCAAAGCTCATGCTTCCGAAGGACTATATAACCTAT
>CAKSQF010000020.1 GCA_934486825.1 uncultured Eubacteriales bacterium | reverse complement strand
TGGTGCGAGAAACGGGACTTGAACCCGTACGGTGTAAACCACACGCCCCTCAAACGTGCGCGTCTGCCAGTTCCGCCACTCTCGCATTTTTCTCGCCGCTTCTCTCGCGGCGAGTTCTATTATACATTCTTTATTTGATTTTGTCAATAGTTTTTTTGAAATTTTATCAAAAAAACTTCACTCATATTTTTATTTTTTTGCGGCGATCTTCGACTTTGTTTTATACGACAAAACCCCGGTCACCGTTTCTCCATCTATCTGGAGCGCGGTAGGTCTATCAAATTCAACAGTTATCTCATGTCCGGTAAGAACATCGATTACATCCTTATTTTTTACGTGTGTCCCGCTGAATATCTGTTTGAACAGGATCAGAAGCTTCAGTCGGCTGAGGTTATGCGCCACTACAACCGAGCAGCTGCGCTCCTTATTCAATCTGTCCTGATCGGGCGCGATCATCATCCCGCCGCCGTAAAATCTCCCGTTCATTACCGGAGCCAGCCAGACACGTTCATACTTATGTACAACTCCGTCAACCGTTACTGTTGCATTTGTCGGATGGTAGAAGAAAAACGCACCTTTCAGGGCTATCGCGGTATAATTGACCGCTTTCCCCGGTGTCTTTTCCCTTATTTTATCCCCTTCCTCGCAACAATACCCGTCTATTCCGTAGCCGATACCGTTGACAAAGTAGTATTCGTTCCCTTTGACCTCGACGGTCGGCAGGTCCTTCAGATACTCATTGAGCAAAACATATCTGCTTCCGGGAGCATCATGGGAAAGAATATCTGCCATAAAATCGTTACCCGACCCGGACGGGAAATAAATGATCTCCCTTTTCGGATCCCTGCCGCTGTACTGATTTGCAAGTCGGTTTAGCGTTCCGTCACCACCCGAAACAACCACCCTTATATCATTGGGAATGCCGTCAACATAGTCCGCAAGATCTTCTATGACGGTTATATCTTTATAAACAAGCTCACAATCGGGAAAAACCTCCCCGATTCTGTGTGCATTTTCATTTCCGTGGCCGTTTGCGGCAAGCGGATTATACAAAACATATGTAACCGACATATTTTTTATCCATCCTTTATTTTACATTTCCGGGCAATTTATTTTTGGTCAACCGATCCGTGACAGTTCGGCAGAGATCATCTTATTTGCCTTTTCGGCAAGCTCGAAAGTAGACATTGTTTTTTGCTCTTCCGCGCTTATGACACCGACAACCGAAACATAGACATCGGTATGCCAGAACGGCAGATTTTTGTGAATTGCATCGGTATTTTTCAGAGCAATCACCGCTATCGGAGACTCTGCTCTTGACGCGATTTTGAAGGAGCCGGGGTGAAAATCATGCAGAGCATGATCCTTTGATCTTGTACCCTCCGGGTATATAACAACCTTCAGCTTTTCTTCATTTATCAGGCGCGCCGACTCATTTACCGACACGATTGCCTTACGCGGATCGTCTCTGTTCATCGGCACATAACAGCAAAGATTCATAAAGGCGCCGATAAGCGGTGCATCGAAAACATTCTCTCTTGCAACGAACACCATATGGTTTCCGCGAAAAGCGGAAGCCGTAACGACCGGATCGAATTTCGACAGATGATTCGACACGACAAGACATTCACCTTCGGGCAGTCTCTCGGCGTTCCGGACCCGAAGCCTGACTCTGCAAAACGGGAGGCAGGCGGCAAATGTCTGCTCAAGAAGCCACATTGCCGCAGGGTTCGGTTTTTTGCGCGTCTTTTTCTTATTTACGAAAAGCGAGATCGCAAACAGCACCGAAAAGTAGAGCGCAACGATCGTGACAAACACAACCGGAGCCATCGGCAAAGCGAGAAGCAGATTAAACCGTTTCCCCACACATATCAAAACAGCGGACAAAAGAGACAAAATCCAAAAAAGCAAAAGCAGCAGCAAAGCCGGACCCTCCTTCGACACCGTTCGTCAAAATCCGACTTACATTCTAACATGCAAACCTTTAAATAATCTTAAATTATACGCATTTATACAACAACTACCAAGAAATGGGCGTTTTATCTGCGAAATCTTTCAATCAGCCTCGTTTTGCCCAATCCGCAAGCTTATCAAGCGACTGTTTACTCCCCGAGAGAAAAACTATATCGCCTTTTCCGAAAACATACTCGGGACGCACGTTTTCGACAAGCTTACCGTTTGCCTCTATTGCAATGATATTTACCCCGAAATCCTTTCTGAATTTTACGTCGAGGACAGTTCTGCCGATGATCTTATCCGGTATCATCAGCTTTGATATATTCAGTTTTTCACTCAGCTGAATAAAATCAAGTATTCTGGATGCTTCAAGCCGATGCGCAAGTCTGATTGCCATATCGCGCTCCGGGTAAACGACCTCCGCACCGAGCTTTTCAAGAATTTCCCCATGCTCGGCGCTTGCCGCCTTGGAAATAACCTTCGGCACGCCGAGGCTGACAGCATTAAGAGTCGTGAGTATTGAAGTATCCATATGCTCGGCGATGCAGATAACCGCAACGTCGCAGTTTTGTATACCTACATCCGACAGCGTTTTTTTATCGAGATTTGCGACCACGAATGCATTTTCGGTATATTCGCGAAGCTCTCTGACCTTATCCTCGTCTTTATCGAGCACAACAATATCCTCGCCGGATGTTGCCAGCTCCTTTGCAAGTGCGGTCCCGAATCTGCCGAGTCCGATTATACCGTATGTAATCTTATCCTTTTTCTTTCCCATTTTCTTTTTCCTTTCATCCTATGGCTATATTCCCTTCGGGATATCTTGAACGCTCACCGTTTGAAAAATACCACATTGTGGCTATCGTCAGCGGTCCGAGTCTGCCGATGTACATTATGACCATTGAGAGCAGCTTGCTGCCGAGCGACAGAGTCGGTGTTATCCCGGTGGAAAGTCCCACCGTTCCGAATGCGCTTACCACCTCAAGAAGTATATCGGAAAGGGCAAGCGACGGCTCTGCGGCAGACATTACAAAAGTTCCAGCGGTCACGACCGCAATACCGATCAGAGTAATCACAGCAGCTTTTTTGAAGGCGTTTTCGGGAACCGAATAATGAAACGCCTTTTCCGACCTGTTGGTCGCGGAGGATTTTATTCCCTGAAACAGTACAAACAGTGTAGTTGTTTTTATACCGCCCGCAGTCGATCCGGGCGATGCCCCGACAAACATCAGAAAAAGCATTACCACTCTTCCCGCATTTGTGAAATCGGACAGCGGATAGGTTGAAAATCCAGCGGTTCTTGCGGAGACGCTTGTGAAAAAGGCACCGAGCCAGCTTATGTTCTCGGTAAGCCTCAGAAGAAGCATGCCGACAACTATCAGAGCGGCGCTTACAGAGACAACGACCCTTGAATGCATCGAAAGCTTTTTTACACGAAATTTTTTATGTAATACCTCTTTTATGACCGGAAAGCCTATTCCGCCGAGAATTATGAGCACGGCTGTAATCAGATTCAGCGGCAGATTGTTTTTGTACGGTATCATATTCGTGCCATTTCCGAATATATCAAATCCCGAATTATTGAAGGATGCAACAGAATGAAAAAGGCTTATTCCGATTGCCTCAGACACGGGATATTCGTTTCTGAAAACGAAAAAGCCCGCTATCGCCCCTGCAAGCTCGATCACAACGGTCGTAAGAAATACATTTCCGAGAAATTTCACGACACCGCCGCGCGAATCAAGATTGAGCGCTTCTTTGAGAACATTTCTGCTTTTCATGTCCACCCTTTTACCGATCGCTATAATTACACCCGCGCCTACCGACGCAACGCCGAGTCCGCCGATCTGGATAAGCAGTGCGAGAATTATCTTACCGAACACCGAAAAGGTGCTTCCCGGGTCGATCGTATTGAGTCCGGTAACACAGACTGCGCTTACCGAGGTATAGAGTGCGTCAACATATCCGAGCTTTACCCCGTCTTTCAGGCTGATCGGCAGGGACAAGAGCAATGAGCCTATCAGAATAACCGCCAGAAAACCGACAGCAATTATCCGTGCCGGCGGCTGTTTTTTTATGAATCCTGCCATTTTTTCTTCCTTTCGTGTTTTTCACGTGTTTTTGATTATTATCTGTTCGATAACCTCTGCGGCGTGCTCACACAGATCACAACAGTTCTCAAGGCTGTCACAAACCGATTTCACACCTATGAGTTTTTTGAAATCGTTTTCGTTCAGAAACAATTTCTCTATCGTATCAACATATATTTCGTCGGCTTCACCTTCAATTGTGTTCACATCAACAATCAAAGCTCTGAGCCGCGTCGGCTTTTTATAATTTTTAAGCTCCTTTGAAACACCGTAAAGTGTTTTGACACATTTTGTAACGGTCGATGCGAGCCTTCTGACATCGTCGTCAACAGAAGTCACGTGATACATACGGCAGTTCAGAGCAACATCATCAAGCGAATCGGTTACATCATCGATTATCTGAACGAGCCTGAGTATATCCTCCTGATCAAAAGGAGTAATAAACTCGGCTGAAAGGCGCGTCAGTATATCATGGTGAAGCTCGTCAGCCTCCTGCTCGGTCTTATGAATAACAGCCTGTTTTTCGGAGATATTCCCCGCACCGAGCGCAGTGAGCATATCCTCAAGCAGATCGGCAACGCGCGTCGAACATTCAAGCTGACTTTCTATCAATCCGAAATAATCATTTCTTTGTTTTGCCATTCGATTTTACCCCACATACAGATTTTTTCTGTCAGAACAGGAAAAGAAGCAATTTTGCCATAACAAAGCCGAGCAGTCCGCAACCCGGGAAAGTAAAAATCCATGTCAGTACAAGATCCCTTACAATGATCCAGTTGACGTTTCCGAGTCGCCTTGAAGCACCGACACCCATGATTGCCGTCGTTTTTGTGTGAGTGGTTGAAACCGGTATCCCGGCGAGCGATGAAAAAAGCAGGCAGAGTGTAGAGGCAAGATCAGCCGAAAAGCCCTGATACGGTTTAAGCTTTACCATATCCATTCCGACAGCCTTAATTATCCTGTACCCCCCGATCGAGGTACCGATACCCATAACAGCTGACACAACTATCATCAGCCAGAGCGGCGGCACTCCCGAAAATGATCCGGAAGCATCTCCGGTGGCAAGCGCGCCACCGAGGAGAAAGATCGCCATGAATTTTTGTCCGTCCTGTGCGCCGTGCATAAATGCCATCGACGAGCCGCCTACGATCTGAGCCCACGAAAAAAACTTTTCGCTCTTCATTCTGTTGCTGTTTCTGAAAGCAGCCACCGTCATGCGCGCACAAATGAATCCGGTCAGAAAACCGAGCAGTGTCGAAAGCAGTATTCCGTATATGACCTTTATCCATTCATCGCCGCGTATCGCACCGAAGCCTCCGTAGACAGCCACTGCCGCACCCGAAAGCCCTGCTATCAGCGCATGACTTTCGCTTGTCGGAATACCGAAATACCATGCTCCAGTAGCCCATATCACGATTGCCGCCATTGCCGCACACAGTGCGATCAGCGCGGCATCGGTATCCGATCCGAAATCGACCATATTATATATGGTTGCCGCAACCGAATGATTGACTATTGTCATTACAAGCACGCCGAAAAAGTTAAAGATCGCCGCAAGTACTATTGCGCTCTTTACCCCGATTGCCCGCGTCGATACGCAGGTTGCTATTGCATTCGGTGCATCGGTCCATCCGTTCACAAGGATTACTCCGAGCGTAAGCAGAGCCGACACAAACAGCACCGGATACTTCAGCATCAGATCAAAAAAATCAACAAACGACATTTTTTCCTCATCAATACAAAATGTTATTCCCATCCGTTCAAGACAAGTTTCTGCAATTATTGATTTTATATGTCCGCGATTTTGCAATTATCCTTTTATTTTTTATTTCGGTTTATTATTCTTTCCCGGTCAAACAAAATAATTCCGTATCCCCAACCGTGTCTGCCACCGTCATGCATATACTGCAAAAAAGCGCTTTGCAGGCGGGTTGAAGCCGGAAGCTCGGAAATCGGTGTGTTTTCCGGCTTTCCGAATATTCTCCACGAATCGGCAAAGGATGTCGAATCTCCGGAATCTATAACATCAAAGCATTCGACAAAAGCCTCAAGATTTGATTTTGGCGGAAAAACCTTTTTATAAGGCGGGTAAAGAAGCCACGACGAACAAACGAGCGGAAGATAACCCTTATCCGACGCTCCGAAAAAGTCGTATGCCTTTTTGAACGAATCAAAGGTCGCCTCGGGCGTGAGCGGTCCGGAGGACGGAATATGAAAATTGCAAACTTCATCACCGCTTTTTATACGTGCGTATCCGGATGCATATTCCCTGTATCCGAACCTGACCTTTTCATACTGAAAACGTCCGAGCGCAAAGCGCTTCATTAAGTAATGCCAATGAAACCAGTCGAAAACAAAGGTTCCGTTTATACCGTATACGGTGCGGCACTCACAAAGCTTATATTTCAGGTCACACATCAGATCGACAAAAAGACGTCTGTCCATGCCATGTGCAACATATTCATCAAGAAGACGTCCGGCGCAATGGAGAAGAAAAAGCATATGCACGGTATAGATATGCAGTCCTGCCGAATCGGATATCGATTTCAGATCGTTCTTTACAGAGCCGTATTCGATATCGTCAAAATATCTGTTTTTGCAGTTTTCGAAAATATCCGTATACGTATTATTGTTTAAAAGTCTTTCGTATTCCAAAGCGAGATATGCACGGGCATCCTCCGGAAAACCGATCTCTTCCATGAGTTCCTTCACAAATTTTATACTCAAGGCAACACCTCCTTTTATCAATGACATTATAAACGACAAAAAATAAAAAATCAATAGAATTTCGTAACATTATGTCGTCTCTCCCCGGAATGTCCGTTTGTTTTCCAAACTTTGTGAGTTTATTGCTCCCGCCGAGCAAAAACCCGCCGACTTCAAATCAGCGGGCTTAAATCATATGAACTTATCGTATGCTATCGGGACATGCCGATTCGATGAAAATCAATAGAGCTTTGCGCCTGCCGGAATGTGAGGATCGACCATCAGCAAATGCAGCTTTTCTTCGCCGTTTTCGTGATGCACGGCGGAGATCAACATACCACAGGAGTCGATGCCCATCATCGCTCTCGGAGGCAGATTGGTGATTGCAATGCAGGTCTTACCGACCAGTTCTTCCGGCTCATAATATTCGTGAATACCACTCAAAATGACCCTATCTACGCCGGTTCCGTCGTCCAAAACGAACTTTAAGAGCTTTTTGGACTTCTTCACAGCTTCGCATTCCTTGACCTTTACGGCACGGAAATCACTCTTGGAGAAGGTGTCAAAATCGACCTGATCCTCAAACAAAGGCTCAATCTGAACATTGGAAAAATCAATTTTTTCCTCCACAACGGGAGCCGTCTGAGTAGCCTCCGCAGGAGCAGAAACAACCTTTTCAACCTTCTTGTCAGAGTCCAACGGCTTCATTGTCGGGAAGAGCAAAACATCGCGGATCGACGCACTGTCGGTAAGGAGCATAACAAGGCGATCAAGTCCCAGCCCCAACCCACCGGTCGGTGCAAGACCGTACTCAAGTGCGGTCACATAATCGTAATCCACCTGTGCGCGGGTATTCGGGTCTTCCTTTTTCCTCTGCTCAACCTGATCTTCAAATCTCTCTTTCTGATCGATCGGATCATTCAGTTCGGAGAAGGCATTTCCGTACTCGGTAGCACATATGAAATATTCAAATCTCTCGGTAAACGCGGGATCCTCGGGTTTACGCTTTGCAAGCGGACTGTTTTCGACCGGATAATCATAGATAATCGTCGGCTGTACAAGATTTTCTTCCGCAAACGCATCAAACAGTTCCGCAAGCACTGTTCCCTTTGTTGCGTCCGCGGGGACTTCGACATTTTTGTCCTTCGCCGACTGTCTTGCGTCTTCGTCGGTCTTCCATTCATAATAGTCAACACCCGAATATTTTTTTACCGCTTCGACCATTGTAAGCTTTTCCCATTTTGACAGATCAAGCTCACATCCCTGATATGTTATCTTAGACGAGCCGCAGACCTTTTCGGCAAGCATCGGATACATTTCAGTCACGATATCCATCATACCCTTATAGTCTGTATATGCCTGATAAAGTTCGATCGTGGTAAATTCCGGATTATGCTTTGTATCCATTCCCTCGTTACGGAATATACGACCCACCTCATAAACTCTGTCCATGCCGCCTACTATAAGACGCTTAAGATAAAGTTCTGTCTCTATACGGAGCACCATATCCATATCAAGAGTATTATGATGTGTATAGAAGGGCTTTGCAGCCGCGCCGATCTCAAACGGAGTAAGTATCGGGGTATCGACCTCTATAAATCCCTTTGAATCAAGAAAACGGCGTATTTCGGTAAGAATTCTGCTGCGCTTTACGAATGTATCCTTTACCTCCGGATTGACGATCAGATCGACGTATCTCTGACGATATCTCTGATCGACATTCGTAAGTCCGTGGAATTTTTCGGGAAGAGGAAGGAGCGCCTTTGCAAGAAGGGTCATTGAAGTCACATGAACCGACACCTCGCCCGTCTTGGTTCTGAAAAGGTAACCTTCAAATCCGACGATATCTCCGATATCCCATTTCTTGAAGCCGGTATTGTAAAGTTCTTCGCCGAGCGCGTCACGCGTCACATATATCTGAATTTCTCCCTGTTTATCGGCAACATGTGCGAATGATGCTTTTCCCATTATACGACGGCTCATCATTCTGCCCGCCATTGAAACACTTCTCGGCTGTTCTCCCTCGGCAGGGTCTGTAAATTCGTTTTTTACGTCGCCGCTGTAAGCATTTACATCATATTTTGTAATCAGAAACGGATCATGTCCGCTTTCCTTCATATTGTTAAGCTTTTCGCGTCTTACCGCAAGCTCCGAGCCCACATTCGGCTCTGTTGCTGTCTGATTATCTGCCATTTTGCAATGATCCTTTCTGTTTATCTGTCAAATCAGTCCTGTGTTCTCTCAATGCTGAGTATTTTGACATTTGCGTGTCCCGCGGGTGTATCCACAACCACCGTTTCGCCGGCACCGTGACCGATAATAGCTTTTCCGATAGGTGACTGGTCGGATATCTTATTCTGAAGAGGAGATGCCTCGGTCGATCCGACGATCGTATATTCTACCTCTTCATCCCACTTTTCATTATATATACGGACGGTCGTGCCGACATTTACGACATCGGTACGGATCTGGTCCTCGGATATAATGACAGCGGTTTTGAGCATTTCTTCAAGCTCACTGATTCTTGATTCGACCTTCGCCTGCTCATCCTTTGCCTCGTCATACTCGCTGTTCTCGGACAAATCTCCGAATCCTCTTGCGATTCTCAGCGCCTCTTTAACCTCTATACGTTTGACATTTTTCAGATAATCAAGCTCACTGTTGAGTTTTTCGAGACCTTCTTTAGTTACTGTAATCTGTGCCATTTCTGAAATATCTCCCTTAACTATTGTTATTTATTATTGATCAGTGCGGAAATTGCCGCCTGCAATTGGTTATCGTCCTTTTCGTCTATCAGAAGCAGGTTGCTCCTTTTAAGTATTTCGGATGCTTCCTCGGAGACATCCGGCAAAATACCCGTTCCGTGATAGCTGCCGCTCTTCGGCGGTTCATACATTCTTGTCGTGACCTTGAACGCTCCGCCGTTCGGAAGCGGGAAAAGCGACTGCATACAGCCCTTACCGTAGGTCTTTGTTCCGACGACGGTTATCTTTTCATAATCGCGCAGGCATGACGTAAACAGTTCTGCCGCCGATGCGGTCGATCCGTTCGTGAGGACCGCCATCGGCATATCAAGCGTATGATCGGAGTCGCTCTCCCTCGTCTGCACCTCTCCGTCCTTGGAGATTATCCGTATCAGCGTCGAATCCTTCGGCAAAATGTAAGACAAAACCGAAAGCACGCTTTCAAGGTCGCCGCCGGGGTTATCGCGCAGATCAAAGACAAGCTCGGTTGCGCCTGCTTTTACAAGCGATTCAACTGCATTTTCAAACTGCTCGGGTGTCGTTTCATCGAACTGAATGATCGAAACAAGTCCCGTTCTGCCGTTTTCAAGCAGCTTTGAAAGAACCGAAAGGGTTCTGACCGCTTTGCGCTCGACTTCACAGACGTGTTCGACTCCGTCACGGCTCACGGTCAATGCGACTGTTGTTCCGCTTTCACCCTTTATTGCATCAATTGCGCCCTGGTATCCTATCTCGCTTACTTTCCTGCCGTCAACCGCCGTTATAATATCCCCCTTGCAAAGTCCCGCGCTTTCGGCAGGAGAACCGGGAAAAGACGCAATCACGGTAATCTGCGTTTTTGCACTGTCATACGCGACCATAACGCCGATTCCGACAAGATTACCGTTCATTTTGTCAGTCCAGCTTTTATACTCGTCCGGACTCATATATTCGGTATATTTATCGTTCAGGGCAGCGGCATACGCACGGTATGCGGCATCCTCCGAATCCGACTCACCCCATTCGACAGCCTGCCCATAGAAATAACTGCCGACGATTGCCTTCATATATTCAAGCGTTTCATCTGTCTTTTCGGCGTCTTTATATTTTTCGACAAGCCCGGCGATCTCGGTCCGATGCCTGTTCTGCATGACGTTATACGTCGTCATGAAGGTTACAAGGCAGGAAAGCAGAACGACAGCGCCCGAAACAAACAGCCGTTTCAGATCAAAACCGATTCTTTTTTTACCGTTATCCATAGAAACCAACCTTTTTTCAAAAAACAGCAATCGGGACCGTCGTCCCGAGAGCTGTTTTTATTTTTCGGAACGATCAACTCTTTGCAAGCGTCAGATATTTCAGCGGATCGTAGGCTGTCCAGACACTGTTTTCCTTGAATCTGACCTCAAAGTGACAACAGTTTCCGGTAGCGTTGCCTGTGCTTCCGACAAGTGCAATCTCTTCTCCCTGCAAAACATACTCTCCGACTCTGACAAGTATCTTACTTGCATGCGCATACCGCGTCTGTGTTCCGTCATCATGCAGTATCACCACGAGATTTCCGTATGATGAACTGTACTCTGCGGAGATTACGGTTCCGGAGCGGGACGCATAGATACTTGATCTGTACGGAACCGCAAGGTCTATTCCCTTATGATTTGAGGTTATCATCTGACCGTCATTGCCGCGATATGTACGCCATCCGAACACAGATGACAGATAGCCGGATCTGTATGCAGAAAAGCCGACCGGCATAATATATTCATAGCCGTCTTCGTAATATTCTTTACCCTTCTGGAGCTTTCCGCTCTCCATCAGATCCTTTATCTTGGGGAGTACATAAAGCTCTTTATAGTCCTTTGTAAGCCGATAATCCTGACGGTCTTCCTTACCGATCTGACTGTTATATGCTTCGATCGCCGCAAGTATCTTATTGTCAAGTTTTGACTTATCATCTTCGATCTGTTTTATATAACCGAGGTATCCGTCTATATCGCTTTCAAGTCCTGCAACATACTTCACGCTTTCATCTATCTTTGCATCAAGGTCAGACTTTTTAAGCAGGAGATCATCCTCAACCTTCTGTTTGTCGTTCTGATAGCTTTCAAGCGATTTTCTTTCGGCGACAAGCACATTGGTCTTGTCTTCAAGATCGTTCATAAGACGGTTATCATAAGCAAGGATATCGTTCATGCGCTCGACCGAATTTAGAAAATCAATGAAAGATTCCGATTTGAAGATCATTTCAAGCGTCCCGGGAGTTCCCTCTTCGTACGACTGGCGCAGACGTTCCACAAAAATTTTATACTTTACATCGTATTTTTCTCTGAGTTCATCGATCTCTTTTTGTTTTTCGGCTATCAGCTTATCATACTGCCCTATTATCAAGTCATATGCCGCTATCTGCTCTTCTATCGCCTCCACCTGCTCATCAAGCAGATTTTTGGCTTCCAGTTTAGTTGATATACTTTTCTTCGCCTCGCTGATCTTTCCGTTGAGGTCATTCTTTTTCTTTTCAAGCTCGTTGAGCTGCTTGTAAAGCTCCTGTATTTCGGACAATATCTGAGACGACGTTTTTCCGTCCGAATCATATCCGCTGTCTTCGGCTCCTGCAGCAAAACTGACAATCCCGAGGATCTTCATCGGAACAATGGTGACAAAAGCAAAGCAGAAAAATGCCAGAACAAGAACCAGCAACTTTACGGCAAGCGGAGTTCCTCCGGACTGCCCGGTTTCTTCATCAAAAATCGTTTTTTCTTTACACAACATTATTCTTTCACAATCCTTTTCATCCTATGAGAAAACCATGCAAAGCGGTTCAATTTTCCTTGAGATACTTTGAGAGAGAAATAAGACTTCCCGCAATTCCGGCGAACAGACCTATTCCGAGAAAAGCAAGTATCATCACGGGCACGCACTTTGAAAAAGGCACAACAGTGAACATCTTATACTGATCTTTTATGAAATCAGCCACCCTGCTGTACACCAGCCACTCGGTAAAGAAGGCGCCGATTGCGGCTACAAGTCCCATAAACAGTCCCTCCATAATGAAGGGCGCCGTAATAAATGCGTTTGTCGCACCGACATATCGCATTATGGATATTTCCTTCCTCCGCGAGAAGACCGCAAGTCTTATTGTATTTATTATTATGAAGAGCGACACCACGAAAAGTATCAGCATAAAGCCGACAAATATCTGCGTTATGCCCTCCTTCATATTCTGCATCACGACTGCGATCTCGGCATGCGATCTGACCTTATCTATCGGCGCAACCTGATTTCCGTCCCTTTCTATCGAGATATTATACAGGTTATACTCAATCGAAGAAAGCATACTCTCATCACTGTATGTGACAACAAACGAGGCTCTGTACGGGTTATCGTCATCCTTAAGACTTTCAAAAAGTGCCGGATAATCCTCAAACTTCGATTTTTCGGATTCAAGCGCCTGCTCCTTTGAAACATATTCGACATCGCTTATAAGACCGTCGGTGCGGAGGGCAAGTATTTTATCGCGTATCTGCCCGATTTCATCATCCGAGCAGTCGGCGGAAACAAACGCAACAACCTCATTGAGTCTTGACAGATCCTCAAGATTATAGTTTATATTGGTCACGAGCAATCCGAAGGTGCCGAGAACCACAAGGCAGCTTGCGAGCACAAGGATAGAGGCAATTGACATGACGCTGTTGCGGAACAGGCTTGAAAGGCTCTGCGACAGCGTATATGTCAGGCTGATTTTATTCAGGTTCTGATTTTTTTTCATTTAAAAACCTTTCTCTCTCGGTGAGATCAAACGTCGGCAGTCGCTTTGTCTTCGTCTGCTGTTCCCGGCAGCACGGGTGCGTTTTCCGGGGCAAACATCCCGCCGACTCTGTCATCGGCGACCTTGCCCGCCTTTATCGTTACGACCCTTTGTCTGAAATAATCCACGAGATGACGCTCATGTGTTACAACGATAACCGTTTTATGCCTCTTTTGCTGAATATGTATAAGCAGTGACATTATATCATAGCTGAGCTTCGGATCAATATTTCCGGTAGGCTCGTCCGCAATAATTACATCAGGTCCGTTTACCAGCGCCCTTGCAAGCGCAACTCTTTGCTGTTCACCGCCGGAAAGCTCCCCCGGCAGACATTTCATTTTATCGTAAAGACCGACAATTTTCAGAGTTGCCTCAACCTTTTTGCGGATATTTGCCGAAGGTTCGCCGACCGCGCGGAGCGCAAATGCGACATTTCCGTAAACGGTCTTATCCGGGAACAATCTGAAATCCTGAAAAACAACGCCGAGCTTACGCCTGTAATAGGGGATATCGCGTCTCTTCATACGCGCAAGATCAATACCGTCCACGACGATCTGTCCGTCTGTTATATTTTCTTCCTTCAAAAGCAGTTTCAGAAGTGTTGACTTTCCGGCTCCCGATTGCCCGACCACAAACACAAATTCGCCGTCATCGATCTTCAGATCCACATGATCGAGTGCAACCGTTCCGTTAGCGTATACCTTTGTTACATCATTAAATTCTATCATATTTTCTGCTCCAGCACCAATCGGATATACAATAGCATAGCTTGTGCGGCTTATTTTACCGCACAAGCTATGTCGCAACTACAAACAATGATCAATATTTAGCGGGTTTTGACGAAAGATATTTCTTGACCATGAGGGCTACCTTGAAGGTAATCGCATGCTCAAATTCGCGCAGATCAAGACCCGTAAGCTTTCTTATCTTCTCAAGGCGGTATACAAGTGTATTTCTGTGAACAAACAGTTTTCTCGATGTCTCGGAGACATTGAGATTGTTTTCAAAAAACGCCTGTATCGTCATAAGAGTTTCGCGGTCAAGCGACTCCAGCGGACCCTTCTTGAAAACCTCCTGCAAAAACATCTCGCAGAGGCTCGTGGGGAGCTGATATATAAGTCTGCCTATTCCGAGATTATCGTAGCTTATGATATCCTTTTCGGTATCAAAGACCTTTCCGACATCAAGCGCAACCTGTGCTTCTTTATAAGAGCGCGAAAGATCCTTGATGTTATCGACAACCGTTCCTATTCCGATCGAAACCTTCGAATAGAATTCGGTTGAGATGGTATCGGCAATCGCACGTGCCATCTTCTCGACCTCGTGCATATCTATGTTTGCCTTGACTTCCTTTACAAGCACCGAATCATGCTCGCCGACGCTTATGACATATTCCTTGTTTTTACCCGGGAACATGTTCTGAAGGATCTCATACGGGATCACATCATTCTTACCGGTAAACTTTATCAGGAAAACGACTCTTGAAACATCGTTCGAAAAATGAAGCTCCTTGGATTTTATATAAATATCGCTCGGAAGGATGTTATCAAGTATTATATTCTTGATGAAAGACGACTTGTCGTGTTTCTCATCGTAAAGAACCTTTATATTACCGAGCGAGATCGCGAGAAGCATGGAAAGCTTTTCGGCAGTCTTGTCTTCTCCTTCGACAAAGACGGTATACTCGCTCTTGGTTGCGGCATTGAGAGAACGGTAGGTATAGCCGCCGAGAGTCGTGACCTCGGATGTATACGAAAGCTCGTCCCTTATTCCCTGACGCACTTCGCCGATCTTTCCGAGCTCGCTGCAAGAAATAACGACACCCGTCTCGTCGATTACTCCGATAATGCGGTCCACGGCATCCTTCATCTGATAAATAATTCCCTGAAACAATCTATTTGACATAGAACGTCTCCTCCCTGAAACTTCTTAATACATTTTATCTATTTCACAGAACAACTGCCGCAACTGAAGTCAATCCTACAACAGTTTTTATGAAATTACAATAGTTTTTTGCAAACATCCGGACACCCCCGGATCACCGCATTTCCCATGCGAACGACAGTGCCGAGAGCAGATATCCCGACGCAGATTCGGTACGCAGTATCCTGTTGCCGAGGCTGACCGGAGCAAGTCGGTTTTCAAGTGCGGCTTCAGCTTCCTTTTCGGAAAAACCGCCCTCGGGTCCGACAAAAAACGACAACCCGGTACACATCCTGTTCAGCCTGTCCTTCAGAAGCGACTCTTTTTCACACTCGTAGCAAAAGAGTGACAGCTCATAGCCGGCAGCAAGACGCACCGCCTCATCAAACGGAACCGGAGAATGTATCTTCGGTACAATTCCTCTCCCGCACTGGCAGGCAGCCTCTTCGGATATTCTCTGCCATCTCTCGGTCTTTTTTCCGGCAAGTGCTCTGTCAAGTCTGACAATTGTACGCTCACTTTCGACCGGCACTATCTCAAAAACGCCGAGCTCGACCGATTTCTGAACGATATAATCCATTTTTTCGCCCTTTGCGATACACTGGAAGAGCGTGGCTCTGTACGGAGGCTCTGCTTTATTTGCCGTTTTTGAATCGATTTTCACATCAACGGTATCCTTTGAAAACCCGACGATATGACAGGCAAAATCGTTTCCTTCGCCGTCACACAGGGTCAATCCGTCCCCCTCTGCCATACGAAGTGAACGTGCAACATGCCTTGCGGGTTCACCCTCAAGACGGACATATTCACTGCAAAGCACGGATGGCGGTACAAAAAAACGCGGCATATTCGCTCCATTGACACTAAACAGTCTGGTTGACGGCACAGGTTATGTCAAACAAGATGTGCGGCAACATCTGTATTATACACAGTTTTGTGCAATTTGTCAATGCTTTTTTGAACAAAAATTATTTTTAAAATTTTTTGTTGTTTAAAACAACCATATTGACAATCGGTGTATTGTGATATATTACATAAAAATCTCTCTTTCGCACAATTTGCGAAAGAGAGATCTTTTATTTTATCCGGTTTTGCGCACAGATATCAGCTTACGCCGCGCATCGATTTTTCAAGCATGGTTTTTGCGAAAATACCGTAGCCGTTCTGCGGTTCATTCACGAAAACATGCGTGATTGCTCCGACCAGCTTACCGTCCTGTATTATCGGGCTTCCGCTCATACCCTGCACTATTCCGCCCGTCTTTTCCAGCAGTCGTTTATCGGTTACACGTATAACGAAATTTTTTGAGTCCCTGTTTCTGTCTATTATTTTCGTTATGGAAACCGAATATTTTTCGGTCCTGTTGTTGTCAAGTGTACATAGTATGCAGGCTTCCCCGCACTTTACGTCCTTCGGGTCTGCAATACCGATCGGTTTTTCGGTTGATTTCGGCAACACCGACAGCATCCCGAATGTACCGTATTCGGTATTTGCGAGAAGCGCACCGGTCTTCGGACCCGAAAAGAAGCCTCTCAGCTCTCCGGGAGTACCCTCTTTACCTTTACGGATCGATCCGATCGAAACGTCATAAACCGTACCGTGTGACATCGGCATAAGGATTCCGGTATCGGGATCGCATATGCCGTGACCGAGTCCCGCAAAAAAGTGTTCATCGGGACATATGAAGGTTACGGTACCTATTCCCGCCGCTCCGTCTCTGACCCATATACCTGCCTTATAATGTCCGTCCTTTTCGGATTTTACCGGAATCAGTCCGACCTTTATCTCCTTCTTCTCCCTTACAACCGAAAGTCGTATTTCCTTTCCTCCCGAATCATCAAGTGCCTTGCTGAAATCGTCGATGCTGTTTATTTCCTTTCCGTTTGCACCGATTATAACATCTCTTGTTTTTATTCCCGCCTTAGATGCCGGACACACACCGTCATCCGAATCGTCGAGCGGCGAAATACCTACAACCACAACGCCCTTTGTCTGAAGCTTCACGCCGAAAGGCATTCCACCCGGAATAACTGTCTGCACTGCAGAGTCGCCGTTATCCGTCGCAACGCTGTCCGCATATGAAGCGCAGGGCATGCTTTGGGCAAAAACAAGAAAGGCAATTACCGTTATCAGGACCGAGCGCATCAGGATCTGTTTTTTCTCTTTTCTTCTTTCTTTTTTCATTGTCTTTTCACTTCTTTTGCCGCGGGTACAAAAGCTTCCTTTCCGGTCAACTGAACGTTTTTACGCTTTCAATGCAAGACTTTCCGCAATGGTCGTTTTTCACTGCTTAAAGACTTTCCGATTTTTTCGGACCCGCATTTATATTGTGCTGCATATCTTTTTTTATATCCCTTGTAATAATTTCATTTATTTATTTTTTTATGCACCCTCTCCGACACGGCGACGCGGTATTATCAGTGCATCTCCGTTTTCTCTGGTATGATTTGCCGCCTCAAGCGTCTGTTCGGTAACCGAATATCTTTTTGCTATCTGCCAGAGCGTTTCGCCCGGTGCCGGATAATAGACGGTAAGCGGACGACCCTGAACTATGCGGTCAGCCTCGCCTGCTCTGACCTTTCCGACAGCCTCTATCTGCATATCATCCCAGCATAACAGCGACAATTTTGCCTCATAATTTATGTAAAGATTTCCGTCAGTCGTTCCGGCTTCGGTTTTGCATATTACAATATTTGCAAGCTGCTCCCTGCAATCGGGGATCCTGACATCAAAGCCGTCAAGAATACCGACCGAGGTAACCGTTCCGTCCTCTTTTCGGACAAGGGCTGTAAGCGCAGACGACACAAAGGCATAGACTCCGTCATCCTTTCTGGCAAACGATGTCACGGCACTGCCCACCGTTACCGAAAGTATTTCGCCCGAGCCGTCGAAGGGTGACGAGCAATTTCTTTTTACGCTCAGTTCTTCATTTTTTGCCGGTGTACTGCATTTATATATCTGCACGCTGTTTTCGGTACGGAAATCGGTCGAATACAGATCGGTCACATAATCTGCGGAAACGGGACATGCGGCAGAGACAAACACATCATAGCAAAAACCGACCGACACTATACGGTTCTGACCGCTCATATCCTCCGAAGTCTGACATTCATGTTTGCCGACGAAAGCGGTTGCGAGCAATGCGGCATCCGGACTTACTCCCTGAGCGTCAACCGTTCCGGATATATTTATCCTGCTTTCGGTAACTGTCAGTTTTTTTTCATCCGACATGTACACGAGTCCGACTTTTGCTTCTCCCGAATATGCGACGGCATCCTCGCCGCTCCGCAGATCAAGAGGTCCGATTGTGACACTGCACGAAAGCATTTCACCGACCGACGGAAGGAGTTTATCGAGAATTATATCTTCATTTACAGTCACGTCCCGTTCTTCGGCGCAGACCATTACCATATGTCTGCACTCGCATTTACGTGTTTCGACCGAGAGTTTGTCGTCCTCATTGAAAAAATCCGGCAACTCCGGATCGGGTAGCTGTCCCGCCCAGCTCTTCATATTCACCCCGACTCTTGCCCTCACACCGAGCTTTCTCGGGTTTACCGCCTTGACGCTGAATGATTCAAGGTAAGGCAAAGCCACAAAAGATATACGCGAATTATCCTGATCGAGCTGACATCCGCCCGAACAGTCTATAATCACATCTACATTTTTTATTTCGTCATTTTCGTCAACGAACAGTATACTGCAGAAAAGCGTTGCATCCCAGCTGAATTTCGAATTATCAACGCTCATATTTCCAGGACGAAGCGAGACATCGGAACGCAGTATCCTTTTTATATCGTTATACATATCCGGAAGAATGACATCTTTTGTACATTCGCAGCCGACGCTGCCTCTTTCACTTCCTCTCGTCCATATTTGTTTATCAAGTACAGGCTTTTTCAAAACAATCGCTCCTTATCGTTCTTATTATGGCAATAATATTTTTATGCACGAGGTTTTGGATTTATGACAAAAAGCCGAAAAAAATCATGAATAAATCCCGGCTCCGCCCGACAATCCGTTTCCGATTTTTTCAAGTGCCGACTTTTCGATGCGGCTCACATATGAGCGCGAAATACCGAGCTTTGCGGCTATTTCGCGTTGCGTGAGCGCTTTATCGCCCGACAGTCCGTAACGCATCACGATTATTTTTCTTTCGCGGGGATCAAGCGACTCCTTTATTATCCTTTTTGCTTTTTCACTGCTGATCTTTACAAAAATGTCATCGGCGATCGTATCATCAACAGACAGCACATCGCTCCACGTCAGCGGATTTCCGTCTTTATCGACATCGATGGTCTCGGACAGCGATATCTCGCCCGCTGATTTTTTCTGTGCTCTGAAATACATAAGTATCTCATTCTGGAGACATTTGCCCGCATAGGTCGCAAACTTTGCTCCTTTTGTCACATCATACGAATCGATCGCCTTTATAAGTCCGATAGTGCCTATCGAAATCAGATCGTCCTGTGCTGAATATCCGGTATAATATTTTTTTACAATATGCGCAACAAGGCGCAGATTATGTACTATCAGCTCTTCCCTTGCCTTACTGTCTCCTTTTCCCGCCAGAACAAAATATTCCCTTTCCACATCCGGGTCAAGCGGCGGCGGGAAGCTCCCCGGTTCGTCAACTCTGAGAAAAAGGCAGACAATGCTGCCGAGAATACGCAGAAAATTCATTTTCATCAGATCCTTTCGTAATGTCATCTGTTCCATTATATATGGAAGCAGAAAACAATAGAATCACACAAAAAAATAAAAAAACTATTTACGAACCGCTTTTTTTGTGATATTATAAAGAAAACAAGGCATTTTTCGCCGCTTTGAGGGTTATCTGTATGAAAATATCGGCTATAGACATAGGGTCAAACACAATCAAGATATCGGTCTTTGATTTTGACGCGGACAGCAACGTCCGACCGACCGAATCCTTCAGAAAAACCGTTCCCGCAGGTCTGATCGGACACATAAAAAACGGAGTTCTCACGCAGAACGGAACCGTGATACTTATCGACGCACTCAACGTCCTTTCCGACTTTGCCCTGTCCTGCGGATGTCCCGCTGACAGGATATACGCCTTTGCAACGGCGGCGCTCCGTTCTGTTTCGGATTTCGGAAAGCTCCGACAGGAGATATATTCACGCACCGGACTTACGATCGATCTGATTTCGGGGGAGCGCGAGGCAATGCTGACCTTTGAATCGCTGATGTCGGTCGCAAGCACCGACCGCGATGGGCTGCTCCTTGATATGGGCGGTGGATCGACAGAGGTCATTGCCTTTGACAGGCGGGCTCCGGTTAACAGCCGTTCCCTTCCGTTCGGCGCTCTGGTTCTTTACCGGAAATTTGTCAGAAACATTCTTCCGACCGCAGACGAGTTGGAACGCATCGGCGAATACGCCCGCTCAGAGTTTCTGACTGCCGGATTTATCCAGGACGGTTTTTCGGAGCTTTACATAAACGGCGGATCGGGTCGGGCGCTTGCACAGCTCATATATTCTCTGAAAGAGGGGACGGACATCTGTCCGACTCTGCCCTGTACGCTTTCTGCCGAAGATCTCCGCTCTGTTGCAAAGCGCATCACCGACTGTGACGAAACGGTAAAGCAAACGCTTCTGCGCATACTTCCGACGCGCATCCACACGGCAACTCCTGCCGCCGCCGCGATTCTTTCGCTTATGGATATCACCGGGAACACCGACATAGAGGTGACCGAAGCGGGCATCAGAGCGAGCTACATAGAATCAATCCTCAGCAAAGAAGGTAAGTTTACAATATGACTTCAGATCAGAACCGCGATACGACCGCCGACCTTGACATCATGGAGGGGATGATATCTTTCCGAAGTGTTGTTTCGGGAATCAGATCAGGCGTTTCCGACCGGAAAATCAACAAGGTCTGGTTTGACCGCAAAAAAAAGGCGGCAAACGGCAGGCATCTTTCATTCATCCGTGCAATGAGTCACGAGCTTGGCTTTGAGATCGAATACGCCGACCGATGTCTCATTGATTCGCTTGCCGAAGGGTCAAGTCACGGCGGAATAATCACTTCATGCACAAAGCGGACTTTAAAGCAGATTTCATACGACGACATTGCCGAAAACGGGATATATTATCTTTTTGACGGACTGGAAGACCCATACAACTTCGGATATGCGATCAGATCGGTATATGCATCGGGTGCGAGCGGCATTATTCTGCCCGAAAGGGCGGTCGTCGATTCGGCAGGAGCGGTCTGCCGTTCATCTGCGGGAGCCTCCGAGCTTATCCCGCTTTACACCGCCGCACGCGAAGAGCTTCCGGAACTGTTCAGGTCAAAATCCTACGGCATCGTCTGTGCGGACACCGACAATGCCGTATCAATGTGGAATTCGGACCTGACTTCTCCGCTCCTTCTGATTATCGGAGGCGAAAGAAGAGGAATATCATCTGTGCTTTCGTCTGCCGCCGATATGAACGTAAAAATCGAATACGGACGTGATTTTCCGCTCGCACTGTCAGCCGCATCTGCGGCAACGGTCCTTTGCTTCGAGGTACTCAGGCAGAACCGTATAACAAAATAAATCAAACGGCATATGATATACCAAATCCGGTTTTCCCGAAAAGGAGATCATATGCCGTTACTTTATTACATTCCCGAGCATTTTCATCCCGATAACACGGTTTTTGACATGCCTTGCGGAGAGGAAGAATTACAGATACATCTGCACGGAGGAGAGCGCGCCGCATACGAGGCGGTCATTTCAAAAACAGCTGCGGAAGCTTCGAACCGCCGTATGAAGACCGAACTGCTTATTGACAACTGCGGCAGGGCGAAAGCCGTCCGCATCGGCGGCATTATCTCGGTATCGGCAGAAAAAAGCATTACGCCGCCCGATCACAGATGCATTGACATATCGCTTTACGGTATATACGACCGCGACAGGCTCCGTCGGATATCGGACACGGTAAAAGAGCTGTCTGCCGACGCTGCGGGACTTTCTTACATAAACACACAGCTTTCCGACACGTTTTTCAGTCTTGAAAAGAGTTTTGAGTCAACAATCCGCAAATACATTCTCACCGACAAGCTGAACGGATTTGCGGGGCGTCTTGTCTCACGGTTCGGAGAACCGCGGCAGATCGGCGTAAGTTCCCGCAAGATATCGTTCATACCGACCGCCTTCGGGCTGATTCCGAGCGAGGAATTTGCCGAAAGATCGGAACACGTTATTTCATTTACCGACAGATACGGAATATGTCCGTATGTCATTAATCGGATATGCGATCGGCTTACAGACGCAAAATATGCTTTTACCGTATGCACCGACAGCTCCGGAAAAACATACGGAGTATGGATCCCGGAAATATCCACATACATCGGCAGAACGGAAAAGACAGACAAATCCGACAAGATTATAAACACGGAGCGCTTTACGGCTTATGACATAAGGTCGGAACGACCGATTCTGAAAAAGATTTTTTCGCTGAAAAAAGAAGTTGCGGAGCTGTTTTACAAAAACGCAAAAAAGACCGACGATCTTCACGGAAAGATCGCCGATCTGTACATGAGCGCCGTAAAAGCCGATGAATTCGATTCCTTCTGCAAGCAGCTTCTTATTGACATCTTTTGCTATTACATCGTCGAAAAAGAAACGAACGACTCGTAGCCGCGGCGCGCGAGATCGTCGCACGCCCTCTCGGCAAGGTCATGGTCACTGAAAAGTCCGAACACCGACGGACCGCTTCCGCTCATCATTGCCGCAAGCGCTCCGTACTCCATCATTATATGTTTTGCCGACGGCACATACGGGCGCATACCCGAAACCGTCTTTTCAAATGCGTTATACATTTCCGAACAGATACCGTAGATATCTCCGCTTCCGAACAAAGACGCCATTTTGTCCGCGCTTCCGTTTCCGGGCAGAACCGTCCGATACGCCTCGGCAGTTGACACACGCTCACCGCCGACGGCTATCACAATTGCAATCTCACGGGAGAGCGGGCGCAGTCGCTCCAGCTTATCGCCTATTCCGGTCGCACGTGCCGCACCTCTCATCATACAGAAAGGCAGATCGGCGCCGAGCGCCGCACCTATCCGCAAAAGCTCTGCTTCGTCAAATATTCCGAGCATCCTGTTCATAAGCAGGAGAACTCCTGCGGCATCTGTCGATCCTCCGGCAAGTCCCGCGGCAACCGGGATATGCTTTTCAATCCCGATAAAAACGTCAACATCGTTTTTCCCGGCTTCCTCAAGATACTTTTTTGCCGCTTTTGCCGCAATATTGGTATCCGGGTCGCAAAGCTCCGGGAGATTGCAGTTAAGGTTTATCCTTCCGTTGCCGTCGGATATCCCGACCTCAACTATATCGCAAAGATCGACCGTCTGCATTACCGAATCGATATTATGATAATTGTCCGGGCGCAGGTCTCCGACTTCAAGAAAGAAATTGAGCTTTGCCGGGCAGAATATTTTCTGTGTTTCCATTTTATATTTCCCCGATCATCTGAGGTTTGTAACTATAAGGCTTCGTTTTATCTTTACCGCATCATGCGGGCACAGCTCCTGACAGCAGAAGCATTTAATACAGTTTTCCGCATTTATGACCGCCCTGTGCTTTTTCATATCAAGCGCAATTGTTTTTTTGGGACATGATCTTACACATTCGCCGCAACACACGCATTTTGAGCCGTTCACTGTCGGACGCGGCTCGAAAAGCCTCATTATACGCGCATTTGCGAGAAATCTGACAAGACCCTTTCTGCTGTCCGGCATCACAAAATCATTTATGCGCACATTTTCGATCGGTTCACCGACAAGTGTGACAGTATCGCGTGAAAAAAATCCTTCCGATTCCGAAATTGCGACGGTCGGAGTTTTCCCGTCAAACGAAACGCATTTTTCGCATACATAATCGACGGCAAACGGATTCCTTCCGGCGACGACAAAACCAAGTTTTCTCGGCTTGCCGTTTGTCGGTCCGTTACCTTCCATGGCGACTACCGCATCGACTATATTTATCATATCGGTACGCTCGTAATGAAGTCTGCACAGATCGACTATCATTCCGCAGAAATCGCCGACCTCTGGGAAACGCGCATGCATTTCAAGCTTTTCGGTCCCGGGAACTGTTCCGAACAGATTCTTTACCGCAGCCGAAAGTGTGGTAAGGCCGTGTGTTTTAAGCTTTGAGAGATTGATTATCACGTCTGCGTCGGCTATGGGTCTGATTATATGAAACCGTTTTACTCTTTTTCCGCCCGCAAGTTCCAGCCATTCCGAATTGCAGTCGAAATTGAGCGAAGCGCCCGCTTCTGCCGCGGCGTCCGCAACGCCGCACACACGGTATGATCCGTGAAGAGCGCCTTCATTATACGGTCCGGACGGACTTTCGGCTATCAGCACATCGGCGGCTCCTCTTTCCTTTGCGGCGCTTGCCGCCGCAAAAACGAACGACGGATGAGTTGTTCCGCCGCCGGCAGGGTCCATTTTTCTCACAAGGTTGGGTTTTATAACGACTTTTTTACCTTCAAAGCAGTTACCGGTATACCCGAGAGCATCCATGATATCAGAAACGGCTTTTGCGACCGCAACGGTATTGTAATCACTTATTTTTTTTATACAAACGGACGAGCGTGAGGCTTCCATAAATCAATCCCCGATCATTACAATATAAACAAATTGATTTTATCACAAAAAGCAAAAAAAATCAATAGATTTCGTCGTATCTATTGATTTCTTCATTTTTATGATGTAAAATAACGAAAGAACGGTTAATAAAATATCGGAGGAAGAAAACGTGAAAAAAAACAAGAAATACACAACTATCGCTTTATATGCATGTATGGTCGTACTTTTTGCGGTTATATGCGTTTATTTCCTTCTCGGTATAGACAAGAACAGATACTCCGATCTTTTCGGAAAGATCAACGACATATTACTTAAAATTCTGATCGGAGCCGTGGTTGCCTACATTCTGAATCCGATAGTAAATTTCTTTGAGCACTGGGTATTTGTCAAGCCGTCTGCAAGAAAGGTTATTCTCGACCGTCGGAAGCTTGCAAAGGCAAGAGGCGAAAAAATGCCTCTTGTTCAGATATTCGACGAAACCGGAAAGCTGTATGAGCAACGTCGCCGTGAGGAATACGAAGAAGCTCTGAAAAAATACCGTGAAAACGAAAAAAAGCAGAAAAAGCGTCGATTTTTTGCAAAAAAAGAACCCACTCTCAAGCTTCATCCGTTCAGAGGATTATCTGTTCTCTGCACCATACTGATTTTCTTCGGGATTATCGGACTTCTCATCTGGGCGGTAGCTCCTCAGATATCACAGACAGCCACCGATCTTGTCGCACAGCTTACCGACTTTTCAAAGACCATCTACGACAAGATACAGAAGCTTTCCAAGAATGAAATGATTGCCGGTCTTATGAAAACGCTGAATGACAACGGCATAGACATTGTTGCAAAGCTCCGCGAGATGAGCAACTCGCTCATTGACATGCTGAACAAAACTCCTCAGTTCCTGCTGAATACCGCAACATCGCTCTGGCAGGGTCTGTACAGTTCGCTTATCGGACTTATATTCGCCATTTACTTTCTTTTCTCGAAAGAACTGCTTTTATCGCAATCCCGCACCTTTCTCGAAAGCTTTTTCCCCGACAAGGTCTGCTACTGGGTCAAATTCATTATAAACGACATTGATCTGAAGTTCGGCAAATTCATTGAAGGCAAGCTTATCGACTCGCTTATAATCGGCATTTTATCATTTGTCACCTTTATCATTTTCGATCTTCCTTATGCGGCAATGATTGCGCTTATCGTAGGCGTTACAAATGTTATACCGTTCTTCGGTCCGTTCATGGGAGCAATTCCGTCGGCGGCGATAATCCTTATAACCGAGCCGAACAAAACTCTTTTGTTTATTCTGTTGATAATTATTATCCAGCAGCTTGACGGAAATCTCATCGGTCCGTACATTCTCGGTGACTCGCTTGAGCTGCCTCCGGTATGGATTATGTCCTCGATCATTATAATGGGCGGTCTGTTCGGTCTGTTCGGAATGTTCTTCGGCGTTCCGATTTTTGCGGTAATCCTTACCATCATCAAGGAAATGGCATCCATATCCCGCAAGAAAAAAGCGGCAAGGGCTGCGGCGGCAAACGCGGCTCCCGCATCGGATGCAGGCGCCGATCGGGATGGGCAGGATATCCCGGAATCTGACAAAACCGAGCCTTGATTTGCGACAAACAAAATTTACCCGTGAGCGGTTTAATTAACCGCTCACGGGTATTTCTTTTCCGATTTATTCGGCTTTAAGTGTCAGATTATCGAATTTCACGATGCTGTAATGTCCGCGCAGACCGACCGCGCCCTGTGTAAACGGATCGTCATCGGTATATTCTATCATGAATTTTCCGTCCAGCCACACCTTTATTGTCGATCCTATCGCCGAAACCTTCAGACGATAGGTCTTATCAAAGCTTATTTCGGCGGGAACCGATTTTATCTGTGTCCAGCCGTAATTCTGCTTTCCGAGAACAACCGAATCCTTTGTCAGACCGATAAAATATCCCTGAACAAAATCGGTTCCCGCAACAACGTTATCGGCGTTATCGACACCGTTACCGCCTATTGCGGCATTTTTGGCTCTGACCAGCACTCCCGCGTTGATCGAACCGCCGATCGGCGTTATGTCTGCTTCAAAGGTATAATCACCGTAATTTTCACTTCCGTACAGACGTTTTCCGACCGATTTGCTTCCCCCGTCAAGAAGGAGCTTACCTCCGGAAGTTGACCAGCTTCCGTCTCTGTATATGTTGTCATCAAAGGGCGATTCGCAATCGATGTAAAAATCCTTTACCGTCTGATATTTTTCAAACAGGTAGTCACCCACCGATGCACTGCCCGACATACATTCAAACGAAATCGCCGAATAGCCACCCGCAAGACTCAGATTTCTGAATGTCACGGTTGACAGCCTGCCGCCTGTTGACGGTAATGTAATATCGGTGATCTTCTTTCGGCTCTGATATATTCTCAGAACGGTCTCCGAGGTCGATTTATATTTTACCGTCAGGTCATATCCTCCGGTCGCACCGACCTTTACGCGGTAATTATAAACCGAACCGCTTCTCACTGTCAGAAGCTCTCTCTCGCCGCCGCTCTCGGTCGGGTAATCGTTTTCTCTGCATGTCGTCGCCTGAAGTCTGCCGGAGATCGGTTTATAGAAATCTCTGATTGACGACTGATTTACATTACCGGTTATTGCGGTAAATCCGACCTCGCTCTCACCGTCTGCCGACATTGCGCCGAAGCTTCCTCCGCCGAGCGAGCTGTTATGCGAGCACAGCTCACGGTTGTTCACATAAAATGTAAATCTCGACCCGTTTTTCTTCACCGTAAGAAGCTGAAGACTGTCAAAGTTGACATTCTCACCAAAGCTCTTTGTGAGTGCCGCAGTATACTCATATTTTTCGCCGTTGACAACGAAAGTCACTACAAGCGTCTGCGCCGATCGGTCAAAGACTGCGGTTCCGTAATTACTGTCATTATTATAGCTGAATATTATACCCGCCCTGCTGCCGACCTTCATGAAGTTGCACTCTGCGGTATAATAATTGCCGAAAGTCTTCCTGGTAACGACCCTGCCGCCGTTCTGCACCAGTATTCCGTTACCCGAAAGCTGAGCCGATTTCAGATTCCATGCCGAAAGATCGGCTCCGGTTCCGAAATAGGAATAAACATCGGGCATCTCGGGTTTCTGTGCATAAACAGTCGAAGGTCCGAGCACCTCCATATATTTTCCGTTGAAAACGATACGGTCGATACGCATTTCACGTCTCGGAGTTCCCCCCGCTATCGAGTGATAGACTATATAATAGCTGTCCATATTCGGACCCATCACTGTTGAGCTGTGCCCGATTCCGTAAACTGCCGACGAGGTGCTGACGAGAAGCGGGTTATTCGAAAGCTCTGCAAAAGACGTACAGCTGTCTCCTACCGCATAGTTTATGCGATACCCTTTACTCCAGACATGGTTTCCGGTATAGGTTATATAATATTTACCGTCATACTTTATAACCATCGGTCCCTCGGTCCAGTTTCCGTTTATATTGGGCGTTACCGTTCTTCCGGTTCTTGACACATCCTTCGGAGAGGACATAGTATAGCATTTGATTCCCGAACCGTCGGCACTGTAGAAATACCATCTGCCGTCATCGTCTATGAACACATGACCGTCGATCGAATGTCCCCAGTTACCGGTCACCGATCTGAACGGTCCTGTCGGCGAATCGCTTTCAAGAACATAATGTCCCTTTCCGGAGGGAGAAGTATACATATAGAATTTACCGTTATAATAGGTCACCTCGGGGGCGTACGCGGTCTTTGTAAGCTCCTCGGTTGCACAAAGACCGACATATCTCCAGATGACAAGGTCGTCGGAAGTCCAGCACTGTATGCCGATCTGTCCGTCCTTGGTCGAATTATAGAGATAATAGCGTCCGTTCCATCTCATTACAAACGGGTCACCGACACCGTAACCCTGCCATGCATTTTCGGTTGTAACGGTGATAAGCGGGTTTTTATATTCAGGCATAGTAACATTCCCCGGGTTTTCAACTCTCGGATCCACAGGATCGGGAGCGGTTGTTGTTGTACGCGGTTTTGTTGTGGTTGTAGTCTGCAGCTTTACAGTGGTTGTGGTCGTCGGTTTTACCGTGGTTGTTACCGGAGGCTTTATCTCTGTTGTGATAACAGTTGTTACCGGACCCGCGGTTGTGACATCCGGAACAGATGCAGTCGATCCCGACGAAGTCGTCGGTTTTTCCGAAGTTGCGGTATTACCGGACGTGATTACATCCTTCGTTGTAACGGGAGCAACCGTTGTTACGGGCACAACAGTTGTCGGCAAGCCGGTATCGGTATCGGTTTGCGCTCCGTCGCCCTTTCCGACCGTGCGCCAAACGAGCGCAAGTATCAACGCTGTCAGAGCTATCACAGCCAAAACCGGCAGCAGCACTCTGATATTCTTTTTTTCCATTTTCATTCACCTTCACTGCTTGGATCGGTCGCATAAACCTTCAACGATCTGACATCAAACACGGTATTTGACCCGCAGAAGCCGACCGCGCCCTGAACAAACGGGTCGGAATCGACATATTCAATCACCTGTTCACCGTTCAGCCAGACTGTGATCTTTGCGCCGACTGCGCTGACCTTCAGCGTATAATCGGTATTGATCGAAGGCGACATTTTCGCAGACGCGACCTCTTTTCTGGAATAGCTGAGTCTGTAAAGCTTCAGCGAGGTTTTTTCTACAGAAATAACGTATCCGAGAATGAAATTCTTTCCGAGCGACGAATTATCGTTTGCTCCGCCGTTTGCGAGAGCCGAACCGCGCATGATCAGTCCGCATCCGTATGCTTTATTTTTGGGAGTAATTACTGTTTCGACCGTATAATTGTTCCAGTCATAATTACCGAAAGCTATCTTCCCTGCCGAATTTTCGGCATCCAGTCTCATCGTTTTACCGACAGTCCACGATCCGTCCGAGTAAATCTTTCTAAGGCTTCCGAAATCCGAGGTGTCAATCCCGGTCACATCCTTCATTCTGTCAGCCGAATAACCGAACAGGTTCAGATTACCGGAAACAACGCGCACGGTAAGCATCGAATATCCGCTGTCCAGCGGCATATTGTTAAGCACTGCAGCCTTTGCTCTGCCATCGGTGGACGGCAGTGTCATTGTCCCGACAAGCTTCTTGTTCTGATATATCTCGATCACACTGTCGATATCCGAAGAATATCTGACGGTAAAATCGTATGACCACTTCGATTCCACATTCACACGGTAATTGAAATACTGCCCTGCGGAAGCCGCGAGCGCGTACACGCTGTTTATCTTAGCGATATTTACGTCTTTTTCGACACAGGTTATCGCATAGAATTCTCCGTCAAACGGTTTATAATAATCTCGGAGGGAGGACTGATCGACATACTCGGAAATAGCCGTATATCCGAGCACGGCTTGTCCGCCGTTTGCACATGCGCCGAACGATCCGCCGCCGAGGTCGCTCTCAAATGAGCAAAGCTCACGGCTGTTGACCGAAAATGTATACTTGTTTCCCTTCTTTTCTACCGAAAGAAGCTGGAGGCAATCAAACGACACATTTTCGCCGAAGCTCTTTACGAGCGGAACCCTATTTTCGGTTATACTTCCGTTTACCCTGAACGTTACGACAAGCTCCTGTGCCTCGGGATCGAAAAGCGCCGTTCCGTAGTTATTTTCATCCTTATATCCGAATACTGCGCCTGTTTTTCCTTTATTTATCGAAAGAATATTAAGTTCCGCCGTAAAGTCGCCGTCAAAATTTTTTGCTGTCAGAACTCTGCCGCCCGAAGAAAGCTTCAGCCCCTTTTCGGACACTTCGGCTGATGTGAGATTCCATATACCCGCCTGCGGCAGAGATGTGAAATCCGAATAGACGGTCGGCATTACCGATCTCTGCTGTTTTGATCTGGTCGGTCCCATGACCTGCATTTCGTTTCCGTTGAAGTAAACACGGTCGATACGCATATCGCGTGCGCCGCCGGTTTCGGGCATTGTATGATAGACCATATAATAGCTGTCAAGATCGGGACCGAGCACCAGCGAGTTATGTCCTATTCCCTTCACGGTCGTTGTTCCGACGAGAAGCGGGTTACTGCTCGGAGTTTTGAATCTGACCGGCTTTTTTGCCGTTGAATACGCATAATTTATACGGTATCCCGGAGACAGAAAATGGTTTCCGCAATATGTCATGAAATACACTCCGTTGTATTTCACAATCATCGGTCCCTCGGTCCATGTATTTTCCATGGGATCTGTCGATACCGCTCCCGACTTGAATGTCGTCGGAGAGGTCATTTCGTGAACAATGATACCCGAGCCGTCAGCACGGTAAAAATACCATTTCCCATCGTCGTCTATGAACACGCTTCCGTCGATCGACATTCCGAGATTGCCGGTTACCGCCTCAAAGTAGCCTGTCGGACTTTTACTGCGCAGAACATAATGCCCGTTTCCGGCAGGAGATGTATACATATAGAAATATCCGTTATAGTAGGTAACCTCGGGAGCATACGCGGTTTTTGTCACTGCGGGGTCGGCAACGGTTCCGACATACTCCCATTCTGAAAGGTCATCGGACGTCCAACAACGCACACCGGTACCTGTGTAATACATATAATATTTTCCGTTCCATCTCATAACAAACGGGTCGCCGACATTTCCGTTTCCTCCGCCGATCGTACTGTTGTTTATCAGCGGATTTTTGAAGGTGTCGTTCACATCCGATCCGTCAGCCTCAAGGAGCTTTGACATATCAAGCTCCGGAGGCGGGGTAACCTGCTGTGACTGTGTTGTATCTGCGGCTGTCGTTGTCCCGGTCGTTGCTCCGGGGGACACATCGGTCTTCGCGCAAGCGACAAACACAATGAGCATCGACACTGTCAAAAGAAAAGAAACAAAGCTTAACTTTTTTTTCATTTTTTCCTCCGTAAATCCGATTTATGATAAATTTTTTGTCAGAATGAAATTATCAACCGTTCCGACGCTGTCAACTCCTCTTACTCCGACTCCTCCGCAGACAAACGGATCGGAATCGGTATATCTTATGATCTCTGCTCCGTCAAGATATACCGTGAGGGTCGCGCCGTCGGCAACAACCTTCAGATTATACTCTTTCCCGAGCTCGGGAGTGAATTTATATGTTTTCAGCGATTTGAAGTTGTAATTTATCTTGGAAAGCACCACTCCGTTTTCGGTCAGGCTCACACAATATCCCTGAAGATAATTTGTTCCGAGATCAAGGCGGTCCTTGCCGCTGTTTTCCTTACCGTTTGCGGGATTCGTACCTCTCACGATCAGACCGAAGCTTCCGTTCTTTATACTGCTTACCGACAGATCGGCAGACACGGTATAGTCACCGTAGCCATTGTTTCCGAAGAGGATCTTTCCGATTGAGCAATCGGTTCCGCTCAGTCTGAGCTTACCGTCCGAAACCGTCCATTCACCGTCCGTATAATTACCTTTAAGGTCATTCTTTTTTTCGAAGGTTCTGTTGAATCCGGTCACCTCGGTCGATTCGGTAAATTCATAGGATGTGACGGTCGCACCGCCGTCCGCATACCTGAAGCTTACCGTACCGAGACCGACATCCAGCTCAAGACCACGGAATACGGCGGTTGATTTTTTATTCGGGCTTGCCGGCAGCGTGACTGTTCCGACGATGGTTCCGTTCTGATATATCTCAACCTGTGTCTGCTCGGTCGATCTGTACTCTATCGAAAGATCAAGCTGTTTTTTGCCGTCGCTTCCGCTGATATTTACGGTATAATTATAATATTTTCCCGCCTTGATCTTAACCGAAGCGACGGAGGTCGTCGATTTTTCCGTAGATTCAAAATCGTCCTCCATGCAGTTTATCGCCTGAAAGCTTCCCGGAACAGGCTTGAAGTAATCCTTCATCGAAGACTGATTGACAGCCTCGGTTGCAGCGACAAATCCGACGGTTGCTTCCGCGCCGTCGGCACGGACACCTATTTTTCCGTCGCCGAGTTTACTCTCGAATGAGGCAAGCTCTCTGTTATTGACAAGGAACTTATAGTCGGTTCCGTCACGTCTTACGGTAATCATCTGGAGAGCGGAGAAATCGTAATCCTCATTGAAGCTCTTCACAAGGTCAACCCTGTGCTCTTCACTTTCACCGTTGACGGTGAAGATGACGACGAGCTGCTGGGATGCGACATCAAAAAGTGCCAAACCGAAATTGTTATCATCTGTGTATCCGAAAACAGCGCCCGCACTGCCGCCCGATATACCGAGCATATTTATCTCGGCGGTATATTTTTTACCGAATGACCGATTTGAAAGGACACTGCCGCCGGGCGAAAGTGCCAGTCCCGCACTTGTCTGCATTCCGGACGCGACAGTCCATGCCGACAGATCGCTTCCGGAAACAAACGATGAGCTTATGTCGGGGAGCTGAGGAGTCTGCTGACCTGTCACGGTTGGTCCGAGTGCCTCCATATATGTACCGTTGAGTTCAAGGCGATCGATATTCATTCTGCGTGAACCGTCGCTTTCTATCCTCGAATGGTAGACGATATAGTAGCTGTCGAGATTCGGACCCATTACGGTGGAGCTGTGTCCTATTGCATACACCTCTTCCCCCGTGTTCAGCAGAATCGGGCTGTTTGAGCCTTCATTGAAGGATTTACAGCTTTTTGTACTCGTTCCGTAGTTTATATGGTAGCCTCTGCTCAAAACGTGGTTCCCGGTATATGTAAGATAATACACGCCGTTATATTTTATTACCATAGGACCCTCGGTCCAGCCGTCCATATACGCACCGGTTTTGCTCGGGGTATTCGACACCTTTATCGGTGAGGACATCGGGTAGACCATTATTCCCTCGCCATTTGCGCTGTAAAAATACCACTTGCCGTCATCGTCTATAAAGATATGTCCGTCGATCTTATGTCCCCAGTTATCGGTGACAAATTCGAACGGTCCGAGCGGCGATTTACTTCTGAGCGTATAATGTCCGCCGCCGTTCGGCGATGTGACCATATAAAACCAGCCGTTATAGTAGGTGACCTCGGGAGCATACGCCGCCCCGAGTTCCTTGCCCTTTGCCACGCGACCCTCATACTTCCAGTTGACAAGGTCATCAGAGGTCCAGCAATAGACCATATTCGTTCTTCCCGACGACGGGTACATATAGTACTTGCCGTTCCATCTCATTACAAACGGGTCACCGACACCTATCGATGTCGAATATGCGGCGCCGCCGTGACTTTCCCTCGTTATAAGCGGATTGGTATAGAAGTTTATGCCGTCGGTATTCACCGTCTTAAGTTCGTTTATCTCGGGAATTACGGTCGTTGTGCCTGTCGTCGTGGTAAAATCTTCCGGTGGGACGGTTCTTGCACATCCCGCAAAGGCAACAAGCATTGATGCGGCAATTATTCCCGCAACGATCTTTGTGTACAGCTTCATTTTATGACAATTCCTTTCCTTGTATCTGTGCCTTTCAAATCCGTTATCCGGTCTGAAAGGCACAGCAGGTCTGCATCTTTTGTTGTTTTATCGGTTCAGCTCATCAAAAGGGTCGTTATCCCCGATACGCGTCGGTCTTATCCCGACCTCAAAATCAATCACGCGGTTGCAAAGAGCATACTTTTCGTTCAGTGTCGGACCGCAGGAGTTTGAGCCTATACCCGCATGTCTGTAGTCTATATTGACCACAGTCTCTTCAAGCGGCTTCAGTTCAAAGTCATGTGCGGTATTTGTGAGCTGTTCGGGAGTGAAATGCGAGCAGTTAAAGCTGAAATTATCGCCGGTTACAATAATTCCGTTACCCGACACATCACAGACACGCATGAAACGGCAGTCGGCATGTGCCATGTTTTCCTGCGGACGTATATAGTGTTCAAAGTGATCTGTTACCGTGGACTCATAAAATCCGAGCGAAGATGCCTGTCTCTTATCGGGATACGATTCGTACGGTCCCATACCGAAATACGAAAGATACTCCGCATTCTTTATGACCTTGAACTGCCATCCGAATCTCGGAAGAGGAGGCAGTCCTTCACGGACATCAGCATGGCAGACGAGTCTCAGCCCCCTGCCCGCCTCGAAAATATATTTCTGCTTTACTTTTGCTATCGGAAGCTTTCCGTCTCCGCCGAGAATCAGGTTCGCCTCGACAACTGTCTTATTTTCCGATTTTTCGGTAACCTCAAACGATCTGCACGACGTATGCGCGACATGCATCATATGCCATTGCCAGTCCCTTCTGACATACATATCATTATCGGTTGGAGCGCGCCAGATATTCAGCCCGATCGGAGAACAAAGAAGTTCCCTGCCCGACACTTTTATCGAAGTCACAAGTCCCGACAGGCGATCGACAGCATAGCTGTTTTCTCCGTCGGTGACCGTCACCGTCCTGCCGTCGTCCGAGAAGCCGAGCGGTTTGCGGTCATGCTCACATACGGTACTTCCGGCGACGGGTGACTCAAGAATTATCTGCTCCTTACCGATCTCATAACCCGCTTCCGACCACGGATGTGAAACCGACGAAACAAACGCAAGATCCAGTGTACATATTCCCGACAGGTTCTCGAACATTGTTCTGTCAAGCGAATATGTCCTTACGGAGCCGGGGGCGATCTTCAGCGAACATATTCTCTGCTCTGTGGTGACTTTTCCGTTTCTGCGGACTTTTATGTAAAGGTCGATATCAGAAAGATCGGTAAATGTACGCATATTGCGCAGCTTCAGCCTGCCTGTTTCTCGGTCAAACGAAACAAGTCTGCACGGACGGAGCACCTGCTTATATTCGACAAGTGAGCTGTGCGGACGTCTGTCCGGGTAAACCATTCCGTCAACACAGAAATTCGAACTGTTCGGTATATCTCCGAAATCGCCGCCGTAAAGGTATTTACTGCCGTGAACATCTCCCGCATCGACCGAATGGTCGGTAAACTCCCATATGCAACCACCGAAAAAGTCGTCATTTGCGTATATAAGCTGCCAGTAATCCTCAAGGTCGCCCCCGCTGTTACCCATAGCATGTGCATATTCGCAGAGAAACAGCGGCTTTGTCACATGTTTATTGTCGAGATAATATTTTTTTATTTCGGAAAGACCGGGATACATTCTGCTTTCGACGTCGGTTGCATCCGAACCGGCAGTGTTTTTGTCTTTTTTGATATATTCATTGAAACCGTATCTTGAGCTGTCCTCGCAGTGGACGATAACTCCCGGGAACATATCGTGAAGCTTCTTATACATAAGAAGCTGATTGTTTCCGTATCCGTTTTCGTTACCGAGCGACCACATTATCACGCACGAATGGTTTCTGTCCCTTGCGACCATGCGGTCAACTCTGTCCATGAACGCCGCCGTCCATTCGGGGCTGTCGGTAAGCCAGTTCCATCTGCCGATCTCGTTCATTCCGTGGCTTTCGATATCCGCTTCATCGCAGACGTAAAATCCGAGTCTGTCGCAAAGTTCCAAAAAGCGGGGATCGTTCGGATAATGACTTGTACGCACCATATTTATATTGTGCGCCTTCATTATGTAAAGATCGCGGAGCATATGCTCATACGGGGTTGCCGCACCGAGTAGCGGATGACTGTCATGGCGGTTCATTCCCTTTGCCTTAACCTTTTTGCCGTTTACAAGGACAACCTTGCCCTTTATCTCGACCCTGCGCATACCGATTTCCAGACGTATATGCTCACTGCCGCAGGAGAGGTACAGCTCATACAGGTTCGGTGTCTCGTCATTCCAGAGCACGGGCGAGCCGACTTTCAGTTCAAGGCAGCCGTGTCTGTCACAGCAAACGGTTCCGGCTTCAAGCACGTTACCGCGCGGATCGACAAGGCGGTAGTTTATATCGGCTTTTGCATTTGCAAATATCTCCGCGTTAATCTTTCCGGTTGAAAAATCATCCGACAGAGTATTTGAGACATGCACATCTTCGATGCGTATTTTTTCTCTGAAAAGCAGGTAAACCTCTCTGAATATTCCCGAGAAGCGAAGCTTATCCTGATCCTCAAGATAGGTGCCGTCGCTCCATTTCACAACAACGACCTTCAGGTCATTTTCACCGGGATGAACATATTTTGTAATATCGATCTCGCTTGTCATATGGCTCACCTGACTGTATGCGGCAAACTCATTATTGACAAAAAGGTAGAAGCAGGAATCAACACCCTCGAAAACTATTTTGACATCATGCCCGTCAAGCTCGTTTTCACCGAGCACAAGACTTCGGTGATAAAGTCCGCACGGATTGTCCTCCGGCACGTGCGGAGGATCTATCGGGATCGGATAAATATAGTTTGTATACTGAGGAATATCATATCCCGCACCGAGCACTGTCTGCCAGCTTCTCGGAACATCTATGCTGTCGGAATAGACGTTATCGAAGGAGTCGGAACAGAAATCGCCTATTTCCTCACAGCGGCGGTAAAAGCGGAAATTCCAGCGTCCGCAAAGCGATCTGAAATAATACGACGCAGCGCGGTTACCCTTTTCTGCACCCTCATCCGACTTGTACGGAATAAAATAGGCTCTCGGAGCGTCACATCCGACATGCAGATGCGAAAGGTTTCTATGGTAAGTATAATCAAAAATCATCATTTTCTCCTTATATCAAGAAATAATACTTTTTTGCGTATTTCTTTTTGAATTTTACCATAAAACCGGATTTATGTCAATCCTTTTTTTGTGAAATCCGATAAAAACCGTTTCCGATCCGACATATGCTCAGAGCAAAAAACAACAAAAATCAGAGGATCCTGACAGATCCTCTGATTTTTCGGATATAGCAGGATTACCGGTTCTTTTTACCGATCATCCGGGCGTAACAGTGAAGTTATCAAACGCCCCGGCGCTTTCGTATCCGCGGAAACCGACAAGACCGTGCGTATAAGGATTGGCATCGGTATACTCTATAACAAGCTCGCCGTCAAGCCAGACCTTAATGGTCGCGTCCTCGACCTGTATCTTCAGATTATACGTCTGATTATTATTTATCCGCACCTTATAGCGCTTCACATCGTTCCACTTGTAATTGACCTTTCCGAGAACCAGTCCGTCATTCACAAGCATTACCGAATAACCCTCATAATAGTCATTGCCCATTTTAAGGTTACCGCTGTTACCGGTTGACGGATTTGTTGCGCGGAACACTATTCCCAGATTGATATTACCGTCGGAAGGCGTTATATCGGCGGAAACCGTGTAATTACACCAGCCCTTATTGCCGTAAAGTATTTTTCCGTAAAGCTCGCCGCCAAGGACAAGCTTACCGCCGCTTACCGTCCACTTATCATCCGAGTAAACCGGTGTACCCTTGTTTTTACCGAAGTCATTATTTATCGGCGTAACCTCGGCAGAAAGCACAAAGTCGTATTTTGTAACGGTTGCGCTTCCGGTCAGATAATGGAAGCTTATCATTCCGAGTCCCGCCTCAAGCCCGACATCATGTTCGATATAAGCGGCTTCCTTACCTGCGGTTGACGGCAATGTAACCGTTTTCAGCAGCTTTCCGTTCTGATAAATTTCAAGTGTTACCTCTTCTTCCGACTTATACTTAAAAGTCAGGTCATACTTACCGGCAGCCGACACATTTACGGTATAATTATAATATTTATCCGCGGAGGTGACCAGCGATGCATGCGAGGTATTGAATCTCGCATTATCCTCATATTTTGTTTCAAAGCATGTGATTGCTTCAAGACTTCCGGATATCGGCTTGTAGTATTTTCTGAGCGACGACTGATATGCATCACCGACTATTCCGGTAAAGCCTATCGTCGCCCCGCCCTCGGCAACAACGCCCGATCTTCCGTTCCCGAGACCGCTCTCGGTCGCCTTGATAAGCGGGCGGTTGTTTACGAGAAATTCGTACGAATCGCCGTCGCGTCTTACCGTAAGCATCTGGAGAGCATTGAAGTTATAATCCTCTTTGAAGCTCTTTACGAGATCCTTACGCTGCTCGTTTGCAGTTCCGTTAATGACAAATGTTACGACAAGCTGCTGCTTTTCGGTATCGAAAACAACTTTTCCGTAGTTGTTGTCATCTTTATAGCCGAATATGATACCGGCATTACTTCCGCTTATCGAAAGCAGATTTGCTTCGATAGTGTATCTTTTACCGAACGAATCGTTTGACAAGGCTCTTCCGCCTGCTGAGAGGACAAGTCCCGTATCCGACAGTGCGCCGGACAGGATATCCCATGCGGAAATATCAGAGCCTGTCGTAAAATACGAATAAACATCGGGCATCTCCGGCTTCTGCTGATTATCGGTCGTCGGTCCGAGAACCTCCATATAAGTTCCGTTGAGCACAAGGCGGTCTATTCTTGTATCTCTCTGAGGAACTTTTCCGTCGGTGGTATGATACACGATATAGAAGCTGTCAAGATTCGGACCCATAACGAGCGAATTATGTCCTATGCCGTAGCAGTTATCCTCTGTCGAAACAAGAAGCGGCGAATTTCCGCCCTCTTTGAATGTCAGCGGGTTACGCGTACTTGTAGCATATTCGATACGGTATCCCTTACTCCATACATGGTTGCCGGTATATGTCATATAATACACGCCGTCGTAGTATATGACCATCGGTCCCTCGGTCCAGCCCTCCATATAGGCGCCGGTATCTGTTCCGGCATCCGATACCTCTGTTGGCGACGACATGGGATAAACCTTTATTCCGGCACCGTTTGCACTGTAAAAATACCATTTACCATTATTGTCGATAAATATATGACCGTCTATCGAATGTCCCCAGTTTCCGGTCACAACCTCAAATGGGCCGAGCGGAGATGTACTGCGCAGGGTGTAGTGACCCTGTCCCGCGGGAGAAGTCACCATATAAAAATATCCATTATAATATGTAACCTCGGGAGCATATGCACCGGTGACAACGCGATCCTTTGCACAAAGTCCGCCGTACTCCCAGTTTACAAGGTCGTCCGATGTCCACACCTGTATTCCGCGCTCTCCGTCCTTTGTCGAAGGATACAGATAATATTTTCCGTTCCATCTCATTACAAACGGGTCTCCGAAGCCGTAGTTTCTCCATGCTTTTTCCATACGGCAGGTCAGAAGCGGGTTCTTGAAGGTTTCGGTCCCCTCGGTATCTGCGGTCTTAAGTGAATTGACCTCCGACGGATCAACAGGCTCGGTATTCTGACCCGTTGTCGTTGCCGCCGTTGTCGTTTCCGCAGGACCCTGACGATTGCATGCGGCAAAGGTAAAGCAGGTTGCCGCCGCAAGCAAGAGCGATACAATTTTTTTCATCAAAAATAACCTTTCCGGCAAGCGGCGCAAACCGACACCGCGTCACCACAAACAACTTTCTTCTTCCAAAAAGACGGCGTATATCTGCATATACGCCGTCTTACGGTTTTTTACTTAATCAAAAGCTCAATCAGTGTCTCTTCTTTGCGGCTACCATTGTGCCTGCGAGAGTAAGAACAGCGATAACTGCTACGATAGCGGTTGC
>CAKSQF010000019.1 GCA_934486825.1 uncultured Eubacteriales bacterium | reverse complement strand
ATAACGCACGACTATGATACCGCATGGAAAACGGACGAGGAAAATCACTGGCATGAGTGCAAAGTATGCGGGGACAGGAAGAATGTCAGCAATCACGTGTTCAGCAACAATTGCGACACCGACTGTAATGTCTGCGGATATGTGCGTCAGATAACACACGACTATGATACCGTATGGAAAACAGACGGCACAAAGCACTGGCACGAGTGCAGAGTATGCGGAAGCAAAAATACCGTTGGCAGCCATGCATTCGACAACAATTGCGACACCGACTGCAATGTCTGCGGATATGTGCGTCAGATAACGCACGACTACGACACCGTATGGAAAACGGACGGGGAAAAGCACTGGTACGAGTGCAAGGTATGTGGCGACAGGAAGAATGTCAGCAGCCATGTATTCGACAATGCTTGTGACACCGACTGCAATGTCTGCGGATATGTGCGTGAAATAACGCACGACTATGATACCGCATGGAAAACGGACGAGGAAAATCACTGGCATGAGTGCAAAGTATGCGGGGACAGAGTCGACGAGGACGCGCATACCTTTGACGACGAGACATATTTCTGCTCCTGCGGATACAGAAAGTACCGATTCGGAGACGCAAACGGTGACAAAACGGTTGACGGAAGTGATCTCGTCCTCCTTTGCAGATACATGGCAAACTACGATTATTCGACCGGAACATCGACTGTTGATATATTCCCGGGAGCCGACGCAAACGGCGACGGAGTTGTTGACGGCATCGATCTTGTGCTTCTGAGTCGTTATATGGCAAATTATGATTACGGCACCGGGACATCGACTGTGATTCTGGGCAGATAAAAATATAAGGAGAAACTGACATGAAAAAAACAATTGCACTGCTTGTTGCACTGATAATCATGTGCGGCACGCTTTTCACCATTCCGGCTGTTGCCGAAGAGGGCTTTGAATTTGCTCTCAAAAACAGCGGAGCAGACCCCGTCAGAGGCGAAAATGTGACACTGACTCTTGAACTGAAGCAGAACAAAGGCGTTGCCATGTTGCTTATCACACCCGTGTACGACAAGGAAGCGTTTACGCTTGTTTCGGTGACAAACGGAATGTCAGGATTCAATTTTACGGGCGGTCCGAAGCTTCCCAATCAGGTATGGCTTGATCCTGCCGGGGAAAACAACACCGATACCGGAATACTTGCCACATATGTTTTCAAAGTAAATGATGCGGCAAAGCTTGGCGATAACAACATAGAAATGAAGCTTAACGAATATGTCGATGCCGACGGTACAAAAACAAATCCGGGTACGGTCGTCGCAAGCATATCGGTACATGTCAACTGCGCTCACGATTTTTCGGAAAAGGATACAAGCGACGGGTATATCAAATCTCCGGCAACCTGTACCGCAAAAGCAGTGTATTATTATAAGTGTTCGATCTGCGGCGCAAAGGGTGAGCAGACATTTGAAGCGGGAGAACTTAAGAATCACAATTACGGCGATGACTGGAAGAAAAACGATTCAAAGCATTGGCATGAATGTTCTGATTGCAACGCCAAAGCCGACGAAGCCGACCACAGCTGGGACAACGGAGTAACCGTCGTCGAGGCGACCGAGGATGCGGGCGGACAGAAGAAGTTCACCTGTGATGTCTGCGGAGCAACAAAGCTCGTAGACACCGAAAAGCTCCCCCACACTCACGATTACGGTGAAGAGTGGAAGAGCAATGATGCAAAGCACTGGCACGAATGTTCCAAGTGCCACGAGAAGAAGGACGAAGCCGATCACAGTTGGGATAACGGCAGGGTAACGAAGGAACCGACCGAAGAGGCTGACGGAGAGAAGCTGTTCACATGCAGTGACTGCAAAGCCACAAAGACAGAGAGGGTCGAAAAGCTTCCGACACCTCCGCAGACCGGTCTGCCGATAGGAATAGTAATTACGGCGACCCTCGCCGCGGTCCTTGTTATTGCCTTTTCAATCAGAAAGAGAAAGCAGTATAAGACAGAAGGATAAATAAAAAAGTTCAGCCGTATGCCCATGAGGGTATACGGCTGAATACTTTTTGCCTTATCTTCTTTTTTTGTTGTAATTATTCACGATGAATTCGCAAAGATCTCTCGTTGCGCGCGGACGACGTATTTCATCGACGGCGGAAAGGATTGTTGAAAGCCTTGTTTTGCTTGAAAACAGCAGATGAAGCATTTCATCGATCGGCTGAAATTCCGACGATCTTATAGCCGCACCGCAGTTGAGAAGAAAATCCGTGTTCCGCTCCTCCTGCCCCGGAATCGGGTTTGCGATTATCATCGGAAGGCGCTTTGCCAGCGCCTCGGACGATGTAAGTCCGCCCGGTTTTGTAATTATGCAGTCGGAGGCATCCATCAGCCGATCTACGCATTTACAGTACCCGAGACTTAGCAGCTTTTTCGAGACTGTGAGCGAATCTATGGTTTTCTTCATTTCGGCATTGTTGCCGCACACCGAAATTATCTGAAAATCGATCGGCTGCTCATCAAGCTGTTTTACCACCGACGCAATGTTGCCGTAGCCCATACTTCCGCCCATCAGAAGGATGGTCGGCAACTTTCCGTCAAGTCCGAGTGACTGTCTTGCCGCGCTCTTGTCGCCGACTGTCGAAAACTTTTCGGATATCGGTATTCCTGTATCGAGTATCTGCGATTTAAGAAAGCCTTTTGCTTTCGCTTTTTCCGTGAGCAGACTGTTCGGAATTACTATGTATTCGCTTCGCAGGCAGTCGTCCCAGTAGGGATGCATCGTGAAATCGGTGACGATACCGTACAGCTTGCAGTCAATACTGCGGTTTTCCTTGAGAATATCAAGAACAAGACCCGCAAGCACATGAGTGTACACAATGGCATCCGGGGCGTATTCGTTTATGTATTTGAGAAGCTTTTTGGCAATCGGCTTGTTTGACGTGCGCATCGCCGAGTGCTCGGAGGCTTCCCGCCTTTCGAGCATGTTGTAGCCCTTTGCATAGAGATATTTTGCCTTGAGTGACAGAAGATATCCCTCCGAAAATGCCTCGCACATGAATTTGCTTATATATGCATAAGTATCAAGGACGTGGTTTTCGACTCCCATTGAGGTAAATACCTCGCTGAGCGTCTTTGCACATGAATTGTGTCCCTGACCTGCTGTTATTGACAGAATGAGAACCTTCACCGTAAAATAGCTCCTTTTCTGATTTATCCTCAATCCGGATGTTGTCCGATTTCATTATATCACATAATTTCACATATTACAAGCATTTTGTGAAATAAATTGTGCTGCCTCCGGTGTTGCTTTTTTCTTATATAAGGAAAAAAAGCGGAAAAAGACCTTGACAAAACAAAAAATATATGATAAAATTGCATTACCTCTGCAAGGAGGGTTTTGTCCGTGTACCCAAGAGGACGCGGCAAAATGTCGTATGACCCTTTTTGCCCGAGGGAGGTAGACACTGAGGCGTGTACAGACACAGCTTCAAATTTTTCAGGAGGTGCCGAAATTGAGAGTAAAGATCACACTTGTCTGCAGCGAATGCAAGCAGAGAAACTACAATACTGAGAAAAACAAGAAGAATGACCCCGACAGACTTGAAATGAATAAGTATTGCCGTTTTTGCAGAAAGCATACTCTGCATAAGGAATCTAAGTAAGGAGGATTTGTTATGGCAGAAGATATGGAAAAGACGGCAGGTCAGCCGACCAAAAAGCCTGCAAAGAAAAAAGAAAAAAAGGAAAACAGGATCGGCAAGTTTTTCAGGGATCTTAAAAGCGAGCTGAAAAAGATCACATGGTACAGTGCACACGATACCATTCAGAACAGCATCTGGACGGTTGTTGCACTTGCGGTGCTCACAGTACTGATCGGCGGCGTAAACTGGGCGTTCAGCTCGATTATTGCGCTGATCGGCGGCTGATTTGCGCGTTTGTCAGATGATTTTATAAGGTAGATACTGAATTATGGATGCAAACGATTATATTGACGGTATTCACTGGTATGTCGTTCACACCTATTCGGGGTACGAGAACAAGGTGAAGACGAATCTTGAAAAGATTGTCGAAAACCGTTCGCTTCAGGAACTGATTTACGATATCAGAATCCCGACGATAACCGAGACACAGGGTGAAGGCGAAAACGCAAAGGAAGTCGAAACAAAAATTTATCCGAGCTACGTTCTTATCAAGATGATTATGAACGATTTCACATGGCATATCATCCGTAATATCACGGGTGTTACCGGCTTTGTGGGACCCGGATCGAATCCGACACCGCTTACCGATGCCGAAGTTGCGGCACTCGGTGTGGATGCGGCAGCGGCACCTGCTCCTCTTTCATACGGCGTGGGGGACAGCGTTACCATCAAGTCCGGTCCGTTCAGCGGATTTATCGGAAAGGTCGAAGAGATTTCGGCAGACAAAAAGAGCGTGCGCATACTCGCATCGATGTTCGGCAGGGAAACGCCTGTTGAGGTTGAGTCTGACAATGTCGCGCTTCTTGAGGTTTAACAAAAGAAAAAGACGGGTGTGCACCTCTTAAAAAGCATATCCGCATAAATAAGTGGGAGGAAGAAAAATTCTCTATTTCTTCCGTATTTACAACCACTTCGGAGGTAAAATTACTATGGCAAAGAAAATCACAGGCTATATCAAGCTTCAGATTGCGGCAGGAAAGGCACTTCCCGGTCCTCCCGTAGGTCCTGCACTGGGTCAGCACGGTGTTTCGATTCCTAACTTCGTTAAGGAATTCAACGAAAGAACCAAGGCTCAGATCGGTCTGATCGTTCCGGTAATCATCACGGTATATGCAGACCACTCGTTCACCTTTATCGTAAAGACTCCTCCTGTTCCGGTTCTTATCAAGAAGGCGGCAGGCATTGAGTCCGGCTCGGCAACTCCGAACAAAACCAAGGTTGCACAGCTCACCATGGCACAGGTTACCGAGATCGCCCAGACAAAGATGCCCGACCTGAACGCAGCTTCTCTTGAGTCTGCAATCAGCATGGTTAAGGGTACCGCTCGCAGCATGGGCGTTACAGTCGTAGATTAAGGGAGGATATAGCGATATGGGAAAAAAGTATCAGGACAGCGCAAAACTGTTTGAAAAGAGCAAGCTTTATGATTCAAACGAGGCTCTCGCGCTCGTATGCCAGACTGCAAAGGCAAAATTCGACGAGACTATCGAGGTTCACATCCGTCTCGGAGTTGACTCGCGTCACGCTGACCAGCAGGTCCGCGGTGCGGTCGTTCTCCCCAACGGTACAGGTAAGAAGGTAAGAGTCCTCGCACTTGTAAAGGACGATAAGGCAGAAGCCGCAAAGGCGGCAGGCGCAGACTATGTCGGCGCCGAGGAATATGTCGAAAAAATCCAGAAGGAAAACTGGTTTGATTTTGACGTAATCGTTACAACGCCCAATATGATGGGTCTTGTCGGACGCCTCGGACGTGTGCTCGGTCCTAAGGGACTTATGCCTAACCCGAAGGCAGGAACCGTTACGATGGATATCGCAAAGGCTGTTACCGACGCAAAGGCAGGTAAGATCGAGTATCGTCTCGATAAGACAAATATCATTCACTGCCCTATCGGTAAGGCATCCTTCGGTGCAGAGAAGCTCCAGCAGAACTTTGACGCACTGCTCAGCGCAGTAATCAAGGCGAAGCCGGCAGCAGCAAAGGGTCAGTACATCAAGAGTTGCGTGCTCGCATCCACGATGGGCCCCGGCGTGAAGGTCAACTATACAAAGCTTGGCTGATAATAATTATACGGGGTTGCGGTTTTCCGCGACCCCGTTTTTTCGGTTGCGGGGGATAAATGAACAGAATCGAAAAAAATAAGATTGCCGATGCGGCAATCGTTTATATGATCTGCCTTATGCTGACGGGAGCCGTCGCTTCCTTTCTTTTGCCGTATATCGGACTTTGGGCGCCGGTTCTTGCTTTTGCCGCCGATATTGCGGTCGTGATTGCGGCGGTCGGTATCGGACATGTGAAAAAAGAAGCGGTTTTTCGGTTCGGAAGCTCGGATTTCAGATCGCTGACAGCGTCGGTGTTTGTTTACTCGTCGGCGCTTCTGATAATTGTACCGATATATCTTTTCGGACATCTGCTTGTTCCGAATTTCGCCGTCAGCGCGTTCAGAGTGTCCGACCATGTCACTTCGGCAGGAGATTGGTGGATTGTCGCTCTTCTGACGGTCATGTCATCGACCGCTTATACATTCCTGTTTGAAGGCTATGTTTATACGCGACTGCGCGGAATAAAGTCGGTTTCTCTCCGCATTGCGACGGTTGCGGTTGTCGCGGGATTTTTCAGACTTGATCTTTATGTTATTCTGCCGTGTATGGTCGCAGAAGCGGCAATAGTCATTTCGCGGCGGATCACCGGCTCGCTTGTAATGCCGACCGCACTTCAGATAATTACTTCGGTGCTTGTGATGTCGGTGACAGAGCTTACTTCGGCTGCGGAAAAACTGCCGGGAGTGAGTATGGGTGCCGTGCAGGTAAGCGGACTTGCTCTCATCTGTATTGCGGCGGCGATAACGGCGGGTATTGCGGCACTTGCCGTTAAAGGAAAATTCGGAAAACTGCCGCTCGCGTTCAGACTGTCGGCGTTTATCCTTGCACTTGTGCTTGTTGCGGTCGGCTGTGCGATTTCGGCGGGCTGAATGTCAAATCCGTTTTCAGGGGATATAATTATAGAAAAAAAGTTTTTTTGTGGGAGATCGGTGATGAAGTATATCTTGAACGGGTATAAACCCGAAACAATGTTTCACTGCTTTGAGGATATCTGCGCAATTCCGCACGGGTCGGGCAATGAAAAGGCTGTTGCAAGCTATGTCTGCGACTTTGCCGAAAAGCATGGTCTGGAATTTTTTCATGACAGCGCGGATAATGTACTTGTAAAAAAGCCTGCGAGTAAAGGGATGGAGGATCGCCCGACCGTAATGCTTCAGGGACATATGGATATGGTCTGTGAAAAAAACGGAGATACCGTTCATGACTTTCTGACCGATCCGCTTAAGCTTTATGTAGAGGACGGTTGGCTCCGCGCGCGCGGGACAACGCTCGGAGGAGACGACGGCGCGGCGGTTGCAATGATGCTTGCGATTCTTGATGACGACAGTCTCCGTCACCCCGCACTTGAATGTCTCTTCACGACCGGGGAGGAAACCAGCATGGTCGGCGCAAACGCTTTTGATTTCGGAAAAATCAGAGCGCGTAAGATCATAAACCTTGATTCGGAAGAAGAGGGAATCGTTACGGTATCCTGTGCGGGCGGTGCCGACAGTATTTTCGATGTTTACATCGAAAAGGCTCCGTATGAAGGGCGGAGCATACGCCTTTCGGTGAAGGGACTTGCCGGCGGTCACTCGGGAGCCGAGATCCATATGTGCAGGGCAAATGCAAATAAGGTGATGGCAAGACTTCTCGCAAGGCTTTATGCGTCCGAGCCTTTCCGTCTCGTATCGGTCAGCGGAGGCAATAAACGCAATGCCATTGCGCGCGAAGCCGAAGCCGAGCTGTGCGTGCTCGATGAAAAGGCGGCGATAAAAGTTCTTCTTGATGAAGAGGCAAAAATATCGTCCGAGCTGTCCGAAGCGGATTCCGGGTTCAGACTTCATGTCGGAAAGGGAAGGGTCTGCAACAGCGCGATGACATACCGTTCAACATCCGCAGTCATAAATATGATGCTCCTTCTGCCGAACGGGGTGATCGCAATGTCGCCGTCGGTTAAGGATTTTGTGCGGACCTCATCAAACCTCGGTGTTGTTACAACCGAAGAGGTGAAGGTGAGAGTGATCGCAATGTCGCGTTCGTCATGTGACAGCGAGCTTGACGCACTGCTTCTTGAGTTCGGGAGACTTGCAAAGCTTATCGGGGCGGAAATGACGCAGAGCGACAGATATTCCGGATGGGAATTCAATCCCGATTCCGGACTTGCCCGCGATTACGTCAGAATATATGAAGAACAGAACCCCGGGAAAAAAGCGGTTGTCGCCGGAATACATGCCGGACTTGAATGCGGCGTGATAATATCGAAGATCGGCGAAAGCTGTGATGCAATATCAATAGGGCCGGATATGAAAAATATTCATACGCCGGATGAGGCTCTTTCGCTTGAAAGCTGTGAGCGTACCTATAAATTGCTTGTTGAAATGCTCGCGGAAATGTAAAGTCCGGATTGAAAGCAGGTGCCGTGTGGAAACACGGCACCTGCTTTTTGCGTTCGGAGATTATTCGGCTTTTTCTACGGTGGCGTCGGGAGCATTGTTGCGGACGCTCTCAATACCGTTCATACAGGAGATTTTCTGGACATAGCCTTCCGAAACCGCAATGATCTCGCCGTTTCTTGCCTTAAGACGGAAACGGAACTCGCCGGCTTTGTCTTTGTAGACTTCGAATTTCGGATTTTTCTCAGTCACAAAGCCTTCGACAGTCTGATCTTCAAGGTTTGCGGCAGATGCATTTTTGCGCACGCTTTCGATTCCGTTCATGCACGCGGCTTCCGAACTGTAAATTTCGGAACTTGCGATCACCTGACCGTTTGTTGCTCTGAGGTCAAATTTGACCCCGCTTTTGGTCTCTTTTACTGTAAATTTTCCCATAATGGTTCCCCTTTCTTGCCTTTCGGTATTCTGATTGAAGTATAGCACACCCGACTTTGTTCGTCAAGCGATTTTGCAAAAAAAGTTACCAGGTGGGAAAAATAAAAATATATTCGCCGCTTCGTCATGCCTGTCGGTAATATTTTCGGATGCCGCTTCATATTTATGAAACATAAAAGAAAAAATGTGCGGGTTTTCCTCACATGAGAAAGGCATGGTTCTTTTTAATGACGAATACAAGCATATATCAGGATATTGCCAGACGCACGGGAGGCGATATATACATAGGAGTCGTAGGTCCCGTGCGAACGGGAAAATCCACATTCATCAAAAAATTCATGGAATCTCTCGTGCTTCCGAACATTGCCGACGATTATGACAGAGAAAGGGCAAAGGATGAAATGCCGCAGTCGGCGGCAGGGAAGACGGTAATGACGACCGAGCCGAAATTTATACCCGATGACGCCGTGCCGGTGGTGATCGATAAAGTGGCGCGCTTTTCGGTAAAAATGATCGATTGCGTCGGATATCTCGTGGACGGAGCCCTCGGGCAGACCGAGAACGGTCAGACAAGAATGGTGATGACTCCGTGGTCCGAAAACGAGATGCCGTTTGAAGAGGCGGCAGAGACCGGAACACGGAAGGTAATTACCGATCACGCGACAATAGGGGTACTTGTTACCACAGACGGCAGTATTACCGATCTGCCGAGAACCGCCTATGAAGAAGCAGAACGCAGGGTCGCGGCAGAGCTCGGCTCGCTCGGAAAACCGTTTGTCATACTCCTCAATTCCGCACACCCCGAATATCCGGAAACACAGGCGCTCGGTAACGAGCTTGAGGCGAGATACAATGCGCCTGTTGCGCTTGTCAACGCTCTTGATCTGAACGGCGAGGATATACGCCATATACTTGAGCTTGTGCTTCTTGAATTTCCGATACGCGAGGCAAGAATAGACATTCCCGACTGGACGCTGGCGCTCGATGACGATTATCCGCTTATGTCCTCTCTTAAAGAGCGCATACTTGAAGCAATCGGCGATATACATAAGGTCGGGCAGATCAAGGAGCGGATCGATTCGTTCGCCGACGACAATATTGAGCGTGCGGAGCTTTGTTCGATAGACCTCGGCAACGGTACGGCGACGGTAAAGCTCATAATGAAGGCGGAACTTTACTATAAGGTTCTGTCCGATCTCTGCTCGCTCGAAATATCCGATCAGGAGGAGCTGATTTCGACGCTTTGCTCACTTGCCGCAGTCAAGGAAAAATACGATAAGGTCGCGGCGGCTCTTGCCGATGTGGAGGAAAAGGGCTATGGCGTCGTCGTGCCCGGTGTTGATGATATGACGCTTGAAGAACCGCGGATAGTAAAACATTCGGGCGGATACGGGGTGCTTCTCAAGGCGTCCGCTCCGTCGATACATATGATGAAGGCGACCATAAATACCGAAATATCGCCGGTCGTCGGTACCGAACAGCAGAGCGAGGATCTGGTGAAATACCTGCTTGACGAATTTGATGAAAATCCGGATAAGATCTGGTCAACAAATCTGTTCGGCAAGTCGCTCAGCGAGCTTGTGAACGAGGGTCTTGCCGCAAAGCTGTCCGGACTTTCGGACGACGCGCGCGCAAAAATGGCTGAAACGCTCTCGCGTATAATAAACGAGGGCAGCGGCGGACTTATCTGCATAATTCTCTGAGCATACAGCCATGGGAAAACCGAAATCATCGACATTTTGCGATCTGCGCAATAAGGAAGTCGTAAATATTGCCGACGGCAGCAGGCTCGGATATGTCTGCGATATAGAGATCGATCTCGAATGCGGAAAAATAATCGCACTGATCGTTCCGATGCGGACAAAAATATTTTCGGTGGGCAAAGCAAGGAATTACCGCATACCGTGGGATATGATAAGCCGTATCGGAGACGATTTTATACTTGTCTGCATGCGGGAGCTCGCTCCCGCACCGCCGGGCAAATAACGAATTTGTTAATTTTTTTTAAACTGCTTGCATTTTTACCGACACTGGTATATAATAAGAAAAAACATGAAAAGGATGTGTGCATCATGAAGAAATTTCTGATTATTACCGCTTTGCTCGCTGTGATAGCGGCTGCCGTCACCTATGTAATCATAAAGAGCGATAAGGCAAAGGCTGTAATTGCAAAGAGATTCGGTAAGAAGAAGGACGAGGACGAAGAACTCGATCCCTGCGAGTGCTGCGAGAACGAGACCTGCGACGGTTGCGACCTCGTTGAGGATTTCAGCGGCGACGAGACCGAAGAAGAAGGCGGAGAAGAGGAAGCCGAAGAGTCCGAAGAGTCCGAAGAGTCCGAAGAGGCTGAGGAAACCGCTGAAGACGCAGAGTAATTTGTAAACATTCTGTAAACAAATAGCGCAAGCGCTTGCCGTACGGCGGCGCTTGCGCTATAATTATCCGGTACGGAAGGTTTCCGCCGTACCCAAGATATGTAAATGGAAACAAATTCACACGCGGTCGCGGTTCGGTTCGGATGAGACAGTCTCTCCGTGAAATGCGGCGGCGGTGGAAAAAACCGAAGGAGGACATTAAGAATGTCAGTTGTATCAATCAAACAGCTTCTCGAAGCGGGTGTGCATTTCGGACACCACACAAGAAGATGGAACCCCAAAATGGCTCCCTACATCTTCACCGAAAGAAACGGAATTTATATCATCGATCTTCAGAAGACCGTAAAGAAGTTTGAGGAAGCTTACAATTTCACACGCGAGCTTTCCGAGCAGAACGGAACTCTTCTCTTTGTCGGTACAAAGAAGCAGGCTGCCGATGCCATAAAGGAAGAGGCACAGCGTTGCGGCATGTACTATGTAAACGAGAGATGGCCCGGCGGTATGCTCACAAACTTCAAGACAATCAAAAAGTCGATCGCACGTCTTATCAAGCTTGAGCATATGAAGGAAGACGGCACATTTGATCTGCTTCCCAAGAAGGAAGTTGCCGCTCTCGTAAAAGAGATGGGTATTCTTGAGAGAAACTACGGCGGTATCAAGACAATGGATAAGCTTCCCGACGCTATTTTCATCGTTGACCCGCATAAGGAGACAAATGCGGTTCTTGAGGCAAAGAAGCTCGGTATCCCGGTAATCGCGATCGTCGATACAAACTGCGATCCCGATGACGCCGACTATATCATCCCCGGTAACGATGACGCTATCCGTGCCATCAAGCTGATTTCTTCCGCACTTGCAGATGCGGTCATCGAAGGCAAGCAGGGCGTTGATGCCGTTGCCGAAGAAGAGGCGCAGGCAGAAACCGAAGAGGTTCCCGCAGAGGAAGCTCCGGCGGCAGAATAATCCCAGATTTACAGGAGGAATATAATTATGGCAACAATTTCAGCATCGCTTGTTGCGGAGCTCCGCAGAAAGACCGGTCTCGGCATGATGGACTGTAAAAAGGCACTTGTTGAGGCAGACGGCGACATGGACAAGGCTGTCAAGATTCTTCGTGAAAAGGGTCTTGCTACCGCCGCAAAGAAAGAGGGCAGAATTGCCGCAGAAGGACTTGTCGATATCCTTTCGGAAAACGGAGTTACGGCAATAATCGAAGTCAATACCGAAACAGACTTTGTCGCAAAGAACGAGTCTTTCCGCAAGTTCGTAAAAGGACTTCTCAAGACACTTGTTGAGACCAAGCCCGCAGATCTTGAAACATTCATGAATACGGTTTATGCAGGCAGCACCGATACCGTTTCGGCAGAGCTTGTAAATCAGATCGCGGTTATCGGCGAAAAGATTTCTATCAGACGTTTCTGCCTCGTTGAAGGAACGGTTTCGACATATATTCACGGCAACGGTACAACCGGCGTTATCGTAAAGTTTGACGTAGACGATTCGATTAAAAATACTCCCGCATTTGCGGAGTATGCAAAGAATATTGCGCTCCAGATCGCGGCAGGTAACCCCCCGAAGTATGTGAACAAGGACGAGGTTCCCCAGGGCGAGATCGACGAGGAAAAGGCTATTCTTATCCAGCAGGCGAAGAACGATCCGAAGAATGCGAATAAGCCGGATGCCATCCTCGAAAAGATGGTCGGCGGACGTCTCGGCAAGTTCTACGAAAGAGTATGTCTTGTTGAACAGTCCTACGTAAAGGACGACAAGCTTACTGTCGGTCAGTACACTGCACAGACCGCAAAAGAGCTCGGCAAGGATATCAGAATCGTTTCTTTTGTCATCTTCGAAAAGGGCGAAGGTCTTCAGAAGAGAGAAGAGAATTTCGGCGAAGAAATCGCAAAGATGATAAACGGCTGATAATTTAATACAGAATATGAAACTGATCGGCGAAAGCCGATCGGTTTTTTGCATTTTTGAAAACTTTTTTTGAAAAAACACTTCACAAAACAGAGAATGTATGATAAAATGATTTCGTACGGGCTTTGGCGCCCTGTGTGGATATAAAAATTCGGGATAACAGGAAAGGTCTCTGAGTATGGATCTGTTTTCATTTATTACGCTGTTCGGCGGACTTGCCTTTTTCTTGTACGGAATGCACGTTATGTCGTCCGGGCTTGAAAAGCTCGCAGGCAGCAGGCTTGAGGAATCCTTGAAGAAAATGACTGCAAACCCTTTTTCGGGATTGCTGCTCGGTGCGGGAATAACGATAATAATTCAGTCGTCGTCGGCGATGACGGTTATGCTCGTCGGACTTGTAAACTCGGGTATTATGCAGCTCGGACAGACCATATCTGTAATTATGGGTTCGAATATAGGGACGACTCTTACGGCTTGGCTTCTGTCGCTTATAAGCATTGAATCCGATAATTTCTTCATGCTTCTTGTGAAGCCGGAGAATTTTTCATTGATATTCGCTTTTGTCGGCGCAATGCTTATAATGATGGCAAAAACGCAGAGGAGAAGGGATATAGGGGGAATATTTGTCGGCTTTGCCGTGCTGATGTACGGTATGAAACTGATGAGCGATGCGGTAAGTCCGCTTGCCGATATGCCGGAGTTTGCTTCGATGCTGGTGGCGTTCAGAAATCCGATTGTCGGCGTGCTCGTTGGTGCGGTGTTTACCGGAATAATACAGAGCTCTGCGGCGTCGGTCGGCATTTTGCAGGCACTCGCGCTTACCGGGAATATTTCTTACGGTATGGCAATACCGATAATAATGGGACAGAACATCGGCACATGCGCAACCGCACTTATATCAAGTATAGGTGTAAACAGAAATGCAAAACGGGTTGCAGTTGTGCATGTCGGCATTAAGACCATAGGAACGGTCGTTGTGCTGATAATATATTATATTGTGGACGCGATAGTCGGACTGACATTTACGGACAAGCCGATAGATGCTATCGGCATTGCGGCGGTTCATACTATATTCAATCTTTTTACTACTGTTACACTTATGCCTTTTCTGAAACAGATTGAAAAACTTGCCTATGTTATTCTTCCGAACAAGAAGAATGAGCAGCCTGTCGATGAGGTGTTTATCGACAGCCGACTGCTCGCAACTCCGTCGGTCGTAATATCAGAGTGCAATAACCGCACTGTCGAGATGGCTGAGATCGCACGCGATATGATACACGACGCGACACAGCTTGTGAATAAATATGATGCGGTGACCCGACAGAAAATTCTTGACAGCGAAGAAAGAATGGATGTTTTTGAGGACAAGCTCGGCACGATACTTGTGAAGGTGTCGTCGCAGGCACTGTCCGATTCGGATACGAAAAAGGTGTCAACAATGCTGCATGCAATAGGAGACCTTGAACGTCTCGGCGATCATGCGGTGAATTTGCTCAAAACCTCGGACGAGTTGAATGAAAAGAAAATAAGCTTTTCCGAACAGGCAAAGTCCGATCTTTCGGTGCTTCAGTCGGCTGTCGGTGAAATTATCAACCTTACAATAGATGCATATTCGCATGAGGACACGGCGCTCGCGTTCAGAGTCGAGCCGCTTGAACAGGTGGTCGATGCCCTTATTCTCAATATCAAAAACAGGCATATAGAGAGACTTCAGGCAGGTAACTGTACGATAGAGCTCGGATTCATCCTTTCCGACCTGCTTACAAATTACGAGCGTATATCCGACCATTGCTCCAATATTGCGGCGGCAATGATCGAAATTGCAGACGGCTCCTTCGATACTCACCGCTATCTCAGCGGGGTCAAGTACGGAAACAGCCGCTTTGACGAGATATTTGACGGGTATGCGGAGAAATACAAGATTTCGATGTGATGACCGTGATTCATAAATATTTTGTAAAATATGAGTCATTCTTATTTACAAGTCGGCTGTAATGATATAAAATAAACCGGAAGCCGAAAAAAATCAATAAAAACAATTCGGAAGGATCTTGCGGAAAATGGGCAAACGTGTTTTGCTGAAGATTTCGGGAGAGGCACTTTCAAAGGGTGCTGCCGGAAGCTTCAATTATGAAAAGGTAAGAGAGCTGTGCGATGTACTCAAAGAAAGCGCGGAACTCGGATTTCAGGTGTCGGTGGTCTGCGGTGCAGGTAATATCTGGAGGGGCAGACAAGCCGAAAAAAAGATGGATCGCGTGACTGCCGACAGAATGGGAATGCTTGCGACCCTCATAAATTCGCTTTGTATACGGGATTTTCTGGAGCAGATCGGTCAGCCTGCGGTTGTGCTGTCCGCGATTGCGACACAGCCCGAATTTGCCGAAGCATATACAAAAGAAAAAGCAATCGACTACCTTGAAAAGGGCTATGTGGTGATATTCGGAGGCGGATCGTCGAATCCCTGCTTTTCCACAGATACGGCGGCGGTACTCCGTGCAACCGAAATCGAAGCGGATATCATACTCTTTGCCAAGGCGGTGAACTACATATACAACAGGGATCCGAACGACAAGGAAAGCAAAGAGGAACTGTATAAATACGAATATCTCGGATATGACGAGATTCTTGCAAAAGGTCTTTCGGCAATAGATATCACCGCAACCGCATTTGCTCTTGCAAACGATCTGAAAATAACCGTTTTCGGGATGAACGACCCGAAAAATATAATACACGCAATGACGGGCAAGGTCGGCGGCACGATAATTTACGGCGGCGAGACCAAAATTCTGCGTGACTGAACTTTTTGATACTATATCAAAAACAATACGAATAAACTTAATACAGAAAAGGACGGTATTTAAAATGAGACTCGATACTAAGATTTTTGAAGAAAAAATGAAGAAAACTGTCGCAAACTATGAGGAAAATCTTTCGACAATACGCGCCGGCAGAGCCAATGCGGCGGTTCTTGATCGCGTAATGGTAGACTATTACGGCTCGCCCACACGTATAAAGGATATCTCGCAGATAAAGTCCGCAGACGCGCGCACGCTTGTAATTACACCGTGGGATAAGTCCACATTGAAGCTTATCGAGAAGGCAATACTTGCGTCCGATGTCGGAATCACGCCCGCAAATGACGGCAGTGTTGTGAGACTTGTTTTCCCTCAGCTTACAGAGGATCGCCGTAAAGAGCTGGCAAAACAGATAACAAAGCTCGGCGACGAGGCGAAGGTTGCGATCAGAAATATCCGCCGTGAGGCGAACGATAGGGCGAAGGAAATGAAAAAGGACGGCGAAATGACCGAGGACGAACTTAAAGTGTCAGATAAGTCGGTTCAGGACCTTACCGATAAATATGTAAAGAATATTGATGCGATTACAGATAAAAAGAAAGATGAGATTATGGTGATCTGATGCGTCGGACCGCCTGACGATTTGAAACATGGAAGAAAAATCAAGCGGAAGAGTTGTCTGCGACGACAGGCTGAAGCATATCGCGTTTATAATGGACGGTAACGGCAGATGGGCAAAGTCAAGAGGGCTGTCACGGTCTGCCGGTCATCGCGCAGGCGCAAAGACGTTCAGACGTATTGTCGATTATGTCAAACTGATCGGCGCAAAGTATATGACGGTGTATGCTTTTTCGACCGAGAACTGGTCAAGACCCGCCGAAGAGGTTTCGTCGATAATGAAGCTTCTGGAGGATTATATCGAACAGGCGCTCGGTGACGTAGCCGACAACGACGTGCGGGTGATCTTTCTCGGAGACAGGGCGCCTCTTTCCGAAAAACTGCGCAGAAAAATGGATTCTCTTGAACGCAGATCGGAAAAAAACAGTCACATTCTGAACATTGCGCTGAATTACGGCGGGCGGGATGAGATTGTGCGTGCCGTAAAACAGGTGCTTGAAAAGGGACTGGAACTTACCGAGGAAACGATAGCCGCAAATCTTTATACAAAAGAATCGCCGCCGCCCGATCTGATCGTGCGCACGGCAGGGGAGCTGCGGCTGTCCAACTTTCTTCTCTGGCAGTCGGCATACAGCGAACTTTATTTTACCGATAAGCTGTGGCCCGACTTCAACGAAGAGGACGTGGATGAGGCGGTTGCCGAATTTTACAGACGCACACGCAGATTCGGCGGTATATAATTTGTATTCCGCGGATCGTCGGGTGTATTTTTCGAAATACGGCTTCATATGAAAGGAAAAGAGTGTCGGTTGAGTTTAACCGACAGGATTGTGGATTTTGAAATGAAAACACGAATAATTACCGGAATTGTCGCGCTCGTTGTGTTTTTGCCTTTTCTGATTTTTTCGGGAACGCCTGCGCTTGTCGTATTTACGGTATTTGCAACCGCAATTTCGGTTTATGAAATGTGCGGATGTATGCGGCAACGCAAAAAACTGTATATTTTCATTCCGGCTGAGATATATGCCGTAAGCTGTGCCGTGTCGGTCAGACTTTGCAGAAATTTCTTTGCGACATTCGTGCTGGCAACCGCGCTGTTTGCTTTTTATGTTATAGGCGTTGCAATGTTTTCCAAAGGAACATACGGCTACGACGAAGCGCTTGCGATAATCTTCGGCATCGCTTATGTTGTTTTCGGATATTGCTCAATCGTGCTTGTCCGTGACCTTGAACACGGAGTTTTCCTGTTCTGGCTGATATTCATAGCAGCATGGCTTTCGGATACCGGCGCTTATTTTGTCGGTGTTCTCTTCGGTAAGCATAAGCTGATTCCGGATATTTCACCGAAGAAAACGGTGGAAGGACTTATCGGCGGCGTCGTCTGCTGTATGCTGATGTTCCTTATTTACGGGGATATCGTGACGCTGTTCGATGAAGGCAGAGTGGCAAACGTGTTCGCACTGCTTATCGCCGGTGCTCTGCTCAGTCTGATTTCGGTTTTCGGCGATCTGCTTGCTTCGTTTATAAAGCGCAGGTATAAGATCAAGGATTACGGCTGGATACTTCCCGGACACGGCGGACTGCTTGATCGCTTTGACAGTGTGCTTGCGGTTTCGATCGCACTTTACGCTTTTTGCTATTTTCTGTCATTCCTGCCCATGTTCAGTGCTGTTGCGTGATGAAAACGGAAATGAATTTTTACGATAAGAAGATTGCCGTTATCGGATCTACCGGTTCGATCGGAAGGCAGGCGCTTGACGTCTGCGGACGTGGTAATATATCCGTAAGGGCGATCAGTGCCGGAAGCAACGTAAAGTTGCTGGCGGAGCAGGTTCGCAGATTCAGACCGGTATGCTGTGCACTTGCCGATGAATCGCATCTTGACGAACTTAAAATGCTGATTGCCGATACCGGGACAAAGATTTACGGCGGCGATCACGGAATATGCGAAATGATTGCCGACACCGACGCCGATACCGTGCTCAATTCGGTCATAGGCGGCGCGGGTCTGTTGCCGACGCTTGCGGCGATCGGATCGAAAAAGAATGTTGCGCTCGCCAACAAGGAAACCCTTGTTACGGCGGGCGAACTTGTAATGCGGGCGGTAAGGGAATCGGGCGTGACGCTGATGCCCGTCGATTCGGAGCATTGCGCAATCTTTGAATGTCTTATGTCGGGACGGCACGAGGAGGTCAGCCGCATTATTCTGACTGCGTCCGGCGGTCCCTTTTACGGAAAAAAGCGGGAGGAACTGAAATCGGTAACCCCCGAGCAGGCGCTCCGCCACCCGACATGGAATATGGGTGCGAAGATCACGATAGACAGTGCCACAATGATGAATAAATGCTTCGAAATGATCGAGGCGGCGTATCTGTTTGATCTGCCGATAAATAAGATCGAGCCTGTGATACACCGTGAGTCGATCGTACATTCGATGGTCGAATATGCGGACGGAGCGGTGATCGCACAGCTTGCACTCCCGGATATGCGTATGTGTATACAGTACGCGCTCTCTTATCCTGACAGATTTGAGGGAGCGACACCGAAAATGGATTTTGCAAAGCCGTTTTCGCTGACATTTGACAGACCGGATTTCGAAACATTCGGAACCTTGTCGCTCGCGGAATATGTAATGAGTGAAGGCGGCGTTCTGCCCGCGGTTCTGAACGGGGTGAACGATGAGGCGGTAAAGCTCTTTCTTGACCGTAAAATAGGATTTCTTGACATCGGCGATCTCGCATACCGGATTGTTCACACATATGAAAACAGGACAGTCAAAAGCGCGGAGGATGTTGTCGGGGCAGAGAAGGATGCCGCGGCGCTCGTAAGAGAAATTGTCGGAATAAAAAGTGATTGTTGACCGATACTGCTGTTTGAAGATATTGTATTTTCTATTAAACTGAAAGAAGGATTTTCATTTGTCTGTTGTATTAACCGTTGTTGTTGCAGTGCTTGTGTTCGGCGGGCTGATATTTGTGCACGAAATGGGACATTATACCGCCGCACGGATATTTGATGTTCATATTCATGAATTTGCAATCGGAATGGGTCCGAAAATTGTGAGCAGGACCTCAAAGAAAACGGGGATTGCATATTCGCTCCGCGCCCTGCCGATAGGCGGCTTTGTCATGATGGCGGGAGAGGATGAGGAAACCGACGATCCCAGAGCGCTGAATAAAAAACCGGTCTGGCAAAGGATAATCATAACCGCCGCGGGCGGATTCGTGAATATCGTGATAGGCTTTCTGCTCACATTTATAATGGTGGTTACTATGGCACACCTCGGCGGAACCACGGTTGCGTCATTTGATGAAAATGCAACAAGCAACGCTTATCTCCGTGAAAACGACAGAATAGTCGCAATCGACGGAGTAAGAGTAAGCACACATATGGATGTCGTCTACCAGATAAGCAGGCGCGGGATCAATCCGGTAAATGTCACGGTCGTGCGCGACGGAGAAAAGATAACCGTAAAGGATGTCGTTTTCCCACGCACATCGGTGAACGGGGTTGCGTTCGGCGATGTCGATTTCAAATTTTATCAGGTCAGAAAGACATTTCCCGAGATAATGAAGCAGTCATTCTCCTATTGCTGTCTCTATGTACGGCAGGTCTGGGAGGGACTGTACGATCTGATAACCGGCAGATACGGAGTCGGTGAGGTGTCGGGACCGATCGGCGTTACCGAACAGATCGGGGCAGCCGCAAAGCAGGGCGGAACAACATTCCTTTCGGTCGTTATACTGATAAGCGTGAACCTCGGAGTCATGAATCTGCTGCCGATTCCCGCACTTGACGGCGGCAGACTGGTTTTCCAGTTTATCGAGCTGATATTCAGAAAAAAGGTTCCGACGGAGATCGAGGCAAAGATTCATTTTGTGGGGATCGTCCTGCTGATGGTACTCATGCTTGTTGTGTCCGGAAAGGATATAGTTACACTTTTCAGAAAAAGGCTTTAGATTCAGCCCGTGACTGTACGGGTAATCGGTGATAGCAGATGGATTATAACGAAATAAGACGTAGGACGAAAGAAATATCGGTCGGAAATATTGCCGTCGGAGGAAACGCGCCGGTGAGCGTTCAGTCAATGACAAATACCGATTCGTCCGATTTTGATGCAACCTATGCGCAGATGAAGGCGCTCTGCGGCGTCGGGTGCGATATAGTGCGCATGACCGTACCGGATGAAAATGCGGTTCGGACGCTCGCAAGACTCAAGGAGTCGGATATAGACATTCCGATCGTCGCGGATATACATTTTGATTATAAACTGGCGATCGCATCAGCCGACGCGGGAGCCGATAAGATACGCATAAATCCGGGCAATATCGGAGACGACGACAGGATTAAGGCGGTGGCGGATAAGTGCAGACAGAAAAATATCCCGATAAGGCTCGGGATAAATTCCGGCTCGCTTGATAAACGCCTGCTCGCAAAATACGGCGCACCTACCGCCGAGGCACTTGCCGAGTCGGCAATCGACAATATCCGTGCGCTTGAAAAATTTGATTTTGATAATATAATTGTTGCGATAAAATCTTCCGATGTTTTCAGAATGACAACGGCAAACCGGATTGTCGCCGGAATGTGCGACTATCCGATCCATATAGGTGTGACCGAGGCGGGTACAGACAGAACGGGAACCCTGAAATCGGCTGTCGGTATAGGTTCTCTGCTGATGTCCGGAATAGGCGATACATTGCGCGTATCGCTGACGGCTGATCCGGTTCTTGAGGTCATACGCGGAAGAGAAATTCTGCATGCGCTCGGGATGGATGAGAAGCGGAAGATATACCTTGTATCATGCCCGACCTGCGGCAGAACCAAGGTCGATCTTATCAGACTGGTAAACGATTTTGAAAAGAGAACGGATACGCTTGCCCCGTCCCGCCCTATAAAGGTTGCAATTATGGGTTGCGCCGTGAACGGTCCGGGTGAAGCATCTGATGCCGATATCGGTATTGCGGGCGGAAACGGCGAGTTTCTGCTCTTCAAAGAGGGAAAAACAGTCTGCAAACTTGCGGAAAACAGTGCAATCGACAGACTTGTCGAGGAAATAAACAAGCTTTGACAGGGCAGACACCATGAGGTGTGATTTTTGAATTAAAAGTCTTTTATACAGACGACGCTGACGGTAAGAAGGAGAAATTACCGTCAAAGGAAAGGAAGACCCGACGGTTTTGAGTCGGGCAGAAGCAAAAGCATGGAAAAGAACTTTTTTGAAAAATTCGGCAAATACAATCCGGATGAAAAAGCCCGCAAAATACTTGCGGGCATTTCGCGTTATACCGTAAAAGCGGACAGGGAACACAGAATGATCGAGATCGGCGTCGATCTTGAAACACCGGTAAAAAAAGCCGACCTTTATCGGATAGAGGACGCAATCGCGGGGGCATATGATCTTCGTTCGGTCCGGATATTGCCGCACTATCCCGCAGACAGCTTTTATTTTGATTATGTTCACGAGATAATTACCGAGGCGCACAGAATAGGCTATGTCGCAAGCGGATTTTTCGGTAATTACAGCCTGACGGAGGATGACGGCGTTATAAAAATAGCGATCGATTTTTCGGCGGGCGGTGTCGGACTTGTCTGTAAGGCGGGAACTCCCGAGCTGATGTCCGGAATAATCGAGGCGGAGTTCGGCATAAAAAAGGATGTCAGAATAGTTGAATCGGGAAGATTCGATGACCGCAGACAGCGATTTGCACAGAGCAGACAGCAGGAGCTTGAGGCAATGCGCGTTGAAGCAGAGGCTCAGGCACGGGAGGCGGCAAGGCAGAGAGCCCTGCAGGAGGAAGCCGAGCAAAAAAAGGCGGAAGAGAGTTCGCATGAGCAGGTCAACAGCCTCTATGGCGGTCCCGGCGTATTTGAAATGCAGGGGGACGGCATCTGTAAGAGCGGATATATGATATTTAATCTGAATGACCCGGAGTACATATACGGAGAGCCTTTTGATGTTGAGCCGATTTCGATACGCAATGCTCTCGGTATGAGCGGATCGAAGAAGGTCGCAGTGCTCGGCAGAGTCAATCAGTATGAGTCCAAGCTGTCGCGGAGCGGCGAAAAGCTGATGATGACTGTCGGGATTACCGACAACGATTCTTCGGTGAATATGAAGCTTTCGCTTCCCGTCGATGAAGGAAATGCCCTTGAAAAAATAATAAAAAAATCCGGTCGGACGATAAAACGCGGAATATCCGATGTCGTAACGGTGTACAGCCTGTGGGTCTGCGCATACGGAAGTATAAGACCCGACAAATTTGACGAAGAAAATGTGCTGAACGTGTCCTCAATCGCAAAGGTGGCACCGGTGCCGCGCTCGGATAACGCACCCGAAAAGCGGGTTGAGCTTCATATGCATACCAACCTGTCAACCATGGACGCATTGACCTTCCCCGAATTTGCGGTTGAAACCGCCGAATCGTGGGGGTGGGATTCGCTCGCCGTGACCGACCACGGAAATGTGCAGGCTTTTCCGATTCTTAAGGATTGCACCGCCAAAAAGGATATAAAAATACTCTACGGCATGGAAGCATATTATGTTGACGATACCGCAAGGGCGGTATACGGCGATTGCGACCTCAGATTTGCCGATGATGAATTCTGCGTTTTCGATATAGAGACAACAGGTTTGTCAGTTCTGACATGTAAGATTACCGAAATCGGTGCCGTGCGTGTAAAAGGCGGCAAGGTCATCGATCGCTTCAATACTTTTGTCGATCCGGAGATGCATATCCCCGAAAATATTACCGAACTTACCGGGATCACAGACGAGATGGTCGCCGGAGCGCCGTCACAGCTCAGTGCGGTGCAGAGCTTTCTCGAGTTTGCGGGAAAAAGACTGCTGATCGCGCATAACGCCGGCTTTGATATTTCGTTTATACGAAAGGTATGCGAGGATAATAAGATCGTATTTTCGAACCCGTATCTTGATACGGTTGCGCTTTCCAGATATCTTACTCCCGAGCTGAAAAAGCATAAGCTTGACAGTCTTGCCGAATATTACGGGCTCGGCGATTTCAATCATCACAGAGCCTGTGACGACGCGGAAATGCTTGCAATGATTTTTTTCAAAATGAGCGGCAAGTTGCTCAGCGAAGGTGTTGCGACGATTTCCGAGATGAATACCGTCATGGCGGATAAGGCGGACCCGCTCAAGCTGCGTACCTATCACATGATAATTATCGCAAAAAATCTTATCGGACTGAAAAATCTGTATAAGCTGATATCGAAAAGCTATCTGAATTATTTTAAAAGATTTCCGCGTATCCCGAGGTCTTTGCTCAATGAGTACAGGGACGGTCTGATAATCGGCTCCGCCTGCGAGGCAGGCGAGCTTTTCCGCGCGATTCTTGATAATAAACCGGAGGCGGATATTGAAAGAATTGCGTCCTTCTATGATTATCTTGAAATTCAGCCGATCTGTAATAACCGCTTCCTGATAAGAAACGGCAGTATCGCCGACGAAGAGGGATTGCGCGATCTCAACCGCAGAATAGTTGCACTCGGCGAGAAGCTGAATATTCCGGTATGCGCCACGACCGACAGCCATTTTCTGAACAAAGAGGATGAGATATACCGTAAAATACTGCTCAAAGGGCAGAAGTATGCCGACGGCGATCAGGATGTCGGACTTTATCTGCGCACGACCGACGAGATGCTTGAAGAGTTCTCGTATCTCGGCAAGGAAAAAGCATATGAGGTGGTCGTAACCAATACAAGGGCGATTGCCGCCGAATGTGAGAAGATACTTCCGATCCCGGACGGGGCATTTACTCCGAAAATCGAGGGTGCGGAGGATGAGCTTCAGCAGATGTGCCGCGAAAGGGCGATGAACTGGTACGGCTTTAACGGAGAGGTTCCAGAAATCGTGACCGCAAGGCTTGACAGGGAATTAAGTTCTATCATAAAGAACGGCTTTGCCGTGCTTTATCTGATAGCGCAGAAGCTTGTCGGATATTCGGAGTCGCAGGGATATCTTGTCGGCTCAAGAGGCTCGGTCGGCTCGTCCTTTGTCGCAACAATGGCGGGTATATCCGAGGTCAACCCGCTTCCGCCGCATTATCGCTGTCCGAAATGCAGATTCAGTGAGTTTATAACCGACGGATCGGTTGGATCCGGCTTTGACCTTCCCGAAAAAAACTGTCCCCATTGCGGAACACGGATGATACCTGACGGACACGATATCCCGTTTGAGACTTTCCTCGGATTTTACGGAGATAAATCACCCGATATAGACCTTAACTTTTCGGGCGAGGTTCAGGGACGTGTGCATAAGTATACCGAAGAACTTTTCGGACATGAAAACGTCTTCAGAGCGGGAACGCTCGGTACCCTTGCGTCAAAGACCGCATACGGATATGTTATGAAATATCTTGACGAAAAGGGGGTGTCGGTCAACAAAGCCGAGATCAACCGCCTCGTAAACGGCTGTGTCGGTGTAAAGCGTACCACCGGACAGCATCCCGGGGGAATCGTGGTAATCCCGAGAGAGTATGACGTTACCGATTTTACACCTGTACAGCATCCCGCCGATGACCCGAATTCGGATATAATTACCACTCACTTCGCTTTTGCGTATATGCATGATACCATCCTGAAGCTTGACGAGCTGGGTCATGATATGCCGACCAAGTATAAATGGCTCGAAAAGTACACCGGACTTTCGGTAATGGACGTGCCGATGAACGACCCGCAGGTCTATGAGCTGTTTCTGTCGCTGAAACCGCTCGGAATAAAAGAAGGCGATATTGACTGTAACGTGGGAACATGGGCGCTCCCCGAATTCGGAACAAGATTTGTTCAGAAGATGCTTGAAGAAGCAAAGCCGAAAACCTTTTCCGACCTTTTGCAGATATCCGGACTGTCTCACGGAACCGATGTCTGGACGGGAAACGCACAGGACCTCATACGTGACGGAATATGCACGATATCCGAGGTCGTCGGAACACGTGACTCCATAATGCTGACACTTATACGCTACGGGGTCGAAAATTCTCATGCCTTCAAGATAATGGAGAGCGTAAGAAAGGGAAAGGGACTGACCCCCGAATGGGAGCAGGAGATGCGGGACGCAAATGTGCCCGACTGGTATATCGGTTCCTGTAAAAAGATAAAGTACATGTTCCCGAAGGCACATGCCGCCGCGTATAATATGTCGGCAATACGCCTCGGATGGTTCAAGGTGCATCGTCCGCTTGAGTTTTATGCGGCGTTCTTTACAGTCGCTCCGTTAGGCTTCGATTCGTCGATAGTAATAAAGGGCAGATCGGCAGTCAAGGCGGAGATGCAGGCAATAAACGAGCGTGCCAAGAACAAGACAAGCACGCCCAAGGACGGAGATTCCATGACATATCTGCAAATCGTCGATGAAAGCATGGCACGCGGTATAGGCTACCTGCCCGTAGATATTTACAGATCCGGCTCACGGGAATTTTTGCCCGAGGATAAGGTTAACAGAAAAATCCGTGTTCCGCTCAACTCTCTGCCCGGGCTCGGCGATACGGTTGCCGACAAGATCGTGCAGGTCCGTGAGGAGGGAGAATTCCTTTCGCGCGAGGATCTGCGCCTGCGTGCGGGAATTTCAAAAGCGGTAATGCAGATTCTTGAGGATGCGGGCGTTCTTGCCGGGTTTGATGATACAAATCAGATGTCTCTTTTCGGGGCATCGCACAATAAACATCAGGCAGATGAAAAGACGGAAGATACCATTTCCGTAAATACGCAGGCCTTTGCACAGAACAGCGAGGAGGAGACGTTTTCGGGCGGAGATCAGCTTTCGCTTTTCTGAAATCAATGAAAAATGAGGTGCAACCGTGAAAACGATCGAAAAAGACGGTTATGTCTTTTGCGTCGATACCGAAAAAAGCAGGGAATATTATAAAACACATTCGCTATGCGAGTGCGCATATTGTCGCAATTATTATGCGCAGATAAAAGACAAATTACCGAAGCTCGGTGAATTTCTGGACGGATTCGGGGTCGATGTCTCAAAGCCCGACGAGATAATGAGTTTCGAAACCGACAACGGTATAAATTATATAAATGTCGATTATACCGTTTGCGGAACCGTCGAAGTAATGGGAAAATACGAGATTGATATATATGACAGCCTGTTTCTGAGCATCGTAATCACCGACGGTTTTGCCTCACCGAACGAACAGACGGGAAAATACTTTACGGTTTCGGTCATGGGTATAGAACTTCCGTGGGTTCTTGATGAGCCGCTCGCAGAGCCGATAGCCGAAAAGCTTCCGACGAAAATAAAAGGATTTTTTCGGAGAATGTTCGGTAAATAGAAAAACGGAGACGCTTCATTCGAAGCGTCTCCGTTTTTGGCTGTTTACATTTGCGAAAGTTTTCCGAAAAGGTCTTCGAAAAGGCGGTCGCGGTTTATCCATGTAACGACTCTCATATTGTGACGCGAATAATCGTATCCGTAATGATTATCATATTCGGGAATGAGCGCGGGAATAATTCTTGAGGTCATGAAGCGCGATCCGTCGTTGAGAAGCCACGCAACTGCGGTGACATCCCATATGACGCGGGTCCACGGACGTCCGCTTGCATAGCTGTTCGCCGCCGCACACGCATTGTCAACAAGATAGTCGCAAAGCTTGTTTTTTCCGTAAAGCCAGTGGCGAAGCTCGGGTTCGGAGGTAACAAATCTGTCAACCACGCCCCCGCATGGAAGCTGGACAAGAGGCGCGCCGCAGCCGAATATTACGCGTGCGGCGGCAACATCCTGAAGCATGTTGAATTCGCGCGTGTCGTTCATCCATTCCGCATGTCCGCCGAGCCATACGATCACGATGCGGTCGATTATCTCGGGGTGCATGATTATTGCCGAGGCAACATTGGTTATGGCGCCTATCGCAACCACATAAAGCGGCTTTTCTTTGCTGTATCCGAGCGCAAGCTCCGCAATTCTGCGCGCCGCGGGCGAATCGATCGGTGTGTGTTCGTCGGGAAGAAATTCTGTCGATCCTCTGTATACAAGCTCTTCGATGTCGGTGCGGTCGGCGAGCTTCAGAAGCTTGTGTATCTCCATGTAGCTCTTTTCCATTCCGTCCGCGGCGGATTCCGAGTTGTAATTGTCGTGCGTGAAAAAGGGAGCCGCTGTTATAGCCTTTACATTCAGTCTTTCCCTGTTTGCGAGCATGTAGGAAATTGCAAACTGGTCGTCGATCTCGTTGAACGCGTCGGTGTCGAGTATCATATCGACAGGTCCTCTCGGAACATCAAGGCTTTTCAGTCTTTCGAATTCGGTCATGTTTTTTCTCCTTTGAGTAATTATTATATTTTTATTCTGTTGAACAGTCGAAAAGGATGTCGGGCTTGTGCTTCATGCTGTCGGCGTCGGTGATTTTTCTGATTACCCTCGCAGGAACTCCTGCTGCAAAGCTGTCGGACGGAATATCGTGCGTGACAACACTTCCGGCTCCGATTACACAACGGTCTCCTACGGTGACGCCGGGGCAGACGGTCACACCCGCTCCGAACCAGCAGTCGTTGCCGATGTGTACCGGCTTTGCCCAGCAGAGACGGCGGATGTTGCCGTTGCCGTCTCTCATAGCCTTCCGTTCGCCCGCAATCATCGGGTGAAGCGGGGTCACGATCGTCGTGTTCGGTCCGAAATTACAGTCATCACCGATAATTACTTCTGCATCGTCCTGTATCGTCAGGTTGAAATTTCCGAAAAAGCGCTTGCCGATCTTCGTGTGCTTTCCGTAGTGAAAGGCAATCGAACCCTGAATAAATCCGTTCTCTCCGAACTCCCCGAGTATCTCTCCGAGGATCGCGGCGCGCTTTTCGACCTCATCCTCGTGAGTTGCGTTGTAATCGACATTAAGATTGTGCGTGCGCAGTTTTATCGCTTTCAGCTTAGGGTCGCCCGGAAAAAAGAGTAAGCCGGCGAAAATTCTTTCTTCCTGATTCATGTCAGCTCTCCTCATAAAGTGGGTGTTTCGACGTGATCTTCGCAACCTCGGCTCTGATGTCATCGGCAATCGCCGCAAATGCATCATCTTCTTTGACGGCGCAACGTCTGAAAAGTCCGGCGATATTTACGAAATCTTCCTCGCAAAGCCCGCGCGTAGTCGCGGCGGGAGTTCCGACGCGGAGTCCGCTTGTGACAAAAGGCTTTTCCGGGTCGTTTGGAATCCCGTTTTTGTTCGTCGTTATGTTGACGGCATCGAGACGGCGCTCGAAATCCTTGCCCGTAATTCCGAAGGAACGCAGATCAAGCAGAATGAGATGGTTGTCTGTTCCGCCCGATACCATGTTGAAGCCGTTTTCGGAAAATGCTTTCGCAAACGCACCTGCGTTTTTGATAACGCGTTCCGCATATTCTTTGAAGGACGGCTTCAGCGCTTCGCCGAAGCAGACAGCCTTTGCAGCGATTGTGTGCATAAGCGGACCGCCCTGTGTGCCCGGGAATATTGCCTTGTCTATGGCTTTCGCATATTCCTCTCTGCAAAGTATCATGCCGCCGCGCGGACCGCGGAGCGTTTTGTGAGTGGTTGTCGTAACGATGTCGGCATACGGAACCGGAGACGGATGAAGCCCTGCGGCTACAAGTCCCGCAATGTGCGCCATATCCACCATGAGATATGCGCCGACCTTTTTGGCAATGGCTCCGAATTTTTCGAAATCGATAATCCTCGGATATGCGGACGCGCCCGCAACAATAAGCTTCGGCTTACATTCGACCGCGATGCGCTCTACCTCGTCGTAATCGATAAAGCCTTCGTCGTTTACACCGTAAGGAACAAAGTGATAAAGCATCCCCGATATGTTGACCGGACTGCCGTGCGTGAGATGTCCGCCGTGTGCAAGGTTCATTCCCATAACCGTGTCGCCGGGTCTTAGCAGTGCGGTATAGACCGCTGTGTTTGCCTGTGCGCCCGAGTGCGGCTGAACATTTGCGTGTTCGGCTCCGAAAAGTCTGCATGCCCGGTCACGCGCAATGTTTTCAACAATATCCACACATTCGCATCCGCCGTAATAACGGTGCGAGGGGTAGCCTTCGGCATATTTGTTTGTAAGGACAGACGAGTTCGCCGCAAGTACTGCCTTTGAAACAAAGTTTTCGGAAGCGATCAGCTCGATCTTGCTTTGTTGACGCAGAAGCTCGGCGGCAACGGCGTCGGCAACGTCGGGATCGAACGATTTCAGATATTCAAGATTTTCTTTTATCATTTTGTTTTCCTCCGCGGACATGTATTTTCAGCCATTATACATTATATTTTCATTTTTGTAAAGTAGTTTTGAAAATAAAAACGCGGGGCAGTGCCAAAGACACTGCCCCGCGACCGGTTTACAGATTTCTTGTTACAACGATGTCAATACCGAGATCGCAGACGTTTGCAAGCGCGACGTCGCCGACCGACACGGGTGCCGTCAGTACCACATCATCCAGCTTTTCCATGATTTCGTTTATCATGCCCTTCGGAAACGGCGCGCTCGTTTTTACGGGACAGCGAACATATGCGGCTCCGTTTATCCTGACCGTAGAGGTTATGACTCTCGTCGGCGCGATAAGTTCCTTCTTCCCGTATTCGATGCCTCTCGCACAGCCGTTTCCGGTCACGGAATATCCGTTTTCGTCGTCAACATTCAGGTGACAGCCCTTAGGACAGCATATACAGATTACTTCTTTCATATTTTTGTCTTCCTCCCCAAAAATGCTTGTACGGCAGTCACGCCGGGTCGTCGCAGACTTCGACGGTCAGCTCATCGCTGACTTTTGCAAAAAGAGGCTTCGGGATTGTGATCTTTTCCATCTCGCCCGGTGCCATGCGCTCGCGCCTGAACTGCGCGATAACCGCGTCACCGCTTGTGACTCTGATGACAGACTTTCCTCTGACCTTGTTCGTGCGGAAGAATATTTCAACCGATTTGTCAATGCTTTCGGGTCGTATGAGCTGCGGCAGGGTGTAGTTTACCCCGTTCCCGTTTCTGACCGAAACCGATCTGCCGCCGTATCTGACCCCCGCTGCGAATTTTGCCGCAGACGCACCTGCGCGAAGGCTTTCCGCAGTGACGTAATCGACAAGATCGTGAACGTGTGCAACATTTCCGCAGGCAAATATTCCCGGAACCGAGGTCTCCATGTTTTCATATACAAACGCGCCGTTTGTGCGGCGGTCGATATCAATGCCCGCGCCCTTTGTAAGCTCGTTTTCGGGGATCAGACCGACCGAAAGAAGGAGCGTGTCACATTCGATTTCGAATTCGCTGCCCGGAATCGGAGTGTATCCGTCCACCCGGCTGATCTGTACTTTCTCTACCCTGTCTTTTCCGATGACGTTTGTTACGGTGTGCGAGAGATAAAGCGGAATGTCAAAATCGTTCAGGCACTGTACAATGTTGCGAGTAAGTCCGTTTGAGTAGGGGCAAAGCTCGACGCACGCAAGTACCTTTGCCCCTTCAAGGGTAAGACGTCGCGCCATTATGAGACCTATGTCGCCCGAACCGAGTATCACCACCCGCTTTCCGGGCATGTATCCCTCGATGTTTACGTACCGCTGAGCCGTTCCCGCGGTAAGAACGCCTGCGGGACGGTCGCCCGGGATTGCGATAGCACCTCTCGTGCGTTCACGACATCCCATGCACAGGATTATCGCGCCCGCCTCGTAGACACGGTATCCGAGCTCTTTGCTTATGCATACTACACGACGGTCGGAAGTGACGCTCAGTACCATTGTGTTGCAGAGAACCTCGGCATTCTCTCTTTCTGCAACCATCTTCGCAAATCTCGCGGCATATTCCGGACCTGTAAGCTCTTCCTTGAAATAGTGAAGTCCGAAGCCGTTGTGTATGCACTGGTTGAGGATTCCGCCGACCTCGCGGTCGCGTTCAATGACAAGAACGCTTTTTGCGCCGTTGTCGCATGCGGAGACTGCCGCGGCAAGTCCGGCAGGACCGCCGCCGATAACTATCACGTCATAATATCTGTCGGCTGTCATCTCTCTGCCTCCTTTGTTTTACCGGTAAGAATATAGCTTCCGTCGTTTCCGAGCGTAATGTCAAGCGGTGAGACACCAAGCTCGCGCGCAAGTATCTCGTGTACTCTCGGGGAGCAGAAGCCACCCTGACACCGTCCGAGCCCGGCGCCTGTGCGCCGCTTTATCGCATCTATGCTGCGCGGCTGTATGGGACGCCTGATTGCGGCAACAATGTCGCCCTCGGTGACCGTCTCGCAGCGGCATATTATCTGTCCGTAGAGCGGGTTCTGCCTTATAATCCCGGCTTTTTCCTCTTCGCTGAGCCTGTTGAAGCGGACGACTTTGCGCTCGTCGGTAAAATTCTTCTTCTCTTTTGTTTCGAGTCCGCATTTGCGAAGAAGCTTTATTCCTTCAAGCGCAACGGCGGGCGCGGCGGAAAGCCCGGGTGATTTTATTCCCGCAAGATTTACGAAGTTTTCGCATGCGGGCGAGATGTTTATGATAAAATCGCTGTCGGCGGTTGCCGGACGGACACCTGCATATTCGTGGATTATCTGTCTGAAATCTATTCCCGGAACTGAGCGGAGTCCGCTTGTTTTGAGCTTCGGAAGAGTCTCGGCAACGGTTCCGACGCTGTCGCCGTCTCTGACTTCAAATGCGTCCGGTCCGACTATCAGATTGCCGTGAACTGTCGGCGCAACGAGCACGCCTTTGCCCTTTTCGTCCGGACAGCGGAAAATGACCGAATTTACCTTTTTCCCCTCGCACTTGTCAAGGACATAATACTGACCGCAGAGATTTATCGGCTTTATGCTGTTGTCGCCGACCATGGCGGCAATCTCCGAGGCATAGCATCCGGCGGCATTTACAATGTATTTTGCCGAAAAATCACCGCCGTCTGTGTATACGATAAAGCCGTTTTCATGCTTTTCGATCGACCTGACACCGCAGGACAGATTGACCTCGGCACCGTTGACAACGGCTGTTTCCGCCATTGCGCAGGTGTATTCCCACGGATCGACTATTGCAGAGTGCGGTGCATAAAGCGCGCCGAGAATGTCGGGATTTACCGACGGTTCGATCGCAAGCACCTCATCCCGCGAAAGCACACGCGCTCCTTCGACCCCGTTTGCGTCGGCACGCTCTTTGAGCTCATGTATAAGCCGGATGTCGGCGTCCGTAAATGCGAGGACAAACGACGGAAGCTCGCGTCGGAGAACCGACAGCTTTTCGCAGATCTGCTTTGCGAGCTTTACTCCCTCGACGTTGAGACGTGCGCAGAGCGTACCCGGCTCGGGATCGTAGCCCGCATGAAGAATTGCGCTGTTGGCTTTGGTCGCGCCGCATCCGACATCGTTTGAACGCTCAACGACTCCGACCGACAGCTCAAACCGCGACAGCTCGTATGCGACGGCGGCACCGGTCACCCCGCATCCGATTATAAGAATATCATAGTTTTTCATCTTGGTTTTGCTCCGTTTTTTTATATGACAATATTTTAACATTAAAATGCGGCTTTGTCAAGTTGTCCGACTCATTTGAGCAATGAAATCTGTCGCGGACCGCAGTCTGTGATTGACATTCGTAATTATATGTGATATAATCATGACCGAATAAATGTAAATACGATCGGCATAAATGCCGGGAGAGGAATGACCGTAAGATGTCGGATATAAGGGAAATAAAGCTTTGGGATGTTACTCCGGATTTCGATCCGGAAAAGGGACTTCGGGAACCTTGTCTTCTCGATTATACCCTTAAAGGCGCGGATAAATGCGTCATTGTACTGCCGGGCGGCGGATACAGTAACAGGTGTGACGATTATGAGGGAACCGAAATCGCCGAAGAATTCAACAGATACGGGATATCGGCGTTCGTGCTTTGTTACAGGTACGGAAAGTATAAGCATCCGATACCGCTTGAAGACGCAAACCGCGCGGTAAGACTTGTCAGAGCCATGGCGGGCGATTACGGATACGCACCCGATAAGATCGCGGTTATGGGATTTTCCGCGGGCGGTCATCTTGCCGCAACCGCAGTCACGCACTGGGACGGCGGCAGGGAGGACGGCGATGAGGTTGATAAAATGTCCTCCCGTCCCGACCTCGGACTGCTCTGCTATCCCGTAATTACACTCGGTAATGAGTATACGCATTGGGGTTCGACGTATAATCTGCTCGGAAACGATTTTGACCCCGAAACGGCAAAAATGCTGTCCTGCGAAAACGCCGTCACGAAGGATACGCCTCCGTGTTTTATCTGGGCGACTGCGGCTGACAATATAGTGCCGGTCAAAAATTCGCTTCTTATGGCAGAGGCACTGTCCGAAAATAAAGTTCCGTTTGAACTGCATATCTATCCGTACGGCAGGCACGGAATGGCGCTTGCCCATGACGACCCGCATGTCGAAACATGGTTCGGACTCTGCGTGCGGTTTATAAAGCTTCATTTTGATAAACATTAAGGAGACCGTGATGACCGATACAATAGCCGCAATATCGACTCCGCACGGCAGGGGCGGGATCGCCGTTATAAGAATATCCGGAAGCGATGCGATAGGCACCGCCGACAGGATGTTCTTCCCCGTATCGGGGAAGAAGCTTGCGGATGTGCCTTCGCATAAAGCGGTTTACGGCAAAATACTGTCGGACGGCAGGACGATCGATGACGGTATCGCAACAGTTTTCCGCGCGCCTGCTTCGTATACCGGTGAGGATACGGTTGAGATATCGTGCCACGGAGGAATACTCATAAGCTCGAAGGTGCTTGCCGCCGCATATGCGGCAGGGGCAAGAGCCGCAGACGCGGGTGAGTTTACCCGCCGCGCCTTTGTGTCGGGGAGGCTTACACTGACCGAAGCCGAGGCTGTCATTGATCTGATCGATGCATCGACAGAAGAACAGCTCCGGCTTGCGCGTTCGCATGTGTCGGGCAGATTGTCCGCACAGATATCCGAACTTTACGGGGAACTGCGCACAATCGTGTCGTCGGTGTATGTCTATGCCGACTATCCCGACGAGGATCTTGCCGATATGAGCCGTGATGAGATGCGGTCGGCGCTTGTCCTGATAAGCGATAAGCTGAAAAAGCTTGCCGACAGCTATGAATCGGCAAGAATGGTGCGCGAGGGCGTCAGAGCGGTACTCGCGGGACGTCCGAATACCGGAAAATCGTCGGTGCTTAACCGACTGCTTGATTTTGACCGCGCGATAGTCAGCGGTATTGCCGGGACTACGCGTGATACCATTGAGGAAAATGTCAGGCTCGGCTCGGTGCTGCTGGCGTTGACCGATACCGCGGGAATAAGGGAGGGCGACGATCCGATCGAAAAAATCGGGGTGGAGCGATCGCTCCGCGCGATCGAAGGGGCTGACCTTATATTTGCCGTTTTTGACGGAAGCACTCCGTTGACCTGCGAGGATACAGAGCTTATTTCATTGATTTCGACAAAAAAATGCCCGAAGATCGCCCTTGTAAACAAATCCGATCTCGGAATTCCGAAGATCACAGACGACCTCTCGGATTGCGGCTTTGAGGAAGTAATCAGTGTTTCGGCAAAGGACGGCAACGGATTTGACAGAATAACACAGATCGTCGGAAAACTGTTCGATACCGGAAGGATCGATTATGACGAAAGTCCGATGATTGCAAACGAGAGGCAGAAGGCGACAGTTATGAGAGCTCTTGAATCGGTCGGAAATGCGATCTCGGCGCTTGATTGCGGATTTACCCCGGATGTTGCCGGACTTGACATAGAGCAGGCGATGGGGGCGCTCGGCGAAACCGACGGCAGAGCGGTATCCGCCGATATAGTTGACGCTGTTTTTCACAGATTCTGCGTCGGAAAGTAAAATTCAAAGAGAGGAATTGTCACAAAAATGCTTGATCTGCTTACAACCGAAAAAGATTTTATAGCACGGCATGTAAAGACGGGCGGAACCGCCGTCGATTTTACAATGGGAAACGGGCATGATACCCTCTGGCTTGCGAAGGCTGTAGGGGAAAACGGAAAGGTGTTCGCTTTCGATATTCAGCAGCAGGCGCTCGATTCGACGTCAAAACTGCTTGAATCGGAGGATGTCCATAATGTTACACTGATAAAGGCGTCCCACCATCTTGTAAAAGATTACGTCAAGGAACCGATCTGCGTCGGGATGTTTAATCTCGGGTGGCTCCCAGGCGGCGATAAGTCGGTAACCACACTGCATGAAACAACACTGCCGGCGATCGAAGCGGCAACAGAGCTGCTCGATCATGACGGCGGTCTGCTGATCGCCGTTTATCCCGGTCATCCCGAAGGGGAGGTCGAAGGGAAAATGGTTACCGAAATGCTGTCGGGATATTCGCGTTTTTGCTACACGGTAAGCTGTCTGAAGATAATAAATTCACCGACATCGCCTTTTTTCTTCCTTGTTGAGAAGAAATAACAACTGTAATAAACAGGATGGAAAGTAAATGACATTTCCGAAAGAATTCGAAATACGCATGCGCAAAATACTCGGCGATGAGTATGAGAGCTTTGCCGCCTCTTATGAAAAACAGCCGTCAAGGGGACTGCATGTCAATCTTCATAAAATATCGGTGCGGGACTTTGCGGAGTGTGCCGATTTTCCGATCGGAAAAATCGGCTTTTCGCCCGAGGCATTTACATTTGACTGCGATAAGATCGGCAATCATCCGCTGCACCATGCAGGAGCCTTTTATGTTCAGGAGCCAACTGCAATGATCCCGCTTGCAATGCTTGATGCGACCGATCTGAGAAGCAGACCGGAGCTTCGGGTGCTTGATATGTGCGCTTCTCCCGGCGGCAAAAGCTCGCAGGCGGCAAATCTCTTTGCCGGGCGGGGCGGCTTCCTTCTGTCGAACGAATATGTCCCGAACAGGGCGCTGACACTTGCCGAGAATATCGAACGGCTCGGGATCGCTCCCGCGGCGGTGACAAATCTTGATACCGGGGTGCTTGCAAACGACTGCGCCGGCATGTTCGATCTGACCGTTGTCGATGCGCCGTGCTCGGGAGAGGGTATGTTCAGAAAAAATCCCGATGCACCGGCGATGTGGTCAACCGATAATGTCGCAATCTGTGCGGCAAGACAGTCGAAAATTCTGTCGGATGCCGCACAGACGGTAGCCGTCGGCGGCTATCTGCTCTATTCGACCTGTACATTTTCGGTTGAAGAGAACGAAGCGACGGTAGCCGGGTTTCTGGATAATTTCCCGGATTTCGAGCCTGTTTATCCGGATGCGGCGATATGCGGCATAACCGATAAGGGAATATCAAACGGTAAATACGATATGTCCTTCTGCCGAAGAGCCTATCCGCATATTTCGGGCGGAGAAGGACAGTTTGCGGCGCTGTTTTTAAGAGTTTCGGGACCGCAATCCGATAAAAAGCGCAATATACGCAATATAAATGCGGAAAAGCCCGATAAATCGGAGGAAAAGCTCATAAGAGCTTTTCTGTGCGAAACAATCGGCGATACGCTTGCCGCAGAGCTTGCCGTATTCGGAAGAAAAGACGGTTTTTATATCGTTGACGGGCTTGCCTGCCTCCCGTCAAAGGGAGTGCTGTCTCCCGGTGTAAAGCTCGGCGAAATCAGAAAGGGAAGGGTCGTTCCCCACCACAGATTTTTTATGGCATACGGAAAGCATTTCATCAATAAATTCGAGATGGACAGGCGGCAGGCAGAAGCATATATAAGGGGAGATACGGTCGCATGCGACCGATTCTGCGGATACGGAGCGGCAGTTTTCTGCGGGTGTACGCTCGGAGCGGTCAAGGTAAGTGACGGAGTGGCAAAAAATCACTATCCGAAAGGACTTCGGATAAGATAAAAACAGATAAACGGAGGGAATTATGAAATACCGCAAATTCGGAAAACTCGGGATCGAAAGATCGGCATTTGGCGTCGGATGTATGCGTTTCCCGAAAAAGAAGGACGAAAACGGCACTGAAACGGTCGATATGGAGCTTGCGAAAAAGATCGTTTATACGGCAATCGAGGGCGGAGTAAACTATATCGATACCGCATATGTCTATTCGGACGGTCAGGCTGAAAAGATTCTCGGCGAGATTCTTGACGGAGGCCGGCGTGAGCGCGTTTCGATCGCAACCAAGCTTCCGATCTGGGAGGTAAAAGAATATGATGATATGCCGAGGATATTCGAAACCGAGCTTAAAGCGCTCAGAACCGACCATATCGATTTTTACCTCGTCCATTGTCTCGGCAGGGAGCAGTGGAGGCGGCTTGAAGCCCTCGGTATCACGCGCTTTCTGGACAGCCTCAAAGCATCCGGAAAAATAAAATACGCATGCTTCTCTTTTCATGATTCATATGATGCATTTGAGGAAATACTCGGTGCATATGATTGGGATATGTGCCAGATACAGTTCAATTATATGGATATCGACAATCAGGCAGGTCTGCGCGGACTGGAGCTTGCCGGATCAAAGAACATACCGGTTGTTATCATGGAGGGACTGCTCGGCGGAAAGCTTGCCGATGTTCCCGAGAGCGTGAGGGCGGTATTTGATTCCTATCCGGAGAAAAGAAGCCCTGCCGAATGGGGCTTCAGATGGCTTTGCAATTTCCCGCAGGTTGCAACCGTGCTTTCGGGGGTTACAGATGTTGAAATGACGCGTCAGAACCTTGAAATCTTCGATAAAGCGGATGTCGGAATAATGTCTCGGGAAGAGCTTGATATTGTGGCGCGGGCAAGGGAAGAGTATAAGAAACGCATGAAGATCGAGTGTACCGGATGCAGATATTGTATGCCGTGTCCGCGCGATGTTGATATCCCGGGTATTTTTTCAACATGGAACGGCGCGTTCAAGTACAGCGACGATGTGTCGGGTAACCGCCACTATATCGAAAAAATAAAAGCGGGCGGACACGGCGCCGATAAATGCGTGTCCTGCCGTCTGTGTATGCGGAAGTGCCCGCAGGGCTTTGATATTCCGGATATGCTGAGACTTGCGGACAGCGAACTGTCGTGAATCCGAAAATAATACGAAAAATTTTTTTAAAAAGTGTCACATCTTTGTTTTTTTGTCCGTCTTATGTAAAGAAAAAACAGAAAGGTATTTTTTACGCAATGAGATCATTTTCTTTCACAAAAATCATTTCGCTCTTGATTGCTATCATCTTTGTGATCCCCGTATGCTTTGCCGCATGCGGTATCGGTGACTTCGGTGACCTGACTACGATCGGCTCGCTTACCGGAAGCGTCGGGGAGACCTCGGAAATTCCGGATATTACTTCGGGAGTACCCGGGACTACATCGGAACCGGGAACGGCAACAACGCCCGGGCAGACGACGGCACTGCCGGTGACATCTGCAGGTTCGGCAACAACTGCCACTCCGACGACGACAACCCCGACAACGACGGTTCCGGTTACACCTCCGACACGCCCCGAGCCTGCCGATGCCGATATCGTGCGCGTCAGAGACTATATACCCGATGTGTATGTCAATATCCGCTACTCTTCGTCGGATAATCTTGCGAAAACTCCGATCTACGGATTTGACGACGCATATCTGCGCTACGGAACCGTAAAGAAGCTTGCGGCAGTCCAGAGCGAGCTGAAAAAACAGAATATGTCACTTCTTATATGGGATGCGTATCGTCCGTACAACTACCAGCATAAACTGTTCTTGATACTGCCGACATGTGCGTCCGATCCGAAAAACGGAGCTTATGTCGGATTCAATACCGGCGCGGCTCTGGCGGTTGCGGTAGTCGCATCCGACGGAACAAAGCTTCCGCTTCCTTCGGATTTTGATGAAAGCGGCAAAAAATCCGACAGAGATTTTTCTGATCTGACGCGTGAGCAGGCAAAATATGCGACCATCCTTGACCGACTGATGCTCGCAAACGGCTTCAATCAGTATCTGAATACAAAGTGGTATCGCTATACCGACAGTACGGCGTATCCGGTCGATTATGCGATGACGCTTGATAAGGAGGGGGTAACAGTCTGCGAAAAATGGACGGTCAACTGCCAGAATACACTTAATCTGCGCAAATACGCAACAACCTCCGCATCCGTTCTGACCCGGATCCCGAGGGGGGAAAAGGTTACCGTTTTCTTCATGCAGTCGCGGTTTGCCTATATCGATTATAAGGGAACACGCGGATATGTGGTTGCCGCCTATCTTGCTCCGGATGATTCGGACAGCTGGAAAAACGAGCTTAAGACGGTCAAGCCGGTGACGAATTACACATATGCGACAATGAATAACGATCTGAAAAAGCTTGCCGAAGAATTTCCGGGTCTGTTGTCGATTACTTCAATAGGGAAGAGCGAGCTCGGAAAGGAGCTGACTCTGGCGGTGCTCGGAAACCCGAACGCAAAAAAGCGGGTGTTCGTTTCCGCCGCAATCCATGCAAGAGAGCATATGACGGCGACGCTTTCGGTCGCACAGATCGAATATATGCTGAGAAATCCGAACGAAAAGCTGTCGGACGGCGGACTTACATTTGCACAGCTGCTTGATAAGACCTGCTTTTATATCCTTCCGATGTCAAATCCCGACGGAATAGAGATCGCTCAGACCGGAGTAATTCCGGAGGCATTCAGAAACAAATACGGGTCACGGTACGCGTCGATCTGGAAGGCAAACGCTCTCGGCACCGATCTGAACATGAACTTTGATGCCGAATGGGAGAAGGCGGGCAATACATCCACATCGTCAAAGACCCCCGCATATCTCGGATATAAAGGAACCGCCCCCGAATCGGCGGCAGAGTCCAAGGCGATTGCGGAGTATGTGAGGAACGGTAATTTCGACCTCGTGCTCTGTTATCACACTCACGGGTCGGTTATCTACTGGAATTACGGGAACGACAGGAATGTAATAAACAAAAGCTGTGATATCGCACGCCGCGTTGCCGCAGAATCGGGATACGTGCTTGACGAGCAGGGATCCACGAGCGTTGCGGGTCTCAAGGATTATGTGATGTCAAAGCTTAAAATCCCGTCACTGACCATTGAATTCGGCTCCGAGTCGAGCCCGCTCAATATCAGGGATTTCGATAATATCTGGGTAAGAACAAAAAATATTCTCGCTGTTTCGGCAATCTGGCTTGCCGGATAAAAACCTACCGTCCGCGGTACTTTCCGCGGGCGGTTCTTCGGTATTGACAAAAAGGCAATTCTGATATATAATTTATAAGGTATGCACTGAAATACGTAAGGATGGAGCAAAATGATAACTGTAAGCGATCTCAGCTTTAATTTCGGCGGTCAACAGCTCTTCAAAAATGTTGATCTTAAATTTACAAACGGGAACTGCTATGGAATAATCGGGGCAAACGGAGCTGGGAAGACAACCTTTTTCAGGCTCCTTACAGGTGAGCTTGAACCGACAAGCGGTTCGGTTACACTGCCGCCGCATACCAGAATGTCGGTGCTTAAACAGGATCATTTTGCCTATGATGCTTATACCGTGACCGATACGGTCATAATGGGCAACAAACACCTTTACGATGTAATGAAGGAAAGAGATTCTCTCTACGCAAAATCGGATTTTTCGGAGGAGGACGGGGTTCGCGCATCGGAGCTTGAATCCGAGTTTGCCGAGCTCGGCGGTTGGGAAGCCGAATCGGATGCATCGAAGCTGGTGCTCGGACTTGGTCTTTCCGCCGATCTGCTCTATGCGAAAATGAGCGAGCTTAAGGAATCGGAGAAGATAAAGGTTCTGCTTGCGCAGGCACTTTTCGGCAATCCCGACATAATCCTGCTTGACGAGCCGACCAACGGTCTTGATCTTGCCGCGGTGTCGTGGCTTGAGGACTTTCTTGCCGATTATTTCGGAACAGTGCTTGTAATATCCCATGACCGCCATTTTCTGAATGATGTCTGTACCAACATAGTCGATATAGACTACGGCGGAATAAAAATGTATGTCGGAAATTACGAGTTCTGGTATGAGTCGAGCCAGCTTATTCAGCGGATGATAAAACAGCAGAATAAAAAGAATGAAGAAAAGATCAGAGAACTGCAGGAGTTTATATCAAGATTTTCGGCAAATAAGTCAAAATCAAGACAGGCTACATCCCGCAGAAAGCTGCTTGATAAGCTGACCGTCGAGGAATTGCCCGCATCTTCCCGCCGCTATCCGTATATAGGCTTCGATATGGACAGACTTCCCGGCAAAGATATACTGACGGTGACCGATCTGTCGGTGAGTCAGGACGGGAATAAGCTGATATCCGGACTCTCCTTCTCGGTCGGACGTGACGATAAGATCGCATTTGTCGGAAACGAAAACGCGGTAACCGCCCTGTTCAATGTGCTTGATGAACGTGTGTCCCCCGACAGCGGCAGCTTTAAATGGGGCGTTTCCATAACAAGATCATATTTCCCGCATGATAATACCGAATATTTCAAGGGTCACGACGAATCGATTATCGATTGGATGCGTCCGTATTCAAAGGATCAGACGGAGGCGTATCTGCGCGGCTTTCTCGGAAGAATGTTGTTCTCCGGTGACAGCGTTTATAAGCCGGTAAAGGTCTTGTCCGGAGGAGAAAAGGTCAGATGTATGTTTTCGAGAATGATGCTCTTCGGTTCAAATATGCTCATAGTGGATCAGCCGACCGATCATCTTGACCTTGAATCCATTTCGGCAGTGAATAACGGGCTTGCGGATTTCAAAGGAAATATTCTGCTGTCGTCTCACGATTACGAGCTTGTGAATACGGTCGCGAACAGAATAATTGAGATAAATGATAACGGCTTTGTCGATTATCGCGGAAATTACGACGGTTTCCTTGAATATAAGGCATCGCTTGCGTTCGAAAACGAAGGTAAGTAAAATGAATGTTCTCATAAGTGCCTGTCTCCTCGGCGTGCCGTGCAGATATGACGGTAAGAGTAAAAAATGTATCGATAAAATCGATGGGGTGAATTTTATCCCTTTTTGCCCCGAATCGGCAGGCGGTCTGGGAACTCCGAGAGCGCCCGCGGAGATCATCGGAGACAGAGTAATAAATAAGGAAGGAAAAGATGTTACCGCCGAGTATCTGAAGGGCAGTGTGTCGGCATTGGAAACCGCTTTGAAATACGATTGTAAGATCGCGGTGCTTAAAGACAGAAGTCCGTCGTGCGGCACAAGCGGAGTGTATGACGGCAGCTTTTCGGGTAAGGTCCGCGACGGAATGGGAATTACTGCGAAACTGCTCTCCGACAATCGGATTGCCGTTATCGGAGAAAATCAAATAAATTTTTTAAAAAATCAAAATTTTATCGAAAAAGGTATTGACAAAGAGTAGGAGGTGTGATATAATACACAAGCTGTCCGAAAGAGAGGGCAGCGATCGGTCCTTGAAAATTGAACAACAAGAGAGA
>CAKSQF010000018.1 GCA_934486825.1 uncultured Eubacteriales bacterium | reverse complement strand
AATACTCGGTGGGCGACTGCCCGGAAAGATAGCTCATCGCGAACTTCATCCCCGACCTCTCGGTCGGGTTTTTTTGTTTTTATCGCCTGTTTATCCGATTGACTTTTTATGTAAAGTGTGATATCATAATAAACGGAAGATAATTTGCCTGATCGTGTCTTTTCATCAGTCAATAGTCTTATTGCGACGTTTTTTGTTTATAATATTTAATTATAAGCCCAAATAAAGTATATGAGGTTTTATCAATGAGAAAAACGAAGATAATTTGTACACTCGGACCTGCCAGCGAAAGTGAAGATGTTTTAAGACAGATGGTGAAAGCCGGTATGAATGTCGCCCGACTGAATTTTTCGCACGGAACACACCCGGAGCATCTTGAGAAAATAAATCTGCTGAAAAAAATACGCGATGATATGCATGTATCGCTTCCGATCATGCTTGATACAAAAGGTCCCGAATTCCGTATAGGAACATTTGAAAACGGATTCGTTGACCTTTGCGAAGGTGACCTGTTTGATTTTACATCTGACGATGTTGTCGGAAATCAGACCTGCGTTTCGGTTTCCTATAAAAATATAGCTTCACAGATGAATCCGGGCGACCGTATTCTCCTTAATAACGGTCTTATGTCGTTTGAGGTTATTTCGGTTGAAAACAATACAGTCCATACCCGTGTAATGAACAGCGGGAAAATTTCCGACAGAAAAAGTATGTTTTTCCCCGAAAAAGAGCTCGTCCTTGAATATCTGTCTGAGCAGGATAAGAATGATATTTTGTTCGGAATCGAAAACGGAGTGGATTTCATCGCGTGTTCTTTTGTTTCCAAGGCGCAGGATCTGATCGATGTCCGCAATTTTTTGCGTGAGCACGGCGATCCGGATATTGATCTGATTGCAAAGATCGAAAACCGTGCGGGTGTCAATAATCTTGCTGAGATCATGGAAAACTGTAACGGAATAATGATCGGTCGCGGCGATATGGGGGTTGAAATACCTTTTGAAGAGTTGCCCGCGATACAGAAACATATTATTTCCGAGTGCCGTATAAACGGTGTAAGAGTTATTACCGCAACCGAAATGCTTGAATCGATGATAAACAATCCGCGTCCTACACGTGCGGAGATTTCTGATGTCGCAAATGCGGTTTATGACGGAACATCCGCAATTATGCTGTCGGGTGAAACGGCAGCCGGTAAGTACCCGGTCGAAGCTGTTGCCGCAATGGGCAGGATCGCCGTTGAAGCAGAACAGAATGTTTGCTATATCGGCAATATACGCGACGATGAATTCAGGATAAAATCGGTCGGTGAGTCTCTTTCACATGCCGCCTGCGATCTTGCCAAAGGTATAAATGCTTCCGCAATAGTTGTTTGTACCCTTACCGGAAAAACCGCAAGAATGGTTTCGCGTTTCCGCCCGAAGTCTCCGATAATTGCTATGACAACAAGTGAAAGGGCGTATCGTAAGCTCTCGCTTTCGTGGGGAGTTATCCCGGTTATGAGCGATATTTTCGGATCGACCGATGTTCTGTTCTATTTTGCGAAAAATAAGGCAAGAGAGCTTCTCGATCTTAAATCGGGACAGCGTATAGTGATTACAGGTGGTGCCGCAAACGATAAAACCGGTACGACACTTATAAAGGTTGAAGAAATCTGATCGGAATTTCGGTCGGTAAGGATAAACGAAACGGGAATAGATTATGATTGATAGTGGAAACCCGAAATTGAATTTCGGACAGGGAAGACTGAGAAAAATGCACTTTGCCGGTCTGCCGCTCGGTGCGGTAAAACCGCGCGGCTGGCTTTCTGACCAGCTTTCACTTCAACGTCATGGATTTTTTGACGATATGGAGCTGTGCCCGGATTATTCGGATGAAAGCGGATGGCGCGGCGGAAACGGCGAGAGCTGGGAAAACGGACCGTATTATCTGCGTGGACTTGTGTCGATTGCATATGTGACAGGTGAACAGGAGCTTATCGAAAGGGCACAGGTGTGGATAGAGAAAATTCTGTCATCACAACAGGAAAACGGTATGTTCGGACCGCTGTCAAACGATGATTGGTGGCCGAGAATGCCGGTGCTTATGGCATTGCGCGATTACTATGAAGCAAACGAATATCTGGGCAGGTCGGATTGTCGCATCTTACCATTTTTTGAAAAATATTTCAGATACCAGCTTGCGACACTGACTTCAAAACCGCTCTTTTCATGGGCAAAGGCGCGCGGCGGAGATAATATTGACAGCGTTTTTTGGTATTATGATCGGGTTTATAATGAAAAAGAGCCGGAAAAAACCGATTGGCTTCTTGAGCTTGCCGATCTGATTCATTCGCAGACCGACGACTGGACGGCTATCATGAACGAAACCACTGTCAGACAGCACGTGGTCAATACGAGTCAGGCAATGAAAACGCCTCCGCTGTGGTACAGAAGAACAAACAGCGATTCCGACAGGGATGCACTTGAAAACGGTCTTTTCAATATCTCGGCAGACCACGGAAGAATTGACGGACTGCCGAACTCGGACGAGGCGGCACGGGATAACCTGTCATACCGCGGAAGCGAGCTTTGCGGAATAGTCGAGGGGATGTTGTCAACAGAGACAGCAGTTCGTATACTCGGTGAAGAATGGCTGTGCGACAGACTTGAAAGACTTGCCTATAACGCACTGCCTGCGGCATACGCTCCCGATTACAGAGGACATGTCTACTATATCCTTCAGAATCAGGTTCTTGCCACTACCGGATGCCATGAATTTGATTGCGATCACGGTGACAGCTCGGCTTTCGGCGCTCCGTGCGGATTTGACTGTTGCTTTGCAAATAACCATATGGGATGGGCAAAGTTCATCGGGGCGATGTGGATGGCAGACGCCGACGGCGATCTTGCCGTTGCGGCTTACGGTCCGTCGGTCGTTGAATACAGGCTTCCGGACGGAGATGTGGTCACGTTTGAAGAGAGAACAGACTACCCGTTTGATGACCGTATTATATTTCTGTATCACGGAAAATCGGCAGAACTGTCGCTGAGATTGCCGATACCGTCGTGGTGTAAAAAGGCAAGCATTTCGGTGTGCGGAGAAACTGCGGATGTCGGATTTTCCGGTGGATTTTATACCCTGAAACGTCGGTTCAACGATAACGATGTTGTAAGTCTCACATTGCCGATGACAATTGAGTTTTCCGATTGGTATAACAATTCTGTTGCAGTGACAAGGGGACCGCTGATCTATTCGCTGAAAATCGGAGAGGACTGGCGCAGATATACCGATAACGGTACCCGTGAGCTTAAAGTCGGTGACTTCGGAAAGGCAATCCGACGAGAGGTATACCCGACGTCAAGATGGAATTACGGTCTGATAGCTGATAAATCGCTTATGACCGTTGAACAAAGACCGGTTACCGAACAGCCTTTTGCCGTATCGTCCGCACCTGTGATTATACATGCGGTCGGACAGATGATCCCGGAGTGGAAGCTTGACGGAAACCATGCGGCAAATCAGCCGTATGGCGGAGTGGTGCGCGAAAAAGGAGCCGAAACCGAGATCGAACTCATTCCGTACGGAGCCGCAAGGCTTAAGATTACGCATTTTCCGCGGGTGTGCGACGGCAGTATGAATCTGATTCATAACGATTTTACAGAGCAGTTGCGCGGCGGATCGCTTTACAGAGTTTTTTCAAATCTGACCCTGCCGCCGGCAAACGATTGGAATCTGAAAATAAGCTCGCAGTCGGACGATTACCGTGTTTTCCTTAACAGGTCGGAAATTTCCCGCGAAGGCGATACCGTTTATTCGCTTCGCGGACTGTCCGATCGGTGCAGATTCGGAATCTATAATGAAATATCGTTCATCGGCGGAGATGTGCGCTCGGTTGAGGTAATACCGATTGATGCGGATCATGATATAGCCGCACTTTCGGTCGCTCCGTCCGAAAGTGCCTTTACGGTAAAGGTCAATACCGACAGAACGGTTACCGCCTATGAGATCGATTACGGAACCGATGAAAGATCGCTTACAAATCATATCAGAGGCTTCAGGGGAAATGTTGCACTTGTTGCGGGACTTGCTCCCGATACCGACTATTATTTCAGACTGAGCGCAGTCATTGACGGTGTCCGTAAACGAAGCGCTGTTTATAATGTAAAAACGACGGCTCAGAGCGATGACGCTGTTGTAGGAACAGCCGATTTCTGCGCAAAAACGCTTGAAAAGGACGATTTCAGAATAATCGGCGATGCGGATGTCGTTGGCTTTGAGCGCGGTATCCTTGCAATGCATCCGAGCGATAATGCAAAGGTTTTGCTGTCGGGAGCAGGTAAGACGAGGGATTATGCGGTTGAAGCGACAGTCTGTTTCAGAAATCTGACCGGCAATGCCGGAATCGTGTTCCGCGTAAGTGATGCAGGCGACGGTGCCGATAATTACAGCGGTTATTATTTCGGTCTCGGTAAAGGGGTTGCTCTGCTCGGCAGTGCTGATAAGGGATGGCATGAGATTTGTCATGTGCCGTTTGAGACAGTGGCAGACCGCGCGTATAAGCTTTCGGTGCATGTGTACAAAAACAGAATAGCCTGCTTTGCGGACTCTGCTTTACTGTTCGCAGTGTGCGATGACGGGCATGCCGCCGGAACCGTAGGCTTCCGCACCTACCGCGAGCATTTCGCCGCATCATCACTTGCTGTCCGCGGACTTGATGAAAATGAGATAAAAGAGCTTGAGGCAATAGAAGAGCCGACGCAGTTACCTTTTGAGGTGTCAGCTGATACTGCCTTTGAGACAGTGCAGATAAGCTATCCGAAACAGAACGGAGCCGAGTATTACAGGATAGATTACGGTACCGTCCCGGGTTTTTATCCGAATACGGTAACAGATATACACTTTAACGGGTATAAAGGCTCGTCCTGCTTCAGGTATGATAAGTTCGCATTTACCTTTACGGGTACGACGTGTTACCTGAAATTCAGCGCATGGAATAAAGACCGTATGATCGCATGCACGGATGAGCTTGTTGTTGAAAAGAACAAAACCGAAAACGAGGGTGATGAATTGTGAAGAGCAAAATGTGCAGATTTGCAGCGGTTCTGATAATGTTTGTAATACTTGTCGGAAGCCTTGCGGTCGCCCCGGCTTTTGCCGATGACTTTTTTTCGATAGAGCTGACCGACGGCAATAAGGAGGCGCTTACCGATCCATCGGTGCGCAGATACTGGTGTCCGACGCGTGACGATTCGTCGGTCGTGCTCAGGGTCAATGACTCCAAGAAAACCGACGGACTTTATGTCAGCTGGTTTTCGGATAAGTCGGTGTTTACCATAACATCTTATGACGAAAACGGTGAAAAACTGAATACCTATAAAAACGGAGATAAATACGACGGTTTTTCATGCTTTTATGAGCTTGATACGCGTACGCGTAAAGTCGTGATCGAAATGCCGAAGAAAGAGAAGAAGGAATACGGAATAGTGTACCTTGAGCTTTCGGACGCCGATAACCCCGATCCGAAAATGATGAAATGGAAGTCTCCCGAAGAAAAATGCGACATGCTCGTCGTGCCTACGCATCAGGATGACGAGTTTATATTCCTCGGTGCCGTTATACCCGCGTATATCGCGCAGGGCTATAACGTCGCCGTTACATACAGCTGTATCTGCGTGCGTCTGAGATATGAAGAGGGAATGAAGGGAATATGGAATTCGGGTGTGAGAACATATCCCGATTACCTCGGCTTCGTTGACCATGGCAGAAAGACCACGTATAAGGAAGCCGCAGATGTCTGGGGCGGCGAAGACAGCGTCGTGCTTGCTCTGGTGCGTGAGATAAGACGTAAACAGCCGACTGTCGTGGTATCACACGACGAAAACGGCGAGAATTATCATAATTCACATGTTGTGACCTCAAAATCGCTGAAAAAGGCGGTTGAACTTGCCTCATCGGAAAAGTATGATAAGGAAAGCCTTGATAAGTACGGACCCTGGACGGTATCGAAGCTTTATCTCCACCTGTATAAAAAGAACAGTATATGTCTTGATTATAACAGTCCGCTCAGCTATTACGGCGGGAAGACCGCATATCAGGTGGCAAGCGAATCGTATGCTTTCCATGCTTCACAACAGTCGTTTTACAGCCTGGCATGGTCGGCAATTCTCCCCGGCGGCAAATATGATAACAGCCGCTTCGGACTGGCGTATTCGACGGTCGGTACCGATACGGTAGATATGTTCTACGGAACTCCGAAATGGAACGGGAAGAGCATAACCGTGGCGCAGGATCCGCCGACATCACGTGTAACAACGTCGCAGGCTCCGAAGACCGATCCGCCGAAGGTGACGACTGCTCCGCGTACTTCCGTTTTGCCTCCACGGACAAGCAGTCCTTTGACGAGCGCGCCGCGGACGAGCAGGACCCCTGTGACCACCCCCCCGCAGACAACAACCGCAGGGAGAACGACCGTGCCGACAACATCGACCGGCACTGCGGTTCCCGGTACGACAAAGGCAAACACCGGAGCATTTTCTCCCTTGCCGGTAACGACTGCCGGGGATCACGGAATTACTTCGGATAAAACCGTGACCGTTGTTGCGGCATGCCTTTTGGGGGCTGTTGCGGTCGCGGCACTTGCAGCCATTCTGATATATCTGAATCGAAGAGGAAAGAAATAATGTATTTTACGAACGAAAGGCTCGGAAGACACGCCAAAGACCCCGCAGTAGTGAGATTTAAAGGTAAATATTATCTTTATTACACGGTAAGATATACCGATGTAAACAAGATCGGCGTCGGTATTGCTTCGTCGGACGATCTTGACAGTTGGACCGACCTCGGAGAACTTCCGATAACCGAAGAATGTGAAAAGGTCGGTATAGGTGCGCCGGGGGCGGTTGTAATCGGCGACAGACTGCATCTTTTTTATCAGACCTACGGCGATTTCAGGACAAACGCAATATGTCATGCGTGGTCTGAAAACGGAACCGATTTCGAAAAGGATAAGGCAAATCCGATCTTCCGCCCGTCGGATGACTGGTGTTGCGGCAGGGCGATCGACGCTGACCTGTGCATGTTTAACGGGAAGCTTTATATGTATTTTGCGACAAGAGATCATGCCATGAGAATTCAGAAGGTCGGCGGAGCGGTCGCTTCCCCGGATTCGGATCTCTCGGCGGGAAGCTTTTCGCAGATATCGAATCAGGCGCTTCTTTCTCCGGAGCTTGTGTGGGAGGGAGAGTGCATCGAGGCACCCGCAACCGTTGTAAATAACGGTCGGATGTTTATGTTTTACGGAGGCTCGTATAACTGTACACCTCAGCAGATAGGCGTTGCAGTTTCGGATGACGGAAAATTTTTCAGAAGAATTTTTGCCGAGCCGTTCATAAGGTGCGGAAAAGAGGGCAGCTGGAATTCGAGCGAATCCGGACATCCGTATGCCTTCCGTGACGATGACGGAAAAGTCTATCTTTTCTATCAGGGCTCGTCGGATAAGGGGAAGACATGGTATCTGACAAAATGTCTGATCGATTTTGACAAGGATAATATTCCGTATGTCGTGAAGTACGATATAGAACCGTAAAAAAGCAGGCGGCGATCATTGATCGCCGCCTGCTTTTCATGCTTCAGTCAAGCGGATATCTGTGAAAATCGGCGTCCGGTCTGTCGCAGACGAGAACGGTCCTGCCGTCCTTTTCTTCGAAGCGTATGCCGCCGACGGCAAGCACGCGCGGATGGATAGTTCCCGGCTTTTTGTGGGTATGATAAAGAATTATCATCCTGTTTTTGTCGGGAGAGAAGGTGATGCAGTGATGCCCTGCGCCGCTGACCGTTTTGCCGTCGCCGACAAGAATTGGGTTTCCTTCGTATTTCACGAAATCACCGAGCGGAGAATCGGAGGTTGCGTAGCAAACGCAGTAAAGAGGCGATTCGTAATGGCAAGCCGAATAGGTCAGGTAATAAACGCCGTCTTTTTTCAGCATGTAAGGAGCTTCGACAACCCCCGCCTGATGCCGCTCGTAGTCATGCTCGTGTACAAGAAGCAGTTTTTCGGTTGAAAGATCGGGGGTGATGCGGTCGGGCAGCATTTTGCAGCCGTAGATTCCGTAGGTGTGACCGTCCCGCCATGATACATAGTATATGTACATGTCGTCCCCGTCAAAAAAGATGTGACCGTCGATCGTATGGTCGAAAAGGAATCCGTTCTGTGGCTCAAACGGTCCGAGCGGTGAGTCGGAAACCGCAAGTCCGAGATGCTCGGAGGTGGTCACAAGCATGTAGAATTTTCCGTCTTTTTCCTTTATGTCGGGTGCCCAGAAGTGCGAGTCAAGTCCCCATGCACCTCTCAGTATTTCACCGCGTTTTTCCCAGTTGACAAGATCGGCAGAGCTGTATACTTCGTACCCGTGCGTGCCGATGGCACCCGAGGTCGCGTAAAGATAGTAAAGCCCGTCGTGAAAAATAACATCGGGATCGGCGATATTGTCAAGTATCGGATTTTTGAACTGTCTCATCTTTGGTTCTCCTTGCAATATTATTTGTATATATATCGGTAACCGCATCCTGTATTGCCGAAACCGTGTCGGATGCGATCATGCTTACCGGGTTTGTCCTGCTCTCGGCAATCTCGCCGGCTCTGCCTGCGATCCATGCTCCGCAGGCGGTCGTAATAAGCGGGTCTTCATCCGAATAACCGAGAAGCGCGGTGATTATTCCCGAAAGTACGTCACCCGAGCCTGCGGTAGCCATGCCGGGACATCCTCTGTCAACGAGCAGTACACGACTGCCGTCGGTAATAACGGTTGTCGGACCCTTTAAAAGCAGGATCACTCCGAGCTTTGCCGCAAAGCTTTTTGCGTGTCCGATAGGGTCGGAAAGAATCTCTTCGGTTGTAATTCCGGATAAGCGTTCGAATTCCTTCGGATGAGGCGTGAGTACGGTAGGCGCAGATCTGCTTTCAAGTATTCCGACACCGATCTGTGAAAGAGTGTTCAGCCCGTCCGCGTCAATGAGTAACGGTTTGTCATAGCCTGTAATCATATATGAAAGAATTTCGCCGCGACTGCCGTCCTGTCCCCAGCCCATGCCGACGCCCGCCGCAGATGTGTGGGAAAGCGCACGGTCAATACCGCTTTTGTCAAAAAGCATTTCGCCGCCGTTGTCGCACAGAGTGGAGATCGTTGCCTCGGTGAGGCAGGGAGCAATCAGCGATACCGTCGATCGCGGAATCGCAACTCTGCATACTCCGCAACCGGCACGCATTGCCGCCGCCGCATTTGCCGACAGCTTTACGGCACCGGTATAATCGGTGCATCCACCGAGCAGAGTGATGTATCCGAAATTTCCTTTGTTGCATAGGTTCGGTCGTTTGCGGATAACAGATGTGAAATCATTTTCGTCGCAGAGACGGTATTTTTCGCCGACAATCGGAATACCGATGTCAAGATTTTTGAGTCTGCCGACGGCATCCTTGCCGTTTCCGAGAAAATAACCGCTTTTGAGCGTGCCGATCGAAAATGTGGTGTCGGCATGAACAAATTCGCCGCCCAGCCCGTTGTCTCCGGAAATGCCGCTCGGTATGTCAACCGAAACGACGTTTGTACCGTTCTCGTGCGCCCGGTTTATCATCCTTATCGCATCAAGCGCGTCTCCGCTTGCAGTCGAACGGAAGCCGGTTCCGAAAATGCAGTCGATAATCAGATCACAGCCGCATATGTCGGTGTCGGATGAAAACGACTGTGCGACAATGCCGGCACTGCTGCATTTCCGACGGAAAAAACGGCACTCGTCCGATCTGCTTTCTCCGATTGTAATTACTCTGACATTCATCCCCGATTTTTTCAGAATCAGTGCGAGAGCAAGCCCGTCGGCACCGTTGTTGCCGCATCCGCAGAAAATGACGGGGACACTGTATGACAGAAAGTCAAAGCCGTCAAAGACCGCGCCCGCGGCACGTTCGACAAGACTGACGCCGTCGGTTCCGGACTCGATTATCGCTTTGTCGGATGCACGCATAACTGCGGCTGAAACAACAGATATCATTTGATTTTTCCTCCGGTTAACAGTATGATACAATGAAAATACGATAATGTCAAGCAGTTTTTGCAGTCGGGATTGACAATCGTCAAAAATATGTTATAATACGCACATAAAGTCTTTCTGATGAAAGCCTTTCGCGGGCATTCGCCCGCCGTGTGCAAAATGTCCGTGCAAGGCACACATTTTCACTTGCGGAAAAATACGTACAGAAAGATCTGCAACAGGTCGGATAATATGCAGATAAAGCGGGTTTGAAATGATTTTGTACGAAGATGATGATATTCTGGTAGCCGTAAAACCGTCGGGAACGGTGTCCGAGCATACGACAGCGGGCGACGGATTTCCCGATATTCTTGAACGCCTGCTTGAAAAGCAGGGGAAGAGGCGCACGGTTTATACCGTTCACAGGCTTGATGCACCTACCTCGGGTGTGATGGTGTTCGCACTGAATAAAAGCGCGGCGGCGCGGTTGTCCGCCGATTTTGCATCCGCGTGTGCGGATTCCGACCACGCGGAAAAGGAATATCTCTGTGCGCTTTGCGGAATACCGAACGAATCGTGCGGAACTCTTTCCGATCTGCTTTTTTATGATAAACGCGCGGGCAAAAGCTATGTTGTTGACAGACCGCGCAAGGGAGTGCGTGAGGCGGTGCTTGAGTACCGTCTGCTTGACAGTGCGGATACCGATGAAATGACGGTAACACTCGTTGCGACCACGTTGAAAACAGGCAGGACGCACCAGATAAGGGCGCAGTTTGCGTCGCGCAGACTGCCGCTTTACGGCGACCGCAGATACGGCGGTCGCGGTCAGGGCGGATTCGGATTGTTTTGTCGGAAGCTAACCTTTTTCCATCCGTCAGGCGGTGAAAAACTGACCTTTGAAGCCTCTCCCCCCGACTCTCTGCCGTGGACGCTGTTCGGCGGCGGTCATTGATGCAGGCTTTTGCGGTATGTCAGAATTTCAAATGATATCTCGGTTTCGAGATGCGTCAGTGAAAGAGCGCGCCTTTTTCCGACTTCGTCGGTTCGGTAATAATAGGGAGTCATTTTGAAAAGCGCTTCGATCTCCTCGTGTGAATCTATGTCAACAGTATAGTTTATTTCCCGTTTGCCGATAAAATCAAGACCGAAAAGCTCGTAGGGAGCGACCGTGTTTTCGTAAGGACGATCGTATATAGCTGCCTTCAGCCCGAACAGATGCCGTTTTGAGGGTATGACAGAGAAGATGTAACCGCCGGGTTTCAGTACCCGCAGAAATTCGTCGTGCGCAAACGGAGAAAAAACAGACAGAATCCCGTCGAATACGCTGTCGCAAAACGGCATGTGATATACACTTGCAACCGCTGTTTTCGGTCGGAAACTCCGGTTTTTCTGACGGATCAGAGCATCCTTGGAAAGATCGATACCGTAAAAGACCGGGTTTTTCATGCACATGATTATTTTTTCGTCGTAATAGCCCTCTCCGCAGCCTGCATCAAGAATTGCCGCATTATCGGGAAGTCTTGACTTTATTTCGTCGCAAAGTCGGTCGCAAAGCTCGGAGTAGTAGCCCTTGTCGAGAAAGAAACCGCGCGCGATTATCATTTCGCGGTTGTCGCCGTGGACACTGCCCCTGTGCGCGTGTTGCGGGAGCAGATTCACATAACCGCCGGAGGCGATGTCGAAATTGTGCAGATTATCGCATCGGAGGCTTTTTCCGCCTTCCGTATGGAGATTTTTTCCGCATACCGGACAGCGGAAAAGCGTAGTTTCTTTGCAGTCGTTTTCATTCATAATCGGTTTCGCCCCGTTTTCGCAATTTCGTACTTCTGTCACCGATCATTATAGCAGAAACGGCGTAAAAGTCAAGCGGAAACAGAATATATAATCAGAATACAGTCGGAGGTTTGTCGGATTTGAGTATTTTGCCCGAAAATTTTTTTGATGGTTGGAATAAAAAAAACAGCGTGCTCGCAATTGTCGGACCTACTGCGTCCGGCAAAAGCTCGCTCGCATTTAAGGTTGCGGAACTTACCGGCGGCGAAATCGTGTCGTGCGATTCGATGCAGGTTTACAGGGGAATGGATATCGGCACAGCCAAGCCGACTCCCGAAGAAATGACGGCGGTCAGACATCATCTGATAGACGTTGCCGACCCCGATCAGCCCTTTTCATGCGCCGATTACACCCGCCTTGCGCGGGCGGCAATAGACCGGATACTGTCGGCAGGCAGACTTCCGATAGTTTGCGGCGGAACAGGTCTGTATTATGAGAGTGCGGTCCGCGGCAGAACAATGGAATCACCGGGCGGCGATCCCGAACTCAGAAAAAGGCTAGAATCGGCAAGTCCGGAGGAAAATTATGCAAGACTTTGCGAGGCTGATCCCGAATCGGCGGCAAAAATACATCCGAATAATGTCAAAAGAGTGATACGGGCGCTTGAAATATATATGGTGTCCGGGGTTACAAAGACCGAATGGGACAGGAGATCGACCGAAAAAAACTGCGGGTATGATACGCATACCGTTGTGCTTGAGGCGTCGGACAGGGATTATCTTTACCGCAGGATAGACGCACGTGTGGATAAAATGATATCCGACGGGCTGGAGGATGAGGTAAGACGGTTGTCGCCGGACCGCTCGTCAACTGCGGGTCAGGCGATAGGCTATAAGGAATTCTGCGAGTATTTCCGCGGCGAATGTTCGGTCGCGGAAGCGGCAGAGAATATCAAACGCGCAAGCCGTAATTACGCAAAAAGGCAGATAACATGGTTCAAACGGTATGACGACGTGCTGAGACTTGATATATGCGCCCCCGGATTCCCGGATGATTTTGTAAAATTATTGTTAAAAAACATATGCTGACGGAAATCATATTGAAAATGTGTTATAATAACTTGATAAGTAAAGCGGTCGGATGTGTGCCCCACCATCGGTGACACGGAGGACAGAAATCGGAAGGAGCGGCGTAACAAGTGGACAGGCAATATTTGTCACGGGTGATGATATATCTGCTTCTCGGGTTGTTTGCACTTGCGATTATCTGTGAGCTTTGCTATCAGTTTTACGATTCTGTGTATGAAAGCGTCGAAACGCTGGATGCGGTAAAGAAAAGCCTTTGCAAAACGGCTGACGGTATCGGGTATATAGTCAGAGACGAAAAAGCTGTGGATATTTCACCCGACGGCGGCTGTATGTATCTGGCAAGGGACGGTGAAAAAGTCAACAAGGGTCAGACGGTAGCCGCTGTCTACGACGAGACAAAGGCAGACGCGGAGACGATTGACAGGATAAACAGACTGAATGATGAGATAAACTGCCTGACGCAGGCGCAGACGCTTGCCGGCGGATATTCGGTCGTGTCTGTTGAAACCGCAATCGAAGGACTGCGTATGCAGATTGCCGCCGCGTCATCCGATGGGGATGCAAAAAAAGCGTCGGAGGCTGCCGATGAGCTGTCGGTGATGCTTGCCGTTTCCGAAATAGTGCACGGAAAGGTGAAAAATTTCAAGCAGCGCATAACCGATATGACCGCGGAACGCGACCGGCTTATCACGTCTCTCGGTACGGTGAAGAGCGAAATATCATCCCCACTTACCGGCTTTTTTTACAGCAGGGCAGACGGATATGAGGGAGCTGTCCTTCCGGACAGTCTTGGAGAAATAACATTCGACCAATGTGACCGCGCTTTGTCGTCGGTGAAATCGGATGACGGCAGCGAAAAAGTGTCGGCGTGCAAAACAGTAAGCAGCTTCAAGTGGTACGTTATTTGTATGGTTGATGCTGACGAGGCGGTGCGCTTTGCCGCGGGAAAAGAGTATACCGTATTTCTCGGTCAGACAAAGACGCAGATGGAGCTTTACAGATCGGTTGAGAGTGAGGACGGCAAGAAGCTTGCACTGATATTCGAGTCGGATGTCATACCCGCCAAGTTTGATTTTGCGAGACTGCAATCGGTAAGCGTGGTCTGCGAGGAAACAGAGGGATACGAAATTCCGGCTGAAGCAGTCAGATATGTGAACGGTGTGCCGGGGGTATACGTTCTGCGCGGAAGCGTGGTGGAATACAGGGAGATAAAATCGGTCCACAGTGAAAACGGTATGTTCTTCTCGGAGGACGGCTTTGAGGCATCAAAAGGGCAGACTGCCCTCAGCTTCTATGATCTGATAATTGTGAGAGGGAAGGATCTGTATGTCGGAAAAATTATCAGTTGATCCGGAATATGCACGGCTTCTGCAGAAAAATTTCGCCAAGATCAGAAGCGGGATATCGGCTGCCGCGGACGGGCGGGATGTTCTTCTGATAGGAGCAACGAAAACGGTAAGTGCGGATATCATCAATTATGCCGCACAGGAGTGCGGACTTACCGACATCGGAGAAAACCGTGTGCAGGAGCTTGTCGAAAAGTATCCGCACCTGCGCACCGATCTGCTCAGGCTGCATTTTATAGGCAGACTGCAACAAAATAAAGTCAAATATATCATAGATAAGGTCTGTATGATCCATTCGGTTGACAGCGTAAGACTTGCACGCGAGATCGACCGATGTGCAAAAAAGAAATCGCTTGTGATGGATGTGCTGATCGAAATAAATATCGGCAGGGAAGAGTCAAAGGGCGGAGTCGATCCCGATGACGTGCTACGATTTGCCGGAGAAATTTCGGAATTTGAAAATATACGACTTGTCGGAGTGATGTCGGTTCCGCCGAAGACCGACAGTCCCGACGACTATGTAAGGCATTTCGGACAGACGAGAGAAATTCTTGCCCGACTGACGGATGCAGGACTTGTGGCAACAGACAGACCGATCATGTCGGCGGGAATGTCTGACAGCTATGCGACGGCGATCGGGTGCGGAGCAAATGCCGTGCGGATAGGAACGGCACTTTTCGGCAAAAGAATGTACAAAAACAATGAAGAAAAAAATAATGATAAAATTGTTGATTAACAAAAAACGGAGGAAAATATGAGCGTTAAAGATTATCTGAACAAATTGTTTGAAGATCCCAAGACTACCGACGAAGAAGAGGATATCGATTCGGTAAGAAAAAATCAGCCCGTCAAGGAGGGAAAAGAACCCATGGAAAAGAACGAAAACACAAGAAACGATGTTGCACGTAACGATAATACATATGCAAAGGCAGTGAGAGGCGAGGGAAGCTCTTCGTCCGTGCTTGAACTCAAGGTGGTCAGACCCGAGAGCTATTCTTCGGTCGGACAGATTGCCGATCACCTGCTCAACCGTTGTACCGTCGTGCTTAACCTTGAAGCGACCGAAAAGGATACCGCAAGAAGAATAGTTGATTTTCTGAACGGCGTTGCCTATTCGATCGACGGACAGATCAAGCCGGTGGCAAACAATACTTTTATAATTACTCCCAAGAATGTCTCCATTTCCGGCGAACAGCTTTCGGGAATGAAGGAAAACAGAACAGCCGATTCGGATGACGAGTTCTGATTTTTGCAAAACTGCGTCACGTTCGGATAAAAACGGAAAAGAGTGGTGCACGGGTTGAATCAGATAGTATATGTTTTGGTTACAATCGTCTATATCTTTTTGTCTGTCGAGCAGTTTCTGATGTTCGCAAGGGCGATATTCTCATGGATACAGCCGGATGAAGGCAATAAGCTTTATTCGTTTCTGCTGTATGCCACGGAGCCGGTGATTGTCCCCGTGAGGGCGCTGCTTGACCGCTTTGAGTCGATACGCAATATGCCGATCGATATATCGTTCACGGTTGCATGGCTGCTTTTGTATGTTGTGCAGATGCTGCTTCCGAATGTACGCGCGTAAGACGGATATGAAGACGGTAAAAAAAGATGAAAATACCTCGGGTGCTTTTCTGAAAAGGATCGATGAGCTTGCTTTCCGCGCAAGGTCGGGTGAGATATGCTCAACTCCATTTCTGACACCCGAGGAGTGTATGTGCGCTCTGAAATATCTTGCAACGATAAAAGCGGGAATTTCATATAAAGCCGACGGCGGGTATGAGGACGCCGAGCGCAGGGTTGTAATTATATATCCGGATTATATTCCGGATGATGCCCTGCCGACAGATGATTATCTTGCCGCGGTCGATATAACGACGAGCGGATATGTAAAGCTTGAGCATCGCTCGTTTCTCGGATCGCTGACCGCGCTCGGGATAGACCGAAGCGCAATAGGCGATATTCTGGTAACCGATTCGGGCGCAACCGTGATGCTGACACCTCCGATTGCGGCGTTTTTACTGTCGTCGGAAGCACCGCTTGAAAGAGTCGGCGCTGATAAGGTTTCGGTCGGCAGATCGGATATGAAAAAGGTTGCGGAATATAAACGCAGCTTTGATACGCTGAGTATAACGGTAGCCTCCGCGCGCGTTGACTGCGTTGTTGCCGAGCTGTGTAAGCTGTCGCGGGAGAGGGCAAAAGAAGTTGTTTCACGCGGGGAAGTCAGCCTTAATCACAGCGATTATGTCGAATCATCGGATAAGGTGGAAGTCGGCGATACCCTGTCTGTGCGCAGATACGGAAAATTCCGGATCGGAGAGATAACAACTACCCGGAAAGAAAGGTTAAGGATATCGGTGCTGGTGTACAGCTGACACCGACAGCCCATGAAAGGAATGGTATTTGTATGTTTTCACCCTATGAGCTTGAGGGAAAAGTATTCAAAAAGGTCATGAAGGGGTATAATACCGCCGAGGTCGATGAACATATCGAGTTTCTGCTTGATAAATACAAGGAGCTGTACAGAGCATATAAGGAGCTTGAGAAAAAGTATTCGGGTGTCAGAGCGGAGCTTCTGACTTATAAGGAAAACGAGGATTCCATAAGGCAGACGCTTGAGAGTTCGCGGACGACGGGTGCACAGCTTATGAGAGATGCCGAGGACAGGTCGGAAATAATTCTGAAGACGGCAAAAGAAGAATGTGATGCCGTCATCGCCGATTTCAGACAGCAGATACAGGCACAGATGGATATTTACGATGAAATGAAGTCAAAGGTCGCAGCATTCAAGGAAAGCATTTTCGAACAGTATCAGCAGCATATCGAATATCTTGAATCCATTTCGACCGACAGGTCGGAGGATCAGCGCCCCGACCCCGATGAAATAAAAAGCGAAACTGTCGGGAAGATCGTAATAAAGGCAAACCGCAGAATTGCAGACCGCAATGAAGAGGATGCCGTTATCGGTCCCCGCACGAAGGCGGACGACACCGATCCGACCGATACAGACGAAAAGGACGAGCTGTCCGAAATTCCGGAGACCGGCGTGACCGATCTCCCCGCCGATTCGGATGCCGCGGAAAATGAGCCGACAGCAGTCGAAGAGCCGACCGAAGAGGCATCGGCTGTCGATGAAAACAGCGAAAAAGACGAAAAAAACGACGGTGAACATTCGGGGGATACCATGGAATACCCCGTGATAAACGATAATTATACCGAAATAAACAAAGCAGAGGATATTATTTTCGGGGATAAATAAAAAGTAAAGAGCGCAAGCCGCAAAAGGAGCCATATAGCTATGTCAAAAGACTATACACAGTCACTTAATCTGCCGCAGACCGACTTCCCGATGAGGGCAAACCTTCCGGGACGCGAGCCCGAAATGCTGGAGTCATGGAAGAAGATCGATCTGTATGAAACGATAAACAAAAAGAACGCCGATAAGCCGATGTTCGAGCTTCACGACGGTCCTCCCTTCTCAAACGGCAATATTCACATGGGAACAGCAATGAATAAGATTCTCAAGGATTTTATAAACCGTTCCAAGATGATGAGAGGATATAAGGTTCCGTATACTCCCGGTTGGGATAACCACGGTATGCCTATTGAGTCGGCAATAATCAAGCAGAATAAGCTGGACCGTAAGAATATGTCGATTCCCGAGTTCAGACGCGCCTGTCAGGCGTTTGCGCAGAAGTATATCGATCTGCAGATGGATTCGTTCAAACGTCTCGGCGTGCTCGGCGATTGGGATCATCCCTATACGACAATGGCACCTTGGTTTGAGGCGCGCGAAATAAAGGTGTTCGGCGAGATGTTCAAAAAGGGATACATCTACAGGGGAATGAAGCCCGTGTACTGGTGTCCCTGCGACGAGACCGCTCTTGCGGAAGCCGAAATCGAGTATAATGAGGATGAGTGCACATCCGTCTATGTAAAATTCCGCATTTCGGATGATAAGGGACTTCTCTCGGGCGTGTGCGATCTCTCAAAGACATATTTCATTATATGGACGACCACCATATGGACCCTTCCAGGAAACCTTGCGATAGCTCTGAATCCGGATGAAAAATATGCGGTGGTAAAGGCAAAAGACGAGAACTATATAATCGCAGAGCCGCTTGTGGAAGCAACGATGAAAGTCGGCGGCATCGACGATTATGAAATTGTCGCAACCTATGCCGGAAAAGATTTCGAATATATGGAAGCCGATCATCCCTTCCTTGACCGCAAATCGCTGATTGTCAATGCGGATTATGTTACAATGGACAGCGGTACCGGATGTGTCCATACGGCGGGCGGCTTCGGCGCAGACGACTATGTGACCTGTCGCCGCTACAATATCGATGTGATAGTTCCGGTGGATGACCGCGGATATCAGACCGCCGATGCCGGAAAGTTTGCCGGTATGCGTTACGATAAGTCCAATGACGCAATACTTGCCGAGCTTGTTGAGAGCGGAGCGCTTTATGCCTCCGAAAAATTCACTCACCAGTATCCGCACTGCTGGAGATGTAAGAATCCGATTATTTTCCGCGCAACGCCTCAGTGGTTCTGCTCGGTTGATGCATTCAAGGAAGATGCGGTAAAGGCATGTGACGATGTTGACTGGATTCCGTCCTGGGGCGGAGAGAGAATGGTGCAGATGATCCGCGGCAGAGCCGATTGGTGTATATCGCGTCAGCGCCATTGGGGACTTCCGATTCCGGTATTCTATTGCGAATCCTGCGGAAAGCCGGTCTGTAACGATGAAACCATCGGAAAACTGTCCGACCTTTTTGCCGAATACGGAAGCAATGTGTGGTTTGAAAAGTCGGCGGAGGAACTGCTCCCCGACGGATATATTTGCCCCGAGTGCGGCGGAAGGTCGTTTACAAAGGATGCGAATACCCTCGACGGCTGGTTTGATTCGGGTTCGTCCCATTTCGCGGTACTTGAAAATAAAGAAGGTCATAAGTGGCCGGCGGATCTCTATCTTGAGGGTGCCGACCAGTACAGAGGATGGTTCCAGTCCTCACTGCTCTGCGCGGTCGGTGCAAAGGGACAGGGCGCACCCTATAAGCAGGTTCTTACCCACGGTTGGGTTGTTGACGGTAAGGGTGAGGCAATGCATAAGTCCAAGGGCAATACCGTGCTTCCCGATGAAATGGTGAAGAAGTACGGCGCCGATATCGTAAGACTCTGGGTCGCTTCTGCCGATTACAGGATGGATGTCCGCTGTTCTGATGTGATATTCAAGCAGCTTTCGGAGGCATACCGAAAGATCAGAAATACTTCGCGTATCCTTCTTGCAAATCTCGGCGATTTCAACCCCGATACCGACATGGTTGAGCTTTCCGAGATGACCGACATAGATAAATGGATAATCTCGCGTGTCAATTCGTTTGTGAAAACGGCACTCGAAAGCTATGATAAATATGAGTTCCATGTGATCTGTCAGGCGCTCAATAATTTCTGCACTACCGATCTCTCCAAGCTTTATATCGATATAACAAAGGATCGCACCTATGTGGAAGCGGCAGACAGTAAGGCAAGAAGAAGTGCTCAGAGCGCAATGTATGTCGTCCTCTCCGAGATGACGCGCGTGATCGCACCGATACTTGCGTTTACCGCGGATGAGATATGGCTCGCAATGCCGCATGTAAAGTCGGACGACAGACTTAATGTTATGCTCAATCACATGCCGACCTATGATGAAGGACTTGCGTTCCCGGCTGTTGAAAAGAAATATGCCGAGCTGTTTGAACTGCGCGATACCGTCATGAAGGCGCTTGAGCTTGCGAGAAACGATAAGAAGATCGGTAAGTCGCTCGATGCAAAGCTTGAAATATATACAAATGAAGAGACCGCAAAATATCTGGAGCAGTTCGGTGACGACCTGAAAACAGTGTTTATCGTCTCGGGTGTTTCGGTGCATGCCTCGGATAAGCCCGAGAACGCATATGCGGAAGAGGGCAGTCCGATCGCGGTTCTCGTTGAGAACGCAGACGGAAGAAAATGCGACCGTTGCTGGAGCTACTCGGAAGAGGGAACCGAAGACGGAGAAGGATTTGTATGCAAGAGATGCGCAAAGATTCTCGGACTCTGAGAGCAGTTTTGCTTTTCTCGATCATGGCGGGCTCTGTCCTGCTCGATCAGATATCAAAAATGCTTATCGTAAAGTTTATGAAGATAGGCGAAAGCATTGCGCTTATACCGGGCGTGCTGAATTTCACCTATATAACAAACGACGGCGCGGCAATGGGGCTTTTTTCGGATTGCCGCTGGCTGTTTATGATCGTCGCACCGCTTGCGGTTATCGGAATATCGGTGTACGTCATGACGGCGAAAAGGATGAAACCGCTTTATACCGTTTCGCTTGCTATGATTGCCGGCGGAGGTATCGGAAATATGATCGACCGAACCTTCAACGGCAGTTTCGGAAAAGGCGTTGTTGTTGATTTTATCGACTTCTGCGCCTTCCCGAAGATATGGAGGTATACCTTCAACGTGGCGGATATTTTCGTGTGTGTCGGAGCGGGGCTTCTGATGCTTTCCGTTATTCTGGAGGCGGTCTCCGAGGCAAAAGCGGCAAAGAAAGAAAAAGAAAATCAAAATTAAGGTGCTTATATGATTTTTACGCCTGAATCTGCCGATGCAGGTAAAAGAATTGACCTTTTTGTGGCGGAGCAGTGTGAACTCACTCGCTCCGCCATTCAAAAAATAACCGAAGACGGACTCCTGCGTGTGAACGGAGAGCCTGTGGCAAAAAATTACAGACTCCGCACCGGAGATGTCATCGTGATGACGCTGCCCGAACCGCGCCCGTGCGAGATCACTGCCGAAAACATACCTCTTGATATTGTTTATGAGGATAATGATCTGCTTGTCGTAAATAAACCGAAGGGGATGGTGGTTCATCCGGCACCCGGAAATTATGATCGGACGCTCGTCAATGCACTGCTCTGGCACTGCGGCGACAGCCTTTCGGGAATAAACGGTGTGATACGACCCGGGATCGTTCACCGGATAGATAAGGATACAAGCGGACTGCTGATCGTGGCAAAAAACGATGCTGCGCATATAGGGCTTGCAAAGCAGATATCCGCACACAGCTTTTATCGCGCATACCATGCCGTCTGCGTCGGCAGACCGAGAAGCGATAAGGGCGATATCTCGGCACCGATAGGCAGAAATCCAAATGATCGGAAGAAAATGGCTGTCGTCGCCGACGGGAGATATGCGCTTACGCATTACAGTGTGCTTGACGCATACAGGGGATACAGCTATCTTGAGCTGGTGCTTGAAACCGGCAGAACACATCAGATCAGGGTGCATATGTCATCGATAGGACATCCGCTTTTCTGCGACAGCGTTTACGGAGCCGGACATACACCGCTTGAAAAACAGCTTGCGGATAAAATCGGGGGGCAGTGCCTTCACGCGAAAAAGATAGGATTCGTTCATCCGATAACAGGTAAAGATATGTTTTTTGACAGCAGTCTGCCCGATTATTTTGAGTACCTGCTCGACAGACTGGAAAAGGATCAGATATGAAAATATTCGATACGCACGCACACTATGATGATGAAAAATTCGACGCTTTCGATCGCGACGGGTTGCTGAAAACTCTTTTCGATACAAATGTTGCCGCAATAACCGGTGCAGCGGTCAATCTTAAAACGTCGGCGGCACAGATCGGGTTTGCGAAAAAATACCCGCTTTTCTATGCCGCGGTCGGCGTGCATCCCGAAAATATATATGATGAGGGAGAAATTGACGAAACGATCGATCGCCTGCGTGAATATCTGGACTGTCCCGAGACGGTCGCGATCGGCGAGATCGGACTTGATTATTATTGGGAACAGAATCCGCCGAGGGAAGTCCAGAAGCAGTGGTTCCGTGCGCAGATGCAGCTTGCATGTGAGACCGGGTATCCTGTTATAATCCACGACAGGGAAGCGCACGGTGATGTTTTTGATATCATCTCCGAATATAAGGGCAAGGTTACGGGTGTGCTTCATTCCTGCTCGGCGAGTGCCGAAATGGTGTCACAGCTTGTCAGATACGGTTGGTATATCTCCTTTTCGGGCGTGATAACCTATAAAAATGCAACAAGACTTGCGGAGACTGTTGCGGCGGTTCCGGATGACAGACTGCTTTTCGAAACCGATTGCCCTTATCTTGCACCCGTGCCTATGCGCGGGAAGATCAACAGGTCGGATTATGTTGAGTATACTCTGCGTAAAGCCGCGGAGACAAGAAATGAAGACCCCGAAGTGCTTGCACGTCGGACAACCGAAAATGCAATGAAGCTTTTCGGAATAGAAAAGCTCGGCGAGAAGCCGCTGCGCAGATGAAGCAGATAAAAAAATAAAGGATCGCATTTTTGCGATCCTAAATATTTTTTTATCGGAACCTTAAATCAAGCACCGATAGTGTTGAGCATAAGGGTGAACTGGCTCTTCTTTCTTGCAGCTGCATTCTTGTGGATAATTCCCTTGGCAGCAGCCTGATCTACCTTCTTCACAGCAGCCTTGTAAAGGGTTGCAGCCGCATCTTTGTCGCCGGCGGTAACCGCAGCCTGATACTTTTTAATGGTAGTCTTATACGCAGATTTGAACATCTGGTTGCGAAGAGCTTTTTCTTCAGATACTCTTACGCGCTTTTTTGCTGATTTGATATTCGGCAATTTGTACACCTCCTTATGTGAAATGCTCTTTCATACTTTGATATTCTATCACATATTCCGAGAAAAAGCAATAGTTTTTTGCAAAAAAAAATATTTTTCCGAAAATTTTTTTATAAAAAAATCAAATGAAATGCGGAAAAATGCTTGACAAGGCGTAAAAAGTGTGATAAACTTAATGATACATAAAATCGGTTGTTATGCCATAAAAAATGAGGAAAAGACGACTTTGTAACAAAAATGATATAAAGTCAGCCGAATTTGTGTTCGAAAATCAATACTTGTATATTTTTTGATCATACCGTGATTTGGTTGATCTCACTTGACGCGGAAGGCGCCGCCCGGCTTAAGATTCGGCTTTAACCAGAATGCCGCAGGGGTAGGGAAGGTGTCCGCGACGGGTGAATTATTCAAATCGGGTATGATCATTTATTTTGAAATGGAGGATTGTTTATGGTCAAGCCCGTGAAGCTCGGAAAAACCACAAGAATGAGTTTTCAGCAGATTGACGATATTCTCGAGATGCCCGACCTTCTCGAGGTTCAGAAGAAATCCTATCAGTGGTTTCTTGACGAAGGACTGCGTGAGGTTCTGAAGGATGTCTCTCCCATCGTCGATTATTCAGGAAACATCTCAATTGAATTTCTCGATTACTCTCTCGACTCCGCTCCGAAATATCCCGAGGAAGAGTGTAAGGAAAGAGACGTAAACTATGAGGCTCCGCTTCATGTAAAGGTTCGCCTTTATAACAAAAACACCGAAGAGGTTATCGTCAAAGATATATATGTGGGTAATTTCCCGCTGATGACCGATAACGGTACGTTCATCATAAACGGAGCGGAACGTGTAATTGTCTCGCAGATCGTCAGATCACCCGGCATGTACTATGATTCGGAAATCGATAAATCGGGCAAGCGCATTTATACCGCAACCGTTATCCCGTACAGAGGCGCGTGGCTTGAATATGAAACCGACGCAAATGAGGTGTTCGGCGTCCGTATAGACAAGAACCGTAAGATCCCGGTAACCGTTTTCCTGAGAGCGCTCGGACTCGGTAACGACAGCGATATCAAAGAACTTTTCGGCGAAGATATAAAGATTACCGCTACGCTCGAAAAGGACGGAATGAATATTGAAGCGCAGAAGAACGGAACAACAGCCGAGGAAGAGGCGCTCAAGGAAATATACCGCAAGCTCCGTCCGGGTGAGCCTCCGCTCGTTGAGTCGGCACAGACACTGCTCGGAAATATGTTCTTCGATCCCAAACGTTATGATCTTGCACCTGTCGGAAGGTATAAGTTCAATAAAAAGATGAGCCTGCCCGGAAGAATCACCGGAAAGATTCTTTCAAGACCTGTTGTCAGCGTTACCGGAGAATTTCTTTACGACGCGGATACGCTTGTGACCGCAGAGGTTGCCGAGAATATTGACCGTGCCGGTGCAAACGAGGTCTATCTGCGCCTCGAAGACGGCTCGGAGCTTAAGGTGTTCTCAAACGGTATGGTTTATCCCGAGGCAGTCCTCAGCTATGACCTCACATCGATCGGAATAAAGGAAAAGGTCGATTTTGCTGTTCTTTCGGAAATAATAGATGAAGTCGGCTCAGAGGGCAAGGATGCCGTGATTGCAAAGTGCCGCGATAATGTTGACAGACTTGCGCCGAAGCATATTACAAAATCGGATATATTCGCATCGGTCAACTACCTTGTCTGCCTTTCTCACGACTGCGGAAGCGTAGATGATATAGACCATCTCGGAAACCGCCGTCTGCGCAGCGTCGGCGAGCTTCTCCAGAACCAGCTCCGCATCGGATTTACCCGTATGGATAAGATCGTCAAGGAGAGGATGACCGTTCAGGACAGTGAGTCTCTGACTCCCGATAACCTGATAAATATCCGCCCGATCACCACCGCTATACGTGATTTCTTCGGTTCTTCGCCGCTTTCACAGTTCATGGATCAGAACAACCCGCTTGCGGAGCTTACCCATAAGCGCCGTCTATCGGCACTCGGACCCGGCGGTCTGTCACGTGACCGCGCATCATTTGAGGTCCGTGACGTTCACTATACGCATTACGGACGTATGTGTCCGATAGAGACTCCCGAAGGTCCGAATATCGGTCTTATTTCCTATCTTGCCTCCTATGCGCGTATCAATGAATACGGCTTTATTGAGGCTCCTTTCCGCAAGATCGACAAATCGACCGGACAGGTTACGAATGAAGTGATCTATATGACCGCCGACGTCGAGGATAATTATGTTGTCGCACAGGCAAACGAGCCGCTTGACGAAAACAACCGTTTTATAAACCGTAAGGTCGCGTCCCGCCACCGTAATGAGATACTTGAAGTTGATGCGTCAAAGCCCGACTTCATGGACGTTTCGCCGAGAATGGTTGTCTCGGTCGCGACATCCTTCATTCCTTTCCTTGACCACGACGATAACGCGCGTGCGCTCATGGGATCGAACATGCAGAAGCAGGCAGTACCGCTTATGGTCAATGAAGCGCCTATCGTTGCGACGGGTATAGAGCATAAGGCAGCAGTCGATTCGGGCGTTGTTGTGATTGCCCGCAATTCTGGCACCGTTCAGCGCGTTACAGCCGATCAGATCGTTATAAAGACCGATGACGGCAAGACCGACGCGTATACGCTTCTTAAGTTCAAGCGTTCGAACCAGGGTACGTGCATCAATCAGCGTCCTATCGTGGATGAGGGAGAATATGTGAATAAGGGCGATGTCATTGCCGACGGTCCCGCGACCGATCACGGCGAGATTTCGCTCGGTAAGAACCCGCTTATAGGATTCATGACATGGGAAGGTTATAACTACGAGGATGCGGTCCTTCTTAACGAAAGACTTGTCCGCGATGACGTGTATACCTCTATCCATATCGAAGAGTATTCGCATGAAGCCAGAGATACAAAGCTCGGACCGGAGGAGATTACCCGCGAGATCCCGAACGTCGGCGAGGATGCAAAGAAGGATCTTGATGCCGACGGTATCGTGCGTAAGGGTACCGAAGTCCGTGCGGGCGATATACTTGTAGGTAAGGTTACTCCCAAGGGAGAGACCGAGCTTACGGCAGAGGAAAGACTTCTCCGCGCGATCTTCGGCGAGAAGGCGAGAGAGGTACGCGATACTTCGCTCAGACTGCCTCACGGCGAATCGGGTATTGTCGTTGATGTCAAGATATTCTCGCGTGAAAAAGGCGACAGCGATCTTGCGCCCGGCGTAAATAAGGTCGTCCGCGTGTATATCGCACAGAAACGTAAGATTTCCGTCGGAGATAAGATGGCGGGTCGTCACGGTAATAAGGGCGTTGTTTCAAGAATACTTCCGCCCGAGGATATGCCTTTCCTCCCCGACGGTACACCGCTTGATATAGTTCTTAACCCGATGGGCGTGCCTTCCCGAATGAATATCGGACAGGTGCTTGAAGTTCATCTCGGTATTGCCGCAAGACGTCTCGGATATAAAGTAATGACTCCTGTCTTTGACGGTGCAACCTATGAAGATATAATGGAATGGCAGAGAAAAGCCGGTCTTTACAGAGACGTGCTTCCCACCGACCGTATCGTTGCCACCAAGACCTACTATACGGAAGAGACCGATGCCGAAACCGGAAAAGCGGTCTATAAGGAATTTGACGTTTCGGATAAGTCGCAGGAAGAGCTTGAAAGAATGGTTGAAAACCGTGAGCTCAAGATTTGCGACGGTAAATCGGTGCTTTACGACGGCAGAACCGGTAAGCGCTTCGACAACCCCGTAACCGTCGGTATAATGTACTATCTGAAGCTCCACCACCTGGTAGACGATAAGATTCACGCGCGTTCCACGGGTCCGTACTCGCTGGTTACACAACAGCCTCTCGGCGGTAAGGCACAGTTCGGCGGACAGCGTTTCGGCGAAATGGAAGTCTGGGCGCTTGAGGCATACGGCGCGGCATATACACTTCAGGAGATCCTGACAGTCAAGTCCGACGATGTCACCGGACGTGTAAAGACTTACGAAGCGATCGTAAAGGGTCAGAATATACCGACACCGGGCGTTCCCGCTTCCTTCAAGGTTCTTGTCAAGGAACTGCAGTCTCTTTGCCTTGATGTACGCGTGCTCGATAAGGAAGGAAAAGAAATCGACCTTTCGACTATCGGCATGGAGGATGAGCTCGCAAGTACGATAACTGCCGAAGAGGTCGGAGAAAACGTCGCTACCGAGGATATGTTCAACAACACCTATGATGCCGAGGATCTCGACGCCGAGATAACCGACGACGCATCCGAGAACGGCTATGGTGATGACGATATCGGCGACGATTCCGACTTTGATGATGATATGTAAGAGAGGAGAAAATGTATATGGAAGATAATCAGTTTGCCTCTATAAAAATCGGACTTGCGTCTCCCGAAATGATCCGCAGTTGGTCTTACGGAGAGGTTAAAAAGCCTGAAACCATCAACTACCGCACGCTCAAAGCAGAGCGTGACGGTCTGTTCTGCGAACGCATTTTCGGTCCGACAAAGGACTGGGAGTGTCTTTGCGGAAAATATAAAAGAGTGCACTACGCAAACAAGAAGTGCGAAAAGTGCGGAGTTGACGTAACGACGAAGAAAGTGCGCCGCGAGCGTATGGGTCATATAGAGCTTGCAACTCCGGTGTCCCATATCTGGTATTTCCGTGCGATCCCGTCAAAGATGGGAACACTGCTCGACATGTCGCCGAGACAGCTTGAGAAGGTTCTTTACTATGCGCAGTATATAGTTATAGATCCGGGCGATACCTCGCTTGCGAAATATCAGCTTCTTACCGAGCGTGAGTATAAGGATTCGCTTGAAAGATACGGCGATGAATTCAAGGTCGGAATGGGCGGTGCCGCAATAAAGGAACTGCTTCATGAGCTTGATATTGAGGCGCTTTCCGCACAGCTCAAGGATGAGCTTAAGAACGCATCCGGACAGAAAAAGGCAAAGATAATCAAGAGACTTGAAGTTGTCGAATCCTTCCGTAAATCGGGTAATAAGCCCGAATGGATGATCCTTGACGTGCTTCCGGTTCTCCCGCCGGATATACGTCCGATGGTACAGCTTGACGGCGGTCGTTTTGCTTCGTCCGACCTGAACGACCTTTACAGAAGAGTTATCAACAGAAACAACCGTCTGAAGAGACTCATAGAGCTTCGTGCACCCGAGATCATTGTGCGTAACGAGCGCCGTATGCTTCAGGAGGCTGTTGACGCACTTATCGATAACGGTAAACGCGGAAAGCCGGTAACGGGTCCGTCCAACCGTCCGTTCAAGTCACTTTCCGAAATGCTCCGCGGTAAACAGGGACGCTTCCGTCAGAACCTGCTCGGAAAGCGTGTTGACTATTCGGGACGTTCGGTTATCGTCGTAGGTCCTGAGCTTAAAATATATCAGTGCGGTCTTCCGAAGGAAATGGCACTTGAGCTTTTCAAGCCGTTCGTAATGAAGAGGCTTGTTGAAACTCAGAAGGCAAATAATATAAAGGACGCGAAAAAGAAGGTAGAAAAGGTCGATAACGATGTCTGGGACGCACTTGAAATCGTTATAAAGGAACATCCCGTTCTGCTTAACCGTGCACCTACGCTTCACCGTCTGTCAATTCAGGCATTTGAGCCGATACTTGTCGAAGGAAGAGCAATCAAACTGCATCCTCTCGTATGTACCGCGTTCAACGCCGACTTTGACGGCGACCAGATGCCTGTTCACGTTCCGCTTACAAGCGAAGCACAGGCAGAGGCAAGATTTCTGATGCTTTCGGCGAATAACCTCCTGAAGCCTGCCGACGGTAAGGCAGTTGCCGTGCCTACGCAGGATATGATCCTCGGTTCCTACTACCTGACGATTGACCGTGCCGGAGAAAAGGGCGAGGGACATGTCTTCCGCGATATGGACGAGGTCGAAATGGCGTATGAAGCGGGAAATGTCGGGCTTCATGCACCGATCAAGGTTCGTGTGACCCGCGAGATAAACGGCGAGAAGGTAACAAGGCTTGTCGATGCGACCTACGGACGCCTCATATTCAATAAGTTCATTCCGCAGGATCTCGGATATGTTGACAGAACCGATCCGGAACGCATCTGCGATCTTGAAATCATGTTCACATGCGGCAAGAAGCAGATAGGCGATATAATCAACCGTACCATCAAGCTGCACGGCTCGAATGTTACGGCAGAGGTTCTTGACCATATCAAGGCAACCGGATATAAGTATTCGACGCTTGCATCGATTTCGATTGCGGTTTCCGACGTCGAAGTATCGCCCAAAAAGGATGAACTTATCGCCGAGTCGGATAAGCGCGTCGAAACGATCCATAAGCACTTTTTGCGCGGCGAGCTTACCGAAGACGAACGCTATAAGAGCGTCATGGATATATGGGATCAGGCAACCAAGCAGGTCGTCGAGATAATCAAGGATTCGTTTGACCGCTATAACCCGATCAAGATGATGGCTGATTCGGGTGCCCGCGGTAACATGACCCAGATGAGACAGCTTGCCGGGATGCGTGGTATCATGTCTGCTGCATCCGGACGTGCAAGCGAGCTTCCTATCAAATCGAACTTCCGTGAAGGACTTAATATACTTGAATACTTCCTTGCCGCCCGCGGCGCGCGTAAAGCTCTTTCGGATACCGCACTCCGTACGGCTGACTCGGGATACCTGACGAGACGTCTTGTCGATGTAGCGCAGGATATAATTATCCGCGAGGAAAACTGCCATACAACAAAGGGTATGACGGTCAGGGAGATCAAGGACGGAGACAGCACTCTCGAAAAGCTTTCGGAGAGACTGCTCGGAAGATATACTCTGCATGATGTTGTCGATCCGAAGACGGGCGAGGTGCTTGTTCCGGAAGATACCATGATGAACGAGGCAGAGGTCAATAAGATTCTCGGCGCGGGCATTACCGAGGTGGATATCAGAACCGTTCTTCAGTGTAAGTGCAAATACGGTATCTGCTCTCACTGCTACGGCATGGATCTTGCGACAACAAACAAGATCAATGTCGGCGAAGCTGTCGGTATAGTTGCCGCACAGTCGATAGGCGAGCCGGGTACACAGCTTACGATGAGAAACTTCCATACCGGCGGCGTTGCTTCGGCATCCGATATTACACAGGGTCTGCCGCGTGTTGAGGAACTCTTTGAGGCGAGAAGACCCAAGAAGACATCGGTTGCGGCTGATATCGACGGTACGATTTCGATTACCGACGCAAAGCGTGCAAGAAATGTCACAATTGAAAATCCGGAGACCAAGGAAACTGTTTCCTACGCCGTTCCGTTCGGCACAAGACTTGTCGTGAAGGAAGGGGATTACGTCATTCACGGCGATCCGCTTACCGAGGGAAGTATGTGTCTCGCCGATATAACGAGAATAAACGGACTTGATGAGGCTTATGATTACCTTATCAGAGAGGTGCAGAAGGTTTACCGTCTCCAGTCGGTTGATATCAACGATAAGCATATTGAAGTCATCGCAAAACAGATGACCAGAAAATGCCGCATCGAGGATGCCGGGGATACCGAATTCCTTGTCGGCTCGCTTGTCGATACCATCGAATTTGAGGATGTGAACGAGGCGCTCAGAAAGCGCATAGATGCAGGCGAACGCGATCTTTGCCTTGCAAAGGCATCGCCCGTACTGCTCGGTATAACGAAGGCGGCATTGCAGACAGAATCCTTCCTGTCGGCAGCATCCTTCCAGGAGACAACAAAGGTTCTTACCGAAGCCGCAATTTCGGGTAAGGTCGATCATCTCGTCGGTCTTAAGGAAAATGTCATTATCGGTAAGCTGATCCCTGCGGGAACAGGTATGGAGCGTTATCGCGACATAGTTGTCGAAAGGGCAAACACGGCTGCCGAGACAGCAGTTGAAGATTGATCGAAAAAAATATTGTTTCTGTCCGACATTGATATGTCGGACAGAAATTTTTTGCCTGCAATCAGATTTTATCGAAAATTATCTATTACAACAATTTGTACCGAAAAAAACAGCGGTAAAATTGTTTAATTTAACGGTTGACAGAGCAGTGTTTGTGTGCTATAATAAGCCATACTTTTTCAGAGGGAATCAAACGGAAGGAGGAAAACGAAATGTTCGGGACTGTGGCTTCAATGAGAGAAGATGAAAGAATGTCTTTTGCGTCTGAATGTTCAGAGGCTTTTTCTGCCTGCTCGTTTTCCGCCTGTGAAAATAAGATTGCGTCGGACATTGCTGTTGCAGTGTCCGCTTTTGTTTTTGCGCTCGTGATATTTGTACTACTTGCAAATGTCATATCTGTGGCAGCAGTCATTATTATACTTGCAGTGATTATTATAAACGCAAAACAAAAGAATAGCGGCAAATTGATTTTCCGTTCGTCTGAATCAACCGGTTTTTAGATCGGTGTATGAACCACAAGGATGCGGTTTGCCAAAGGGGCAAACCGCTTTTGTTTTAGTTTTTCCGATCAAATGATCTGAAAATATATTTACTGCCGAGAAGGCAAAAGGAGAGAAAAACCATGAAAAAATTCTTTAGGGTTGCAGCGGTTCTTTCTGCTGCAGCAGCCGTGATGACAGGCTTCACAGGCTGCGGATCAACAAACTACGCAAAGGATAATACGACATTCTTTATAGGCGGAACCGGTCCGCTTACCGGAGAGAACTCGTCATACGGTATTTCGGTCAAGCAGGGTGCAGAGCTTGCGATTAAAGTGATAAATGAAGAGCTCGGCGGGCTTAACGGAATAAAGTTCTCATTCGAGATAATCGACGATAAGTGCACAGAGGTCGATGCAAAGAACGGCTTCAATACCCTTTATGAAAAAGGTATGCAGGCATCCATCGGATCGGTTACCTCCGGTGCCTGCGCATCATTTGCCGCAGAAGCGTTTACGAACAATGTTTTCCTGCTTACTCCGTCGGCATCCAATGAATCTGTAATTACGGAAGACAATGCCTTCAGAGTATGCTTCGGTGACGACCAGCAGGGCGTGCTTGCCGCAGAGACGCTCGGCGAAAAGTATTCGAATATCGGTGCAATCTATGATTCGAGCGACACATATTCGAGCGACCTCTTCAAGGCGTTCAAGAAGAAGCTGGGCGAAATGGGCAAGACCTTCAAGGAACAGTCGTTCACATCGGATACCGCAAAGGATTTTTCAACGCAGGTTGAGGCACTCAAGGATTGCGATGTAATCTTCCTCCCCATCTACTATCAGGCTGCATCGCTTATCATAAAAACATGTGCGTCAAAGGGTTGCGCTGCCGACATCTTCGGATGCGACGGATTTGACGGTATCGATAAGATGTTCAGTGAGTCGGATACGCTTTCCAATTCGGTTAAGTATATCACACCTTTCGATGCCGCAAGCAGCGACGAAAAGGTAGCAAAGTTTGTCGAAAAGTACAAAAAGGCATATAATATGCTTCCCGATCAGTTCGCGGCAGACGGCTACGATGCTGTTATGGCAATATATGAGGCGATGAAGGCGGCAGATGTAAAGGATGTAAAGATCAGCGCGGCTGACCTTTGCGGACTCCTTAAAGAAAAGTTTGCGTCCGGCAGCTTCAAATATTCGGGAGTGACCGGCGATATGACATGGAACGCCGGCGGATCCTGCAATAAGAGCGCACAGATCGTAAACTTCACAAAATAAAAACAATAAATGTCAACCGGACGTCTGTTTTCCGCAAAAAATGCGGAAAACGGGCGTTCGGGAAAACTGCGGTAAAGATGTCTTTGCATGCGGCAATGTCATGCTTTATGTCGCGGAAGGAAAGGAAATAATATGAGTACACTGATAGACGGACTCAGCCTCGGAGCAATATATGCGTTGATAGCCCTCGGGTATACGATGGTTTACGGTATTGCAAAGATGCTGAACTTCGCTCACGGCGATATAATTATGGTCGGCGCATATGCACTGATAACAACATTTAATCTTTTCGGCAATTTTGCCGTCTCTTTCGTTGTTTCGATAGTTGTCTGTGCACTGCTCGGAATAGTGATAGAAAAAATAGCATATAAACCGTTGCGCGGAGCGTCTCCGCTTGCCGTACTTATAACGGCGATCGGTGTATCATACCTTTTGCAGAGCGTTGCTCAACTTGTGTACGGCTCAAAAGCCCGTCCGAGCCCGTTCCCTTCGATGGGTGCGCTGAAAATTCAGGGAGTGACAATTCAGATATCGTCGGTCATAACCCTCGTTGCGGCAACCGCAATTATGATAGCGCTGACCGTGTTCATAAAAACAACCCGCCTCGGCAGAGCAATGTTTGCGGTTTCCGAGGACCGTTCGGCAGCACAGCTGATGGGCGTTAACGTCAATATGATAATATCCGTGACATTTGCGATAGGTTCGGTGCTCGCGGCATTTGCAAGCCTCTTTTATATGCTCCAGATTCCGCTTGTAGATCCGACCCTCGGATCAATGCCGGGTATAAAGGCTTTTACGGCGGCGGTAATCGGAGGAATAGGGTCAATCCCGGGCGCAATGGTGGGCGGACTTTTCCTCGGCATAGTCGAAAAACTCGTTCAGTCGATTCCCGGTGTCGGACCGTATACTACGGCAATCGAATTTGCGATTCTTATTCTTATTCTTATGTTCAGACCTACCGGACTGCTTGGTAAGAAGCGCAGGGAGAAGGTGTGAATATGAACTATTTTTCTTATATCAAGTCGGGCTTCAAGCTTAAATATTATATAAATTATATAGCGGTAGCCGTCGCATTGGCAGTTACGGCTTCGCTGTATTATGCGGGCGGTATGAAGGCATCGACCGCCAACCTGCTTATGCAGATCGGATACAGCGTTATTCTTGCCGTGTCGCTGAATATCGTAGTCGGATTTTTAGGGGAGCTCAGCCTCGGTCACGCAGGATTTATGTGCGTCGGCGCCTATATCGGATGCTACGTCGCAACGCTGATTCAGCCGTTTGTTGCTTCAAAGCTCCTGCTTCTTCTGATCGGAATGGTCGTCGGCGGATTGGCTGCCGCGGCATGCGGATTCCTTATCGGAATACCGGTGCTTAAGCTCAAGGGAGACTATCTCGCAATAACGACCCTTGCATTCGGCGAAATTGTCAGAAATATATTTATGAACCTTGATTGCTTCGGCGGAGCGCTCGGACTGAAGACAAATAAGATCAAATACGGAAACTCCGAATTTATCGTCTGCTTCATTGTTCTTTTTGTGATCCTTGTAATTACTCAGAATATAGTCCGTTCAAAGCACGGCAGGGCAATAACCGCAATACGCGATAATGAAATTGCAGCCCATTCGATGGGCGTAAACGTTACCTTCTATAAGCTGTTTGCTTTCGTGCTTTCGGCGTTTTTCACCGGAATTGCGGGAGTGCTTTACGGATTTGCGACAACGCCGATACGTTATACCGCGTTCAGTTATAATTACTCCATCGAAATACTTGTAATGGTAGTGCTCGGCGGAATGGGATCGATAAACGGATCAATCATTTCGGCGACTCTCCTGACGGTTATAAACTTCAATCTTACGACAAAGCTTTCGGGAGATCTTGCCGCTCTCAAATACCTTATCTATGCGATCATCCTTATCGTAATGGTTGTATTCAATAATGCACCTGCTCTGAAATCGGTCCGCGACAGATTCTCACTGTCGGCGCTTGTGTCAAAGCTTGCACCGAAAAAATGGCATTCGAACGCAAATGTCAAGGATGACGAGGCAAAATGGAGCAGGATTCCGACAAAGGTCAGAATGGATGAGATTCTTTCGACCGATGTCAAACCGGATGAATCGTTTACACCCGATAAACCCGAGAAAGGAGACAAGTAATGAGCGGAAATGAATATATGCTCGAAACAGATCATCTCGGGATATCTTTCGGAGGTCTGAAGGCGGCAGACGATATAAATATCAAAATAAAAAAAGGCGCACTTTACGGGCTTATAGGTCCGAACGGCGCGGGAAAGACAACATTTTTCAATATGATAACAGGGGTATATACCCCCACCACAGGAAGATTCATGCTTGACGGAAAGGATATGACCGGCAAGGGTCAGGAGTATATCTGTCGGCACGGGATCGCAAGAACATTCCAGAATATAAGGCTGTTCAACAATATGAGCGTGATAAGAAATGTTCTTGTCGGTATGCAGAATCTGCCCGAATATAAGTGTAACCCGGCACACAGTATCCTGCGTACCAAGCATCATTTTGCAACCGAAAAGAAGATGCGGGACGAAGCAAAGAGTCTTTTGTCGATATTCGGTCTCATGGATGAGAGGAATAATCTCGCAAATAACCTTCCTTACGGAAAGCAGCGGAAGCTTGAGATTGCACGGGCACTTGCGACCCGCCCGAAGCTTCTTCTCCTTGATGAGCCTGCCGCGGGAATGAACCCGCAGGAAACGGCAGAACTTATGGAGACAATCAAATTCATAAGGGATCGGTTTAAGGTGACCGTTCTGCTTATAGAGCATGATATGAGCCTTGTAAGCGGTATTTGCGAAGAGCTGACCGTGCTGAATTTCGGTACGGTTCTTGCGCAGGGAAAGACAGCCGATGTGCTTAACGATCCCGCGGTAATAAAAGCGTATTTGGGAGATGAGTGATTATGGCATTGCTTGAAGTGAAAGATTTGGAAGTGTCCTACGGACTCATCAAGGCGATACGCGGAGTTTCGTTTGAGGTCAATGAAGGAGAGATTGTTGCGCTGATAGGTGCAAACGGCGCGGGTAAGACGACGATCATGCACGCCGTCAACGGGCTTATTCCCAAAAAGGCTGGAAAAGTGTGCTTCGCAGGGAAGGATATAACCGATACACCCGCACATAAGCTGACATCAATGGGAATCGCACAGGTTCCCGAGGGTCGGCGTATATTTCAGGAGCTGACGGTGTTTCAGAATCTTCAGCTCGGCGCATATACGCGCAGTGACAGAAAAGAGTTTGATGAAAGCCTTGAAGATATCTACAACCGTTTCCCGATCCTCAAGGAAAGATCAAAGCAGATAGCGGGTACGCTTTCGGGTGGTGAACAGCAGATGCTTGCAATGAGCCGTGCGCTTATGTCCAAGCCAAAGCTTATACTCCTTGATGAACCGAGTATGGGACTTTCGCCCCTCTACGTAAATACGATTTTCGATATGATCGTTGAGATACAGAAAGCGGGAACCACGGTTCTGCTGGTTGAGCAGAACGCGAAAAAGGCACTTACGATCGCCGATCGGGCATATGTTCTTGAAGTCGGAAGGATCGTGAAGAGCGGAACCGGAAGTGAGCTTTTGTCTGATGACAGCATAAAGCGCGCATATCTCGGCGGCTGAAAACAAAAAACCGGAGGTTTTGCCCCCGGTTTTTTGTTTTACATTATTGAAGCAGTTCGAATTTGTAGCCGACACCCCAGACGGTTTTGAGAACCCACTTGTTCGAAACGCCTTCGAGCTTCTCGCGCAGACGCTTTACATGTACATCAACCGTTCTTGAATCACCGAGATAATCAAATCCCCAGACCTTGTCAAGAAGCTGGTCGCGCGTGAATACGCGGTTGTAATTCGAGGCGAGAAAGTAGAGCAGTTCAAGCTCTTTCGGCGGAATGTCCACCGATTTTCCCGCAAGTTTAAGCTCGTATTTCTGAAGACTGATCTCTATGTTGTCGAATTTGATGACCTCGTCGTCTCCGGATGTGTCGTGCGAGCTGTATCTGCGGAGTACCGCCTTGATCCTTGCGGACAGCTCCTTCATGTCAAACGGCTTGACCATAAAGTCGTCTGCACCGAGCTCAAGTCCGAGGACCTTGTCGAAAACTTCACCCTTTGCGGTGACCATAATTATCGGTTTTGTGGATATTTCGCGGATTTCACGGCATACCTGCCATCCGTCCTTCTTCGGGAGCATAATATCAAGAAGTACAAGATCCGGCTCGTACATTTTGAAAAAGCTGACTCCCTCAACACCGTCGGATGCGGTCTTGACTTCATAGCCCTCTTTTTCGAGATAAATTTTAACCATTTCGCAGATGTTTGCATCGTCATCAACGACAAGAAGCTTTATTCCCATAACTGTGTTCCTCCTTTGTGCTTGTTAAAATATTAACTTTGTTAAATTGTTATCTAAATTCATATTTATTATAGACGATAATGAAGGTGATATGGTGAAGATATTATGAATTTTGTGTGATTTTTTTATAAAGAGCATAAAAAAGAACAAAACCGCTTGCAAGTGAGAAAAAAATATATTATAATACAATGAAGAAAAAACAGGAGAAGGTTACATTAAAGATGAAACTCGGTATAGTCGGACTTCCCAATGTAGGGAAGAGCACACTTTTCAATGCAATAACGAACGCGGGTGCCGAATCGGCAAATTACCCGTTCTGTACAATAGAGCCGAATGTCGGCGTGGTTCCCGTGCCGGATGAAAGACTTGACTGGCTCAATGAGCTTTATCACGCGGAAAAATATACCCCTGCGGTGATCGAATTTGTCGATATCGCAGGCCTTGTCAAGGGCGCCTCCCGCGGGGAAGGACTCGGAAATAAATTTCTCGGTCATATAAGAGAGGTGGATGCGATCGTTCATGTCGTGCGTTGCTTCGAAAACGCGAATATAATTCATGTTGACGGCTCGGTGAACCCGATACGCGATGTCGAAACGATCAATCTCGAACTGATATTTGCCGATATTGAGACGCTTGAGAGACGTATCGATAAAACCACAAAGCTTCTTCGCGGAGATAAGAAATATGCGGAGGAGCTGGAGCTTCTCAAGCGTGTCCACGCGGCACTCAGCGAAGGAAAATCGGCAAGATCGCTTGATTATACCGCCGATGAGATGAAAATAATGAGCGATGTTTCTCTCCTGACGATGAAGCCGGTCATTTATGCGGCAAACATCGGTGAAGACGAGGTCGCAGGCGGATATGAGAAAAATGAAGGCTATAAAAAGCTTGCGGAATTTGCAAAGTCGGAGAACGCCGAAATCGTGCCGATCTGTGCCGGAGCCGAGGCGGAAATAGCAGAGCTTGACGACGATGAAAAGGCACTTTTCCTTGCGGATCTCGGAATAAAGGAAAGCGGACTTGATAAGCTCGTGAAGGCAAGCTATCATCTCATGGGACTTATATCCTTCCTCACGGCGGGAGTCCAGGAGGTCCGCGCATGGACGATAAAGCGCGGCACCAAGGCACCGCAGGCTGCCGGTAAAATCCATACCGATTTTGAACGCGGCTTCATACGTGCCGAAATAGTTTCCTACGAAGACCTGAAGGCGTGCGGCTCAATAGCGGCAGCGAAGGAAAAGGGACTTTACAGAAGCGAAGGAAAGGATTATGTCATGCAGGACGGAGACGTTGTACTCTTCAGATTCAATGTCTGATGCTGAAAAGGAGTTTTTGAATGTTCAAGAGCGTTTTTGCCAGATATATGATCGCTTTTATGGCAATAATTCTGGTTAGCTTCTCGATTCTTGCGATGATAGTCGGAACCATAGTCAAATCACATTCCGAGGCGACTACCGAGGCAGACCTGTCACGTATCGCGCAGTCAGTCGATTATCTGCTCAAATCCGCGTATTCGGAAAGCTCGTACAGAAGTATGGGTGAATTTGTGCGAAAAGAGCAGACAACCATCGATAAAATGGTTTCGGCAATAACGCGCTATTCTAAGGATATGTTCGTGATAATCGTTTCACCGGACGGGGGTCTGCTCTATGCGGACAGTACACTGCCGGATGGATATGTCAGAGGAGACCGTTCGGGAGAGCTGTCACCGGACGATCTGGTGAGCAGATTTGATGCCGACGGTTCCGATTTCGGAGGGCTTCTTCCCGAAAAGCATTATAACTATGCAATACCGCTCCCCGATTCGGTCAGCCCCGAGTGCGTGATCTTTGCCTGTACGTCGCTGTCCTATACCGCGGGCGTTGTCGGATCACTCAACAGAATGATCCTTATGGCGTCGATGTGGGTAATGATAGCCGCAATAATTGCAAGCTACTTTATAAGTGAGCGTATCGTGCGCCCGATAAGAGCAATGAGCCGTGCCGCAAAATCATTTGCATCCGGTCGTTTTGATGTCAGGGTTCCCGTGATCGGCGATAACGAGATATCCGAGCTTGCCATGGCGTTCAACAATATGGCGTCAAGCCTTGCGACAATAGAAGAAACGCGCAGTACATTTCTCGCAAACGTATCGCACGACCTGCGTACACCGATGACGACGATATCAGGTTATATTGACGGTATACTTGACGGGGCAATTCCGCCCGAAAAGCAGTCCTACTATCTGAGTATCGTGGCTTCCGAAGTCAGACGGCTGTCACGGCTTGTCTCGTCGCTTCTTGATATTTCACGCATAGAGGCGGGGGAGCGTAAATTCAATATGCAGACCTTCGATATCTGCGAAATGGCACGGCAGGTGCTTATCTCATTCGAGGCAAGGATAGAGCAAAAAGGACTTGACGTAAGCTTTGAGTGTGATAACGAACGTGAGTACGTGATCGCGGATAAGGATGCTATACATCAGATTCTTTATAATATATGCGATAATGCCGTTAAATTTTCAAGGGACGGCGGGAAATACGCGCTTAAAATAACAGAAAACGATAAAAAGATATATGTTTCGGTATATAACGAAGGAGAGGGAATCGCTCCCGACGATCTTCCGCATATCTTCGACCGCTTTTATAAGGGTGATAAGAGCCGCGGAAGGGATAAGACCGGAGTCGGACTCGGTATGTATATAGCCAAAACAATAATTGACGCACATAATGAGTCAATAACCGTAAACAGTAAACGGGGACAGTACTGCGAATTTGTTTTTACCCTGAAAAAGGCGGCAAAGCAGAGTCAGTAAACCGACAGAGAGTGATATGAGTCGAACGCACACCGCCACGCCGTTGATTTTCGGCGTTCAGACGATGCGTGTTCGGCTTTTGACACTCCGGACGGACCGGTTTGAAAAGCGACAAATGAACAGGAGATGTATATGGCAAAATTCACGAAGCAGGCAATATATGCCTCATTTATGAAATTTCTCGGCGAAAAGCCGCTCGGTCAGATCACGGTCAAGGATATAGTCGATGATTGCGGGATCAACAGAAAGACCTTTTACTATTATTATCAGGACATATATGCTCTTGCGGAAGAGAGCTTCCGCGACCGGATCAACGATCTTAAAAATGATATGCCGCCGGAGAGCAGTACATGGTTTGATATATTGAAATCGATTTCAAACTATATGTACGAAAACAGAAAGGTTACTCTGCATGTTTTCAAATCGCTGGGATATGAAAAAATGTCAAACCTGTTTTATGATGTGTGTCTTGAATATCTTCCTCCGCTGATAAAGAAAAATGCTGACGGACTTGTCATATCCGATTCGGATATGACACTTATAACCCATTATGCTTCGGTCGCCCTGTCGGGCTTGCTTGTGAGATGGATAGCCGACGGAATGAAAGAGGTTCCGGTCGCAATGATCGATCGGTTTGCTCTTATCATGGACGGAACGTCAAGGCTGGCACTTGAGAATGCCGACAGAATATCCGGTAAGTGACAAGCAGATGTCCGGCTGACGGACAAAAAAAGACGTGTGTTACATTTTTCTACATAATTCCGCTTTTGACCGTTGATTTTGGGAAATAAAAGGGTAGAATAATGTCAAAATAAAGGTTGGAGTGATGACTATGCTTCTTTTTGCACCAAATCCGATATTGATCGCCGCGGCAGTGATCCCTGCGATAGTGCTTCTCGTTTATGTCTACCGCGCCGATAAGCTTGACAGGGAACCGCCGATGCTTTTGCTGTCGCTTATCATGAGAGGCATATTTGCAACCGCCCTTGCCGTTTATACCGAACGGATAGGCGTGCAGCTTCTTGATCTTTACTGTAAAGATAATGATATACTCTACCGCGTTCTGCTCTATTTTGTGGTTGTTGCATGCTCCGAAGAGGGCTTCAAATATATGCTTCTCCGTATGCGTACATGGAAAAGTCCCGCCTTCAATTGTCAGTTTGACGGTGTTGTCTACGCTGTGTTCGTCTCTCTCGGCTTTGCACTGTGGGAGAATATAGACTATGTCATAATGTATGGCTTCGGAACCGCTTTGCTCCGTGCGGTGACCGCCGTGCCGGGTCACGCCTGCTTCGGCGTTTTCATGGGAGCCTTCTACGGCTTTGCAAAGAGGTGCGAAAGCTGCGGCCGTAAAACCGAAAGCCGCCTGTTCGGACTTCTTTCTTTTGCGGCACCCGTCATACTTCACGGCTTCTATGATTTTGCCGCTTCGATCGATGATGACAGATACGCATGGGTGTTCACAGTTTTTATAGCGGCAATGTTCCTTGTAACCTTTTTGCTTGTCAGAAGGCTGTCTAAAAACGATAAGTATATCGGAAATAATTATAACTAAAAAGAGGTGAAATGTAATGAATGAAGTCAAAAAACCGAAAAAACCGTTGATTTTTTATTATGCGATAGTGCTTGCGGTGATACTTTTTATCAATTTGCTCGTCACCCCGTCGCTTCAGCAGATGAGAATAAAAGAGGTTGATTACGGTACCTTTATTTCAATGGCGGAAAAGCAGGAAATCGGCGAGGTTCAGGTACAGGAAAACCGTATCCTTTTTACCGATAAAGACGGGAAAACCGTTTATAAGACCGGTAAAATGGATGACCCCGACCTTGTGAACAGACTTACACAGTCGGGCGCTAAATTTTCAAGCGAGATAGTCGAGCAGATGTCGCCGCTTCTCAGCTTCCTTATTTCATGGATACTGCCGATAGCAATCTTCTTTGCAATAGGTCAGCTTCTTTCCAAAAAGATGATGGATAAGGCATCCGGCGGAGGCTCGTCCATGATGTTCAATATGGGGAAGAGCAATGCAAGGGTCTATGTCAAATCGTCTGACGGAATTAAGTTTTCGGATGTGGCAGGCGAGGATGAGGCAAAGGAAAATCTCGCCGAGATAGTGGAATACCTGCACGACCCGAAAAAGTATGAAACAATAGGCGCATCAATGCCGAAGGGAGTCCTGCTCGTCGGACCTCCCGGCACGGGTAAAACGATGCTTGCAAAGGCGGTCGCAGGCGAGGCAAACGTGCCGTTTTTCTCAATTTCGGGATCCGAATTTGTTGAAATGTTTGTCGGTATGGGAGCGTCAAAGGTGCGCGATCTGTTCAGACAGGCAAAGGAGAAGGCACCTTGTATCGTGTTTATAGACGAGATAGATGCAATAGGGCAAAAGCGTGACGGAAGACTCGGCGGCGGAAATGATGAACGTGAGCAGACGCTCAATCAGCTTCTGACCGAAATGGACGGCTTCGGCGGAAATACCGGAGTAATTATTCTTGCCGCAACCAATCGTCCGGAAACGCTCGACCCGGCGCTCACACGTCCCGGCAGATTCGACCGCCGTGTGCCTGTCGAATTGCCCGACCTCAAGGGTAGGGAAGCTATCCTCCGCGTTCATGCAAAGAAGGTAAAGCTTGCACAGAATATAGATTTTGAACGCATCGCGCGTATGGCATCCGGTGCATCGGGCGCGGAGCTTGCGAATATCGTCAACGAGGCGGCACTCCGTGCGGTAAGAAATAACAGAAACGAGGTGACCGAGGATGACCTTGAAGAGAGTATCGAGGTCGTTATCGCGGGTTACCAGAAAAAGAATGCAATACTCACCGATAAGGAAAAGATGATTGTTGCATATCATGAAATAGGACACGCACTTGTTGCGGCAAAGCAGTCGAATTCCGCCCCGGTCCAGAAGATCACGATTATTCCCCGTACATCGGGAGCCCTCGGCTACACGATGCAGGTCGAAGAGGGTAATCACTATCTTATGAGTAAGGAAGAGATAGCAAATAAGATCGTTACTCTGACAGGCGGACGCGCCGCAGAAGAGGTTGCCTGCAATATAGTCACAACAGGAGCATCAAACGATATAGAACAGGCAACAAAGCTTGCAAGAGCAATGATTACGCAGTACGGAATGAGCGATAATTTCGGAATGGTTGCGCTTGAAACGGTGACAAATCAGTATCTCGGCGGAGATGCGTCTCTCGCATGCTCGCCCGAGACACAGACCGCGATCGACGATCAGGTGGTCGCGCTCGTAAAGGCATCGCACGAAAAAGCGATCGGTATCCTGAAGGAAAACCGCACAAAGCTTGACGAGCTTGCACATTATCTGTATGAGAAAGAAACAATAACCGGCGATGAATTCATGAGGATACTCGTCGGTAATAACTGAAAAAAACACAGATCGGATCGTGAAATCGGTCCGATCTGTGTTTTTGCTGTCCTTTTATCTGAGCTTCGCAATTGCTTCGGCATAGTTTTCTTTCCCGAAGACGGAAGACCCGGCAACCGCAACATCAACGCCGGCTGCGCGGATCTGCGAAATGTTTTGTTCGGAGATGCCGCCGTCCATCTCAATGTAAAAGCCGAGCTTCTTCTCCTCGCGCATTTTTGCAACGCGCTTCGATTTCTCAAGCGCGTCCGGCATGAACTTCTGACCGCCGAAGCCCGGCTCAACCGACATGATAAGCAACATGTCTATGAGAGGAAGATATTTTTCGACCGCTTCCGGAGCGGTTGACGGCTTTATCGCAAGCCCGACCTTTTTGCCGCAGGCTTTTACCGCATCGATGGTTTCGATGAGTTTTTCGGTTGCTTCAAAATGAAAACAGATCAGATCGGCACCGGCAGCTGCAAAATCGGATATGTATCTTATCGGTTCGTTTATCATCAGATGAACATCGAAGAACAGCCCGGTGGTTTTTCTTATGCACCTGTAAACAGGCGCTCCGAAGGAGATGTTCGGTACGAAAGCTCCGTCCATTACATCAATGTGTACCCAATCGGCACCCGCGGATCCGATAGCCGATATTTCTTCTCCGAGTTTTGAAAAGTCAGCCGAAAGTATTGAAGGCGCGACTAATTTTTTGCTGTTCATCTTTGTTCTCCTCGTATAATAAATATAGTAGTTTTTAGAGTTCCTCTCCAAGAACTATGGTATAATTGTTTAGATGCTGTGG
>CAKSQF010000017.1 GCA_934486825.1 uncultured Eubacteriales bacterium | reverse complement strand
CACGAATGTACAAACGGGAATTGTGACTTTGCAACTTCCAAGACCGCGCACGACGGCATCGATGACGGCGACTGCACCACACCCGTTATCTGCGAATGCGGATATGTAATTACACCCGCAAAGCAGGAACACACTCTCGGTGAAGAGTGGCATTACGACAAAGACGGGCATTGGCACGAATGTACAAACGGGAATTGTGACTTTGCAACTTCCAAGACCGCGCACGACGGCATCGATGACGGCGACTGCACGACTCCGGTTATCTGCGAATGCGGATATGTAATCACACCCGCCAAGCACGAACACACGCCCGGCGATTGGGTTTCCGACGGCAACGGCAATCATACCCTCGGATGTGCGGTTGAAGGATGCAATGTGAGCATCCGGGCCGAAAGCTGTGCGGACGGCGATCACGACCACAAGTGCGATCTGTGCAAAGCAAAGCTCACCGACCACGTCGGCGGCATTGCCGACTGCAAAAACAAAGCGGTATGCGAGATCTGCGGTGAGCGGTACGGCGAGATTAACCCAGACCGTCACAGTGATCTTGCGCACGTTTCCGCAAAGCCCGCAACCGACGATACCGACGGCAACACCGAATACTGGCACTGCGAAGACTGCGACCGATATTATTCGGACAGCGACGGCGAAAACAGGATATCAAAAGCCGATACAGTGATTCCGGTCGTTCCGAAAACGGGCGCTGAAGGCATAATTATACTGTTTTTCGTACTGCTCACAGTCGCAATGATCTGCATGACAGCGACTGTAAAACGCAGAAAAAGATCATAACAAATATCTGCGGACATCGCAAAAAGAGAGGCAAGAAGTGTTTTCTGCCTCTCTTTTTTCCGAAAAAAAGCCGGTATTTCGCTATCTTTTTGAAAAACGATTGAAAAATCGAAAAAAATGTGGTATAATCGGTTATCCTAACAAACCGTTATCTGCAAAGGAGATTCCAATGAAAAATATAATTCTCACCGGAGACCGTCCGACCGGGCGTCTGCACCTCGGTCATTATGTCGGATCGCTCAAAAGAAGAGTAGAACTTCAGAATTCCGGCAAGTTCGATGAAATCAACATTCTTATAGCCGACGATCAGGCGCTGACCGACAATGCCGACAATCCGGGGAAAATAAGAGAAAACATCATAAATGTCGTTCTTGATTATCTTTCTGCCGGAATCGATCCCGCAAAATCGACGATCTGCGTGCAGTCCGCACTTCCCGCGCTTCATGCGCTGACCTTCTACTATCTAAACCTCGTTACCACGGCAAGGCTGTCGAGAAATCCCACCGTCAAAGCGGAGATACAGATGCGCGGATTTGCAGACGAGGGTCTGCCTGCCGGCTTCTTTACCTATCCGGTCTCGCAGGCAGCCGATATTACCGCATTCAATGCAACAGTCGTGCCGGTCGGCGAGGATCAGCTCCCGATGCTTGAACAGACACGTGAGATAGTCGAAAAGTTCAACAGGATATACGGCGATACCCTTGTCATGCCGAAGGCGATGATACCCGAAAACGAAACTCAGCGTCGGCTTCCCGGAGTTGACGGCAAGGCAAAAATGAGCAAATCGCTCGGCAACTGCATTTATCTCTCCGATCCCGCGTCTGTCGTGAAAAAGCAGATCAACGGAAAAATGTACACCGACCCGCTTCATTTACAGATAAGCGACCCGGGTCACACCGAGGGAAACGTCGTCTTCACCTATCTCGATGCTTTCTGCTCCGACGATCATTTTGCCGAGTATCTGCCCGAATACGCAAATCTCGACGAAATGAAGGCGCATTACAGAAAAGGCGGTCTCGGCGACGGAACCTGCAAGAAATTCCTTCTGAATGTTCTTGAGGAAACACTTGCTCCTATCAGAGCCGAACGCGAAAAATGGGAGAAGGACATAGGCGCGGTATACGACATAATACTGCAAGGCACCTCGGCAGCTGTCGAAAAGACAAACGAAACCCTTGCCCGCGTCCGCAAAGCGATGAAAATCGACTATTTTGCCGACCGTTCGATCGTAAAAGAGTGGGAAAAGCTTCTTAAGGGAACAAAGCTGTAACAGCCTCTTGCGCGATACCACAGGATACAAACTTTTCCGACAGACGTTTGTCGGTCGGAAAGGAACCGATATCGTCGGTGACGTCCGACAAAAATTCCCCTGTCAAAAGACAGGGGAATTTTTTCATATCAGTAATTATATTTTTTTCGTTTGACAGCCAGAAATGTTATTCCGAGCAGTACAGACATAAATTCGGCAACGACCACCGATATCCATACTCCGTCAAGCTCCCATATCATCGGCAGGATAATTATTGCGGCAGACTGGAAAACAAGGGTTCGGATAAAGGATATCAGCGCCGAGGTAAGACCGTCGCTGAGCGCGGTAAAGAATGCGGATGTGAAGATACCGAAGCCCATAAAGCCGAAGGAAAGCGCGAAAATCGCAAATCCCGACACGGTCATTTCGTAGAGTGCGGCATCATATCCCACGAAAATCTTCGAAAGCGGCGCGGCAAGCAGTTCCGCCGATACCACCATGGCAACGCCGGATACGGTTATCAGAAACAGGCTTTTTCTGAGCAGACTTTTCAGCTCGCCGTGATTCTGCGCTCCGTAGTGATACCCGATGACCGGGGCAACTCCTATTGAAAATCCGACAAAGATCGCCGAAAAGATCATACTGACGTACATCATGACGCCGTATGCCGAAATACCGTCCTCGCCCGCATATTTTATGAGCTGAAGATTGTACAGTATCCCGACAAGACTCATCGAAATATTGCTCATGAATTCGGACGAGCCGTTTGTGCAGGCTTTGAGAATCGCTCTGCCGTCAAAGGATGTCCGGCACAGGCGCAATATACTGCTGTTTTTTCTCATAAAATAGACAAGCGGAACAATTCCGCCGACTGCCTGCGCGACCGCCGTGGCAACGGCGGCACCCGCCAGCCTGTACTCCTGCGGAAGCAGTGTGCAGAGCAGTGCGTCGAGAATCATGTTGGAAAGTCCGGATGCGACCGTCACGGCAAGTCCGAGATGAGGCTTTTCAGCCGCAACGAAAAAGCTCTGGAACATGACCTGGAGAACAAAAAACGGCAGTGCCGCAAGGATTATACGCGCGTATAAAACGCAGTTTTCAAGCAGCAGTCCTTCTGCCTTCAGCATCATTGCGATCGGTCTTATAAAAGCGATACCCAGAACCGCAAGCAGTATGCCTGTCGCAAACGCAGTGTATACAAACAGCGAAAAATATCTGTTTGCCTTGTCGCTTTTTCCCTCTCCGTAGGTCTTGGAGACGACAGCCGTTCCGCCTGTGCCGAACATAAAACCGATAGTACCGAGTATCATCAGAACCGGCATTATGAGGTTTACCGCCGCAAACGGCGTTTTGCCTGCAAAATTTGACACAAAAAATCCGTCTACCACCCCATAGACCGATGAAAATATCATCATTACAACCGATGAGGCTGTGAATTTCAAAAGCTTAGGATATGAAAAGTGATCCGATAATTTTATACTCATACGCCCCTCCGTTTCAAATCAGACGGGTGTCATTATAACACAAAACGGCGATATTGTCAACTGTTTTACCGAAAGTAAATATCCGCGGGAATTCTTCCCGCGGATATTTTCATACCAGCCCTCTGAGGGCTTCCTGCACTCTGTCGAAATTACTGCCAAACATCAGCTTTACCGTAATCTTTTCGCCGTTCACCATGGTAAAAACAATATTTGTTCCCAGAAACGCACCTCTTGTCCTCACAAGAGAATAATCGATGTGATGCTCTAACTTTCCCGTCTTCGTATCGACAAGCTCGGCAAAATGCGTGTACACATTGAAGGTTTTCCGCTGAAAGACGGTCGCTCCGCAGGAGGGCACACTGCATATAAGCGCATTTGTCACCCTTTTTATAGGTTTCCGAACCCTCGCCGCATCCCCTGTCCCGTCTCTCTGAATCTTTACCTCGGTATCGCAGTATTCGCAGACGGCGTATCTGTCGTTTTCGCCGTAATGTATCATTGCCCCGCACGACTTGCATATCATCGTCGGCAATTTATATCATCTCCTGTATTTCCCACACGAGACAGATATTTATTCCCCGTGCCGAGTCGGTGGACGTAAACGTGTGAAGCTTCCAGCCCTTCCTCGCGCCGAGATCAAGCATCGGCTGTATCTTTTTTCTGATACGGTCCTGCGCGTCGGTAAATATCCCGGCTTTTACCACAACATCCTCGATCATATAGGAGGTGCGGGTCGGATGCTCATCCTCATACTGCAAGTACAGTTCATCGTTTGCCGGCATCCCGCATCTTTTGCAGAAATTTCCCTCAAATTCGGTTCCGCAACTTTTACATATCATATTACTTCACCGTGAAGGTCAGCGGACCGGTCTCATCGATCGTATCCAGAGAGTCCGCCTCATATATTTTCAGCTTCAGTTCGATTGTTTCAATGTTCTTGATGTCGTTTTCTTCCATAAAGCTTTTCAAGAGAGTTATATTATCAAACGAACGCTTGCCTCCGTACACCATTGAATAGAACAAGGAGGTAGCCATATATCCGTTGACCGAGAGATCGTCACATGACACCCTGATATTCTTATCGGTATTGTTTTCGATGTAAAGAACGACCGACGCACCCCAGAAGGAGTTTTCGTCAACATATTTTCCGACTACACGTATTCCGCCCTTGTTGTAAAGCTCGCTGCCCGAATCGTCCGCCTTTGTGTCCATGCTGTCGAAAAGCGAGGTCTTTATGGTTACACATTCGGAATCATATATACCGTCGTAGCTTTCGCTGTCGAAAACGTGAAAATATATTTCGATCTGACCTATTTTCTTTATACCTGCCGCCTCAAGCGAGTCGGAAGTAATGTAAAGTATTGAATTGTCCTTCTTGCCCTTGGCAACGCCCGCGCTGTATATCGAGCTTACCATAAAGTTGTTTACTATGACGGCATTTGTCTGCACCGTTACATCCCTGTCCGAATCGTTTTCGACAAGCAGTTTTATGCCCTTTCCCAGAATCAGGTTGTTTTCCGCCGACACTGCCGTGACCTTTACTCCGTCCTTTTCAAAGCAGACCTGCTTTTCTATCGAAAAAGTGTCTGTATCCCCGTCGGGTGTCGTTTCGGAAGCGGCGGTTCCTTCGATTTTCTTTGTCTCTCCCGGCTCGCTCGTAAAGTCGCATGACGCAAGCGTCAGCGCAAGAATTGCGGCAACTGCCGCAATAAATATTTTTTTCATTTTATTTTGTCCTCTCTTCCCTGTTTATTTGTCCGATCCTTCGGTTTTTTCGGTATCCTGCGTCTTTGCCGCAGGTCTTTTTGTCATTATCGAACCGACGATAAAGACGATCGCAAATGCAAAACAGACTATCGACCAGATCATGAGATCACTGTAAGAGCCGTAATTTGCGATACCGACAATTCCGCCGACGGCATAAAAACCGCCCGATACAAACCCGCCGGCTGTCCCCTTTCGGGTCGCTATGCCGACAATCCCCGCGATCAGCATGCAAAGTGCAAGAAAAACTCCCGCCGAGCCGCTTGTTTCGCCGTTGTCCGAGATAACATTGCCGAGTCCCGCAACGCATGACTGAAAAACAATGAACCCGAAAAGAACAATACTGATAATACCAATGACAAGTTTTGCTGTTTTCATAAAAAGATCCTCCTGTAAATAAAACGTCCTTTTGCTATGATTATACAGCATATATTTACGATTTGTTATGCCGTCGGCATAACATCCTGCCTTTTTTTGATGTATAATAAGAAAAAAGCCCTGCTTGCGCAGGGCACCCGGCAGATTATCCGCATTATTTTTTTATCGTTCCGAAAACCATAAGTCCGATGAATATTGACATCACACCGAGAAGAGTATATACTGTTCTTTGGGTTCTCTTCGGTGCTCCCTTTGAAAAGGGGAGCCTGTCCCATATTCCGAGAAAATTGTTGAAGCAGAAGAAGGGTGTCGGCAGAATAAGCAGCCAGCCGATTACCACCCTCGGAATATCACCCGACTTTATATCAAGAAAAACGGCATATGTAAAAATTACCGCAAACAGATATCCGATCGCCGACGCCGCAATCACAAACGGATTTTTGCTTCGCAGTCCCGGGACAAGCCGGATAAAACCGATCGGCTTGGCACCGCATATTGCCTCTTTAAGCTCGTCTATGCTTGCATAACGATAGCGCGAGTCGATTTCGATGCACTTTCCGATTATCTTGCCTACAGACCCCGACACCTTTCGCTCGTTCGGAAATCCTCCGGTCAGCATGACGTTTATCAGCACACCGACCGCATATATATCTGTCTTTGCGTCACTCTGCGAAAAGCCGAACTGCTCGGGCGCGGCATAACCGGGCGTCCCGAGAATGACGGTGTCTGCACATTTGTTTCGGGCAAAACACCTCATTATACCGAAATCGATTATCTTTGCGACCCCGTCCTGCGAGACGATTATATTGTTCGCGGTTATGTCGCGGTGTACATATCCCGCCCTGTGCATAACTGAAAGACCGTCACAGACATCGGCGGCAATCTTCAGCGCCGTCTCGGGCATGATCCGCTTCCCTTTTGCGATCATGTCGGCAAGCGTCTCGCCCTGAATATATTCCCTCACCACATCAATGCGGTCGCCGATGTCTTTTATGCACACAATCCTTGCAAGATGCGGACTTGTAAGCTTCCGCATCGCCTCATAGCCGGACATCGCCGACCGCTCGGCTTCCTTCACAACAAACAGTCTGTGTGTCGGCTCGTATATGCAAAGCCTCGTCTTGTCGTTGAAACTGCTGACCGTTCTCAGATTCTCATACAGATATTCGTTTGTCATTGAATTTGTCATTGCACCGACCTCCGACGCAGGCAGCAGAGCTGCCGGAAAGGATTTTTGATTTTTTATGGATAAAACAACAGAGGAACTGCTGGAGCTTATGAAAAACAGCAAAAGCTACGATGATTACATCAGGGCAAACCGAAATGACATTTCGCAGTCTTTTGCGAAGATCGACCGGACACTGTCCTCAATGCTTGTCATCAAAGGACTGAAAAAAGCCGATGTCATAACGAGGTCGGGGATCGAGACACACTATGCCTATCAGATATTTTCGGGCAGAAAAACGCCCTCCCGCGACAAGGTAATAATGCTCTGCTTCGGCATGAACCTCTCGGTTGATGAGTCACAGCAACTGCTGAAAATAACCGGATATCCCCAGCTTTACGGCAAAAACGAGCGGGACAATGCCATTCTGTTCGGACTTACCAAAATGATATCGGTTATAGACATGAACAATATTCTTTTTGATCTTGGGCTGGAACTTTTGGTATGATTTTCATTTCATTATAACATGCGGGAAACGGATTGTCAATTGAACAAACAAAAAAGGTGCGCCCCCGTAGGAAAACGCACCGAAAAATGCGTCCCGTTGCTGCCACACAATCCTCAACAAAATGATACATAATGTCACCTGTCAGGAGGGAATCGCATTTTTACCAAAACGATTGTTGACAGGTGAAAAAAGGGTACAGCCGCACAGCCCCCGAAAAAACGAGGGCGATCATCACTTTGTTGATTGAATTATGTGGCAATAACAGTATAACACATATTGTTTATTATTGCAAGCAATTTGCACACAAATAACGACAAAAAATCTCCCGAGTTTTGCTCGGGAGATTTTATTATGTCAGAAATTACTTCATAGCTTCTTCGACAGCAACGGCAACCGCAACGGTAGCGCCGACCATCGGGTTGTTACCCATGCCGATCAGACCCATCATCTCAACATGTGCGGGGACCGAAGAAGAACCTGCGAACTGTGCGTCCGAATGCATTCTTCCCATCGTATCGGTCATACCGTAAGAAGACGGACCTGCCGCCATGTTATCGGGATGGAGCGTTCTGCCCGTTCCGCCGCCGGATGCAACCGAGAAGTACTTTACGCCGTTCTCAACGCACCACTTTTTGTAGGTTCCCGCAACAGGGTGCTGGAATCTTGTGGGATTGGTCGAGTTACCGGTGATCGAAACGCCGACATTCTCAAGTTTCATGATAGCAACGCCCTCGGGTACATTATCCGCACCGTAGCACTTTACTGCCGCACGGGGACCCTTTGAGAAGGGAGTTTCGGAAACGACCTTTACGGTCTCGCTGTACGGATCGAACTCTGTCTTTACATATGTAAAGCCGTTGATACGTGAGATAATATATGCCGCATCCTTGCCGAGACCGTTAAGGATAACGCGGAGAGGTTTTACGCGGACCTTGTTTGCGTTGAGCGCGATCTTTATTGCGCCCTCGGCAGCCGCGAACGACTCATGACCTGCGAGGAAGCAGAAGCACTCTGTCTCTTCGGAAAGAAGCATCTTACCGAGGTTGCCGTGTCCGAGACCGACCTTGCGGTTCTCGGCAACAGAGCCGGGAATACAGAATGACTGAAGTCCGACACCGATAGCAGCCGCCGCATCGGCAGCCTTTTTGCAACCGCTCTTTATTGCGATTGCCGCACCGACGGTATATGCCCATTTTGCGTTTTCAAAGCAGATAGGCTGTGTTTCTTCCGTGATCTTATAGGGGTCTATTCCCTTTGCCGCGCAGATATCTCTGCACTCGTCAATAGAGGAAATCCCGTATTCCTTCAGGACGCCGAGGATCTTCGCCTCACGTCTCTCATAACCTTCAAACTGTGCCATTTCGGTAATCCTCCTTCATCAGTCTTTGCGGGGGTCAATATACTTGACCGCGCCGTCTTCGGGCTTGAATCTGCCGTATGTACCCATTGCCTTTTTGTATGCCTCGCCGGGTTCCATACCCTTCTTGATGAAATCGGTCATCTTGCCGAGCGAAACGAATTCGTAGCCGATAACCTCGTCGTTTTCATCAAGCGCCATTCTCGTGCAGTAGCCCTCAGTCATTTCAAGATAACGAACGCCCTTTGCCTTGGTTCCGTACATTGTACCGACCATCGAACGTGCGCCCTTGCCGAGATCTTCCATGCCCGCGCCTATAACAAGTCCGCCCTCGGAGAACGCAGACTGCGTTCTGCCGTACACGATCTGCAGAAACAGCTCGCGCATAGCCGTGTTGATAGCGTCGCAGACAAGGTCTGTGTTGAGCGCCTCAAGTATGGTCTTGCCGGGAAGTATCTCTGCCGCCATTGCCGCGGAATGGGTCATTCCGGAGCATCCGATCGTTTCAACGAGAGCTTCCTCGATAACGCCGTTCTTTACGTTCAGCGAAAGCTTGCATGCTCCCTGCTGGGGTGCGCACCAGCCCACACCGTGAGTATAACCCGAAATATCGGTGATCTGCTTTGCCTGTATCCACTTACCTTCCTCGGGAAGAGGTGCCGGTCCGTGATCGCAACCTTTTCTTACGCTACACATCTCAGCGACTTCGGCGCTGGTTGCGTATGCATATTTTTCATTGCTCATAACATTATCTCCTTCTTTTTATTTAGGAAAAAGTTTACCGTGTTTCATTATACTATATCCTTTGAAAAAAATCAAGCGGCAGGATGTAAAAAAAGATCGAAATTCGGATTTTTCGGGCTTTTTTATCTGTTGTTGTCGCTTTTGACCGCATTATGCTGCTTGACCTTCAGGTTGTTGAGCGCTCTTGCTATCGTAAGCTGTGCGATCATGTAATCCTTCGCGCTCCGTTTCTCACGGAGTCTGCCCGCCGCTTCCTCCGCCTCTCTGCGCTCCTTTTCCTCATCAATCTCGCCCGGAAGCAATGCCGACTCGCAGAGTATTCTGACTCTCCCGCCGGTAACATCAAGGATTCCGCGCGTAACCGCGCAGACAGTCTCGGAAGAGTCGGCTTTTGTGAATGTCAGCTCTCCGTCCTCTATCGCCGCCGTAAGCGGAAGATGATCCGCCATTATTCCGATCAGTCCGTCGCTTATCGGAACCCTGATCGAAAGGGCATCGCCTACGTAAAACGCCCTTTCCGGAGAAAGTATCTCAAGTCTGAAGCTTTTCATGCGCGGCTCTCCTTCGCCTTTTTGCACACATCGTCAATCGTACCGACATTGAAAAATGCCGATTCGGGATAAGCGTCGGCGTCCCCCGAAACAATCGCCGAAAAGCCCCTTATCGTCTCGTCAAGCGGGACATATACCCCCGGCACACCGGTGAATTTTTCGGCAACCGCAAACGGCTGTGAAAGGAATCTTTGCAGCTTTCTTGCCCTGTGCACGGTAAGCTTATCCTCGTCGGACAGCTCATCCATACCGAGTATCGCAATTATGTCCTGAAGTTCCCTGTAATGCTCCAGCGTCTCCTGCACCTGCCTTGCCACGCCGTAATGCAGATCACCGACCACGTCGGGTTCCAGTATTCTCGAAGAAGATTCAAGCGGATCGACCGCAGGATAAATTCCGAGCTCGGCAATCTTTCTCGACAGTACAGTCGTCGCATCCAGATGCACAAAGGTCGTTGCGGGTGCGGGATCGGTAAGATCGTCGGCGGGGACATAGACCGCCTGCACCGATGTTATCGATCCGTTTTTCGTCGAAGCTATGCGCTCCTCAAGCTCGCCGAGGTCGCCCGCAAGGGTCGGCTGATAGCCGACTGCCGAAGGCATCCTTCCGAGAAGAGTTGACAGCTCGCTCCCCGCCTGTATGTATCTGAATATGTTATCAATAAAAAGCAGTACGTCCTTGTGCTCCTCGTCCCTGAAATATTCAGCCATGGACAGCCCGGACAGCGCCGCCTTCATTCTTACTCCGGGCGCCTCATTCATCTGACCGAAGACAAGCGCGGTCTTGTCTATGACCCCGCTCTGCTTCATTTCGGTAAAAAGATCGTTGCCCTCTCTGCTCCGCTCTCCGACCCCGGTAAATACCGAATATCCGCCGTGCTCGGTAGCTATGTTGTGTATAAGCTCCTGTATCAATACCGTTTTGCCGACTCCGGCTCCGCCGAACAGTCCGATTTTGCCTCCTTTTGCGTAGGGCGCGAGCAGATCGATGACCTTTATTCCGGTTTCGAGCATCTCCTCCGAGGAATTTCTTTCGGTATACCCCGGAGCCTTTTTGTAAACGCTTCGCCTTGCCGTATCGGGCGGCAACTTCTCTCCCCCGTCGATCGGTTCGCCGAGGGCATCAAACATTCTTCCGAGCACATTTTCCCCGACCGGAACCGTCAGCGTTTCTCCGGTCGGTCTGACCTCAAGTCCGCGGTAAAGTCCCTCTGCCGCACCGAGCATCACACAGCGGACTATCCGCTCGCCCATATGCCGCGAAACCTCCATGACCCGCTCGTTATTTCCTACGGTCGTGACGATCTTTTCCTTTATTTTCGGAAGCTCTCCCTTTTCAAAAAGCAGGTCAACAACAGGTCCGCTGACGCCTGCAACAATTCCCGTATTCTCGTTATCTCTCATTCCGGATATCTTTCCTTTCAAAAAAGTCGGAGAAGGCAACAAACCGCCCATGCATAAGCCGTTACCCGTTATTTTTCAATGTCCGACGTCTTCTTTTTGCCGCGAGAGCCTTGGTTCCGGCGGTTATTTCGGTCATTTCCCTTGTTATCGCCGCCTGTCTGACCCCGTTGTATTCGGTGCGCAGACGCTTCAGTATCTCCTCCGCATTATCGCCCGCCGCGCTCATTGCGCTCATACGCGCCTGCTGCTCGCTGCAATAGCTGTCCACCAGCGAACTGTAAATGAATCCGGTCAGGTAGCTCGGTATTATCCCGTCAAGCACACTGTCCGGGTCGGGATAAAACTCCCTGTCGGAGGATATTTCCCGATCGGGGGTATAAAATCTGCTTCTTTCAAGCGGGAGCAGACAGCTCCGCTTACATTCGCTCGGTCTGCCGCTTCCGAAATCGGTATAGATTATGTTTATTTCGTCAAGTCTGCCGTCATTGAAATATTCAAGCAGTTCCACACATATTCTTCTCGCCTCATAAAGGCTCGGAAAAGCCGCCGAGCAATAAAAACCGCTCTCAAACTCAAGTCCGTGATCGGCAAAATAATGCCTGCCGTACTCGCCGACAATGAAAACGATCGTTTTCGGATGCCTTTTCATATATTCGACCGCAACTTTAACGGCGGTCTGATTGTATTCGCCGGCGAGCCCCTTGTCAGAGGTCACAAGCAGTATTCCGTGCGTCATGTGGTCGCCCTCATCGGGAGGCGGAACCGCAAAATAGCGGTTGGAGGTTTTCGGAATATATCTGAACAGATCGGATATCTGTTCCTTGAGTGCTCTGAAATAGGGCGCCGTCTTTTCGACCTCGGCACGCGCGCGGCGTACCTTGACCGACGATATCATGTACATCGCATCGGTAACCTTTTTTGTCTCGGCAATACTGTCGATCCTCGCTTTTATCTCGCTTGCGCTTGCCATCCGATCTCCCCCTTTCCGCTATGTCATACTACCTTTTCGATATATTTTTTTGCCGCATCGACTATGCCGAGACGCAGTTCCTCGGTATATTCCTGCCCGTGATCGATGCCGAAGCAGAGCTTGGCATGCTCACGCTCAAAATATCCGATAAGTCCCTCCTGCACACGTTTTATATCCTTTACCGGGACATCGACAAAAAGTCTCGCCTGCGCGCAGATCAGCGTTATAACCTGCTCGCAAAGACTCATCGGACTGCGGTTTTTCTGCCGCAGAAGGACCATAAGTCCCTCGCCGTAGCGCAGATTCGCGGCGGTCGTGCCGTCAAGCTCTCCGCCGAACTGGGTAAACACCTGCATTTCCCTGTACTGTGCAAGGTCAAGACGCACGCTTCCGACCGATTTTTTCATGATCTGCGTCTGTGCCGAGCCGCCGACACGCGAGACAGACAAGCCCACGTTGACCGCCGGGCGCTGTCCCGCAAAGAAAAGCTCGCTTTCGAGAAATATCTGCCCGTCGGTTATCGAAATGATATTGGTCGGTATATACGCAGAAACGTCGCCTGCCTGTGTTTCGGCAATCGGCAAAGCGGTCATGCTTCCGCCGCCGAGACTGTCCGACAGCTGTGCGGCACGCTCCAGCAGTCTTGAATGGAGATAGAAAACATCCCCGGGATAGGCTTCCCTTCCGGGCGCCCTTTCAAGAAGCAGACTGAGCGTGCGGTATGCAACCGCATGCTTTGAAAGATCGTCGTATACGATAAGCGTGTCTCTTCCGCGGTACATGAAATATTCAGCCACCGCACAACCGGCATAAGGCGCTATATACTGGAGTGAAGCGCTGTCGCTCGCCGGAGAGGAAAGGACAACGGTATATTCCATTGCCCCGCCCGCCTCAAGGGTTGCCACCGTTTTTGCGACCGAGCTTGCCTTCTGCCCTATTGCAACATAAACGCAGACGACATTTTTCCCCTTCTGGTTGAGTATGGCATCGACAGCGACCGAGCTTTTGCCGGTCTGTCTGTCTCCGATTATCAGCTCTCTCTGTCCCTTACCGATCGGGAACATCGAATCGATCGCGAGTATTCCGGTCTCAAGCGGTCGGGAAACCGACTTCCGCTCGATTATTCCGGGCGCGGGTCTTTCGATCGGAAAATATTCCTTTGCGCCGGTATCTCCCTTTCCATCGATCGGCTTTCCGAGCGGGTCGATTATACGTCCGAGCAGTCTGTTGCTGATCGGTATTCCCGCCGTCCGCCGCGTTCTGACCACCTTTGAGCCTTCGGATACGGCAGAGTCGTCTCCGAAAAGCACAACTCCGGTGGTGTTGTCGGTGCGTATATCCTGCACCATTCCCTTTATGCCGCTTTCAAACAGCACGATCTCGCCGTATTCGACGTCATGCAGACCGTCTATCACCGCTATGCCGTCACCGACAGACAGCACAAAGCCGACCTGCTGATGCCCGGTATCAAGCTCAAAATCTTTTATGTCCTCGCGGAGAAGAGATATGATTTTTCCGGCATCCCGCTCCTTGTGCAGGCTCTGGAATGATTTGCGGAGCTGACGCACACGTCCGAGAGTCGTCCAGTCATAGTTGTCGTCTCCGACATACATGCGGAATCCCCCGACCACAGTCGGATCCCGCTTTATTGCGATGTCTATAAGCGATCTGTCAACACGGTATTTCTCGGACAAAACCGACCTTATCGCCTCAAGCTGATCGGCGGTCGGCGGGGTCATACATTCGATTTCGACCGCAAGGCGGCTTTCCTTTTCGTCGGATATCTCCCCGAACAGCCCCTCTGCTTCGCTTAAAGCCTTGTTATTTTCCATCCGTCGGTTCCTCTTTGCTTTCTGCCGACCTTTCGGCAAGCGTCCCCTCGGCAAGACGGACAAATTCGTCGTAAAGCGCGCTGTCGCGTTCGGGCGTTACGGTATCCGAAACAAGCTTCTGCGCCGCCGACAGCACAAGCTCCCCGATCTCGGTCTGCGCTGATTCAAGTATATGCTTTTTCCTGTCCTCTGCCTCTTTTTCCGCCGCGGATATTATCGCCGCCGCCTTTTCGTTTGCTCTGTCGATGTATATCTTGGCGTTTTCCGCGCTCTCTTTTTCGGCTTCCGAGCGCATCACGTCGATCTCGCGATCGACCTCCGCCAGCTTCTTTTCGTACTCTTCCTTCATGCGGCTGTTTTCCTTTGCCTGCTTTTCGTTTTCGTCGGCAAGCCCGTCATAATATTCGCGGCGCGATTTTATCATTGACGCTACCGGCTTGTAGAGAAGCAGTGACAGCGCTCCCGCAAGTATGACGAAGTTCAGCATATGAAGCAGTACCTGCAAAAAATCAATATTCAAAGGCATGATGTGATCTCCCTGCGATCAGAGCACAAATATAATCAGGATCGCAACAATAAGAGCGTAAATAACTACCGTTTCAATAAAAACAAGTCCGAGCATCATGCCCGATCTGATCTTCGAATCGGCTTCCGGCTGACGCGCGATCGATTCGGAAGCCTTCGAAACGACCATTCCCATTGCGATTGCGGCAGCAGTCGCAACTATGCAGACAACGGCTCCCGCGGCAATCGCCTTTGTTCCGACCGAATCGTCGGCTTTCGCCGTTGTCTCCTCTGCGGCGGAGGTCTTATCGCCTTCGTTTACAGCCGTGTCGGCAAATACCCCGAAGCCCGTCATAAGGACGAAAAGCGCGACAAGCGCAATCGCAAGGACTGCCGACATGAATTTTTTTGCTCTGAATGTTTTTTCGGTTGTTTTCATAATAACAAATCCCCTTCCGTAATTACTTACCGTTTTTTTGTTTTTTCTTCTTCGGCTCTGCCGCTTCCCCGTAGAAGGTGGAAACGAGAGTAGCAAGAACATATGTCTGGATGATCGCATGCAAAAGAGTAAACATGACTCCGACCGCCACCGGAAGCACGAAGCTCAGCGGCGTGTAGTAATAGACAAGCTCGGTAACGAGAAGTCCGCTCAGCAATGCGCCGAACAGACGGAAGCTCATCGATATCGGGAGCGAAAAATCCTTGAGTGCGCCGAGCATCCCCTTTATGCCGTTTTTGACAAGTCCCGCGCCGAGGATAACGGCAAACGAGAGTATTCCCATTCCGAGAGCGCCGTTTATATCGGCAAGCGGGGCGGGCAGTGACGCATATCCGCCCGAAACGGTCGTCACGCCGAGTCCGAACAGCTCAAAGATCGTGCTTACGAAGATGTAAACCCCGGCGCTGAATATATAGGCGCCGACAAACGACGTCGAGTGCGGACTGTTTGTGTTCGCCATGTCGTAGAAAATTCCGACCGCTTTTTCCATCAGACACTGGAATTTTTTCGGGTGATATTTATCGAACCTCGGTATGACGAATATCCGCAGTATCACAGCTACGATTATCAGCAGCGCACTGACGGTATAAGCCGAGATAACCGCGGGATTAACCTTGACAAGTCCGAAGAGCGATACTCTGTCGTTCTCATGCAGAACGCCGTCGCGCATTACCTCTTTTATGCTCTCGCTCTTCCCGCCGTCCGGCAGACCGACCGCAAATATCGCGGCAAGAATCAGCAAAATGAGTGCCAGCCAAATAATTATAAACAGCGCTCTGCCGCTTATTTTTTCATCTTTTGTTTTTTTGCCGATGGTCTTCACCAAACAAAAGCCTCCTTTTTCACAAAACTACATCCCGTAAACAAGCGCACCGAGAGCCGCCGAAAAAACGATCATTCCGATAGGCGACGGCCGTTTTTTCTTTATCAGCGCATACGCCGCATGTACGGCAACAAGCAGAAAAAGTATAATTATCGCGCGCAGATCGGGAACGACACTGCTTCCGACATTTTTGAAGGACAGCAGAATATCAAGTCCCATCGTAAGCGCGGTTGCAAGTATCAGACCGATAACCGCCGGACGTATCCCGTGCAGAAACGCCTGAACAGGAGCGTAGGTAAGCAGATTTTTTATCAGCGCCGCAATGATGAGAATTATCACAAATGACGGAAGCACAACGCCGAGCGTTGCGAAAAACGCTCCCGCAAGTCCCGCCTGCGACGATCCGACAAAGGTTGCCATATTGACGGCAAGCGGACCGGGTGTCGATTCGGAGACTGCGACAAAGCTGAGAAATTCGCTTTCGGTCAGCCAGCCGTTTGCGACTACCTGCTCTCTTATAAGCGAAATCATTCCGTATCCGCCGCCGAACGAAAGCGCGCCGATTTCAAGAAAGGTAAGGAAAAGCTTCAGATATATCACTTTTTGCCGTCCTTTCTCTTATTCCCGACGATTTTTGACAGAAAATATGCAAAAACGCCGACGGCACCGCCGATCAGTATATAGAACACCGACGAAAAGCTGACCGACAGAAAAGACAGCACGGTCATGGCTGCCACCGTAACACAGACGATCGCGCAGGACAGAAAATCCTTTTCCATTTCACGCAGCATCTTTATTCCGGCACTGCATATCAAATATATCACGCAGACCTGTATTCCCCTGAACGCATATCCGACATATTTCAGCGACAGAAAAGCATCAAAGAAAAGAGATATCAGATATATTATCACGAACGACGGCAGACAGACCGCAAGGGTTGCCACCGCCGAGCCTGCAACTCCGGCAAGCTTGTAGCCGATATAAGTTGCGCAGTTGACCGCAATCGGTCCGGGGGTCGATTCGGCGATTGCCACGAGATCGAGAAATTCGTCCTTGTCGATCCACTTTTTCCCCGACACAAATTCTCTTTCGAGCAGTGCGACCATGGCGTAGCCTCCGCCGAAGGTAAACAGTCCTATTTTCAGCATCGTGAGGGAAAGTGCGGCGATACGCCGCAGCTTCCCCTTTTTCTTTGAATCCTCCGCCATGCCGTCAGTCCGCCTTGGTCTTCTGAATTATGCGGTCAACGCACCAGTTTTCTTTATAATAGGACGACGGATGGAATTTGTCCCCGACGCGTATCATCTCGCTCCACATCGCATATTTCAGCTCCGCCTTGATTTCGGTATATGCGGGGTCCTGCGAAAGATCGTGCATCTGTAGCGGATCGGCGACATTGTCGAAAAGCAGCTCCTTGCCGTCAACGAGATAGGTCGCATATGTATACCGCTCCGTGCGCCATGCTCTCCATTCGTGACCGTCCTCCCACGAGGCGGTAGCTCCGGTTCCCATCATAAGCGCACCTGCGGGACGCACGGCATCCTTATCGCCGAGAAGCGCGCCCGAAAGGTCTCTTCCTTCGGTTTCGGCGGGAATATCCGACTTCATTCCCATGAGAGAGAGGAGCGTCGGCATAATATCGACCGTATTCAGGCAGACATCATTCTTACCTGCCGGGATTCCCGCACCCTTAATGAGGAAGGGAACGCGCACCGACTCCTCGTAGAAAATGTTCTTCGCGCGTCTTCCGTGCGCACCGAACAGCTCTCCGTGATCGGAGGTAAAGACGAAGATCGTGTCCTCCGACAGCCCGAGTTCGTCAATGGCTTTTACCATTCTGCCGACGTTGTCATCCACCTTTGCCGCCATCGAATAATAGCCCTTCATCCAGTATGTCAGCTTTGTTCTTTCTTCGGGAGACAGTCTTGCCCATGCGTCGGCATATTTATCGTTCTCGGGCAGATAATTTTCGGGAAGCTCAAATTCGGTATCGGCAAATCGTGCATACGCCTCCGGATCGCAGTTCCATTCGTCCCACGGGTCGTGCGGGATGCCTATCGAAAGGAAGAGCGCAAACGGCTTGTCGCCCTCCTTCAGTTCCTTCAGCTTTTCGATTGCCATATCCGTCTGGCAATCCGGCTCAAAGCCATCGTAGTGTATCTTTTCCGGGCTGTTCAGATGATAATAGGAATGATCACCGTAGTTTTCGTGGTGGAAGTTGTAGCCGGCGAAATATCCGTCAAAGCCGAGTCTGTCCGGACCCTCCGGAATATACGAGTTCTTCGGATTGAAGTGATCGCCGAGGCGGTTTGCATACATATGCCACTTGCCTATGTATGCTGTCTCGTATCCGTTGTCGTCCATTACATGGGCTATCGATCTGTGATTCGGTGAAATTCTTATTTCGTTTATGACCATTCCGGTCGAGGTCGTGTATTTTCCGGTGAAAAGTGATGCGCGGTAGGGTGCGCAAACCGGATGTCCGGAAACAGCGTTCGTAAGATCGCAGGAGCACCCTTCAAGTGCGTCGATGTTCGGGGTCTTTGCCCGCTTGTCTCCGTAATATCCCATACTGCACAGGCGGAGCTGGTCGGCAAACATGTAAACAAGATTCGGCTTTTTACTCATATCGTTTTTCTCCTTAAATTTTATTTGTATCTATTATAGCACTTGACAGTTGATTTGTAAAATAGTATAATCTTATCGCAGTCATATCCAAAATGATATGACCAAAGGAGGGACACAAATGACAATACGGCATATGAGAATATTTGCGGCAGTCTGCGAATACAAGGGCGCGACAAACGCCGCAAAAGCGCTGCACGTCGTGCAACCGGTCGTCAGCAATGCGATCTCCGAGCTTGAAGGCTATTATGGGATCCATCTTTTCGAGAGAATAAATCAGCGGCTGGTTCTCACCGAAAAAGGCAAGGAGCTGCTTGTGAAAGCCAAGGACATCATTGCCCGCTTCGACGATTTCGAACAGATGGCGCGGGAAGGCAGTGAGCGTCCCACCATACGCATCGGATGCTCGCTGACGATTGCCCGGTGTTGTCTTGCGAAAATAACGCGCACGATCGGTGAAAAATATCCGAAAATCGATCTGCGGATAACGATAAACAAGACATACGAGATCGAAAACATGCTTATGAAAGGAGACCTTGACTTCGGAATGATCGAGGACAAGATAAGCACGGTCGGACTGCGGGCGACCGCCTTTTCGTCGGACAGGCTGACGGCTGTCTGCGCACCCGATTACGATTTTCCGCAAAGCACCGACATCGCGACCCTTTCAAAGCAGCGTCTTCTGCTGCGCGACCGCGGAAGCGCTTCGCGCGATATGCTTGACCGTCTCTTTGCCGCTCACAGGGTAAATGCCGACCCGATCATGGTTTCGGCAAGCAATTCCGCGCTTGTGGCTGCCTGCGAGGCGGGGTTCGGGATTGCGGTACAGCCCGAGCTTCTCGTGCGCGATCGGATAGCCGACGGCAGACTGCGCGAAATAGCGATCAGCGACGCCGATCTTTCAAGGGAATTCTACATAGTGCTCCACAAGAACAAGCGGCTGACCGGGATACAGTTGGAAACCGTCGGTATCTGCGCGTCATGCGGCTCTCTTGCCTCGCCCCGATGAACCCTTCTTCCATTCCTCGGGGCAATCCCTGTTTTTCGAAAACCATTCGCTTTCGCAGAGCGGAAGAGATGAGCCGGAACAGCTTATCCTGCTTCCCGCGTTGTCCGAGGTGAATACTATATCTCCGTTGAATGAAGTAAATTTGTTGTTTTTGTAATCAAGACAAAGAGTTGTCACAAATACCTTGTCGGTATATTTTGCGACGCGGTTGCAGAACTCCTGCGTCGGGAACATGTTTTTGCTCTCGTTTGTATACTCGGAGCTTCCCGCACAGCAGCAGACACAGACATATTCGGGAGTGATAACCGAAAGAAGGGTGTCGGTCGATGATGTGGAAGAACCGTGATGTCCCGCCTTATACAGAGTCATATGCGGCAGATCGTTCATCTTCACAAGGTGCGTCTCCCCTTCCTTTTCAAGATCACCGGTGAACAGATAATGCTCGCTTCCCTTTGAGATCATCACGCAGACCGAGTAATTATTCTCACCCGAGGATTTGTTGTAATAAAAAAAGCTGTCAAGCACGCGAAGCTCTATCCCGTATCCGAGGTCAAAAACATTGTTTTCGGTGCGTATGCACTCCGCAGAGGTGTAATGAGTCGCTCCTCTTTCAACCGCCTCGTCAAGTTCGCGCAGATAATTTTTGTACATTACCGCATCGCGGGACTGATTTGTTATCGAAAAATCGATCACGGTTCCGACCTCATAAAGATCGAAAAGGCTGTCGGTCGTCTCGTTTGTGGCAAACCCGGCGTAGTGATCCTCATGCGCATGCGTCACGATGACATATTCAAGTCTGCCGTCGGTGACATAGCGGTCAATATACTTCTTTATATCGCCGATGCTCGATCTTCTCGACCCGGCGTCGATAAGTATATCGCACTCACCTGCCTTTATATAAGTGCAGTCTCCGGTGTATCTGTTGCCGAGCTCGGGAAAATGGATCGAAATATCGCCCGACGGAAAGCTGTCGGAGGCGGTATCGTCCTCCGAAAAGAGGAAACACCCGACGGCGCCTGCCAGAAATCCGACAAGAAAGCATACGGCAAGCGCGGCGGCAAGTGCCGCATTTGACATTTTTCTTTTGTTCATATGCTTACTTTTCGCCTTCCCCGACGATCACCGCACGCACCCGCACGGTTTCGCCGTATTTTATATCGTCAACTGTGTACTTTATGTAGTAGACCCCGCCGCGCGAACTGTCAACCGTATATCCTTTGTCGGTCTTTTTCAGATTAGTCTCAACCCTTACGCTGTCCGAAAGGTCCCTTCCGAGCGAAACAAGCTTCACCCCCTCGTCGGTATAGAAAAATTCTTCGCCGATCCCGACATGTATCTCCTTTTCTCCGAGCAGCTCAAAGCGGTCACCTTCGGTCACAAGTTTCATACAACCGATTCCCGAAATCACACCGACAAGCAGCAGGACAACGCAGGCAAAAAACTGACCGACCGTCATTCCCGATCTGCGGTACGCCGTTTTTACGGCTTTTATGCCGCTTTTCGACCGTGAAGATCGCCCGTCGGCAGAACTCCTGCGGCTTTTGCCACCGTTTCCCGTTGTTTTTGCAGGCATCAGATACCACCCTTCTTTCGTGTATTGCTTTAATCCCCGTGCAGCCTGTCGGCTGCACGGGGATCTTTCGTCTTTGCAGACTTTACCGTCAGTCCTCGATTACCGCTTTCTGTGTGTTTATGTCGCGGAAGATCTTCGGATCGAATTTGTATTCTCTTTCATACGTCATGAGACCGTTCTGCTCCTGCTCTACGTCGTAAAGCTGGGTGTAGCAGAATGCACAGCAGTCGGGATTGTTGAGCATTGCCTCCGTGAGTCCCTTGTAGCGTGCGATGAATTCCTCTTCGGTCTTGGGTGCGTTTCCGTAGCCCCAGCCGTCGCGGCCCATCGACCACTGGATTCCGCCGTACTCGGACACGAAGAAGGGCTGACCGTGCCAGCTCTGGCGGTCCTTGAAGGTCACGAACACACCCTTGCCGATGCGCTCGGTGTATGTCTCGACATTCTGATCGTAATCGTGTATATCGAATATATCGGTATGCTCACCGACATGGAAGTTACCCGAGGTGTCGATGACCGGACGGGTCGGGTCCATTGCCTTGGTTACCTCATAGCAGAGTCTGATTATATCATCCGACTGCTGTCTTCCGTGTCTGTTCCATGTTTCGTTGAAGGGACACCAGCCTATCAGTGCGGGATGGTTGAAGTCGCGCACTACCGATTCCATCCACTCGGGCAGCCAGTTGCGTATCTGAGCGAGATCGGTATAATCGATTCCCCAGTTGCCGTGCTCGCCCCATACGAGATATCCGAGCTTATCTGCCCAGTAAAGGAAGCGCGGCTCAAATATCTTCTGATGAAGTCTTGCACCGTTGAAGCCGAGCTCTATCGATCTGTCGATGTCTGCCTTGAGCGCTTCATCGGTCGGAGCAGTATAGATACCGTCCGGATAGAAGCCCTGATCGAGCACCCATCTGCCGAACACGCTCTTGCCGTTTATAAGGAACTTGCGCTCGGTAAGTGCAACCGAACGGAGTCCGAAATAGCTGTTCACGGCGTCAAGAACCTTTCCGTCATACTCTACGGTAAAGGTCAGATCGTAAAGTCTGCCTGCGCCGACCTCCCACAGATGCTTTTCGGACAGGGGAAGGTGGATATTTGCCGACATTGCGTTCATTACCGTAGATGCCTCGCCGACCTTTTTGCCCTCGTAGAAGGCAACCGCGGTGATTTTGCATCCGACGGCATATTTGTTCAGCTTGACCTCAAGATCGACCGAAACATTCTCGATATCGGCAACGGTCTTGTAGCTTTCGATATAGAATCTGTCAACCGGTTCCATGAATACGGTCTGCCAGATACCGGTCGTTCTCGTGTACGAGCATCCGGCGGAGTAATATGCCTGCGACTGCTTGCCGACCGGCTGGTTGCCGCTCTTCGTGTCATCCTCGGCGCAGAGGGTTATGTAGTTGCCGCTGTCCTTAAGATGCTTTGTGATATCGACGGTAAACGGAGTATATCCGCCTCTGTGCTCGCCGCAGTATTCGCCGTTTACGTAAACGGTCGCAAAATAATCGACGGCTCCGAAGGTGAGAAGGATATTTTTGCCCTTCCAGTCATACGGAATCTCGATATCTCTTCTGTACCAGACGCAGTTCATATAATCGACGTTGCCCACGCCCGAGAGCTTGCTCTCGGGGCAGAACGGCACGATGATCTCGCCGTCGAGCTGCTTTCTCTCGTTGAACTTTTTAGCCTTTCCGACCATTGCATTGTCGATCTCAAATTCCCACTTTCCGTTCAGGTTCATCCACTGATCGCGGACAAGCTGAGGGCGGGGATATTCGGGTCTCGGAATATTCATGACATGTACCTCGCGTTTCATTTATTATAGGTACCGTAATTATAGCAAACAAGATCGCTTTTTTCAAGTGATTTGTCCAAAATTATTATTTCGTTAACATTTGCGGTCGTCGATCGGCGCATAATGTTTGATTTATTCACAAATTCGGTCTATAATTATATGCAAGGGCGGTTTATCCGCAACAAAAGTACAAGGAGACTGTACACGAATGAAAAAAATCATCTCGGCTATACTTGCCGCCGCAATTTTCTCATCCTCCGCGCTGTTTGCCGGCTGTTCGGGAAACAAGCCCGGAACAACGACCGCAAATACTACCGGAGCGCAGACAACCGCTCCGTCATTCGACATTTCAAAGGACCTTTTTCCCGAACTTGCCGACGGCGACACGGTTCCCGTGGTCGATTATGTCTGTGACGACTACCTGAAATACATCACCGTGTCCGACCTTTCTGACATTACGCTTTCGCTCGACGAAGCGGAACGGCAATACAACAAGTATGTCATCGACATGCTCAAGAAGCTCCAGACATATACCGAGTCGGATGACGCACCCGCGCAGAAGGGCGACCGCGTCACGATCTTTTTCAAGGGAAGCAGTGCCGAAGGCAAAACCTTCAGCGATGAAACGCTCAGCGGCATGGACAACACCTCAAGCGAAAGCGGCTACACCCTGATTCTCGGCACACATGTCTTTGTCGGCGAATACAAAGACGAGCAGGATCCCGACAGAAACGCAAAAGGCTTTGAGGAACAGCTTATCGGCGCAAAGAAGGGCGACAAGCTGACGGTAACCGTGCGCTTCAACCCGATGTACGACATCGCGGAACTCCGTGACGAGCTTGTAAATTTTGAGGTGGAGATGGTCAAAGTGGAGACTGCCGATCCTTCCCCCACGCTCACCGACGAGGTCGTCAAAGAACACACACAGGGCGAATATACGGATGTCAAAAGCTTTGAGAAGTACATGACCGATCAGTACAAGGGACAGATTGCATATGACGCGATCATGGCAAAGATCAAGATAAACAGCCTTCCCAATGAGGACGTCGAAAAATACGCCGCCGAATATATCAATAATTATTACGAATACAACAACACCGACAAGGACAAGCTCACCGAGGACGAGCTGAAAAAGCTGACAGACGAAGCCGACACGGCGGCAAGATCGCATGTGGGTCAGCGCCTCATCTGGAACTATCTTTTCGGTGTCTACGGCATATCAATGACGAAAAGCGAATTTCTCGCAACACTGCAAAGCAACTATGACACTTACAGCGACTATTACGCCTACTATTATGAAATTTCGGACATTGAAGAGTTTGTAACCGTTTTCGGGGCAAACAATCTGCTTGCGCAGTTTTTACAGCAGAAGATGGTTCAGGTTATGCGCGAAAGCGTGAAGTGGGCATCATCGGACAACGAAAGCGAAAAATAATCGTACATTTTTCGCCGACATAACAAATCCCGACGGGTTTATAAAGCCCGTCGGGATTTTGTTTTTATTTCACGGTCAGATGCGCAAGCACTATTCTCGATTTGTTTTCGAAGGGCTCGTCACAGTTTATGTCATTTACATAAAAGAGACTGTTGTCCCTTCTGACAAAGAAGCAGGGAGAATATGCACAGCGAAGCCCTTTGTATTTTTCGGGCATGGTATAGGGAAGCGGATTTTCCGCATGTGTCCAGCTTTCGCCGAAATCAAAGCTGAGCATGATCTCGGTGCCCGTTTCCGAGCTTCCCGACGCCATATTGTGTGCGGTAACGATCACGCAGCCCTTTTCGCCGCCGTCGGGCGTCCATGCGCAGTAGGGAGCCGAACCGACCGACACGCCGTCGTCGGTGACAAGAAGCTTCCCGTTTTCGCTCACGTCGCCCCAATCGGTAAGACTGCGCGTCTTCTTGTAATGTACGGGATTTCCGTGCATGCCGACCATTTCATAGGTAAGTATGTACTCGCCGTTGCCCATTTTTGCAACCGCTGCCATTCCGGGGCGCAGACGGCGGTCCGCACAGGCGGTAGCCTGTATCATTTTGCTCCATTCAAGACCGTCCGTCGATGTTTTCAGAACAATCGTCTGACTGCATACCGGGTCGTTGTCGTCCGAATAGAAGCAGTAAAGCACTCCGTCCTCGGCATACAGGAAGGGTTCCCACACACCGTGGTCAATACCGCCCGCCTCGGCGACGACCGACAGCTTTTCAAAGCTTTTTCCGAGGTCACGGCTTGCCCAGAGAACAATCTGCGAGCGTTCCTTTACCGCTCTGTCGCGGATGCATCCCGAAAAAAGTATCGTTCCTTCGGGCAGTCCGCCGACCGCACATGGAAGCTCGTATATGAACGGCTGCCAGTTGCAGACAAGTCCGCTGTCCTCCGGCTCGGTTATCCGCGAGAGGATTTCAAAGCTTTTTCCGCCGTCGCGGCTTACATGTATGATATACGACTCCTCGTCAAGCGATTCGGCGGTTGCGAGGATCGTGCCGTTTGCCGCGCCGTTGTGATAAAGCTCGACAAGTCTCGGGTATGTGAGTACGGGCGCGGGATTTTCCTTTGTGGGACCGTAAATTTCGGTTTTAAAATCAACGATAAGCTCGTGCTTCATTTTTGCGGTTTCCTTTCAACGCTTTTATTCAATTATTATATGGGCGAGCGTTATGCTTGCCTTGTCCTTGAAACGCTTTTCCTCGCAGTTTATGTCGTTTACATAGTATATGCTTCCGTCGCCTGCGACAAAAAGTCCGGGCGAATATGCGTAACGGTGCTTGTCACCGAGGGTGTACGGCAGCGGGTTACGGATAGACTTGAACGATCTGCCGTAATCGTAGCTTATCAGCCACTCGGTTCCGGTTGACGAGCTTCCGCCCGCCATATTATGCGCGGTAACTATGAGCGTGCCGTTTTCGCCGCCCGCGGGAGTCCATGCACAATAGGGAGCCGAGCCGATCGACACGCCTCCGGCACTGAGAACCGTTCCGTTCTCCTTCACATTGCCCCAGTCGGTCAGATCCTTTGTCTTTTTGTAATGTACGATGTTGCCGCCCATACCGACCATCTCATAGGTTATAAAATATTCGCCGTTGCCCATTTTGGTAACCGACGCCATTCCCGGGCGGAGATTTGCGTCCGCACAGGCGGTCACCTGTATCTGATCCCCCCAGTTTATGCCGTCCTCCGAGACTTTCAGCACTATCGTCTGACTGCATACAGGATCGGCATCGTCCGAATAGAAGCAGTAAAGCTTTCCGTTTTCCGCATAGAGGAAGGGTTCCCAGACTCCCTTGTCTATTCCGCCCGCGGTCGTAACCGTGGAGAGCGTCTGCCAGCTTGCGCCGAGGTCGGTACTCTTCCACACGACTATCTCGGTTCTGCTTGACGTGCTTCTGTCGCGCACGCACCCCGAAAAGAGCAGTGTTCCCTCGGGAAGCCCGCCGACCGCGCACGGAAGCTCGTAAATAAACGGCTGCCAGTTTGCGACCATACCGCTTCTGTCCGCCTTTATGCGGGACAATATTTCAAAAGTCTTTCCTCCGTCGGTGCTTCTGTGGATTATGTATGCATCCTCATTGAGCGATTCGCCTGTCACAAGTATCTGACCGTTGTTTTCGCCGTTGTGTTCAAGCACGACCACTCTCGGATAGGTGAGAGTTACGTCCGGATTTTCCTTTGTCGGCTGATAAACTACCGTTTTTGTTTCGGTGCGGAAGAATCTCGATCCCGGAGCCGAAATGATCTCGCCCGACAGATCAAAGACAATGCCGCTTCCGACATCACAGTTTACCTTTCCGTCGCCGCAGTTCAGTATGCCGTTGTTCATAAAACGCTTGACTGCAATAAGGGTCGTCTCATTACTGCTTCCGTTTATAACAAGCTTGTTGCCGATCTTTGCTATGACCGCACCGCCTGCGTATCCGGCAGAAGCAAGCAGATTCATCGCTTCAGCCGACTGAGTACGCGTGGTTTCGCCGATGATTATTTCGACAGCCGAATCATCCGATCCGGTCGAATCGGCAACGATCTCCGGCTTTATGCCCGAATTTTTGCTTATGTACGTCTGGAGATTTATCGCCGCCTGCCTTAATGCCGAGGGCTGCGAAATGCTGTTGACTATGCGGCATCCGGACAGGTCAAAGCCCTCCGATGTCGGTGCGGTCGTCTGCGTACCTCCCGACGCGGTTGTCTGCGAAACGTCATTTTTTGCACAGCCCGCCGTGAAAAGCATTACTGCGGCAAGTGTGAAAATCATGATTTTTCTGAACATCTTTTTTCCTCCGATCAGTTGTTCTCTTTTTTGTAATAGTTTATAAGGCACCCCGCCAGAATAATGTCACGCTCGTCACGCGACAGATTTCCGAGCCCGAGCGACAGCCCGCGCACACCCTTTTCGGTCACAAGCCATGCGTTTATCCTGTCGGCATCCGACCCGAGAGTCTCCCGCAGACCGTCGATATAGATGTAATCGCCGACGCCGAATGATGAGATCGGCTCGTCCGTCGTAAACGGGAGCATGCCCCAGTTTATCAGATTCGAGCGGTATCTTTTTGTCGCATATTCACCCGCAATGTTCGCAAGTCCGCCGAGAACACGCTGGCAGGATGCCGCCTGCTCTCTCGCCGAGCCATCGCCCGGCTTTACGGCACAGACAAGCGAGCCGAGCATGGTTCTGTCCGGATCGACACCGTCGCAGACCTCCGAAAGCCTTGCGAAAACGCCGTCAAGCGCCGATATATGTTTTCCGCCGACACGACGCTCCTTCTCAAACGCACGCATTTCCTTTGCCCTGCCGACATAAAGCGGGTCCTTGCGCGAAAGCGCAAAGGATGACAGCTTTTCGGGGTTCGATCTGTAAGACGATGTCTCGCCCGAGGGTATCAGCTCGTCGGTCGTTGTGACCGGATCGGTAATTACGGACGCGATTTTTATGAGCATCGCATCCGCGGCGGGCGCAAACCGGGGCCAGTCGGCGATATTCGGTCCGAATTTCAGCGGCACTTCACGGTCGGGATGACCGAAACCGTTGTAAACGCGGTTTCTGTATGCGCTGTCGTCATAATGATAATCGGGTCTGCTGTAATCGATGTCAAGCCCGGTCGCGGGCGTCAGCACGCCGCCGTTTGCGGCGGTTGCCGCGATCGAACGCGAATCCATGAGCGCAACCGCGGCTATCTGACCTTCGGTCGGCTTTGAGCCTTCTCTGTTCGGGAAGTTTCTCGTCGAATGTCTTATCGACAGTCCGCCGTTCGACGGTACATCGCCCGCGCCGAAGCAGGGACCGCAGAAGGCAGTGCGCAGTATTGCGCCCGCATCGACGAGCTTTGAAGCTCTGCCGCTTCTGATAAGCTCGGCAAGCGTCGGCTGAGAGGCAGGATATACCGACAGCCCGAAGCCGCCGTCCCCGACCGATCTGCCCGAAAGTATATCGGCGGCGGCGCAGAGATTTTCATACAAGCCTCCCGCGCATCCCGCGATAATTCCCTGATCGACGTGGAATTTACCGTCATAAAATTTTGAGCGCAGATCAAGTGCACCGCGCGGCAGAGACAGCTCCTTTACAGCCCGCTCCTCGGTCATTGCAAGCAGATCCTCCGCGTTTTCGAGAAATTCCCTTATGGTATACGCGTTGGACGGATGGAACGGGAGCGCGATCATCGGCTCGATTTCGGACAGGTCGATCTCTATAAGCCTGTCATATGTTGCGCCTTCCGCGGGCGAGAGTTTTTTGTAATCGGATGCCCTGCCGTGAAGCGCAAGATATTTTTCTGTCTTTTCATCGGTTTCCCATATCGATGAAAGACATGCCGTCTCGGTGGTCATAACATCGATACCGCATCTGAAATCCATCGACAGATTCGATATTCCGTCACCGACAAATTCAAGTATTCTGTTTTTCACAAAGCCCGGACCGAAGGTCGCGCCGACAAGTGCGATCGCAACGTCGTGCGGTCCGACTCCGGGGCGCGGCTTTCCGGTAAGGTGAACCGCAACCACCTCGGGTGCGCTTATGTCGTAGGTGCGCCCGAGAAGCTGTTTGACAAGCTCGGGACCGCCTTCACCGACAGCCAGCGTGCCGAGCGCGCCGTAGCGGGTGTGCGAATCCGAGCCGAGAATCATCTTTCCGCATCCGGCAAAACACTCGCGCATGTACGAATGTATGACCGACTGGTGCGCCGGAACAAATATTCCGCCGTACTTTTTCGCCGCCGAAAGTCCGAACATGTGGTCGTCTTCGTTTATCGTACCGCCGACCGCGCAAAGCGAATTGTGACAGTTGGTCAGCACATAGGGAACGGGAAAATCGCGAAGTCCGGACGCACGCGCCGTCTGGATTATTCCCACATAGGTTATATCGTGAGATGCCATCGCATCGAACTTTATTTTCAGTCTGTCATTATTTCCCGAAAGATTGTGAGCGGCAAGTATACCGTACGCCATCGTAAGTTCCCTGCCCTTTGTGTCGGCACCCTCCGGCACTTCGTAAAAGCTTCCTTTTTTATAGACCACCCTGCGGTCGGTAAGTTTTATCATCTGAAAAACCTCGTGTTTTTTTGCATTGCCTTATTTTATCACACCGATCTCCCTTTTTCAAGAGTTTTTTCTTCTTATCTTTCCTTTCACAAAAAAAAATTTAACGTCAGAGCGAAAACGCAAAGTTTTTTGCTAAACGCGTTAGCTTTTTTATATAAAACACTTGACACATTCAATAATCTGTGATACAATAGTCGCAGATCGGAAAAGGAGGTCGAAAAAATGAAAAAGAGTGTCTATTCACTGGTGCTGTCGGATGACGTGATAGCGGCGGTCGATCGGATGGCATACATGAAGGGTATGTCCCGTTCGGGAATGATAAACGAGCTTCTTGCGTCGGCAGTGTCATACACGACCCCCGAGATGTGGGTCCGCAGAGTGCTCGCGAAAGTAGCCGACGGGCTGGGAGACGGGACATTCGTCGAAATGCCCTCGGGTGCAAACGCCTACTCAATGCGCTCGGCGCTTGCCTACAAATACAATCCGTCGCTCCGCTTTTCGGTCGGACTTGACCGTAAAAGATCGGACGGCAAAGGAATCGGGAGTATGAAGATATCCCTGCGGAGCAGAAGCGAATCGCTCGCACTGCTTCTTGTCGATTTCTTCAGGCTCTGGCAGACGATCGAAAAGGAATATGCTCCGGATACGCAGTATTTTTGCAGTGACGGCAAGATCAGCAGACGGCTTGTTCCGTCCGACCCGCATGCCTCGGCAGAGGATGTCGGCGACGCGATCGGCAGATATGCGTTGTGCATAAACGATGCGATCGGCGTGTATTTTTCCTGCGCTGACCGGACGGGCGTGAAAATCGCCGAAAAACTGCGGAGCATATGCTCGGACTATTACCTTTCGGGGGGGCTTACCGTATAGTCCGCACTTCCCCACGGCAAATAATCAAGGAAAGGAAATGAAATATTATGAATATTCAGAGATATACGCAAAAATCACAGGAAACCATACGTGACGCTCAGTCGCTTGCAGCCGAATACGGCAACCAGCAGATAACGGCGGAGCATCTGCTCTGCTCGCTCGTATCGAAGTCTGACGGTCTTATTTACGAGCTTGTACGCAGGATGGGCGCCGACCCCTCACGCATACATTCACAGTGTCTTGACCTGATAGAGGCACTGCCGAAGGTACAGGGCGGAGAGATATATGCCTCAAGAGAGGTTGCCGACATACTCGAAAAAGCCGAGGGCGAAGCCGACAACATGCATGACAGCTATGTTTCGGCGGAGCATCTCATGCTCGGCATTATCGAAAAGGGCGGCTCAAAGATAAAAGACATTCTGCGCACAAACGGCATAGACCGTCAGGGCTTCTTAAAGGTACTTAAGGAGGTGCGCGGAAACCGTTCCGCCGACTCGGACAATCCGGAGGCGACCTATGACGTGCTGAAAAAGTACGGAACCGATCTCTGCGCCCGCGCAAAGGCACAGAAGCTCGACCCTGTCATCGGCAGAGACGAGGAAATCGCAAACGTCATCCGTATCCTCAGCCGTAAGACGAAAAACAATCCCTGCCTGATCGGTGAGCCGGGCGTCGGCAAGACGGCGATTGCCGAGGGTCTTGCCCAGCGTATCGTCAAGGGCGATGTGCCGGCAAACCTCAAAGACACCACCATCTTCTCGCTCGATATGGGCGCGCTCGTCGCGGGCGCAAAGTTCAGAGGAGAGTTTGAAGAGCGTCTGAAAGCGGTCCTCAACGAGGTAAAAAGCTCGGAGGGCAAAATCATACTCTTCATCGATGAGCTTCACACAATAGTCGGCGCGGGAGCGACCGAGGGCGCAATGGACGCAGGCAACCTGCTCAAGCCTATGCTTGCCCGCGGCGAGCTTCACTGCATCGGCGCGACCACGCTCAACGAATACAGAAAATACATCGAAAAGGATGCCGCGCTCGAAAGACGTTTCCAGCCCGTGCTTGTCCCCGAGCCGTCGGTCGAAGACACCATCTCGATACTCCGCGGACTCAAGGAGCGTTACGAGGTCTACCACGGCGTCAAGATTCACGACAGTGCGCTGATTGCAGCCGCAGTCCTTTCGAACAGGTATATAACCGACAGATTCCTGCCCGACAAGGCGATCGACCTTGTGGACGAGGCTTGCGCAATGATAAAATCGGAAATGAATTCGATGCCTCACGAGCTTGACGAGGTTCGCCGCCGTATCATGCAGCTTGAAATCGAAGAGGCGGCGCTCAAAAAGGAGATCGACAAGCTCTCAGCTGACCGTCTTGCCGAGCTTCAGAAGGAGCTTGCCGAGCTTCGTGAAAAATTCAACACGATGAAAGCAAAGTGGGAGAGCGAAAAGTCGTCGATCGGCAGAGTACAGAAGCTGCGTGAGGAAATCGAATCGGTAAACGAACAGATCGAAAACGCACAGTCCGCAAGAGGCTACGACCTTTCAAAGGCGGCAGAGCTTCGTTATTCCACCCTTCCTCGCCTGCAAAAGGAGCTTGAAGAAGCAGAAAAGAAGGACAAAAACGGCTCTGCGGGCTATCTGCACACAAGCGTGACCGAAGAGGAGATCGCTTCCATAGTCGCACGCTGGACGAAGATTCCGGTATCGAAGCTTATGGAGGGCGAAAAGGAAAAACTGCTCCGCCTGCCCGAAACCGTTCACAAACGGGTCATCGGTCAGGACGAGGCAGTCGATGCGGTCTGCGATGCGATCATCCGCTCGCGTGCTGGTATACAGAACCCGAACCGTCCGCTCGGTTCCTTCCTCTTCCTCGGACCTACCGGCGTCGGCAAGACCGAGCTTGCAAAGACGCTCGCCGACATTCTGTTTGACGACGAGAAGGCGATGATACGTATCGACATGTCCGAATACATGGAAAAGCACTCGGTCGCACGTCTGATCGGAGCGCCTCCCGGATATGTCGGTTATGATGAAGGCGGTCAGCTGACCGAAGCGGTCCGCCGCCGTCCCTACTCGGTTGTGCTTTTCGACGAGGTCGAAAAGGCGCACCCGGATGTTTTCAACGTCCTGCTTCAGGTGCTCGATGACGGCAGAATCACCGATTCCAAGGGCAGAACGGTCGATTTCAAGAACACCATAATCATACTGACCTCAAACCTCGGCTCGGACATTCTGCTCGACGGCATAAAGCCGGACGGCAGTATCGACGAAAAGGCAAGAGAGAAGGTAAACGCCCTGCTGAAGCAGTATTTCCGTCCCGAATTTCTCAACCGTCTCGACGAGATCACCTGCTTCAAGCCGCTCACCAAGTCGGACATCGGAAGAATCGTCGATCTCATGCTTGCCGATCTTTCTCACCGCCTCGACGACAAGCATCTTGCGCTTGAGGTCACCGATGCGGCAAAGGAAAAGATCATGGACGAGGGCTACGATCCGATCTACGGTGCGCGTCCGCTCAAGAGATATATCCAGTCGAAGGTGGAAACGCTTATCGCAAGATATATTTTGAAGAACGATCCCGCAGCAGGAGAAAAGCTGACCGTGGATGTCGAAAACGGAGAGCTTTGCGTAAAATAAACAGTATAAAAAACGGAGGATCGCACGGTCTTCCGTTTTTTTCTAAAGGTGATTATCTTTTGCCGCTTTTCACGCAGGCGGTCAGCGCGAAAATCGGCAAAAATTGTGAACATTTTGTAAAATGTATGAACTTTTTGTTGAAAAATGCGATTATGCCCTTGTATTGTCGGAACCGATGTGATATAACGAGCGAAATTTGTCAGGTGTTTCTCCTCCCACGGAGTGATGAAATCTGCAAGGTCGGGCGGTCGCAAGCTTCCTGCCGACATGGCGGGGTGTTTTTTTACTGCCGGGTTTAACAAGCTTTAGGAATACGGTTTTATTGGGTTCGACAGGAGGACGGCAAAATGAGTACACACAGAAAACCCGAACAGCTGAAAGCGATAATTATGAAAGGGACACAGCACATTGTCGCCGACGGCGGGACGATAAATTTCAGCTTCCCGAGGCTCACTGCGGAAACGGGCATAAGCGCTCTCACCGTATACGAGCACTACAAAAACTAAGGAAGACCTGCTTACCACCTGCTTTATGACAATCGACAACGAAGTCTCTTCCATGATTGCCGCCATGCTGAACGGCATGCCGTCAAAAATATCCGACATGGCAAGCCTTGAAAATCTCTGCCGGCTTTTATGGATATCCTACCTTGACTTTGGACCATAAGAAACACACGCTGTGCTCCCTTCATAACATTGCCATCATTTTATCTTCTTTATTGAAACTGTCCACTCTGTATCCCGGCACAGGGTGAACAGTTTTTTTATTTTCATTTTCATCATAGATGCAGCTCCGCATTACTTTATCGTCTCGCTGTTGTTGATGACCGATGCGGAATAAAGAAACAGCGCATCGTCCGCTTTCGTAAAGTCAATCAGCTTTCCGAGAGAGGATGGCGAGATATAGCGGATATCAACAAGGGTTATTTCGGAATAGCCCGCAGCAAGAAGCGGTGCTATACTGCTGCCGAACGAATCCCGGAAAACGATGAGCCGGCGTTCCTTCGCGGCATTCGGATTTGTGATCCTGATGATCGAACGCGCGCCGCCGAGGAACATTTCATAAGGATCTCGTCCGGCGGCGGCACCGAGGTCGTAAACCGGGATGTCGGACGATGTTTCGACGTTATACACCTTAAGCCCCCGTATCACGGCGTTATCGAGATAGAAAAGGCTCTCCGGTGCGTGCGGCAGGGCTGCCTGACCGTAATAGACGCCGTAAAAAGAAACGCCTGCGTCATGCTTTTCACACTGTCCTATCCGCTCCGCGCCCATTTTATCCGCAATTTCGTCGGCAACCTTCAGTATTCTTTCCTGGCGCCAGTGTGAATCGGTGTAATAAAAATCATCCGCCGACAGGAGCCCTGAAATGTCAATATACTTTACCTCCGGAAATCCGCTTCTGAGGCGGTCTACAAGAGCCTTGTAATCCTTGTCGGGATAGCCGTTTTGTGATGCGATAAAGGTATTCTTATCGGGTATTACCGACAGATATGTCTTTGTTCCGCTGTTCCGGAGATAAGCGTCATACACATACCGAAAGCGCTGTGCGGCACGTTCGACCGAGTCAAAGTCCGTCGGAAAATCCAACTTTGAGAGGTGCTCTCCGACGGAATAAAGCCCGTTGTTGTCCTTTTTCATGAATACCTTCGCATTTACGGCAGCCTTCAGGCTCCGGAACCCGTTGCGCAGAGGAAACTGGTCGAGCATATATTTTTCGAAGCCGTTCATAAAGCTACCGTTTGCAACCGACGAAAAGGACAGCGCAGGGCTTTTTGCAAGATGCCGTCTTTCGACTGTCGATTCATCGGCATCGGGCAAAATCCAAAATAAAGCAGCAAAAACCGCAATGAAGCCAAGTGACAAAACCAATGTAAGCATTTGTTGGGTTTTCTTCATAATACTCCTCCGGGATAAAATTTAAAATCGCAAGTCAGAACCGGAAATAGACAAACGGGTTGAACGACCCGTCGATCAGATACGCCGTACATACGGCAATCGAAGCGACCGTCGCTATCGGCGTCAGAACGGCAAGAACCCTGCTGCCGCCCGCCGTCCCTCCGATTTTCTCATAAATCCGTTTGGGCAGTGGAGTCGCTCCGACAACTGCGACAATAAGCAGTACGAGGTTGCTTCTCAGATAATACAGCGAAGCCGTGTTCGCGGCAGGGATTCCGGCAAGCCCGAACAGAGACTTAAAGCTCATGAATGCGTCGGCAATACTTGCCGAATCGAACAGTACAAACCCGAGCATGACAAACAGCAGCGTATAGATATGCATCGGAACGGCAAACCGTGCCTTTGGGCGGAGAATGTATTTTTCAAACAGTAAAAGCACGGCATAAAGAAGCCCCCACAGAACAAAATTCCATGATGCTCCGTGCCAAAATCCGGTGGCAGCCCACACGACAAGGATGTTAAATACATGCCGTATAGGCTTTACGCGGTTTCCTCCGAGGGGGATATAAAGGTAGTCGCGGAACCAACCGCCGAGAGAAATGTGCCAACGGCGCCAAAACTCCGTAATGCTTGCGGAAACATACGGATAGTTAAAGTTTTCGGAAAAGCGGAATCCGAAAATGCGCCCGAGGCCTATCGCCATGTCTGAATACCCGGAAAAGTCAAAATAGATGTGCAGCATATATGCTGCGGCGTACAGCCAATAAAACAGCACGGTTTTCTCACCGTACGCCTTGAAATCGGATACAAGAAGTGCCGCCGAATTTGCAAGGAGAATCTTCTTTGCAAGACCGACGGAAAAGCGCGTAATCCCCTCCGATGCGTCGGAAAGCGTGGTTTTCCTGTTTTTCAGGCTTCCGGCAATGTCTGAGTAGCGGACAATGGGTCCGGCTATCAGTTGAGGGAACATCGCAACATACATGGCAAGATCAACAAAATTGCGCTGTGCCGGCACGTCGCCGCGATAAACATCTATGACATAGCTCAGGATCTGGAATGTATAAAAGCTGATGCCTACCGGCAGAGCCACCTTCAGGAGCGGGATGGAAAGACCGGTCACCGCATTGAAGTTTCCTATAAAAAAGTCCGCATATTTGCAATATGCAAGCAGACCGAGACTGGCGACTGCCGAAACGGCAAGCACCGGCTTGGCAATTTTCGTCCCGCGAAAGCGTTCAACCAAAAGCGCGGCAATATACGACTGCGTGACCGCCGCAAGCATAAAAACGAGATATTTCGGCTCTCCCCAACCGTAGAAGAACAGGCTCGCAAGAAGGAGAACGGTATTCTTCATACGGTCGGGAACAACGAAATACACGAGCAAAACGCACGGCAGGAAGCAGTACAGAAATGTTATACTTGAAAACAGCATGGCTCAGTCTTATGCGATGGGAACATCGAAAAGCTGTTTTGTTGAACTGTATTCAGCCGACAGCTTTGCTGTAAAGGTGTCCGTCAGTTCCTTGGCGCCGAACACGGAAACGATATAATCGCCGACGGTCAGAATGACGAGCTTTTCGGGAAACCCGCACAGCCATTGGCGTGCAAGAATGTTTTCTTTAATTTTACCTGCAAGTGCTTCGGCGTTTCCGGAGCCTTTAACATGGTATACGCCGCAGGAAAAGTTGTTCTGATTCAGCATATGCATAAGCGATGCGGCATCGTCAATCTCGGACGCCTGCGCCTTCGGGAAGCCGAGCTCAAAATCAAGAGCTTCTGCATCGGAAACATCGAATTTACCGGGCTTATCTTCCTTCATATGCTTTTCGGAACCGCCTGTTGCGGGAAATTTTTCGTCGGTTGAATACTTGCTCCAGACCTTTTCAAGAATTTCCAAAGCGCTTTTGACCTGCCCTTTGGGGACATCGGAAGGCGTGGTTGTCCCGCTTTCACCGCTTTGTTTTGCGCAGGCTGCAAATGAGAGAGCCATAATGGCAGCAAGTGCAAATGCAATAATCTTTTTCATAATATGGTTTCCTTTCACATTAGGTTTTGTTTTCGTAATAATATCTGCAAACCGATTAACGGCAATAATTATATTGTTTATCTCAGGGGAAGGCTGATCTCAAACACCGCGCCGCCGTCGTTTGACGCGGATATTGTGCCCTTGTGCAATGACACAATCTCCTTTGCAAGAGAAAGTCCGATTCCGGCGCCGCCCTTACGGGTGCTGAAAAAGCGGTCGAAAATGTGCGGCAAAAGCTCCGGCACAATGCCTTCCCCATCGTCACGGATACATACAACAGCTTTTCCTCTGTCTGCCTTACATTCAATTTGTATTTCCTCTTTTGCATACCGCAGTGCGTTGGTAATGATATTGTTAAACGCACGGCGGAGCTGAACTTCATCGCAGTTCACCAAAACAGGTTTTTCGTCAAAGCATGGGGTGATGCACAGTTTTCTCTGCTCCGCCAGTTGTTCCGTGCTGCGCAGACAGTCATATAAAACCTCACGGATATCCATCGAATGGAACTCCGCATTAGCTTGTCCCGACTCCAATCGGGAGAGCGTAAGCAGTTCCTCTACCAATTCGGACATCTGTTCAATCTCTTCCAGAATAACCCCCGATGCTTCGGCAGAATCCAGAACCCCGGTATGAATTCCCTCCGCACAGCCCTGAACTGCCATCATCGGCGTTTTCAGCTCATGTGACACATTCTGAAAAAACCATTTCTGGGATTCGTGCGCCTTTTCAACATAGCCGCCGAGTTTCCATCCAAAGAGACAGACCAGCACGCTGAGCACTGCCAGCACCGCGAAAAAAACGGCATTCAGATAAGCCGAATACTGCATAACTGCCCCGACATCCACATACAGAATGTACGAATATGCGTTCTCATATTCATCGGCTTCAACCTGTGATATTCGGAAAACAAATCGGCTGCCGTCGGTTTTCAGTGTATGAAATTCATCAGCGGACGGCTTTTCATCCCGGCAGTATTTCCTCAATTGATATTCAGCTTTTGAAAGGTGTTCTGACTCTGTAAGACCATCTTCAACTTCAAGATACCGAACACTGGATGTAAGAAAATGCTCCTTTTCATCATCCATTGCTTCGGAAAGCGGGATAGGGTCCTTTCGCTCATCCTCCAAAAGTATCGCCTTCTGCGCCTCTGACGTCAGATATTCCGGAATAAAGATATTAACGGTAGCAAGCATCACCGCAAAAACAAACAGCATCGTACCGAGAACGGATACGGTGATTTTTCTTCTTATATGCTTCATTTCCTGCCTCCGTCAGATCGCAGGCGATAGCCGTACCCCCAAACCGTCTCAATCTGCACATTGCTGTCCGCAGAGGAAAGCTTGCTGCGTATGCGGCGCAGTGTTTCATCGGTCACTCTGGTTTCCACCTCGTCATTGTATCCCCAAATGTGGTTAAGCAGCTCGTCCCGTGAAAACGCTTTACCTTCGCCACGCATCAGAAAGAGGAGCATCTTCAGTTCATTCGGAGAAAACGCAAGCGGCTTTTCTCTGCAGAAAAGCTGCTTCTCATCACCCGAAAAGCTCAGATCTCCGACGGTAATATCCCTGTCCGTCGGATCTCCGCCTCTCTCCATCTCCACGCGGCGAAGAAGAGATTTAACACGCATCAGGAGAACCGTCGGGCGAAACGGCTTGGTCAGATAGTCGTCACCCCCTTGCAGAATACCGTTGACGTAGTCGTATTCGGTATCCTTGGCCGTCAGAAGAATGATGGGAACGCTATCCTTTTCACGGATGAGGCGGCAGCAGGTAAGTCCATCGGTCCCGGGCATCATAATATCCAAAATAACAAGATCGGAGCGTCTTTTAAAAAACGTGCTTAAAAGTGCGTCGCCTGTTTCAAACGCGCACACCTCATATCCGTCATTCTCAAGAAAGCTCCGAAGAGTTTCTCTTATGTTTTTTTCATCCTCTGCAATATAGATAAGCTGTTTCATGATGCCCCCAAAAGCCGATACAGAGCCGTGCCGTCCGGGCACGGCTCTGTGCGTGTGGTTTATTTGTTTTTTTCGCAGACCGCAAGGTCGTCTTCTTCAAATTCGAAGGACATATCCGGCTCGTTTGCCGCGATCTTTTCATCATACTCGGCGTCGACACGATCCCAAAGCTCCGCATTACGATCAAGAACCGAGTCGAGTTTTTCGTAGAGAGCATCGACCTCGTCATAAAGTCGATCTGCGTTCTCATCAGTCATGCGATAGTAAAGCTCGTCAATCTGCGCTTCCAGCGATTCGATCTCGGCAAGGTCTGCAAGCAGAGCCTCCTTTTCCTTTTCGGTCAGTGAGCTCATGCCCTTGATGGATTCCTCGTAGGATGCCTCTGCCGGGCAGATGTCATCAAAATCCGCTTCATTCAGTTCAAAGGTCATATCCGGCTCGTTTGCCGCAATCTTTTCATCATACTCATCGTTGACGCGTTCCCAAAGCTCTGAGTTTCTTTCGAGAACCGCCGTGAGTTTTTCATCAAGGGTGTCGATTTCATCGCAGAGTCGCTCTGCGTTTTCGTCGGTCATACGGGAGTAGATTTCGTTGATCTGATTCTCATACTTTTCGATCTCGGCGAGGTCTGCAAGCAGAGCCGATTTCTCCTCCGGGGTCAATGAACGCAGACTTTCAACAAAACTCTTAAGTGGCTGTACGCCGCAGTCGCCGGAAGTCTCACAGACGGAAGCGTCGGGTTTCGTTGCCGGTTTGCCCGGCTTCGTCTCATTCGCCGAAATCGCCGCCGCAGATACTGTAACTATGCTGAGTGCAAGCACAAGTGCGAAGATGATCGTAAAAATTGTTTTTCTGTTTTTCATAACAAATGCTCCTTTGTTTTAATTTGCGGTTTCGCTTTCCGCAACATAAGTATAGCAGAACGGAGCATACTGTTCACCGCAAAAACGCTTGAAAATTGTCACAAAACCGTAAGAATCGAAAGTCGCGTATAAGCATAATTTTCAACTCGCAGCAACAACCTCAGAGAAGTTCCTTCAGCGTCTCCTCAAGCTCGTCTTTTTCGCGGTACCCGACGGTCTTTTTTAGAATTTCTCCGTTTTTAAAGAAAATCAGCTTATATGTTTTTTTAGCTTGCCTGTATCGACGAATACAGTATACCATATTTTTTACCTTTTCGCAATACACTTTCGCTGATTTTTACATATGTCTCGCTTGCTTGAAAGAGAAGAAACACCTCCCGATGCAGAAGCAGAATCTACAGCAGGAGGTGTTGTTAAATCCGGATAATATACAAGCCTCTTAATTGGGCAAAATGCTCTTTTTCTGCTTCCTTCCTTTCCTCACAACGATTTTGTCGCACAAGGCGAGAATACCCGGTAGGATAAACAAGATAAGAAGCATAGCGGAAGCACAGCCGACCGACAGCGTACGGACGATCTGCTCAATGGTGGGATTGCCGAACAGAGGGCCTATTACGGCGGTGATCAGCACCATGATTGTTCCGGAAGTGAGAATAGTATGTATACTCCCCTTATATGCGGCGACTATCGCCTCCTTTACGGGAAGTGTTGTCCGCACCTCACGGTAATAGCTTGTAAACAGAATTCCGTAATCGATGGTTGCGCCCATCAGAATACATTCGACAATGAGAAGCGCCAGATAGTACATTGAGCCGCCAATAGTTCCCAGTACCGAGACGGTAATGAATACACCACACTGTACAATCAGCACGAGAATTGCAGGAATAGCGAGCGAACGGAAGGTCAAAGCAACCACGATGAAAATAGATACCGCCGTAAGCATCGTGATAATCATTTGCTCCCTGCCGAATCCGGACTCCATTTCATCTACCATAATGCTGTTACCGATAAGATGGTATTCTCCGGACAGCTTTTCATTGCATAACTCGGTCATCTCCTTTACAAATGCCGAGGTTTTCTCCGACTCAACCGGCAGCTTGGTCGTGACAGTCAGCCTCGAATGCTTTTCGCCCTTAAGCTGTCGCGCACCGTTGTCAAGCTGCTCTCTCGCCTTTGCGATACCGTCTTTCTGTCCGGCGGTAAGCAGAGAAGAAAACGATTGCCCGGAAGCCAGCTCTTCAATGTGCTTTACCAGCGTTTCCGGAGACATGGTACTCCGGTCGTTTTCCTGTTTAAGGCTTGCACTGTACAGATAGAGCAGCTCCACCGTGCTCGTGCTGAATTTATCGCTCACTCCGCCGAGAAATGCCGTCATTTCCTCAGCGGTGAACGCCTTGCCGCTTACAACGGCATCGGCAATCGACTTTATCTGATACAGTTTAGCCTTTGCCTCTTCGTCAAACATAGAGGCATATTGAGGCTTCGGAAGAACATTCTCCGTAAGGAATGAAATAAACTCATAAAGCGACATGGTTTTGTCCGGCGTATATTCCGTCCCGTAGCGGAGCATAAAGAGTTGTGTCACCTGTTCCGCATCCATGCCGAGAGTCTGTGCGAGTGCGGCAGGCGGCATAGGAGTGGTCAGTATGTTTTTGTCGGTCAACGGTTTCAATGTTGCAAGCTGTTTAGCAGAGGCTTCATCTATATAGCCGGAGAACATCGGATCAACTGCCACTGTATCCGAAAGGAACCCAACGAAATCAGACAATGTCATGGGCTCTGTCTTGCCGTTTGAGCGGTAATGGTAATAAACAATATTCAATAGCTTCTCGTCTATTTGTAAACCCTCGTCCATCTTCGAGAGCATATCCGACATTTCTTTTACCGTACATTGCATGCCTATTGTCGTGGGATAGGAAACAACACTCTTCACGCAGTCCTTCTTTTCCAAGGTCGACGCAATCTCGGCAATGTTATCTTCATCTGTATTTTCATAAAGCAGGACAAGCGTGTTGTCCTTGGGAAAAACATCGGCAATCGAATCCTTTTCGGTCAGCGTGTAGACGGTTTTTGTGCCGTACTGCAGATAGCCTGTGGCGATAAACAGCACAACGAACAGTATCGCAATAACACTGCGGAAACGGTAGCTGAAACCGCCCAACACCGACGAAAGACCTTTCTTATGCGCTTTTTTCGCCCGTTCTTTCTTTTCGGTCTTTTCAATGAGTTTATGTAACAGTAAAATAAGCGCCGGCAGAACAGTGAACACGCATAGCATGCTGAACGCAACGCCCTTTGCCAATACAATGCCGATGTCTGCGCCGATTTTAAAACTCATAAATACCAGTACCAGCAGTCCGACGATCGTGGTTACGGCGCTGCCTGTAATAGAGCCGAAAGCGGCGCGCAGGGCGTTTGCCATTGCCTCTTTACGGTCGTCTGTTTTTTTCAGCTCCTGCCGATAGCGGTTCATCAGAATGATGGAATAGTCCATCGATAGTGCAAGCTGCAGCACCGCCGCAATACCGAAGCTGACATCCGAGATCTCTCCGAGAAAAAAATTCGTTCCGAGATTCAGCACAACGGCAATGCCGATAGTGATGAGAAACAGCACCGGTTCAAAATATGAGCCGCAGGAGATGAGCAGAACGACAAGAATGATTCCGAACGCCGCAAGATACACCGAAAGCGGAATGTCCGGAGCCGAGGTGTCGTCGTTCTTCACCGTCACTTCATAGTCGGAAAACTTTTCTTTAACCTGCCTTTCGACGGCTGCTTCCTCCTCGGTGTCATACCCGTATTTGGTATTGAGAATATAGAGGGTATATTCCCCGCTGTTGTAGTCACTGCTGTCCCGGTCATAGGTCACGCTGTCCACATTTTCAATTGCGGCAAGCGCGTCCTTAAATTCTGTCTTTTTCTCACTGTCGAGCCTCTTGAACATCACCCGAATCGTGTAGGCTTCCCCCGCCGTCGGAAATTCCTTTTCCATAAGAGAAATACCCTGCTTCATCGAGGAATCGTCCGGCAGATATTTGGTCATGTCCGAGTTTACGCTGACCTTCGGTATCAAAAAAGCGCAGACCGCAGTCAATATCAGCGCAGCGGAAAGAATGATGTTCCGTTTGTTTACAATAAAATTAGTAAGCATTCTCATAGGCGCACCTCCCAGATTACTGTTGACAAACAACTGTGTTTATAGTATAATTACAAATAGACATAAAGTCAACAGACTGTTTACTCCGAAAAAGTGCGACGCAAACACAACTGAGCGTTTATGATTTGAAGTAAACAAATACGGAATATTTGTTAGCCGAAAGGAGAGCCTATGGAAAATCAAAGAGTGCGACTTAGTAAGATGCTGCTGAAAAACGCCCTGATAAAGCTTCTGAAGGAAAAGCCGCTTGAGAAAATCACCATTTATGAGTTGTGCGCAGAAGCCCAGCTTAACCGGGTTACCTTTTATAAATATTACGGCAGTCAGTATGATCTTTTAACCGACATTGAAAATGACTGTTTCCGTAAACTGGAGGAGATACTGTCCGATAACGGTTCGGATAGCGAGGACTGCCTATGCCGTATGCTGGAGGCTCTGCTTGACGATGAGGAGCATTTTAAGGTTCTTATCAATTCTCTGCCTGACAAGGACTTTTCAACCAAGCTGTTTGATCTGCCCACTATTCGGAAGCAGCTTGATATGGCGATTCCCGAAACCTTTACAGCGGAGGAACGGAACGAACTCTGCCTTTTCTTTTATCAGGGCGGATATGCGGTAATACGGGAATGGCTGAATCGCGAGAACCGCCAGTCGCCGAAAAAGATGGCAGTGTTCCTCAACGGCGTCATACGCAAACTGACACAATGAGTTGTCGTAATTGTTATTTCTTTTTAGATCAAAACGGGGAAATCCTTAAAATACGCATATACTAAAACCGCCTGATTTTGTCACAATAATCAGGCGGGTTCGCCGCAGTTTTGGCAGACAATCTCCGTAAACAGATGAAAAAATTATGGCAAAGGACAGCAGTAAAATATACTGGATTGAAAATGCGGAAATCGGTCAGGACTTCGTAACACTCGATGACAAGCATAATTTCTATTGGGATAAAGACGGCAACCTTGTTATCGTTTTTGATAAATGCGAGGTTGCCCCGGGAAGCATGGGTACTCCGGAGTTTGTAATCGAGAAAGGGTCCATATCCGACATTCTGAAGCCGGAGTATCGATGATATTCCGCCTCGAACCATATTTTTTCAGGGGCAAGGTCTTCGGACCCTGCCCCTGAACTTTACATAATAAAACTACTGATGTTGTTTTCCGGATATTGGTTCACTCCCCGATAACATTAACCTGGCAAGCCCTCATTGCGGTCAATGCCGCCCTGTGCGTTTCAGGCGTAACCCCGGCACAGCAGCTTGCATCAACGATTATATCAATCTCCGGGAAAACCGCTTTTAATATTAAAGCATTAGATATCACACAGATATCGGTACATACACCGATAATCTCAATTCCCGAAATTCTGCTGTCTTTGAATTGCTCAGCCCAATGAATATAGCCGAAAGTCGGCTTGTCAATATGTTTGCAGTCGGGGCAGTCGATTTCTTTTACAACTTGCCAACCTTCCGTTCCTTTGACACAATGCGGCACAGGGAGATGCCGCCCCTCGTTGGTCTCGAGATAGTTTTCTTCGTGTGTGTCGCGAGTGAAAATCACCTCATCCCCGGCAGCCATGTATGCATCAATTTTCTTTTTAACATTCGGCAGAACAGCAACCGCCTCTTTCGAGCCGAGTATTCCCGTGACAAAATCATTCTGCATGTCGATAACAATCAGTGTTTTCATAAACAACCTCCGCTACTTTATTTTCATGTCTGTTGGGAACTTCACCGCTATAGTCGTCCCCTTTTCCGAGCTTTCCTCAACCCGAATCTCACCGCCGTGCAATGCAACAATCTCCCACACCAACGAAAGTCCCAATCCCACGCCGCCGTTTTCTCTGCTCCTGGATTTATCCACCCTGAAAAAGGGCTGGAAAATACTCTCTCTGTATTTCTCCGGTATGCCGCAGCCGGTATCTGCAACCCGAATGGCTAACCGATTTTTTTCATCGGTGATCACAATACGCACCGTCCCGTTCGGGCGATTGTAACGTATGGAATTTTCGGCCAGATTAAAGAGCATACGGTAAATCAGCGTGTCGCTGCCGATCATAACTCCGTCGCCTTCACTTTCAAGGATTATGCCGTTTCTGTCCGCAAGCGGAGCAAGGTCGGCAAAGAGCTCCTCGACCATAGGAGCCAATTCAACACGGTCAGTGCAGGGTACCGTCTTAAGCTCACTCATTTCAAGCAGCGTTTTCGTCATCTGCGTCATGCGTTCAGTCTGCTCACGCAGCAGGCTTAGAAAATCCGCCGTTTCCGGCAGCACATCGGGATGCTCTGCGGAAAACAATTCAAGCTGCGCCTGCATCAACGAAAGCGGCGTGCGCAACTCATGAGCGGCATTCCCGGTAAACTGCCGCTGCGCGGTAAAGCCTTCGTCAAGACGTTCAAGCATCTGATTGAACGACCGGCTGAACTGCCGGAA
>CAKSQF010000016.1 GCA_934486825.1 uncultured Eubacteriales bacterium | reverse complement strand
GCAATCGAAATCGAAGAGATCGATTCGAACGACATCGTGCTGATTTCGACAATCGACGGAACCGGAGAATCCGGCAAGGTTGAATGGTAACATTATAACGAGAAAGCACCCGACCGAGGTCGGGTGCTTTTTGCATGAGGGGGGATTGCACAGCCTTACAGACAGGTCTGCGGAAATTTAACAAACGGACTTTGCATGACCCGTTCGACAATATCGGCGGTTTCGCCGCAGGGCTGCCAAAGCATTTCTGCCGCAAGAGCGACAGGGGGCATAATCGCCTTTTCGAATGCCCCGTACTCGACAAGAAGCTGAATGTCGGCGTCCGTGTCGGTTTTTTCCGAAATGCGGCGTGTAAGTCTTGCGGCAAAATCGGCATTTTTTATCCATTTTGCCGTATAATATTTCCATGAAGGCAGACGCTCGGCGCAGAGTGCGTCAATCTCTGCGGCGGAGTTTTCTCCGAGAACATATCTGCGGTCGATATGTTCGAAAATTTCAACAACACTGTTGTCCCTGCCGCCCTCGACCGCCGCAGCCCAACAGAGGGTTGTCATTCCTTTATATACACAGCCGAACTTTTCGCCGCTCCCGCGCAGGGTGGCAATGCGATCGGTGAAAGCCTCTGTCGCGGCGTAATTGTCGGTCTTTGACGGGTTGTAATTATAGGGGAAGGCTCCGCAGTCCTCCCATATGATTCTGATTCTTTTGTCAACCCCCGCGATGCAGTCGAGATGTCGGGCGACAGAGGTTGCGTGCAGACCGAACAGAATTTCAAGGTCGGGATATTTATCGAAAAGTCTGCCCGCAATGCCGTTTACCCATGCGGTAACCGCATCTGCGATGTTGATTCCGTTGATGCAGTCGTTCGGAAGCTCGGTAAACGATTGAAAATATATTCCGTCCGCGCCGCTCGGAAGCAGTTCCTTCTCGTAATATTCGAGTGTTTTGTCGGCAAATGCCGATACTTCGGACGGGTCGAAGCACTTTTTTATGTCAAACTCCGCGCAATGTGTGTCCCAGCCCCACGCAAATCCCCATATGACTCTTATATTATAGGAATGGGCGAATCGGACGATCTCTTTTGCGTTGATCGGGAGGCAGTCGTTCCAGATAACGACCTCGTTCAGCCTGACAAGCGACATGTTTTCGAAAAATTTCCTGTATCCGAGGATGCAGTGTCCCCATGTCCAGATCGCACGGTTTCGGATGCACGGACGTTTTTCGATCGCAAACGGCGGCATAAGTCGGTTGAAGGGCGCGTCGAACGCTCCTTTGACGTTCGGATTCGGAAAAAGGGTCGGCGCGACCGTCGGAAGATATGACGAAATAAAGTCAACGACCCCGTAATATACCCCCTGCATTTCGTTTGCGGCGATAAATATGACGTTTCTGCCGTCGCGCTCGCCGACTTCGACGGCGTATCCCTCGCTGTCGCCGTCCGCGACCGACCCGTATTTGTCGGCAAGCAGTCGGTTGTCCGAAAGAGTGCCGAGGATAACGACGTCTTTGCCGCAAAGCCCGTCTGCACCGGTGTCGTCCGCCCGTGCGACAGTCGGCGGGCTGTTTGTATATCTGCTTATTTCCGCCGTCAGCAGATTTACGGCGGAGGCTTCCATGCCTTCGTATTTTCCGTATACAATAAGATATTTTTCCATAATGTCTCCCGATTCGGTGATCTCTGTCGTTATTCTAACATATCTGCGGAAAAAGTCAATAGACGGGGGATATTTAAAAAGGCTTGACTTTAAAAAGGCTTGACTTTAAAAAGGCTTGACTTTTTTGTATAGCATGTTATAATCAAAGCAGCGGAGAATATTTTGCCTTACAAACCCCGATTTTTAGGTATAAACGGAGGAAATGATATGAAAAAACGCTTTTGGAGCATACTGCTCATTCTTGTGATGCTTTTGGGTACAGTCCCGACTGCCACGGTCTTTGCCGACGAACGGGCGGGACGACGGGAGATATCGCTCGGAATCGGCGGGATCGACGGCTATGACAGCGAAAAAGGCTATAATTACATTTATTTCGGCAACATGAATGACGCTCCCGTAAAATGGCGGGTGCTTGACGACAAAACCAACACGGGCGAGGACGGACTCTTTCTGCTAAGCGAGATTCTTTTCGGTCGTACCAAGGCGGGCGGAATATTTTTCAACGGCAATCCGGGCGCGACAAACGACTGGCAGACCTCAAGCGCGCGCTACTGGTGCGTAAACGAATTCAAGGCGTTTACCGATGCCGAATATGCCGCGATCATGGAAACATACAAATCGGACAGAGCGTATCTCGGTCCCGCAGTGGAAAATATATTGAACGGAGACAAAATATTTTTCCTTTCGGCGGAAGAGATTTACAACAGACCCGAATACGGCTTTCCCATGGCGGACCCTTCCGCAAAAGTTGCTTATTATAACGGCGAAGTGAAGGCGTGGCTGCTCCGTTCGCCTTACGCCTCGGATGAAGACGATTATGTCATTTTGATCGGTTTTGACGGTAAGTTGGCGCGTACCTCAATAAATTCAAACAGGACCGCGCGTCCCGCCTTCAATCTCGCACCCGGCGGCGTACTCTTTTCGTCGCCCGCAGTCGGCGGAAAGACGGCATTCGGTCTGAGCGCAGTCGGAAACTCCGTCGGAAATGAGTATAAACTGACCGTTTCGGATGCGTCAAGGAACGCATTTGCGGTAATTCCCGACGTCCGCGTCGGGAATGTGGTTCGCGTCGGCTACAACAATGCGCAGACAGGCGATAATGAGTATCTTTCGGCGGCGGTGATAAATGACGGCAGGGTCACATATTACGGGCGTATCAAAAATCTGAAAGACGCGGGTCAGAGCGACGGATATTCCGCCGTGACCCTTCCGGACGGTTTTGATCCCGATAGCGGCGACAGACTTTACATATTCAACGAGCAGTGCAACGGCGATTATGCGACCGATTATTCAAGCCGTATGTGTGAGATTTCTCTGTCCGGATCCGAGCCGGAGTCGGGGAGCAAGACCCCGCAGCTTAAGATCGGCGAGGATAACTTCTGGTATGTTTCGTATGACGGCGGTCTGACATGGATTTCTCTCGGTGTGAAAGCCACCGGAGCGGACGGCAAGGACGGAACAGACGGCAAAGACGGAGCGGACGGAAAAGACGGAGCGGACGGCAAAGACGGAGCGGACGGCAAGGACGGAACGGACGGCAAGGACGGAACTAACGGCAAAGACGGAGTTGACGGCAAGGACGGAGCGGATGGAAAAGACGGAGCCGACGGCAAAGACGGAACAGGCGGAAGCGACGGCGGCAGGCTGACAACCGTTATCGCCGTCATAGTGGCGGCGCTTGCGCTTGAAGTCAATCTCGTTTTGATTCTTTACAGCCTGCTGAAAAAGAAAAAAGGCTGATGTTTTTCGCGCGGTCGGGAGCTTTCCCGACCGCGTTTTTGCAGTGCTACCGAAAATCCGAAAAAACATTGTTTACGGCAAATTACAGAGCTGATATAAACACAACCCACGTTATACGGTACAATGGGAATTTGTACGATATAACGTGGGTGATTTGTTTTTGAGCTATAAGGAAGATGTTACCTTGTAGTACAAAACACCGATGCTGAAATGCTTAAAAACCGATATATGTTTCAAAGCCGAGCATATAAAGTGCCAGAGCAAATGAGCCGTTATTTTTATCTGCTATCTGCTGTAATTCTTCAATTACAGTGTCGTGAGGAACGGAAATGTTGTCAGTGTCAGAAACGACTTCCTGAATAACCGATGGCAGCACCATGCACATTTTATAGAATGCATCATCTTGCCCTGTTACTGTTTTATAGAATTCGTCCATGCTGACACGGCGAATGCGGCGGTGTTTTTGTTTTGTGCCGTCAACAGACACAGACCAGGCAATGTTCTGTGATCGTTTTGCTATTGCTTCAACCAAGAAACATGAACAATCGTCATCAGCCAATAGTTGCCCCTGCATTTTCATGTAAGTCTTTGCGCCGGAAGCGGAATTCATTGTGTTGTGCTTGTTTTTCATTTCAACATAAATTGTTCCTACTTTCCCGCATTCGGGAATTTCAATTCCGTTTTCGGATGTAAAAATAACGTCCCACCCCGCTTGCGGAACGGTGCAACCTTTTATGTATTGGAAAATGCGTTGATGAAAATAGCCTATGTCGTTGTTATTGGATTTATCACGTTGCCGGAATATCTCGTTCTTTATTATTTCTTCCCAACTGTACTGATAAACGGTTCTGTCAAATATAAGTTTGATAGGGTCAACAATATTGCTGTTAAATCGCTTTAAGTCGTAGGGTGCTAATTTTTCGCCATAGTTTTTTATTGTATTCCGAACATGGTGTCTGAAGTCCTGTTCGGAAATAAAGTCTAAGTTCCACATGATATTTGTTCCAACCCCTTTCTGATTTCAATTGCAACATCAAGCGCAAGATTTACGGGAACAGCATTGCCGACTTGTTTATACTGACTGCCGATTCCGCCGCAGAATTCCCATTCGTCCGGGAAAGATTGAATTCTGGCATTTTCGCGCACATTGAACGGACGCGGTTCAAGCGGGTGACAACGTTCCGTTTGTTTTTGCGTAGGTGAAGTTAAAACAGCAAGCGAGGGTTCGTCCATGCTCATACGACGCAGAATTCCCGTTCTGCCGCCGCCCATATTCCAACAGTTTTTCATATACGCTTTTGCAACATCTTCCGGAATATCGCGCCAATACCCGCCGGGCGGAACAAGTTTGAAAATATCGCGTTTGTAATCAGAATACTGCACCCCAACGCTTTCAGGCACATTTTGAAGTACATCACGCAGTACGGGTTTATAATCGTGCGGTTTTGGGAAAGCAATTTTTATTTTTTTGGTCAGATCATTGCGGATGCCGATTGTTATCAGCCTTTCACGCTTTTGAGCGTTTCCGTAGTCCCACGCATTCAACACTTGCTTTTGAATGGTATATCCGCACTCTGCGAAAACATTTAATATTGTCTGATATGTACGTCCGCCGTCATGGGTCAAAAGCCCCCGGACATTTTCAAATAAAAATGTTTTCGGCTGGAGTTTTTGCAGAAACACGGCATAATGATAAAAAAGCGTACCGCGGGCATCTTCGAGTCCCAGTCGTTTTCCCGCATATGAAAATGCCTGACAGGGAGCACCTCCTGAAAGCAAATCCAATTCACCGACTTTTAATTTGAAGTATTCAGTTAAATCAAGAGGAGAAATATTTGCTATATCATCGCAAATAACATTCCAATCCGGACGGTTCTTTTTCAGCGTATCGGCGGCATCTTTATCAAATTCAATCAGCCCTATTGTATTAAAGCCTGCTTTTTCGACACCTAACGCAAGACCGCCGGCTCCTGCGAACAATTCAATTGTTGTGAACGGCGGATCCGCAAATTGCGGTAATCCGTTGTTGCTGTTAATGGGTTGGTTCAATTCCACGACCAATAACCGCCTTTCCTATAAAATTACGGGCATGCACAGAAATCATTACATCGTATAGCACTTGTTTTCGAATTCGATCTCAAAGCCGAGATCAAAATAGAGCCTCAGCGCATTGAAGTTGTCGCAGTCAACGATCAGACGCAGTCTGTTTACCCGATCGTCCGAAAATGCCGCCTTTATGAGGTGCCCGAGCACCGCCCTGCCTCTGCCCCGATGCCGCATGCCCTCTTTTACGCCGATGATCCCGGCTACCGCAAGCGAGGGATCGGAGGTGCGCTCAAGCACGCTGTATGCCGAAATCCCGCCGTCCTCGGTCATAACAAAGATCTCTCTGTTTTTGCCGATGCTGTCTGTTATCCCCTTGCCCGTAATGTAAAGCTCCGGGAAGATGCTGTCATGGAGCCTTTCGAATCCGGCAAACTCTGTCGGTTTTATCGGCGAAATGCGGTCGCTGTCGCAGATGTTTCTCTCTTTTCCTTTCGTAAGGAGCAGACCGTACTCGTCGGTATTCGCCCTCGCTCCCGATTTTTCGAGAAAATCCGCAAGAGCGACATTCTGTTTCGGGAAATAAAATGTGAAATGCGTGTCGGGAGCAAAATCCCCGGCTTTGCGTGCCGCAGCGAAAATTTCGCCCGCGAGCGATTCGCCTGCAAAAAGATTGACGTCGGCATTTTTTCGCTCGGGATCGTAAAACATCCAGCAGACCGCGCATATTTTTCGGTTTTCGTCTCTGCCGACCGTAAGATTTCCGCTTGCCTTCATGTCGGAGACTATATCATCGTATTTTGACGGACAAAACATCGACGCCGTGTCGGGACTGCCGTTAAGCTTTGCCGCAAACTCTGCGGCAAAGCGGACAAGCGTTTCGTCGCAGTTTACTGTTATCGTCATTTTCATTCTGCCTCGTTGCTGCCGAATTCGGCAAGTTCAAGTCCGGGATTTTTGTCAACAGCCCAGTCGATCTCGTATTCGCCGACGAATATCAGCAGATCGTTTCCTTTGAGATCGCAGACATGCCTCGTCTGCGACATCAGATTCAGCTCGGATATCGGTTTCGGACTGTTTTTGACATATCTTATATACTGATGCGGCAGATTTTCCTGACGGTATCCCACCCCGTATTCGCTGTCCATGCGGAATTTCAGCACGTCGAACTGGAGCATGCCGACAACTCCGACCACAAGGCGTTCCATTCCCGCACCCGGGAAGGTGAACATCTGTATCGCACCCTCCTGCGCGATCTGATTCATTCCCTTTGCAAACTGCTTGCGCTTCATCGAGTCTATCTGTTCGACCACCGCAAAATGCTCGGGGGCAAAGGTCGGGATGCCCGAGAATCTGACTTTCATCGACGGGTCGCAGACGGTATCGCCTATCGAGAAGATACCGGGGTCGAAGACGCCGATTATATCGCCCGCATATGCCTCGTCGATGACCTCTCTTTCCTGCGCCATCATCTGCTGAGGCTGTGAAAGCTTGATGTTTTTGTTCTCCTGAACATGGAAATATTCCTTTCCGCGTTCGAATTTGCCCGAGCAGATGCGCATGAATGCGATCCTGTCGCGGTGCGCCTTGTTCATATTTGCCTGTATCTTGAAAACAAATGCCGAAAATTTTTCGCAGAAGGGGTCAACCGTCTGACCGCTTGCCGCGTCGGTGTGCGAAAGCGGGTGGCTCGTCATTTTCAGAAAGCTTTCGAGAAAAGGCTCAATGCCGAAATTGTTGAGCGCCGACCCGAAGAATACGGGAGACAGCTTGCCCGCGCGGACTCTGTCAATGTCAAATTCGTAGCCCGCGACATCGACAAGCTCTATCTGATCGATAAGCTCGCCCGCAAGCCGGTCTCCGATCAGCTTTTCAAGTTTTTCTCTGTCGCTTATCGGACATTCGATCGCTTCGAGACGGTTCCTGCCGCCATGGAAGTTGTCAAATGTGAGGATGCACTCCTTTTCTCTGTCGTAAACGCCCTTGAATGAGGCTCCGCAGGAGATCGGCCAGTTCATCGGATAGGTTCCGATACCGAACTCGGTCTCAAGCTCGTCGAGCAGCTCAAACGGATCGCGCGCCTCGCGGTCCAGCTTGTTGATGAAGGTGAAAATCGGTATGCCGCGCATTGCGCAGACCTTGAACAGCTTGCGGGTCTGCGGCTCAATGCCTTTTGCGGCGTCGATGACCATTACCGCGCTGTCGGCTGCCATCAGTGTGCGGTAGGTGTCCTCCGAGAAGTCCTGATGCCCGGGAGTGTCAAGTATGTTTATGCAGTAGCCCTCGTAGCTGAACTGCATTACCGACGAGGTTACCGAGATGCCTCGCTGCTTTTCAAGCTCCATCCAGTCGGACACGGCATGCCTGTCGTTTGCCTTGCCCTTGACCGAGCCTGCGGTCTGTATTGCTCCGCCGTAAAGCAGAAATTTCTCTGTGAGCGTTGTTTTTCCCGCGTCCGGGTGTGAAATTATCGCAAACGTGCGTCTGCGGTCGATCTCTTCTCTGATAGTTGCCTGCGCCGCCATTTATTTTTTATCCTTTCATCTCTTGCCTTTTTATACAATGCATATTATTTTACCACATTGCGCCCTTTTTTGCAACCGTTTTTTTCAATAGTGCGGGCTGTTTTCGAAAAGGTAAAAAAAGTATACAAACAGGGTAAAAAAAGCTATTGCGGAGAGCAAAAAAGTATGCTATACTCATATAAAATGATAACGGCGGAGCATACGCGCGGGACTTTTGCGCATACTGCTTTGCCGGTCCGGAAAGAAGAGGGAGGTATCCTGTGAAAAATTATATCGCAATTGATATAGGCGCGTCAAGCGGACGTCTGATCTCGGGGCATCTTGAAAACGGGCGGCTTCTGACGAGAGAAGTGTACCGCTTCGGAAACGGCAGTCATGTCGGTGCGTCGGGCAGACTTTGCTGGGATCTTGACCGCATATTCGGCGAGATTATTGTCGGTCTGCGCAAGGCGGCGTCCGAGGAAAAGATCGATTTCATCGGCATAGACACGTGGGGCGTTGATTTTGTCCTGCTTGACCGCGGGGGTAAGCCGCTCGGGGAGGCGGTCTGCTACCGCGACAGCCGTACCGAGGGAAGCGGGAGGATACTTGCGGAAAAAGTCGGTATGAAGCGGCTGTACCACCTGACCGGTATACAGGAAAACCGCATAAACACGATAAATCAGCTCATGAGCATAAAGGAAACAGAGCCGGAGCTGCTTGAAGGAGCCGAAAGACTGCTTTTTATCCCCGATTATCTCGGTTATCTGCTGACCGGACGGTTTTCCTGCGAATATACAAACGCGTCCACCTCCGGACTGCTGAACGCCGAGAGCGGAGTATGGGACAGGGAGATTATAAGAAAGCTCGGACTTCCGCCCCATATATTCAGACAGCTGAGGCGTCCGTGCATGACCCTCGGTCCGCTTTCGGATGCGATCGCGAAAGAAATCGGCTGTGATGCGCTTGTCCTGCTTCCCGCGACCCATGATACGGGTTCGGCGGTGTTTGCACTTCCGTCGGATGATGAAAATCCGCTTTACATCAGCTCGGGTACATGGTCGCTGCTCGGAACCGAGCTTGACGCTCCGATTCTGACCGAGCAGGCGAGAAAGGCAAACTTCACCAACGAGGGCGGCGCGGGCGGAAGCATCCGATTCCTCAAAAACATAATGGGACTCTGGATGATCCAGTCGGTGCGGGCGGAAAAATCGCTTTCCTTCGACGAAATCGAAAGGGCGGCAAGGCGATCGCTCGGCACAAAACTGCGCGTTGACGTCAACGACGGCAGATTCCTTGCACCGAAGTCGATGACGGCGGAAATAGAGGCGGCGGTCGGCAAAAAAACTGACGACAGCGAGCTTTTTGCGGTCATTTATCTGTCGCTCGCCGATTATTACAAAAAGGCGGTCGATGAGCTTTGCGAAATCATAGGAAAGGCGCTTCCCGATACGCTGAATATTATAGGCGGCGGAAGCCGCGATGCGCTTCTGTGTGAGCTTACCGCCTCCGCCTGCGGCAAAAGGGTGCTTGCCGGTCCCGCCGAGGCGACGGCAATAGGTAATCTCTGCGCACAGATGACGGCAACCGGAGAAATCACCGATAAGCGTGCCGCGCGCAGGATAGTTGCCGACTCATTTGAAATAAAAGAATATCTTCCCGAAGAGAAAAGGAGTTTTTGAAAATGAACAGGACAACAGATACCGAAAAGGCATATGAGGCGGCAAAGGCGGCATACGCGGCGATCGGAGTCGATACCGACGCGGCGATCGCGACTCTTTCGGAAACGCCGATATCAATCCACTGCTGGCAGGGCGACGACGTGTCCGGCTTTGACAGCCCCGACGCGCTCTCCGGCGGAATAATGGCAACCGGCAACTATCCCGGCAAGGCAGCGACGCCCGAGGAGCTGATGAGCGACATAGATCTCGCTTTTTCGCTCATTCCGGGCAGAAAAAAGCTGAATCTTCACGCATCCTATGCCGTGTTCGAAAAGGGAGAATGGGCGGACAGGGATGCGATAGAGCCGCGCCACTTCGAAAAATGGGTGCGTTTTGCAAAAGAGCGGGGAATCGGGCTTGACTTCAATCCCACATTTTTCTCGCATCCGAAGGCGGCGGACGGACTGACGCTCTCTTCTCCTGATGAAAATATCAGGCGCTTCTGGGTTGCGCACGGCATTGCCTGCCTACGCATATCCGAATATTTTGCCGAACAGACCGGATTTCCCTGCGTAATGAACATATGGATCCCCGACGGGTACAAGGACACCCCGGCGGACAGGGTCGGTCCGAGGGAGAGGTTCATGCGCTCGCTTGATGAGATACTCGGTGCGGGCTACGACAGGGAAAAGGTCAGGGTCACCCTTGAATCGAAGGTGTTCGGCATAGGCGTCGAATCATATACGGTCGGCTCGTCAGAATTCTGTCAGAGCTATGTGCTGACGCGGGGAATAGTTCCGCTTATGGACAACGGTCACTATCATCCGACCGAGCTTGTTTCGGATAAAATATCGTCGGTACTGCTCTTCAATAAAAATCTTGCGCTCCATATAACCAGAGGAGTGCGCTGGGATTCCGACCATGTCGTCCGCTTCGACGACGAGACAAAGGAGATCGCAAAGGAAGCAGTCGCAAGCGGTCGCCTTTCGGATATCTTCTTCGCGCTCGACTATTTTGATGCGTCGATAAACCGTATCGCCGCATGGGTGATCGGCTGCCGCAACCTGCAAAAGGCACTGCTTTGTGCACTGCTTACCCCGCATGATCGCCTGAGGGCGCTCCAGAACAGGGGAGATTATACTCACCTGCTCGCCGAGAGCGAGGAAGAAAAGCTGCTTCCGCTCGGTGCGGTGTGGGAAAAGCTCCTGTCGGAGAGCAAAGCCGTGAGCGATTACATGAAGGTGATCGACCGGTACGAGGCAGATGTCCTTTCGAAAAGGTGAAAGAGAGAAGAACAATGAAAAAAATATTCAGACTTTTGTCGCTTGTCCTTGCGGCTACGATCTGCCGATGATCACCGCGTCAAACGGCGTGCGTTTCCGTACCGAACTTGTGACCGAACTTCTTACACCCGATCCCGCAAAGGTCGGGTACCACGATCGACGGTGCAAGCAAGGTGAAATCGCATATAACAATCCGGAGAAGCTTCAACGGCGGCAAAAGCCGGGAGCAGTACAGCATAGTTGCCGAAGCGGGCGGACTCAAGGAAGGTCTCTGGGAGCCGTGTATAATCTACGAAAACAGGATGCTTTACTGTTTTTACTCGGACGATTCCAACTCGAAACACGATCAGAAACATGCTCTGTGCGCAGATATGGAACTATCACGAGAAAATACAATGCAATCAGATTTGCGAGAATAAGGATAGAAAATCCGCTTGAAATGGGCTGAAAAGGAATGGTTATAAAATGAAAAACGACATTTTTGAATCGGAATTTGCAAAAGGATTCATAAATCTCTGCGAGATGGGCTGGCAGAAGGGCTGGCACGAACGCAACGGGGGAAATCTGTCATACAGAATAAAGAAGGAAGAGATTGCGCCCTACCTTGACAGTCTCTGCCGGACGGGGGAGATTTGCGAGATCGGCGTCACCCTTCCGCGGCTTGCGGGTGAATTTTTCATGGTCACCGGCTCGGGCAAATACATGAGCAACGTAAAGGGCGACCCCGAAAACTGCCTTGCGGTAATCGAGATTTTGCCCGACGGCGGGCATTTCAGGACGGTCGCGGGGCTGTCGGCGGGCGGACGCCCGACATCCGAGCTTCCCACTCACCTGATGGGACACGACGCGCGTATGAGCGCGACCGACGGGAGCCGTCGCGTAATATATCACTGCCATCCCGCAAATCTCATTGCGATGACATTTCTGCTTCCGCTTGAGGACAGGGCCTTTTCAAAGGAACTGTGGGAGATGATGACCGAGTGCCCGATAATATTTCCGGCAGGAGTCGGCGTTGTAAAATGGATGGTTCCGGGCGGCGCGGAGATCGCAAGGGCGTCTGTCGAAAAGATGAAAACCTTTGACGCCGTTGTCTGGGCGCACCACGGCATTTTCTGCGCGGGCGACGATTTTGACAACACCTTCGGGCTTTGTCACACCGTCGAAAAGGCGGCGGAGATATGGATAAAGGTCAGATCGGTCGCAGACCGCAAGCGTCAGACAATAACGAAGGACGAATTTGTCAGGCTGGCAAAGGCGTTCGGGGTAGAGCTGAACACCGATTTTCTTGACTGACCGCGCGAGGCGGCAGGGAGGAGCTTATGCGCAAATTCATTATCGATCGGCTGTCCGAGGTCACCGAGGAGGAAAGAAGCGTGCTGTCGGGGAGCGGGATTGACAGGAAACTGTACGGAGAGCCGCCCTTTGCGGGAGATGACGGACTTATCATTTCGGACAAGCGGATGCTCCGCGCGGGCGATCTTATAACGATCCGCCCGAACACCCGTTTTACGCCCTTTCTTATGCACGGACATAATTACACCGAGCTTATGTATGTGGTTTCGGGCAGTATAACCCACACACATGCCGGCGGCAGCGTCACTCTTTCAAAAGGGGACATACTGCTTCTTAACCGACACATCATGCACTCGGTCGGCAAATGCGGAGAGGACGATATCGGCATCAATTTTATTCTGTCCAACGAGTTTATAGAGCGGGTACTCAGAAAGCTTGACGGCGACTGCCCGCTTTACCGTTTTCTCTCGGACAGCCTTCTGCCGAAGGGAGCGCCGTCCTGCGCGGTCTATTCGACAAGCGGTATCATCCCGATCGAAAATCTCCTTGAATCGCTGATATATTCACTCGTCTGTGAAAAACAGCCGCTTCCGACCGATATACTGACCTCCGAGGTTTCGCTGCTTTTCAGACTTCTGGCAAGGAGCAGAGACAGGCTTGTGTACGAGTGGAGCGGTCCCGCCGGAAAGGGCAATCTTTATGAAAAGGTAATGAGCTACGTGTCCGACGAGTATCGGACGGCGTCGCTTTCCGGGCTTGCCGACAGGCTCTACCTGTCGCACGGATACCTTTCGAGGTGGATATCGCAGAACATGGGCAAAACCTTCAGCGATCTTCTGCTTGAACAGCGGTTCTCGTCGGCGAAAAGACTTGTAATTACTACCGATATGTCGGTGTCGGCAATCTCGTCGGCGATCGGATACGAAAACCGAAGCTTTTTCCACAGGGAATTTGTCCGCCGCTTCGGAGTTTCGCCTCTTGCGATGCGCAATGCGGCACGCAGGGAAAAGGACGCCGCGTCCGAACCGACTTCCCGAAAGATTTCCGAATGAAAAGCCGAATACCGCACCGCCGGAAATATGCCGAAAAAATTCAAGGGACTGTTAAAACAGCTGTTTTAACAGTCCCTTTTGTCTTTGTTTGGTTGTCGGTTGCCCGATGCCGCTGTCAGTTGCTTCCGCTCCCGCTTTCGTCGGGTTCTTCGACGGTCACGATCTTTCCGTTTTCAAAGTAGCCGGTGTAATCGGCTCTTTCGCCGTCAGCCCAGTGATAACTGCCGTAGCCGGTGATCGTGTTCATGTAGAAATCGCCTTCGTAAACGTCCCCGTTTGCGAAAAGGTATTTGCCCTTTCCGCTCCGCAGATCGTTTTTGAACTCTCCCTCATAGACCGCGCCGCTTGCAAAGGTCATCCTGCCCTTGCCGTTTTTGGCGTCGTTTTTGTATTCTCCCTCGTAGACCGTTCCGTCCGCATAGGTGTATTTGCCGTTTCCGTCACGGAGGTTGTTTTTGAAGCTGCCGACATAGACGTCGCATTTGTCGTCATCGGTCGCCCATTTGTAGGTTCCGCTTCCCCATTTGACTCCGTTTTTGAATTCGCCTGCGTAAACGTCGCCGTTTTCGTAATAATAAATCCCTTTTCCCGAGAACTCGTCGTATGCGAAACTGCCCTCGTAAAGGTCGCCGCCTTCAAGCGAAAGCGCGCCGTTTCCGTCACGGAGCATCGCGGTGATCTCGCCGCGATAGACCTTGCCCGAACCGTAATCGAGCTTCACGATCCTGCCCTTTATACTGCTTCCGTCGCTGTATGTGAGCGTTTCGCCCTCATAACTGAGCTTTGCGCTGCTCCCGTCGGGATAATAAACCTTTCCGCTTACGGGATCGCCGTTTCTGTCAACTCTGCCGACGAATCTGACCGTTCCGTGCTCGTCGGTATTATAGGACAGCCAGCGCAGACCGCTGAAGTAAAGCGCCGCAAACAGACTGCCGACAAGCAAAAGAGAGGCGAGCAGGACAAGAAGTATAAAGTTTTTCAGCGAGATTGATCTGCGAGACGCCGCCATTGCCGTTGTCCTTTCGAAATATATTTTGTCAGTCGGTCAGCCGCTGATCTTTCCGAGCAGCTCGCCGATGTACGGGATGAAGAGCAACAGCGCGTATGAGGCGACAAAGAAAACGACCACGGCGATCACAAGGGTGATAAAGTCGGTACCCTTGGCACTGTATCGCATATCTGCCTTTATTCTGTTGCTTTCGTCGATGAAAAAGCGCGCGGTGTTCAGATCCATCTTTTTGGTTCTTGCCGAGAAACAGACACCCGCCGCGTCGGACGTAAAATTGTCGTCGGCTTCCCAGACCATCTTGCGGAGTACCGAGCCGTCGCACAGGGCGTGACGGACAAAGCGGTTTTTCGCGTAGCCGAGCTCCTCCAGTGAGAGCGCGGTATCCCTGTCGCAGGCGCCCCTGCTTATAAGATCGCGCACGAACGCGCCGATGATACGCTTGTTGTAATAAATCGAGCACGCACCGATCATTATTCCGATGAAGACCGACCAGACGACAAGCTCGGAGGTGCTGAGTCTGCTAAAAAAATCCAACATATATTTCCTTTGAAAAAATCTGAAAAACAGTTATCCTGCACGTATTATATCAGAAAAAAAAGCGCAAAATATAACATAATTGTGAAGAATTCATAAATTTTAATTGCTGTAAACGCACGGTCGGTGTATACCCCGACGGCAAGCGGGTTATACTTAAATCGCAAAGGAAAATCTGCAATAAAAAAGGATGGTACTGTTATGAAAATGAAAAAGAAGCTCAGCGAAAAGGCTGTCTACACGATTCTGTGGACAAGCACGGCGGCTGCGGCGGCGCTTGTCATAATACTGACTGTTTTTGCCGCGTCGAAGAGAGCGGAGGGCGACAGGATAATAACCGCGCCCATCGGAAGCATCAAAACGGCGGTAACGACCAAAAAGCCGACAAAGCCGCCGGTGACAAGCAGAGGGGACACACAGGTTGACGGACCCGCGATCAGCTTTTTCGCACCTGTATCCGGAAAGATATCAAAGGGTCACAGCCTTGAAACTCTTTCCTATTCACTCACGATGAACGATTACAGAACTCACTCGGGAGTCGATATTCCTGCCGAAAAGGGAAGCGCCGTGGTTGCCTGTCTTGACGGCAAGATCACCGGGGTCTACAAGGACCCGCTCATGGGCAATGTGATCGAGCTTACTCATGAGGGCGGATACAAATCGGTCTATATGAATCTTGCCGACGAGATGCCCGAAGCAATCGTCGAGGGTGGGACAGTCAGAGCAGGACAGACGATAGGCGCCGTGGGCGAGAGCGCGATCTGCGAGCTTGCCGACGAGCCGCATCTGCATTTTGAGCTTTACCGCGAGGGTCAGCAGATTGACCCTGCCGAAATGATCGATTTCGGCAAATAATTATCCGAAAAAAGAGCGGACGGCAAAAACGTCCGCTCTTTTCGGCTTTGTAATTACAAAAAGGAGGCACAAATAGTGTGTACGGCAATAGCATACAAAACAAATGATCTTTATTTCGGCAGAACGCTTGATTATGAGCGCTCCTTCGGAGAGTGCGTTGTTGTGACCCCGGGAAGGTATCGGTTTGATTTCAGATACGCCGGAGCCGATGACCGCCATTACGCGATTGTCGGCATGGCGCATGTCGCGGACGGCTTTCCGCTCTACTACGATGCCGCAAACGAGAGGGGACTGTGCGCGGCGGGACTTAACTTTGTCGGCAATGCGGTTTATGCAAAGGAGCCGTCGGGGGACGGGCGGACGGCGGTTGCGGTCTTTGAGTTTATCCCTTGGCTGCTTTCGTCCTGCACGTCGGTCGCACAGGCGAGACGCGCGATCGGAGCGATCACACTTGTCGGAGCCGATTTTTCGGAGAAATACCCCTGCGCACAGCTTCACTGGCTGATTGCCGACCGGGATGAGTCGATAGTCGTCGAGCCGACTGCCGACGGGTTGAAAATTCACGACAATCCGATAGGGGTGCTCACCAACAATCCGCCTTTTGAAACGCAGATGTTCATGCTGAACAATTATGCGGGACTGTCGGCATACGGGCAGGAAAACCGCTTTTCGGACAGGCTGATCCCCGATTTTTACAGCAGGGGAATGGGTGCGATCGGTCTGCCCGGTGATCTGTCCTCTGCCTCCCGCTTTGTCAGAGCCGCCTTTACAAAGCTGAATTCGGTCTGCGACGGCTCGGAGGAGGAGAGCGTGAGTCAGTTTTTTCATATTCTCGGCAGTGTCGGACAGACAAGGGGATGCGTCAGACTTCGCGACGGCTGTGAAATCACGATATATACCTCCTGCATAAGTGCCGCAAAAGGGATATATTATTACACCACCTACAAAAACAGCAGTATAAACGCAGTCGATATGCGGAGAGTATCGCCCGATGGCGACAGGCTTGCCGTCTTTCCGATCGACGACAGCCTGCATGTCACAATGCTCAACTGAAGACCGGGGAGACCGTTTTCGGTCTCCCCGGATTGCGTCTCTTATCCGACTGCCTTGTAGCCTTCCTTTTCGATCGCCTTTGCTATCGTCTTGTCCGAAAGCTCGCCGTCAAGAGTAAGCACAGCCTGCCCTTTTTCGTGGCTGACCTCGGCAGAGACGACGTGAGGAAGCGCTTCGAGACACTTTTTCACTCTCGCCTCGCAGTGTCCGCACATCATTCCTTCGATTTTTACCGTCTTTTTTGTTCTTTCCATGATTTTTGCTCCTTTGCTCTTTCTTTCTATCCTTTTTTCTTTTTTGATATTCAGTACATTGAGCCGCAGTGCGTTCGTGACCACGCAGAAGGAGGACAGACTCATTGCGGCTGCCGCAAACATCGGATCGAGCTTCCATCCGAACAGTCCGGCGGCAAGCGGGATGCCGATCGCATTGTAGATAAACGCCCAGAAGAGATTCTCGTGAATGTTCGCAAGTGCGGCTTTGCCCAGCCTTATTGCTGCGGGAAGCTCGGACAGACCGCTTCCCATAAGGACAACGTCAGCCGAATCTATCGCTATGTCGGTTCCCGCGCCGACCGCAATGCCGAGATCGGCGGCGGTCAGAGCGGGCGCATCGTTGATGCCGTCCCCGACCATTGCGATCTTCCTGCCCGCAGATGCGAGCTTCTTTACAGCCTCTGCCTTCTGCCCGGGGAGCAGTTCGGCAACGACCTCGTCAACGCCTGCCGCCTTTCCGATCGCCTCGGCGGTCGCCCTGCGGTCGCCCGTGAGCATAATTACATGCAGTCCCATGTTTTTAAGCTCGGCGACCGCTTTTGTGCTGTCCTCCCGCAGACTGTCGGATACCGCTATTATGCCGAGTATCCTGCCGCCCTCGGCAAAGACCATCGGAGTTTTGCCTTCGGCGGACAGCCTGTCGGCTTCCTTTTCGACCGGTCGGAGGTCGGCTTTGCCGTCAAGCCGCTCGCTCACAAAGCGGACCGATCCCCCGATCAGCTGTTTTCCCGCTCGGTATGCCGCAAGTCCGCCGCCCGGAAAGATTTCAAATGCGTCGGTCTTGTCGGGAACGGGATTTGCTTTCGATGCGTAAAGTGCGATCGCTCTGCCGAGCGGGTGCTCGCTTTTCGATTCAAGTGCGTATGCGGCACGGATAAGCTCGTCTCCGCTCACGCCGTCGAGCGGGATAATGTCGCAGAGCGACGGCTCGCCTTTGGTGAGTGTGCCTGTTTTGTCCAGCGCGACCGCTCCGATCCTGCCTGCGGCTTCAATCGATGCGGCGGTCTTGAAGAGAATACCGTTCCGTGCGCCTTTTCCGCTTGCCGCCATTATCGCAACCGGGGTCGCAAGTCCGAGCGCACACGGACAGCTTATGACAAGCACCGATATGCCTCTTGCGAGCGCCGCTCCCACGCCCGCATCCGCGATGAGCCAGCCGACAGTGGTAACGAACGAGATAAGCAGGACGGTCGGGACGAATATGCCCGATACCTTGTCGGCGACCTTTGCGATAGGCGCCTTTGTGGCGGCGGCATCGCTGACCATTCTGATTATCGACGACAAGGTGGTGTCCTTGCCGACCGCGACCGCACGGCAGGTCAGAAAGCCCGAACGGTTGACGGTCGCCGCCGATACGATGTCCCCGGTTTTCTTGTCGACCGGTATGCTCTCTCCGGTGAGCGCCGATTCATCGACCGCGCCCGAGCCGTCGGTGACGACTCCGTCTGCGGGGATGCTCTCTCCCGGACGTACCACGAATATGTCGCCGACCGCAAGCGAGGAGACAGCCACCCTGACCTCTTTTCCGTCGCGGATCACGGTCGCTTCCTTGGGCGAGAGTCTCATCAGCGCCCGCAGTGAATCGGTCGTTTTGCCTTTTGCTCTTGCTTCAAGCGTCTTTCCGACAGTGATAAGGGTCAGGATCATCGCCGCCGATTCGTAATAAAGACCGTGCAGCATGTGCGCGGCATGCCCGGGCGACGCGGTCATCTTGAAAAAGACAGCCGTGCTGTAAATATAGGCGGCGGATGCGCCGAGCGCGACCAGACTGTCCATGTTCGGAGCGCGGCGGACAAGCGCCGAGAATCCGCTTGTGAAGAAATTCTGATTTATAACCGCTATCATGGTGGTGACAAGCAGCTCAAAAAGCGCGACCGCAAGCGGATTCGATATGAATCCCGCAGGGAGCGGGAAGTTCCACATGATGCCGCCCATCGTGACGTATAAAAGCGGAATAAGAAGCAGAACCGACCATATCAGTCTTTTCCGCCTTTTCGGCGTTTCGCTGTCGTCAAGCAGTTTTTCGTCCTCGGTTTCGCCGTCGGCGTCCCCGCAGTCCGCCGATTTTGCCCCGTAGCCAGCCCTTTCGACCGCAGTGATTATTTTTCGGTCGGGCAGGTCGGTATCGACCAGCATGTCGCCGGTGAGCAGATTCACCGATACGCTCTTTACTCCGTCAACTGCCGATACCGCCTTTTCGACTCTTGCCGAGCATGCCGCACAGCTCATTCCGCTGACTTTGTATTTTTTCATGTCTTTTTCCTCCTGTTACATCAGCTTGCCGATCACTGTCATAAGCTCGTCTATCTTGCCGTCGTCGCCGTGTCTTATCGAGTCGGCAACGCACTCCCTGATGTGTCGGTCAAGCAATAATTTTTCGAAAGAGGCTATCGCCGAGGTTACCGCCGCGCTCTGGGTAAGCAGATCGACGCAGTATGCATCGTTTGTCACCATGCGCGCGATTCCCCGCACCTGACCCTCTATGCGTGCGAGACGGTTGAGAAGCTCCTTCTTTTCGTCCGCGCTCCGCTCTTTTTTATGTTCGGAACAACAGCACTCCCTGTTATTCTCCCTCTTTTCGGTATTGTCCATTCGCCCTGTCAGCCTCCTTTATTTCCTGTTCTGCCGTTATTATATACCCCCATGGGGTATTTGTCAAGTTTTTTTCAAAAAAATTTTATTTGTATTGACAAAGCGGAGTCTGTCTGTTATTATAAAGAAAAAACTCAAAGGAGATCCGATCATGAAATACGGAGTATGCTGTCCGTTTGACAGAGCGGACACAGTCAGAAAATACAATTATTCGTATATAGAGCCGTCGCTGAATTACCTTGCGGGACTTCCGGACGAAAAATTTGCTCAGGCGGAGAAGACTCTCTCGGGTCTTGGGATCAGAGCCGAGGCGTTCAACTGCTTTTTCGGCGGCACAATGCGCTTTTTCGGTGATGAGCCGAAGGAAAAACTGCTTGCGGAGATAAGCGAATACGTAAAGCGTGCGGGAGAGCGTGCGGCAAGGCTCGGCGGAGAGCTGCTTGTTCTCGGCAGCGGAGGAGCGAGAAAATATCCCGCAGAGGTCGGAAGGGAAGCGGCAACCGATCGCTTCTGCGAGGTTCTGCGCACCTGCGCCGACGCGGTTTCGGGCTACGGTATAAAAATCGGCATAGAGCCGCTCAATACAAAGGAAACAAATCTTGTAAATTCGGTGAGCGAGGCGGCGGCAATCTGCCGCGCGATGGCTGACAGCCGCATAGGCATCACAGCCGATTTCTACCATATGTATATGGCAGACGAGGCTCCCGAGACGCTTGCCGCCTTCGGCGATATGATCTTCCATCTGCACCTTGCGCGCGCAAACGAGGACAGATGTATGCCGATCGGAGAGGGCGACCGCACCTATCTCGACAGATGCATCGATTCCGCGGCAAAGGCGGGATATGACGGCAGACTCAGCCTTGAAGGAAACTTCGGCGGCGATTTTGCGGCGACCGTCGGGAAAATGAGCGTACTGCTCGGTCTGACCGAATAGAGCGGAGGCAAAATCGAATGAATACCGAACTGTTTTATACTTTTGACGAAAACGAAAAACCGCTTGACCGCATGCCGTCGGGCGGCGGCTTCTGCGGAATACTCGAAAGCGTCGGATGCATAGGCGACAGCCTTGCATCGGGCGAATTCGAATCGATATCGGCGGACGGCGTGAAGGGCTATCATGATATGTTCTATTATTCGTGGGGGCAGTTCATGGCAAGAGAATCCGGGTTTACCGCGCGCAACTTTTCGCGCGGCGGGATGACGGCAAAGGAATATCTCGAAAGCTTCGGACAGGCAAACGGCTTTTTTGACAGATCGCTCGCCTGTAAGGCGTATATAATCGCACTCGGAGTGAACGATATTTTAAACGGGCATCAGCCGATCGGCAAGGTCGGCGACAGTGCCGACAGCGGCAGCTTTGCCGGATATTTCGGCGAGCTTGTGAGAAGATACAGACAGATAAGCCCGGGCGCAAAGTTTTTCTTTGTCACCATGCCGAAGCAGGACGCCGCGGACGACGCTCTGCGCAGGGAACATGCGGAGCTTATGTATGATTTTGCCCGCGAATACGACAATTCATACGTTATCGATCTTTATCGCTACGCGCCGCCGTATACCGGGCAGTTTTGCGAAAAGTTTTTCCTCGGCGGACACATGAATCCGTGCGGATACCGCCTGACCGCGAAATTCTTTATCTCATATATCGACTACATAATCCGTCACAACATGGAGGATTTCATGCAGACGGGCTTTATAGGCACAGACTTTTCTTATCCGCAGAAAAAGTGACCCAAAAACACGCGGCGGTGTCCTTTTATGCCCGTTTTGTGTCCTTATTTGATTTTTTGCGCTTTCCTATTGATTTTTTTATTCAATATGTTAAAATGGGATCGGGGAATTACCCGATCCCATTTTGTTATCTTATAAGCGGAGGAAAAACCCATGCTACTTGAAAAATCGAACTGGATCACATCGGCTGCCGATCACGGCACTGCCGCAATTACATTTGTACGCAGGTTTGCCTGCACTGCCGCGCCGGTCTCGGCAACACTCAAAATCACCGCCGCAGGCGTTTACGTTGCGACCCTCGGCAAAAAACGCATCGGCGACTTTGTGCTTGCACCCGGCTGGACAAGCTACAACAAGCGTCTGCAGGTCCAGACCTATGACATCACCGATCTTCTGTCGGACGAAAACACCCTTGAGGTCACGGTCGCAAACGGCTGGTATAAGGGCAGGATAGCGTGGGGCGGTCCTTATTATAATTCGCCCGACGAGATCGCGCTGATCGCCGAGCTTACTCTCGTGTATCCGGACGGTAAAACCGAAACCATAGTCACCGATGACAGCTGGACGGTAAAGGAAAGCAGACTGCGCTTCTGCGAGATCTATGACGGCGAGCTTTACGACGCTTCGATGGAGGAGCCGACCGAGGGAGAGGTCCGCATTATTGCCGATGCCGACAAAAAGAGGCTGATAGAGCAGGAGGGCGAAAAGATCACCGAAAATATTCATGTGACGCCCCGCCGCATCCTGAGAACTCCCAAGGGCGAGCTTGTGGTTGATTTCGGTCAGAATCTTACCGGATATCTGCATTTCAGAGTAAGAAACGCGAAAAATGGCGATATCGTGAAGTTCAAGTTCTTTGAGATACTTGACAGGGACGGCAATGTTTACACCGAAAATTACCGTTCGGCAAAAGCCGAGCTTGAATATGTCTGCGCCGACGGCGACGCCGAATATAAAACGACGCATACCTTCTACGGCTTCCGCATGGTAAGAGTGGACGGCTATCCGGGTGAGCTGACCGCCGACGATATTGAGGCGATCGCGGTTTATTCGGACATAAAGCAGACGGGAAGCCTTGACAGCTCCGATCCGATGCTCAACAAGCTGTTTTCCAACATATTCTGGGGACAGAGAGGCAATTTCCTTGATGTTCCGACAGACTGCCCGCAGCGTGACGAGCGTCTCGGCTGGACGGGCGACACGCAGGTTTTCTGCCGCACGGCATCCTATAATTTCGACTGCGAAAAATTCTACGAAAAGTGGCTCGGCGACCTTGCGGTCGATCAGACCCCCGAGGGACGCATCCCGCACGTGATCCCCGACGTGGTGCTCGGCAACGGCGGCTCGTCCGCATGGGGCGACGCGGCGGTTATCGTTCCGTGGCAGGTGTATCTGACCTACGGCAACAGGGAAATACTGAAGAGACAGTTTGCATCGATGCAAAAGTGGGTCGATTACATCGAGGCGAGTACGCATGACGAATATCTGTGGACGGGTTGCTGGCATTACGGCGACTGGTGTGCGCTCGATCTCGGAACCGAAACGACCGACAGCGCGTCAAATAAGGATTTTATCGCGTCGGTCTACTACGCAAACGCGGTCAATATACTGGCAAAGAGCGCAAGGGTGCTCGGAATGGACGAAAAATTCATTTCCGACCTTGAAAACAAATATAAGCACATAGTTGATGCGATAAGAGCGCACTTCACCGGGCTTAAAACCCAGACAGAGCACGCGCTTGCGATCTACTTCAATATCGCCGCCGACAAAAAGGCGGTCGGCGATGCGCTTGCAAAGCTGGTCGGCGACAACGGAAACAGACTGAATACCGGCTTTGTCGGCACACCTTATCTGCTTCACGCACTTTCGATGACAGGACATCATGACGTTGCTTACAGCCTGCTTCTGCAGGACAAATATCCGTCATGGCTCTTCTCGGTGTCGAAGGGCGCAACCACGATATGGGAGCACTGGGACGGCATCAAGGAGGACGGAAGCGTCTGGAGTGCGTCAATGAACTCGTATAATCACTACGCATACGGCGCGGTCGGCGACTGGGTGTACGGTGTTGCGGCAGGCATACAGACGGTTGAAGAAGCTCCCGGCTTCGAAAGAGTGAAGGTCGCACCGGTTCCGGACGGCAGAATAGCCTCGCTGTCGGCATCGATAGACACAAGACACGGCAGAGTCTCTTCGAAATGGTCGGCGTTCGAGGGCGGACACAGGTATGAGATTACCGTTCCGACCGATGCAGAGATCGTTATCGACGGAATTTCGAAAAATGTCGGTGCGGGAAGCTACATTTTCTACGGAAAATAAGAAAAGCAAAAATGCCGTTTTTAACGGCAATTTAAAAAACAGCGGTACGGGAATTTTCTTTTCCCGTACCGCTTTTGTCGGTTTTCGCTTGTCGGTTTTTCCGATAAAATCAGATGCCCTGAGCGAGCATTGCGTCGGCGATCTTTTCGAATCCGGCAATGTTTGCGCCGACAACGAGGTTGCCGTCCCTGCCGTATCTCTTTGCCGCGTCATAGCAGGCATGGAAAATGCCTGTCATGATGTTTTTGAGCTTTGCGTCAACCTCTTCGAAGGTCCAGCCGTAGCGCATCGAGTTCTGGCACATCTCAAGACCGGAGGTTGCAACGCCGCCTGCGTTGGATGCCTTTGCGGGAGCAAAGAGTACGCCTGCCGACTGAAGCGCTTCGATTGCCTCGGGTGTTGACGGCATGTTTGCGCCCTCGGCAACAGCCATAACGCCGTTTGCTATGAGTGCCTTTGCCGACTCTCCGTCAAGCTCGTTCTGAGTTGCGCAGGGAAGCGCGACGTCGCAGGGGATCGTCCATATTCCGCGGCAACCCTCGGTGTAGACGGCACCGTTGACTCTTGCGGCGTATTCCTTTATGCGTCCTCTTTCGACCTCTTTGATCTGCTTTACGACGTCGAGCTTTATTCCGTTGCCGTCATAGATGTATCCGTTCGAATCGGAGAGCGCGACGACCTTGCCGCCGAGCTCCGCCGTCTTTTCGGCGGCATAGATCGCAACATTGCCCGAGCCCGAAATGACGACCGTTTTGCCCTTTACGCTGTCATTCTTCATACAGCCGAGCATTTCTTCGGTGTAGTAGAGCAGACCGTAGCCGGTAGCTTCCTTTCTTGCGAGCGAGCCGCCGTAGGAAAGTCCCTTGCCGGTGAGCACGCCGGTGAATTCGTTTGCAATCTTCTTGTACTGTCCGAACAGATAGCCGATCTCACGGCCGCCGACGCCGATGTCGCCTGCGGGGACGTCGGTATCGGGTCCGATGTGACGGTACAGCTCTGTCATGAACGACTGGCAGAAGCGCATGATCTCCATGTCCGATTTGCCCTTGGGGTCAAAATCGGAGCCGCCCTTGCCGCCGCCCATCGGGAGGGTGGTGAGAGAGTTCTTGAAGCACTGCTCAAATCCGAGGAATTTTATGACCGAGGTGTTTACCGAGGGATGGAGGCGCAGTCCTCCCTTGTACGGACCTATTGCCGAGTTGAACTGAACGCGGTATCCGCGGTTCACATGTACACAGCCCTTGTCGTCAACCCACGGAACGCGGAACTGTATGAAGCGTTCGGGTTCGACTATGCGCTCGATGATTCCGTTTTTCTCAAGCTCGGGACGTGCGTTTACCACAGGCTCAAGTGACTCAAGCACTTCGGTGACCGCCTGAATAAATTCGCTCTCTCCCGCGTCTCTCTTTTTGACCGTCTCAAGGACATCAAGAAGATATTTGTTTGTGATTGCCATAATATTTCCTCCTTATATTGTACGCCGCGGGCGCACACGAGGGCGCGCACACGGTTCTTCTAAAAATTTACGCAGTATTATATCACAAATCTTTTCAGATTGCAATAGCAAATCTGACGATTTTCGAAAAAAATTTGTTTTTTTCTCAAAAAAACGTCGTTTTTTCGGAATACAGGCGCGGCATGTCCGCTTATTTGTGCCGTTTGCACAAATAAAACCGCAGTCATTCCGACCGGATATGCATCGCCCGCCGCCCGGAAACTCGGACGGCGGGCGGTATTATGAAAAATCCGCAAAGCGATCGGTCATTCGACCTTAAGCACGACCTTGCCCGCGCTTTTGTTTTCGTAGAGAAGCGCATGAGCGGCTTCCGCCCCGGCGATCGGCAGCGTGCGGAAGATCGCGGGACGGATCTCGCCCGACGAGACTTTTTCCCATACGTCACGGACGAGCATGCGGAGTATCTCCGCCTTGGTGTTCTCCGATTTTGAGCGGAGTGTGCTGCCGACGATGCGGACATTGCGCACATAGAGCTTGCGCATATCGATCTCGGTCAGATCGCCCGCAAGGGTCGCAATCATGATCCATTTTGCCATATAGCCGAGATAGGGCAGGCATTTGCCCATGACCTCCCCGCCGAGGCAGTCGATGGCGAGATTCACCGGGCGTCCCTCACGGTCAAGCTCGCGCATGACGGCAACAATGTCCTCGGTCTTTGTGTTGACAATGCGGTCGGCTCCCGTTTTTGCTACGATCGGACGTTTTTCCTCGTCGATGATCGTGGTGATGACATATGCGCCGAAGGCTTTTGCCATCGGGATGACGACACTTGCAAGCCCGCTCGGCTGTCAGTTCGTCGTCGGACATGCCGGTGTTAAGCATGGTACGGTAATCGGTGACATAGACGGGCTTTCCTTCCGCGGCGGAAATCATGTCCCGCCGAGCTGTTTCTGAACGGGCACATGTTCGATGCCGACCTGCGCAATGACGATATTGCCGCCGCCGCAGGCATCAGCGAGGTCTATCTGCGCAGGCTGTTCGTAAAAAAATACGGCATTACGCCGCATAAATATATCCTCCGTGCAAGGATCGAAAAAGCAAAAGAGGAGCTTTCGGGTACCCGCGACAGTATAGGCACGGTCGCCGCACGATGCGGCTTTCCCGACATGTTCCATTTCTGCCGCGTGTTCAGGGCGACCGTCGGCAGTACGCCGACAGACTACCGCCGGTTTGCCGGAAAAATATAAAAATCCGCCCCGGACGCAGAAAAACAAGCGTCCGGGGCGGTTTTGTGTCCTCTTCGGAAAATTATTCGGCAAGAACCGCTTCGAAACGGTCAAGCAGATCGGAGAAGAGCGAGATCGCGTCCTTTACGACCTCGGGAGAGCGCAGATCGATGCCCGCAACCATGAGGCTGTCAAGCGGCGATTTCGAAGAGCCGCAGGAGAGGAACGCCTTGTATTTGTCCACATATGCGTCGCCCTCGCGTTCGATGTGTTTTACAACCGCGGCGGCGGCGGAAATGCAGGTCGCGTATTTGTACACATAGAAGTTGTAGTAGAAATGCGGGATGCGCATCCATTCGCAGGCGATAGCCTTGTCAACGACGACATCTTTTCCGAAATATTTCTTTACGATCTCATAATATTTTTCGCAGAGCAGATCGGCGGTCAGCGTCTCTCCCGATTCGCAGAGCGAGTAGAGAACCTTTTCGAATTTTGCGAACATGGTCTGTCTGAAAAGCGTGCCCTTGAATACCTCAAGAAGCTGGTTCAGAATGAACAGCTTTTCTTTTTTGTCGGTCGCCTTTGCGAGACGGTCGTTTGCGAGCAGAAGCTCGTTGACGGTAGACGGAACCTCGGCTACGAATATGGTGTATCCGCTGTTCTGGAAGCTGTTGCTTTTGCAGGAATAATAGCTGTGCATCGAGTGTCCCGACTCATGTGCGAGAGTGGATACGTCGTCAAAGGTGCCGTTGTAGTTGAGGAGCATGTAGGGAGCGGTGTCATATGCGCCGCCGCTGTACGCGCCGCCTCGCTTGCCGGGGGTGGGGTAGACATCGACCCAGCCGCTCTCGTAGCCCTTTTTCAGAGCGTCGGTGTAGTCCTTTCCGAGCGGAGCAAGCGCTTCAAGCACCATGGGGACCGCCTCGTCGTATTCGTATCTCTTGTCGCAGTCGGCGATGATCGACGGGTAGAGATCGTACATGTGGAGCTTCGACAGTCCGAGCATGCGGCGCTTCAGATCGTAATAACGGTAGAGCACGCCGAGATTTTCCTCAACCGTGTCGATAAGATTGTTGCAGATATCGACCGGAACGTCGTCTCTGAATACCGACGCTTCCATCGCGCTCGGATAATTTCTCGCCTTTGCCCATGCGACCTGCTCCTTTACAAAGCCGTTCATGATCGTTGCGATCGTGTTTTTGAAGGAGCCGAGCGTTTCGTACATTTTGTCAAACGCCGCTTTTCTGACCCTGCGGTCGGAGGACATAAGAAATGTCACGTAATTTGAGTCGGTAAGCTCGGTGTATCTGCCGTCCTCTCCGCGGATCTTTCCGAATTTCATGTCCGAGTCGGTGAGGATCGAGTAGGCGTTTGCACAGCCGCCGCGGGAAGCCGAGAGGGTGGAAAGAAGCTTTTCCTCGCTCTCTCCGAGCGTATGCGGAGCGTAGCGGAGACGTTCTTCTATCGTGCGGCGGTAAGCTTCAAGTCCGGGAAGCTCTTTTGCCCACTTTTCGAACTTTTCTCTGCCGATTTCGAGGATTTTGCCGCCGAAAAAGCTGGAGTGCTCGCCGAGCCTGTTGTAAAGATCCTCCACTCTGCCGTCAAGCGCCTGCTTTGCGTTGTCGGTCTTGTCCACGTCGAACGAACGGGAGGCGTAATCGGCGAGCTTTTCGAGCCGTCTGTGTATCGCTGTAAGCGCGCCGACTGCCGAGAGAAGCCCTTCTGCCGATCCGACCATTTTGTCCGCAAAGCGGTCAAAGCCGTTTATCTCGTTTTCGACCGACTTTGCTTCGGTAAGAAAATCGGCATCCGATGCAAAGACCGCCGTCATGTCCCATTTGTATTTTTTGTCTATTTCGTTTCTCGTCATGGTGGTTTCCTTTCGTTTTTCTCGTAACTTTGTCGATAATTATATAAAATATTTCGCAAATGCGGATTAAATTATTTTTAATAAAATGTTAAGATTCTATTGAAACGGACAAAAATATGTGATAAAATAGAAAAAGAAACAAAACCGTGCTCAAATGAGTGATGATTTACATAATTCTGTGATCTGTGCCGCAAAAACGGCGCGGAGGGAGGTCCATATGATCGCGTTTATCGCAACAGTGATCTTTTTCGTTTTTTCGCTCGCATTTGTCCTGCCGACGATGTTCCGGGGTAAGGAGCTTGTCTGGCAGTATTATGCCGCGCGGACACTGCTTACCGTGCTGTCGGCGTTTGTCGCGGCAGGGGTGTCATGGCTTGTCGGATTTTTCTCGGGCAAAGCGCTTGCGGCGATTGCGGTGAAGGCGGCGGCTAAGACCGACGCGGCATTTCTGACCGAATTTACATCGGGAACCGAGATTGTAAGAGCCGTGATAGCCTCGCTGATCGCCTGCCTCGCGTTCGGACTTGTATATCTGATCGCGCGTCCGCTCATTACGCTTGCTACCGCTCCGCTTGCAAGGCTTTTCATGAAAATCACACCCGCAAGGAAAGAAAAGTCCGCGGTACCGGCTCCCGAAGTTGCCGCTCAGACGGAGATGCCCGCACAGACCGAAACTGCCGCACCGACAGAGGCGGCAGCACAGGTGTCGGCTCCCGCTCCGAAAAATGCAAAAACTCCTGCAGCCCGCGGCTTTGCACAGCCGGAAGGCAAGAGAAACCTGTCCGGCGCACTGCTCGGCGCGCTCTGCGGATTCATCGTTTACTGCACACTGCTTGCGCCGACAGTCGGCGGAATGATGATGCTCGGCAGCTTTTCTCCCGTCTTTGACGTCAGAATTCCCGAAAGCATTGTCGGCTCCGACAAGAGCGGGTCGATCGACGCGGATTCCGACAAGATCGGATGGTCGTCCGGTATGACCGACGATATGCAGGTCATGTTCGGCGGCATCGATTCCGGAGTGTCCGGAGTCAGATCCGGAGCGTCGGTAAGACAGGTGCAGAGCGGGCTGAGAAGCTTCAACAAGATATATTCGGCAGTCGGAAAGGTTATCAGGGGGGTTACCTCCAATCCCGCGATCGCCACCGCGCGCGTTTTCGGCGCCGAGCCGATCTTCAGAATACTGACCACCTATCCGACATCGGCGGGAAGCATGTCGGTGCTGAACGAATTCAATATGATCGGGGACGCACTGCGTTTCGCGTCGGCGGCATCCGACAGCAACATAAGCACTGCCGAAACAGGCAGACGGCTTGACCGCTTCGGCAGATCGTTTGCAAAGAGCACGGCGGCTCCCGCAATCATCAGCGAGGTGATGAGAAAAGCCGCCGAAGGTATGACCGAAAAGAGCGGGAGCGAAATCGCCGCTTTCCTCGTAAAATTTGCGACCGAATCGACTCCCGACAGTATAAGAGCCGACGCGGGTATGATATGCAAGCTGTTTTCGGCATGCATAAACAATGAATATCTGTTCGGCGGCAAGGAGATAAATGTCAAAAAGATGATGTCCGACCGCGATTTCATGTCGGACGTGATCGAGGTCTTCCTTGACAACGGGCACAACGAAGAAAGAATGATCGGTCTGCTCAACGCGGGACTCACCGATGCGCTGTCGGCGCTGAATGTGCCGAAAAACGGCGATGCGCTCTATAACGGCTTCGTTTCCGGAGTTGGGCAGGCGATAGAAAAGAAGGATGCGGCAGAGCTTGCACAGGTCTTCTCGGATCACGGATTCGATTTGTCCGAGGAAAATGCGGAGCGTATAATCGCGCTTGCGGGAGATGGCGGAGCGGATGTCGGAAAGGTTCTTGCCGATGCCTGCGAAAAATCGCTTGTAACCGACGAGGACGGCAAGCCGCTTGATCTTTCGGACAAAGCGGACTTTGCGGACGCCTGCCCGATCGTCACCGTAGCCGATCTGCTCTTCAAAAAATCGGGCGTAAAGGATCCGGCAAAGGAAGCCGATCTGCTTGCCGAGGCGATCTGCTCGATCACGGGCGCGGAAAGCACCGGGAATTCCGGGAATGCCGATCCGAAGGAGCTGCTCAACGCCTTCGGCAAATCGCTTGACGCTCTTTCGAAGACCGAGCTTTTCGGAAAGGACGCGATCCCGGACACGGTTGCGCTCCTGCTCCAGACCGAAGAAGTAAAGAACGTGACCGGAATCGGCGCGAAAAAAGCGGCGGAAGTTGCGAAAACACTCGGAGATCACGCCGAAAAGGAGTCCTATGAATCGGTGCTGAAATCGGTTTCGGATACCTTTGACGCGATCCGGAAGCTTGCCGATTCGGACGGCGGTAAGGACAGCGAGAGCCTGAACGAGGCGACGACCTCACTTATAAAGTCGGCAACACCCGCCTCGATCGATTTCATCAAGGCTGTCTTCGATGCCGAAGCGCTTGAAAAGATATGCGGCAAAAAGGAAACGGCAGAGACGCTTTCGAAGGTAATATCCGATATGCTCGACAATTTTGCCGATGCCAAGGAAAAGGGCATGACCGACGAGGAATGTGAAAAAGAGGCGAAGGCTCTCGGCGAGCTTGTCGCTCTTGCGGGCGGGGAGAACCCGAAGATTCCGGATATAGGAACATTTGTCGCAAAATTGACCGCGTCGAAGATAGTCATGTCAACCGTTATCGATATCTCGAAGGACGAAAACGGCGTGCTGAAAAACGATCCTCTCGGACTGTCGCTCAGCCCGAGCGACAGTGAGAAGGCGGAGATCGCCGACGCGCTCACAAGCTCGCTTGCGGGCGAGGCTGCCGACGCAAAAGCCGAAAAGGTCGGCGCGATCGGTGCACTGCTCGGAGTTTCTCTTGAAATATCGGGTGACCGCGTAGTCGTAAAAGGCGCAAAATAATCGGTAAAAACCCGTTTGCGGCAAAAAAATGACGGGAATCGGCAGGCAAAAGCCGATTCCCGCACCCTCTTGACAAAAAAGCTTTTGCGTGCTACAATATGACGGTAATCAGTGTTTTTGCAAAGGAAAGATATGTATGAGAAGAGATAAAAACCATGTGTTCAGACTCACGCTTGCGGCTGTTTTCTCGGCGCTTGTGGTCGTTTTTCAGCTTGTGAGCTATTTTGTAAAAATCGGACCGTTCGGCATTACCGTGACGCTTGTCCCCGTTGTGCTCGGAGCGGCTCTGCTCGGAGCGGGCGGCGGCGCGCTTCTCGGCGGAGTTTTCGGGGTTGTGGTATCCCTTTGTTCGGTATTCGGACTTGACAGCGGAGGAAACCTTCTGTTCGGAGTCAACCCCTTTCTGACGATTCTCGTCTGCCTTGTAAAGGGAATTGCCGCAGGACTTGTCGCCGGGCTTATTTTCGGGGCGCTGTCGAAGAAAAAGCATGTCGGACTCGGCGCGGTTCTCGCATCGGCGAGCGCACCGATCGTAAACACATCGCTCTTCTGCGTGTTTATGTTCCTCTTCTTCAGGGACACGCTTGCGCAGTGGGCGGGCGGCACCGATCTGCTTTTTTATGTGATAACCGGACTTGTCGGCTGGAATTTTCTTATCGAATTTTCGATCAACCTGGTGCTGTCGCCGATAATCCTTGCGGTAATCAACGCAGTGAACAAGAGCAGGAAAATCTTTGAATAGAAGCTCTGTTTTTCGGACAGAGAAGCCCTTGTGGGAGTATTTCGGTCAGTCGGCGGCGACTGACCGTTTTATTTTCCGGATAATGTGGTAGAATACAATCAAACAGGTCGGACGTGATTTCGGTCGGATAAAACGACCGTCGGCGTCCGGAAAAGGAGTTTTGATTTTTATGCGTTCTTATAATTCGGTCAAAGCCGCAAAGATCGGCTACATCGCCGCATCGGTTGCGGTCTGCCTGCTCGGGCTGGTAATAATGATCTATCCGCAGGTGTCGCTGAGTGTTCTCGGCATTTCGTGCGGAGTAATGTGTATGCTGTTCGGTATAATACGTCTTATCGGCTATTTTTCGCGGGATCTTTATCGTCTCGCTTTTCAGTATGACCTTACCTCGGGACTGCTGCTTATCGCGCTCGGAATTATCATGCTGGTGCGCCCGTCGTGGCTGATGACCTTTATCTGCATTGCGCTCGGACTGTTCATTCTTGCCGACGGACTGTTCAAAATTCAGATAGCCGTCGATTCGAAGCGTTTTGGGCTCGGAAGCTGGTGGCTGATACTGATTCTTGCTCTCATAACGGCGGCGGCGGGACTTGTTCTCATGCTCCGTCCGGGCAGCGGCGGTATTTTTCTGACCGTTCTTATCGGAATAAATCTGCTTTCGGAAGGGATTCTGAATGTGTGTACTGCGATCACCGCAGTCAAGGTGTCGAAAAAAATGAAAGAGATCGACGACGCGGTCGAGGCTGATTTCAGGGATATAAGCGACAGCGACCGCTGAAAAAAGGACGTCGGGGAGGACCGGTTATGGAATATCTGTCAGCAGTAGTCTTTTTGTTCTCGCTCGGGGCAAGCGTCGGCTGGCTTCTTGAGCTTGTCTACCGCCGTATTGCGCACGGAAGATGGATAAATCCCGGCTTTCTTGTCGGTCCCTGCCTGCCGCTTTACGGAAGCGGAGTCCTTCTGCTTTATCTGCTTTGCAGTCTTAAACTGTCCTTTGTCGGGACGGTGTGGCTGAGAGAGTGTCTGCGTGTGCTGATAATCACGCTGATGCTTACCGCGATCGAATATGTGACCGGAGTTGTGTTCACAAAATATTATCATGTGAGACTGTGGGATTACAGCAGCCGTCCGGGAAACATCGACGGTCAGATATGCCCGCTGTTCAGCCTCATATGGGGAGCGCTCGGAGCCGCCTATGCGTTTTTTCTGCACGGGAGACTTGTCGCGGCATGCACGACCGTCGCAAAAAGCCCGGTCTGGCTCTTTCTGTCGGGAATATATGTCGGGGTCTTTCTTGTAGACTGCGTTTACAGTCTCGGCGTCGTCAGAAATATCAAACGCTTTGCGGAGGAGCACAAGCTCCAGATCAGATACGAGCATCTCAAGCTGTCGGTTGCCGAGCGTGCGAAAAAACTGCGTGTCAGACAGAATTTCGTCTTTCCGCTCGGAGGCTCTGCCGAACGGCTCAGGGCATCTCTTGAAGGGTATATAAACACTTTGCGTGAAAAGACGTCAAAAACAAACAAATAATTATGACGGCGACCGCCGCGGAAAAATCCGCGGCGGTCACTTTGTCTGTTATACCGAAAAGTTTACCCCTTCGCTCCAGAAAGCAAACTGCACGAGCCATGCCATCAGCTGCGGGCGGGACATGAGCTGACCGAGCCATGTTATGTCGTCGCCGTCGATCATCGCGCAAACCTTTTTGCGGTCAATCACCGACGCAAAAAAACTGTCCTCGCGCATTTTACTGTCAAGCATTTCGCGCACAAGCCGCTCGTAGCCCTTTGAATGGGTCTTCGGATAGGGCGATTTCTTGCGGTGAAGGATGTTGTCGGGCAGAAGCCCCTCCGCGGCGCGGCGCAGAAGTGATTTTTCCACTCCGTTTTCGAACTTCACCGACTTCGGCAGGTCGTAGACAAATTCGATTATCCTGTGATCGGCAAACGGAACCCTGACCTCAAGGGATGCCGCCATGCTCATGCGGTCCTTGCGTTCAAGCAGATTCGACATGAAATAGTTGACCGAAAGCATGGTCGCGCGGCGGTATGCTATAGTCTCGTCGTCGTCCGAATCGGCAATCGGGACGTCAGATACGGCTTTTTTGTATGCCGCCGACAGAAATTCCATGCCGTCCTTCGGATGGGCAAACTCATCACGGAAAAGGGACAGCCTGACTGTCGGATCGTGCATCCACGGGAAAAAGCCGCGGTTTATCATTTCCGGACGGTAGAACCACGGATATCCGCCGAAAATTTCGTCCGAACACTCGCCCGAAATCGCAACGGTGTGGCTCTTTCTGACCTGCCTGCAAAAATAGAGCAGGGAGGAGTCGATGTCCGCCTGACCGGGCATGTCGCGGAAATATGCCGCCTCGGGGAGCAGCTTTGCAACGTCGCGGTCGCCCGCAGTCAGTATTCTGTGATCGGCGCCGAGATATTTTGCAAGACCGGGGGCAAATTCGTCGTCCGAGGCGGGTTGGAAGAGCGATTTTCTGAAATTTTCATGCTCTCCTTCGTATTCAAATGAAAATGTGGACAGCTTTTCCCCCTTTGCCTCAAATTCCTTTGCGGCGATTGCCGTCAGGACCGAGCTGTCAAGCCCGCCCGACAGGAAGGTGCAGAGCGGAACGTCCGATCTGCACTGCCGTTTTACCGCGTCGAAAAGCAGCGCGCGGAGCTGCTCTGCCGCCTCTGCCGGATCGTAAATTGTCGGTTTGTGGGCGCATAGCGACCAGTAACTGCGGATTCTTATGCCGCTATCGTCCGCGATAAGGCATTTGCCCGCGCCGAGCTGGTAAATGTTTTCGTATACGGTGCTTTCGGGCAGAGTGACCGGAGAGAGAAGGAGAAGCTGCCATACGCCCTCTGCGCCGATTGTCGGACGGACAAGCGGATTTGCGAGCAGTCCCTTTATTTCGGAGCTTATCAGCAGTCCTCCGCCGTCGGGAACCGTGTAGTAAAGCGGTTTGACTCCGAGTCGGTCTCTTGCCGCAAACAGCTTTTTTTCGGTTTCGTCCCATATCACGAACGCGAAAATGCCGTTGAGATGCTTCGGGCAATCCTCGCCGTATACCAGATATGAGCCGAGCACGACCTCGGTGTCGCATCCGGTTCGGAAGTGCATGCCCCTCTTTTCAAGCTCCGCACGCAGTTCGTCGGTGTTGTATATCTCGCCGTTGTAGGCGATCACGGCACGTTTTCCCTCAAATTCCGCCGACATCGGCTGGTCCCCGTTTTTCGGGTCCATGACCGCAAGGCGGTTGTGCGCAAGCGCGATATCCTCTCCGCGCATGACCGCGCTTCTGTCGGGTCCGCGCAGCTTCATGACCTCCGACATCCGTTCTGCACAGCGAAGCTCGCTTTTGTATATTGCGGCAATCGAACACATAAGTTTTTATCCGACCTTTCACCCTGTAATTATCGTTTCGATAAATCATATGCCGATGAAAAAATAAGGTTCAAAGCCTCTTTGTTAATATTGTTTTTACAGATTTTTTCGTAAAATCTCTTGTTTATTCGCAAAAAAAATGATATAATATCAGAACAAAATATCACTGCAGTTAAGGAGCTTTACCATGAATGTAAAAGAGCTTGTTTCATTTATTGAAAAGGGTGAGCTTGATGCCGTTCTGACCGAACTTTACGGCAAGGAAAATCTCACATATCAGAGGGCACGTTACATATCCGCCGTCAGAGGCTTTGAAAAGGAGTACGGCGACGCAGACGAGCTTCGTCTGTTCTCCGTCCCCGGCAGATCCGAGGTTTCGGGCAACCATACCGACCACAATCACGGCAAGGTGCTTGCCGCGTCGATCGATCTTGATATCATCGCCGTTGCAACCCGTACCGACGACGGGGTCATCGCCGTCAAATCCGAAGGCTTCCCCGAGGATGTCGTGAAGATTTCGGAGATCGCCGTTGACGAGTCGAAGTTTGCGACCTCGTTTGCTGTAATCGAGGGTATGTGCGACGGCTTCGTGAAGCACGGCTATACTGTCGGCGGCTTCAGAGCATATACAACGTCGAATGTTTTCAAAGGCTCGGGACTTTCGTCCTCTGCGGCGTTTGAGGTTATGATAGGCAATATACTGCGCTCGCTCTACAACAACGAGATCGACAATGTAGAGATTGCGAAAATATCACAGTACAGCGAAAATGTTTTCTTCGGCAAGCCCTGCGGTCTTATGGACCAGATGGCATGCGCGGTCGGCGGATTTATTTCGATTGATTTCAAGGACCCGTCCGAACCTGTAATTACATCGCCCGAGTTTGACCTGTCGGCAATCGGCTATTCGCTCTGCATCGTGGATACCGGCGGAAACCACGCCGATCTTACCCCCGATTATGCGGCAGTTCCCGCCGAAATGAAGGCTGTGGCAAGAGAGCTCGGCGGCGAGGTACTGCGTGATGTGTCAAAGCTTGAACTGCTTGAACGCATCCCCGAGCTGCGCGAAAAATGCGGCGACCGTGCCGTTCTGCGCGCGCTCCACTTCTTTGCCGAAAACGACCGCGTCGATATGCAGAAGGCGGCGCTTGAAAGAGGCGATATCGACAGCTTCTTTGCAGGCGTGCGCGCGTCCGGCAATTCGTCCTTCAAATATCTCCAGAACGTCTACACAACCAAAAACGTCGCAGAGCAGGGGCTTTCGCTCGCGCTCTGCCTGACCGAGGAATTTCTTGCGACAGTTGAAAAACCGTCGGCATGCCGTGTTCACGGCGGCGGATTTGCGGGAACGATACAGGCGTTTGTTCCCACCGGGAACGCACACGAGCTTGCAAAGCTCATGGATCGCGTCTTCGGAGAGGGCGCATGTCATATTCTTCGCATACGCACAAAGGGTGCAATCTGCATAATCTGATAGTGTATGTCTGTTAAGTCTGCAAAGGGGGACGGAAAATGAAAATTCCGAGGATAGATATCGGCAAAGAGCTTCTCTCCAAGGTGCTCCGCCTCGCCCTTTGCCTTGCGGCGGTCATGACCGTGTATGTTCTGATACTGAAATACAGGCTGACTGCCGCTTATGTGGGGCTTTATGTCGTCACCGGGCTTGTCTGTTGTGCGGTCGCCGTGCTGACCCGCGGTTTTTCGAAGAAAAAACTCGGTGAGGACGATCTCCCGCCGGGACTTTGCCGCGAGGAGATCGAAGAAAGGCTCGCATCTGCCGAAAAGAAGAGAGAGATCGGGGTAAAGCTCGGCTATCTGCTCATTCCGCTGGCGGCTGTAATTATGTTTGATATTGTCTGGGTCTGCTTTTTCAGCTGACCTTCGGTTTTTATGGAAGTTTATTCTCTTTTCTCCGGCTCGTCGGCAAACTGCACCCTTGTGCGCTCGCATACGGGAGCGATACTGATTGACGCCGGCGGCTCCGCACGCAAAATATCATACGCACTTTCGGTTCTCGGAATGAGTTTTGCGGATATATCGGCGGTTTTTGTGACACATGAACATTCGGATCATACGGCGGCGCTGCCGATGATTTCGAAAAAATACGATATACCGATACATATGGTCGGGGCATCCGCCGAACGGCTTGCCGCGGACGGCGGTTGCAGGCTTCCGGTTACGCCTCATCCGCCGATTTTTTCCGAAGAAGTCTGCGGGTTTACGGTCGCGTCCTTTCCGACATCGCATGACAGCGCGGCGTGTGTCGGTTATACGATCTGCGAAAACGGGACGAAAATCGGGATTGCCACCGATACCGGCGAGGTTACGCCGACGCTGTGCGCGGCACTTGTCGGCTGTTCAGCCGTGCTGATCGAGGCAAATTACGATAAAAACATGCTGAAAAACGGTCCCTATCCCGCCGCGCTCAAGCTCCGCATATCGGGCGCGGGCGGACATCTCTGCAATGACGACTGCGCGTCTCTTGCGGTTTTTCTTGCGGAGCAGGGGACGAGATCTTTTCTTCTCGGACACCTTTCAGCCGAAAACAATCGTCCCGAGCTTGCCGAGAGGACGGTCAGCAAGGCGCTTGCCGGAAATTCATTCGCAAATCTGATGGTAAAGGCTGCCGCAAGATATGATATTACCCGCATGGTTATCGAAGTATAATGCGGGACGGGAGCGTGAAAAATGCTTGAAATAGACGTTGTCTGCGTCGGAAATCTCAAAGAGGACTATCTGCGCGCCGCCTGCGCCGAGTACGAAAAGCGCATATCGGCATACGCGGCGCTTAAAATAAACGAGCTTAAGGACGGCGCACCGATTCTGCCGGCGCTTCCGAAAAGAGCGTATAAGATCGCGCTCTGCGTCGAGGGCAGACAGCTTTCGTCGGAGGAGCTGTCGGAGCTTATATATGATCTGCCTTGTCGGGGATATTCCAGAATATGCTTTGTCATCGGACCGTTCGATGGGCTTCCCGAGGAGGTCAAGAGAGCATGCGACATGCGGCTCTCCTTTTCGAAAATGACCTTTCCGCATCAGCTTATGCGGGTCATACTTCTTGAGCAGATCTATCGTGCCGGAAATATTGCCTCCGGCGGAAAATATCATCACTGACTGCAGCATTTCATATTTCAGATGAAAGGACAGTTGTCAATGAAATCCTTTTCTGCAACGCTTGCGAAAATTACGGCGGTGCTGATCCTGTTCGGGGTCACACTGCCTGTCTGCGCCCTGTCCGCCGGGCTTTTCAAAAAATCGGACGATAAAAATGTGACGGTTACCACCGGAAAGACCGGACAGACGCTTCCGTCTGTCACGACCGCGGTGTCGGAAACGACGACGAAGCGATCGGACGTTTATGATCCCGATTCAAAGACCGATGTCGGAACCGACTATGTGACAAACCTGCGCACTGCCGTCGGTTACAGGTCGATTGCGGGACTTATTACAGACCGGACAGCGGTGGCAACCTCGGTCAGAGTGGCAAACTATAACACTCTGCTGTCCGCCCTCGGAAAATACAGCAAGGATGAAAGCGGAAAAATAATTACTTCCGACGGTTACGACTCTGAAAAGCACGTGATTGTCCGCGGAAGCGTCATTTCGTCCGACTATCTGTCGGGGGCCGAGGTAATAACAAGATACCAAAAGCAGTACAATGATTTTGACGCATCATATGTCACCCTTTCGCAGAAGGTGACGGTCGGCAGGAAGAGCGTGCAGCCCTATATGGGTTATCTGCTTGTCGCGTCCGAAAACGGAAGCGTTATATCGCTCTGCGACGGCTTCGGAAATATCCTTGCGGCGGATATGGGCGGGATTTCGCCCTATTATGCCAGAGACAAAAAGAACCGTCCGGTGTTTACCGACGGCGAAAAATATTTTGTGTTCGGGAATGACGGCTTTGAGGAGATCGAAAAGGAGAGCGTGCGGGTCGGACTTTTCTATGACTTTCCCGCAAGCGAATACGCGCCGACGGGAGTCGAGGTCGGATACGACAGCGAGACCGGCGAGGCGGGCTATTATGTCTCAAAGACCGGGGCGCTGAAGCTCGGCGGCTACTATAAAGCTTTCAATTTCTCCGAACGCCTTGCGGTCGTGATGCTTCCGACCGAAAACAGCGTCCGTGTCATAAGCACATCGGGCAGGATTCAGTTTGTCCCGCGCGGATGGTATTCGTGGGATACCGGCGTCGTCGGTCAGGGACATTCGGTCGGCGACCTTTATACGCTTCCCGACACCTTCGGTATCGAATCGATCGGCTGTGACCGATACGATCACGGCTGGGTGCGCATGAGAGTGGTGACAAAGAGCCATGTGGTGGTCGGCAAGGTGGTCAGCGATACCGATACGCTTGTAAACAAAAGCGGCAAAAAATTCGATCTGCCCGACGGCTACACACTGGAGGGCTATTCGGACGGGGTTCTGCTTCTCTCCAAAAAGGGAAAATACGGCTTTTATACGATTGACGGCGAGTGGATTGCACAGCCGATGTTTACCTATGCAACTCCGTTCATACAGGGACTTGCCGTTGTCGGGCTTGCCGACGGTACGGTCGGAATGATCGACACCGACGGAAATATCGTACTTCCGTTCGTGTTTACCTCACTGTCTCAGCTTTCGTCCGGCGTAATCGCCGGATACTGCGAGGGAATCGGCTACGAGACCTTTTATCTGACGGCGGCGAAAAAATAAAATAAAAAAAACAGCCCGACGGTCAAAAGCCGTCGGGCGGATATACAGGATCAGACCTCGTCGGAGCCTTCGTCGGCTTCGTTTTCGTTGGCAAGTGCCTGTTCTTCTTCAAGGGCGCGGTCGTATGCGTCGAGAACCGCTGCTTCAAGCTTTCCTCTGAAAGCTGCGTTTATCGGATGTGCAACGTCACGGTAGGTGCCGTCGGGGTTCTTTTTGGTGGGCATAACTATAAAATAACGCTCCTTGGCGTAAATAACCTTGATGTCGTGCAGAGCAAATTCGTTGTCGAAGGTTACCGAAACTATTGCTTTCATCGGACCTTCATCAAAAAGCTTTCTGACCTTGATATCTGTGATCTTCACTGTGGATTAACCTCCTGAAACTGCTGTATTGCCGTTCTTTGTGCTTTCAGAGTACAAAAGTCGGACACAGACCGCCTGTCCGCGCTGCGTTCCGCAAAGGGAGAAGCGTACGCAATCCGTGCGACGATGTGCATCGGGCTTTTGTCTCTGATCGCAACATTATTATAATAGACAATTTTAACGGTACTAAAACCAAATTGAAAATCTTTTTTGAATAAAAAATTACTTTTCTTTGCGTTATGGCAAAGAGAGAGAGGAAGCCCCGACGGGCAGATTATTGTCATGGATAAAAGCAAACTATCAAACGGCGGAATGTCCGAACATACAAAGCGCATAAACGAGGTTGCGGGTATTCTTTCAACCGCAAAAAAACTCCATTTTGCCGGTGCGGGCGGGATAAGCATGTCGAGCCTTGCGCTCTGGGCAAAGGGCAGGGGATATATTGTATCCGGCTCTGACCGATCGCCGTCGGCACTTACCGAAATGCTTGAAAAAAACGGAATTGCCGTTGCCGTAGGACAGAGAGCGGAGAATGTTGACGGCGCCGATGCGGTCATATATTCGGTTGCGCTTCATCCGGATAATCCCGAGCTTGTTGCCGCTGTCGGGCAGGGAATACCCTGCCTCACCCGTGCCGAATTTCTCGGCTATATGATGTCGTTTTACCGCGTGCGGATCGGGATTTCGGGAACGCACGGCAAATCGACCACAACAGCCATGATCTCGCATATCCTGATTGAAGCGGGTGCGGATCCGACCGTCGCGTGCGGCGCGGTCATGCCCGAGCTTCGCGGAGCGTCGCGCATCGGCGCAAACCACAATATTTTCGTTTACGAGGCGTGCGAATACCGCGATTCGTTTCTGTCCTTCTGCCCGACCGATGCGGTAATTACAAATGTCGAGCTTGACCACACCGATTATTTTGCCGATATAGATCAGATAATCGATTCGTTCGGAAAATCGATCGAAAATGCATCGACCGTTTACATAAACGCCGATAATGAGGGCGCAAGGCGCGCGACCGCGCATTTCGACGGTAAAATCGTTACTGTTTCGCTCTCCGATCCCACTGCCGACTATTCTGCGGCGGACCTTGTGTACCGGCACGGCTGCGGATGCTATACCCTGCTTCATAAGGGCGAACCTGTCTGCGAGATATCGCTTCCGCTGATCGGCGGCTTCAATGTTTACAATTCGCTTTGCGCGGCGGCAGTCTGCCTCGGACATTCGGTGCCTCCCGCTCTGATCGCTTCGGCGCTTTCTTCCTTCGGCGGGGTTGCCCGTCGCTTTGAGCACAAGGGCGAGCGCGACGGAGTTGCGGTTTACGACGACTATGCGCATCATCCCGACGAGGTGCTTGCGACTCTCCGTTCGCTCCCCGCGCTCGGTTACAGACATATGTATCTGGTCTTTCAGCCCCATACCTATACGAGGACACACGATCTCTGGGACAGATGGGTCGCGGCGTTCAACGAGGCAAAGGAACTGTCGGTCAGGGTAATACTTGCCGATATATATGCGGCAAGAGAGACTGACGATCTCGGAGTTTCCTCCGAAAAGCTGGCAAAGGAGTGCGGCGCACTATGGCTTCCCGATTTTGAGTCGATAAGCAGATATCTGAAGGAGAACGCGAAGGCGGGCGATCTTATACTCACAATGGGTGCGGGTCAGGCGTATGTTGCGGGCGATCTTTTCCTCGGCAGATAAAAAATGATATAATTATACCGCTGTCGGATGTTTCTCCGGACAGCGGTATGCTTTTATTTTCTGACTTTTCTGCTCACGACTATGTTGAATACCGTGTATACACAGATGAGAAGCAGGGTGCTTACGACGAGTACGGCGTACATTCCGCCGAGCGAAACATCGTGTCCGAAGAAGCTGATACTGCAATCGACGCTGTCGCCGATCGATTTTGTCACCTCGTCGGGGAAGCCGAGCTTCTTCATCTCGTTGAGGCTGCCGCGCAAAACATGGTTGCGCAGCAGAGCCGTGCCGTAGGTTCCGGGAAGGAAGGAGAGTATCTTCTGAAGCGTGCTGCCGAAATTGGATATCGGCATGTATGCGCCGCAGATGAAACCGTAGCCCGAGCTTACGATCGTTCCGACAGCCGACGCCTGCCCGTCTGAGGACAGAAAGAAGTTAATGCATGAGGAGAGCGCGGTGCCGAACATCGTCAGCAAAAAGATGTCCAGAATCACAAGCAGGATGTCGGCAAAGGTAAGATACCAGCCGACGCTGTACTGATAAACAAGACAGACCGCAAGCGCCGAGAAGTTGATTATCAGAGTCGAGACAAGGGTGGACAGATAATAGCCGAGCCCCAGTATGCCGCGGCGGACGGGGGTGATGGTCAGATCGTGAATCGCGCCGCTTGTCTTGTCCTTTATCATGAGCAGATTGGAGCAGAAGGCGACGGTTACACAGCTTACCGCAAGAAGCGAGGAGATGAGCTGACCGCCCACAAAGCCGTTAAGCAGCGAATCGGGGATGAGCGCTCCGGCGGCATTCAGCGCCGAGCGGAAGGAATCGTCATAGACCTTTTTCAGGAAGGTCGCATAGAGTACAAGCAGGATAACGGGGGTTATAAGCGAAGAAAAGAACATCCCCTTGTCCCTGAAATAAAGCTTTGTGTTGCGCTTTACAAGCGAAAAAAGAGCGGTCATTTCGATTCACCTCCCGAAAGCTTCTTTCCGGTAACCGCAAGAAATACGTCGTCCATCTTGCCCTTTGTGATCTCGTAGTCGGTGAAGATCGCGGGGAAGGAGGTTATCAGCGCGGTCGCGGCGGCAGTGTCCGGCACCGATATCCTGTATGCGTCCCGGATCTTTTCGTAGGGAGCGCCGAGCTTCTTCACGCTCTCCTCGTCGTCGGTGTAAAGGGTGATGAAGTCACCGGTGTAGCTGTTCTTGAGGGTGAGCGGACTGCCCTCTGCCGCGATCTGTCCGCGGTCGAGTATAATTACATAGTCGGCGTCCGCGACCTCCTCCATGTAATGAGTGGTCAGAAAGACGGTAAGACCGTTTTCCTTGCGGAGACGTTCCACAACCTCCCAGAGCAGGGCTCTTGTCTGCGGGTCGAGTCCGGTGGTCGGCTCGTCGAGAATAAGGATTTCGGGGTCATGCAAAAGGGCGCGGGCAATGTCGATCCGCCTGCGCTGTCCGCCCGACAGCTTGCCGACCGGTCGGCGGAGAATGTCCGAAAAGTCAAGCATGGCGGAAAGTCCGGCGAGCTTTTCAGCAAACGCCTTGCCGCTTATGCCGTAAAGCGCGGCTCTGCTTTCGAGATTGTCTCTGACCGACAGATCTTTGTCGAGTACCGAGTTCTGGAAAACGACTCCGAGACTGCGTTTTATTTTGTCGGGATCGCTGTCGATATCGGTATCGCAGATTCTGACCGAGCCGCTGTCTTTTGTGAGCTGTCCGCACATTATGTTTATTGTGGTTGATTTGCCGGCACCGTTCACTCCGAGAAAGGCAAAAAGTTCGCCCTTCTTTACCCTGAACGACAGGTCGTTCACGGAATGGAGACTGCCGAAATGCTTATTCAGATGTTCGATTTCGATAAGATTTTCGGTGTTGTTCATATGTATGTCCTTTTATAAAAAATATCGGGTCGTCCTATCGGCGGTACCCCGCCTTTTCCTGTGCATTATACCCCATAAACGGAAAATTTGCAATAGTTTTTGCAAAAAAACCGCAAAACCGCAAAAGCCGTCGGATTTGTCCGACGGCTTTTGCGCTTAAGATTTTTCGTTAACGGCGATCCATATCTCACAGCTGTAATTCGGGTCGGTGGTATCCGCCGACGAATAGACCTCAAATTCAATGTTTTCGGCATATTCGTACTGCGAACTCTGCGGAAAGAATTCGGTAACGATCCTGTGGTAGGTTTCGATAAATGCATCGGGCATCTTTCCCTTGGAGGTAAAGACTGCATAGGTGTTTGCCGGAACGGTGATGATTTCAAGATCGTCATCGACCTTTCTTCCGTCGTATTCGACGCCTATGCCGTAGGGAAAACGCTTTGCGTCAAGCTCGGACGAAAAGCAGATGCCGAGCAGTCCCTTCATGACCGGCTTTTCCGGTATGCATGCGATCAGACGGTCAAGCGTGCCGTCGGCGCCGAACTCCCGCCACATTGCCGTAATGTCCTGCGTAGCGTTTGCCGAGAGCGGTTTGCCCAAATTCTTTCTTTTGCAGACGACGCGGAACGCGTCTCTTTTTTCGATTCTGTAATCCATTTTGCTGCCTCCCGATAAGGTTAATTTAAGATAAAGGGGAGTAAATATCCTGATCGGACCGCCGTGCTTTGCCTCGTAGGGCGAAATGCCGTGGAATCTCGCAAACGCGCGTGAAAAGCTTTCGGGCGTATCGTAGCCGTATCTGAGCGCGATATCGATGACCTTTGCATTTCCTTTTGACAGCTCTTCGCCCGCAAGCGAAAGCCTGCGCATGCGGATGTAATCGCCGTATGAAAATCCGCAAAGTATGCCGAACACCCTCTGAAAATGAAAGGGCGACGAATAGGCTTGCCTTGCCGCCTCATCATAATCGATTTTTTCGGTCATGTGCGCTTCCGCGTAATCGATTGCCCGCTGTATTCCCTGAATCCAATCCATTCGTTTGCTCTCCTTTTTGCGATTACAGTCTACCATAACTCCGGCATGTTTTCATGACATTTAATGCTCACTTGTGTTATCATACAACGGCAGAGCCGGTTTGTCAACAGAAAGGGCAGTATTGAATGTATTCGGACGAAAAAGCCGCCTGCGCTTCGCGGGTGGTTGACAAACAGAGCGGGGATGTGCTATAATACAGACCGTGCATTTTTCGTTTCCGTACCGGACGGAGACGGCTCTTTTTTGCGGAGGATTCTGATATGAAAAAAAGATTCAGCACCGAGCTTGCCTATTTGTTCGGTATACTGTTTGTTGCCGTCGGGGTGGTACTTATGGAAAAAGCCGACTTCGGCGTGTCGATGGTGGTGGCTCCCGCTTACCTGCTCTACCGTATATTGTCTCCGACATGGAGCTTTGTCAGCTTCGGTATGGCTGAATACTGCCTTCAGGCGCTTCTGCTTGTCGTGATGTCGCTCGTCGTGCGCAGGTTCCGTGTTTCATACCTCTTTTCGTTTGTCACGGCTGTTGTCTACGGCTTGGTGCTGGACGGCTTTATGAGGCTCGGCGGTCTGCTCCCGACCGATATTCTGTGGCTGCGGGTGATATATTATCTGCTCGGTCTGCTTTTCTGCGCGGCGGGTGTTTCCGCAATGTTTCATACGTATGTTTCGCCCGAGGTTTATGAGCTGTTTGTGAAGGAAGTGTCCGAGCGCTTCGGACTGAATATCAACAGAGTAAAGACGGTGTACGACTGCGTAAGCTGTCTTGTCGGCGTGGCAATGAGTTTTCTTGCCTTCGGTATGTGGCATTTTGAGGGCGTGAAATGGGGAACGGTCGTCTGCGCGCTTGTAAACGGCTGGGTAATCGGAAGATTTTCAGCCTTTTTCGATAAGCATCTGATATTTTACGATCGCTTTAAACTGCGGAAATATTTCACGACCGACGATAAACCGGATAAAATCTGATAAAAACTCACCCGCAGGGCTTCGCGGAAGAAGCCCTGCGGGTGATTGTTTTGCAAAGCGGCAGAGGTCTGTTTAAGTCCCCTATAAATTTACACTACTCTCAAACTTATTATAATGATACTGTAAAGCTTTCTAAGTTTAAGTCCCCTATAAATTTACACTACTCTCAAACCAGAAAGGGAAAGGAGTTGACTTGATATCAGTTTAAGTCCCCTATAAATTTACACTACTCTCAAACTATGGCGCAACTTGATGAACAGTTTTTCACGTTTAAGTCCC
>CAKSQF010000015.1 GCA_934486825.1 uncultured Eubacteriales bacterium | reverse complement strand
TTTCCGCAATAATCGCAGATGTGATTTTTATTCTCGTCGGCATGCTCGGACATTGTCTTTCCGCAATAATCGCAGATGTGATTTTTATCCTCATCGCTATGTTCGGACATTGTCTTTCCGCAATAGTCACAGTTGTGATCTTTATTCTCGTCGGCGTGTTCGGACATTGTCTTTCCGCAATAATCGCAGGTATGATCTTTGTCCCCGTCGGTATGCAGACAGGTGTATTCACATTCACCGCACATTCCGTCCGCCCATTTATGGGCTTCGATCTCGGTAATCTGTGCGCCGCAACAACTCCACTTCTTTGTATGAGTGGCGGCTGTCGTTATCCACTGCTCCGTGCCGCTGTGATTTACGGGATTCTCCGTGCCGTATGATCGGTGACAGAAGTCGCAGACCGCCTTTGCGATACATGTCGGCGTACCGCCGGAGCAGTTGACCGTTTCGGTATGACCGCTGTCCTCCGAGCAGGTGCGGGTATGCGTACCGTTGCCGTCGGAAATCCATTCGCCCCATGTGTGGACATGTGTTTTCTCAAAGACAGCCGTGAGCGTCATGGTATATTTCACTTTGTCGGAGGCAAAGTTCCATTTTGTTTTTGTGCCGTTATTATCATAATGCCAGCCGACAAAAGTATATCCTTCTTTGGTCGGAGGCGGGCTCGGTTCGGTGAGTTTTGCCCCGTTTTTGCTCCATTTGACTTCCTGTCCGGTAACCTCTTCGCCGTTATCGGGATTAAAAGTGATTACGAGCGTGCCGCTTCGGGTTGTGAAATTACCGCCGGTAACGGTACCTTTGTTATTCTGTACCGTACCGTTATAAGTGCCGCCTGTAATGGTTCCGCTGCTCTCGTTGACAACCTTGCCGTATATCGTCGCACCGCTTCCGTTAATGGTACCCTTGTTGACAACACCGTCATAACCGGCTTTCTCGCTGTTTTTGGTTCCCAGCCTTCCGCCATCCAGCGTGCAGGTTGAATCTTTATCCGCATACAGCCCGCTTCCGGCACCTTCGTCACCGACCGTACAACCGAAGATGAACGCATTACCGCTCATGTTGAAGATTCCGTCGGTATACACGCCGCCGCCGCAACTTGTGGCATGACAATAAGCAATCCTGCCGCCGGACATGATAAAACTGTCAAACGGACCATGTAAGTATACTCCGCCGCCCTTACCGGCAGTGCAATTTTCGATAGTGCCCCCGTTCATGACAATTTTGCCGAGGGACACATAAACACCTCCGCCGAAAGTACCGGCGGTACACCCGACGATCCTTGCCGGGGTGTTCATCGTGATATCATAACCGAATACTCCGCCGCCCCTTCTGTCGGCTTTGCAGCCGACAATTGCTCCGCCGTTCATAACAAGTGCGGTGTTATACTTACCACCGACGTCAGGCATAACATACACTCCGCCGCCCCATTCGTAATGACCACCGGTAATTATGCCGCCCGGAAGAGATTCCGTACCGTTTGCTTCGTCAAGCACCCAAAGTCCGCTGCTGTCCGGAGTAAATTTGTGATACTTTGTCCGGTCACTGTCACTTATCGTCAAAGTGCCTTTTTCCACCATGACCACGTGTCCCGGTTCACTGTTTTCGTATTTCAGCACACAACCGTTGAGGTCAAGGGTGACAGTGCGTTTAACGGACAATGTGGTGTCAATTGTAATATCCGCCGTCATTTTGACTGTTTCGCAGGTTTCGTCGTCCGACACTGCGGAAGTTAGCTCCGCCGCCGTGGATACCGTAACCGTCCCGCCCGATGCCGACGCGAGTACCGACTGCCGACTGCCGACATTCGCGGCAAATGCCGCGACCGGTATAATACAGTGCATCATACATAAAGCAAGCAGGACACCGAGTAATCGTTTTTTCATTTTGCGTTACCTCCGCCCTGGTACTGTGAGCGACATTTATTCCGATCTCCGTTTATACAGTCCGCAAAGCGGTAATGCTTACCGCACATGCTGTTTGTTTGAATAAATGACCGATCATTTAACAGCAGTATAGCACGAAATTGCGGCAAATTCAAGAGCCGACCGAAAAAAAGTATAAAAAATCTGCTCCCCCGACCGATGCCGGGGGAGCGTGCCTTATAAGATTGTTTTGCGGATCAGCCGTTTTCGATCTCGCCGCTGAAAAATTCGATCCTGTCGGACAGTGCGCGGCGGCGGTCCCTGCCGAGCGTATCCATATATTTATCGTAATTTTCGTTGATGATTGCGTAGAATTTACGTCCCGGAAGCGCGGTAAGCGATGCCACAAAATCGGTAAAGCATGCGCCGAGATCCTTGTCATACACTCTGAACGCGATCGATCCCTCAGCCGATACCGCGCAAAGCATTATCGGATTTTTCGGAACCGAAACAGACACATCCGAGATTCCCTCGGGCACCACGGTGTATATCCATATAAGCTCTCCGCCGCCGTCGTGCGCCTTCTGCCTGATCTTCTCGTAATCGCCCGCAAGCCAGAGACGGACGGCAGGACGCGCACTGCGCGCCTTTATCGTCTGCTTCTCGGGAACCGTGAGTCCCCAATGCGCAAGATATGCCGATACCATGCGGGTCGAAAGGTTCACTCCGAGCAGATTCGACGCAAGAAGTCTTGCTGTCGTCCTGTTCCAGAGCATCGATGCCGACAGGTTGTTCTCGGCGGGAGTTGAGTTTACGAGATAGTTAACGATACTCTCCTCCTGCTCGGGAGTAAGTATGCGGTCGGTCGATTCGGACTCGTCCGGGTCCACACGGGTAGCATAACGCTCAAACGCATCAAGTATCCGCTCGACCTCGCTTTCGGGACATCCGGCTTCTCCGGCTATCTGAGAGACGCTCCTGCCCGACTTTGCGAGCATAACGATATCCCGCTGACCTTCAAGCTTCATTTCGCTCTCCGCACATCTGAATCCCTTGAGAAGGACCGCAAGACGTTGCTGTTTTTCGGCTTCAAGGCGACGCGCGTTCTGAAGCCGTGCCTGACGTGCGTTTTCGTCCGATTCGCGGCGGCGGTATTTCCTTCTGAAAGCAACAAGGGTCACGACTCCGGCAATGACCGGTATCTGAAGAAGATAGAAGGTCACGAACTTCGCCGTTCCGCCGGCACCCGCGATAAGCATTATTATAAGCACTATATAGGAAAGAGCGGCGACTCCGCCCACGGGGATAAGCCCGTAGAAAACATTCTTTTTTCTGGTAAGATAAATTTCACCGAACACGACTCCGGCGCAAAGAGCAGCTACTCCAAGAATTATCAGTAAAACAATAAAAAAAAGCACAAAAACACTCCCAACTGCATCTTTTATTCGAATGCATTATATTATATTTTCCTGTCTTTGTCAATAAGAAAGCCGAAAATATTACTGTTTGTACACATTTGAAGGCGCCTTTTCAGACAGAGCGGACGATGTCCCCCTCCTTCATTTCAAAATCGGCGGCAATCGAAAACAGCTGATACGGATGGGGTGCCGCATCGATCTTTTCCCCGTTTTCGTCTCTCATATCGGTCGCCGTGAAGGGTATCCCGACCGAGCCGGGCGTCAGAAGTTCGCAGCTGTCCCCCTCGCGGATTTTGTTCTTCTGCATCAGCAGTGCGCGCTTTTTGTCGCGGTCGTAGGATATTACGGTCGCAAGATAGGCTTTTTCTGAAAGATATCCGCCGACCGTCACAAGTTGACCGTTCTTCATCGGATCATCAAAATAGTATCCGGAGCAGTACTCGCGGTGAGTGACCGATTCAAGCTCTCTTTTCCATGCCGGATCATATACGTAGCGGTCGGGAGATGCGGCATATCTGTCGATTGCCATACGGTAGGTGTTTGCGGTAACCGCGGCATAATACGCCGACTTCATTCTCCCCTCCACCTTGAATGAGGATATCCCGCTTTCCGCAAGTTCGGGAATGTGCTCTATCGTACACATATCCTTGCTTGACATGATGAACGTCCCCCTGTCGGTCTGCTCGATCGGGAGATGCATTTCGGGACGCTTTGCCTCGACAAGCTCGTACAGATTGTATTCCCAGCGGCAGGGCTGGGCGCAAAAGCCCCTGTTGCCGTCCCTGTCCACGAAATGCTCGGACAAAAGACAGCGTCCGCTGAACGACACGCACATTGAACCATGTATAAATGCCTCAAGTTCAAGGTCTGCGGGAATTTTTCCGCGTATCTCCTTTATCTCGGCAAGCGACAGCTCGCGCGCAAGCACGATCCTCGAAGCACCCATTTCGTACCAGAACATGCAGTCGCGGTCGGACACCGCTCCCGCCTGCGTCGAAATATGACGTTCGACATCCGGAAGCATTTTCTTTGCGAGCATGAATACGCCGGGATCGGCGATTATCAGCCCGTCGGGCTTCTCGGTATCCTCCGCAAGAGCGGCAAAATAGGCTTCAAGCGCCGGATATTCGTTCACATGCGGGGTGATGTTGACGGTCAGATAGACCTTTTTGCCGAGCGCGTGCGCATATCCGAGCGCCTGCGAAAGCGCCTCGCCGTCAAAATTATCTGCGGCGGCACGCATGCCGAAGCTTTTTCCCGCAAGATAGACAGCATCGGCACCGAAGCGCAGTGCCGCCTTCATTTTTTCAAAATTACCTGCGGGAAGCAGGAGTTCGGGTTTGTTTTTCATATTCTTCCCCTTTTCGTTCCGGCATCCGGCACTCCGCCGATCAGCCCGATTATCTCCTTCGGAGCACTTACGGTATAATCGGCTTCGGCAAGTTCTTCGGCATTGCCGTAGCCCCAGCCGACCGCCGCTACCTTTACTCCCATATTATGCCCGCCGACGACATCGAACGATCGGTCGCCGACCATAAGTATTTTTTCCCTGTCGCTTCCCGAAAGTGCGATCGCTTCGGCGACAACCTCGCTTTTGTCTGTCCGTCTTCCGTCAAGCTCGGCTCCGACTATATGCGAGAAACAGCCGTCGATACCGAAATGTACGGCGATCTTTTTCACAAAGACAGTCGGCTTTGAGGACGCAACAAGCAGTTTGAGTCCCCTTCCGTGCAGATCGGAGAGCAGATCGGATATTCCGTCGTAAAGCTCACACTCGAATATTCCGCGATCTCTGTAATATTCCCTGTATTTTTCGACCGCTTCGGTCGCCTTTTCCCGCGAAAAGCCGTAGAAATCGACAAACGACTGCGAAAGCGGCGGTCCTACCACCTTTTTCAGGTCATCCGGATCGGCATCGATCCCGTATTTTTTCAGTGCATAGGCAAAAGCCCTCGTCACACCGGGCGCGGAATCGACTATCGTTCCGTCAAGATCAAACAGCAGTGTGTCAAAGCGATATTCCGGCATATGTTTTCTCCTTTCGGGTGCTCATCTTCATTTGCTATATTTTATCATCTTTTGCCCGATATGTCAACAGGCTGAAAAGGATATAATCGTTGAAAAACATAAACCTTTTTTATCAAACAACTTGACAACGGCAAAAAAATATGATAGACTACTGACGATAAATGCGATGAAACGGTCGGCAATGCCGAAAAGATTCCTTACAGAGAGCGTCCGCCACGGCTGAAAGCGGATGCGGGATCGGGCTGCGCCTTTCGCCGTCCAGCAGACAGGGTCAACACCGGGGGCAGTACCGCAGGGGTGCAGCGCCAAAGTGGGCAGCGCCATAGGGGCAATGCCATATGGAGCAGTACCGCAGGGGTGCAGCGCCATAGGGGCAAGTGCCAAAATGGGCAGCGCCGCAGGTTTATAGCTCTGTACGGGTCGCTCCGTTAACGGCGTCGAGGTTCCGCGTCTGCGGGACGGATCAGGTGGTACCGTGAAGCTATGCTCTCACCCTGTTTTCACAGGGTGTTTTTATTTTTTTCGAAAAAAGATTTACGAAAGGACATTCAAAGATGAAAGAAACACTTCTCAAGATCAAAGCCGACGCCGAAGCAAAGCTTGCCGCAATAAAGGGCAACGACGAGCTTGAGGCGGTACGCGTGGAGTTTCTCGGCAAAAAGGGCGCCCTTACGGCAGTCCTGCGCACGATGGGCAAGCTCTCTCCGGAGGAGCGCCCGAAGATCGGACAGCTCGCAAACGAAGTCCGCGAAGCAATCGAAAACGACATAACCGAGCGCAGACGCGCGATCGAAGCCGAAAAGCTGACTGCCAAGCTCGAAAGCGAGGCAATCGACGTCACGATTCCCGGCAAACGCGTGGATATCGGCAAGCGTCATCCGCTCGATCAGGTCGAAAACGAGCTTTGCGACATATTCAGGTCAATGGGCTTTGAGATTGCCGAGGGACCCGAGGTCGAATACGACACATACAACTTCCGGAAGCTGAATATTCCCGAAAATCATCCCGCAAGGGACACGCAGGACACCTTCTACATCAACGACAAGGTCCTGCTCCGCTCGCAGACCTCACCCGTGCAGGTCCGCGTAATGGAAAAACAGCGCCCGCCGATAAGAATCGTCTCCCCCGGAAGAGTCTACCGCGCCGACGAGGTTGACGCGACACATTCGCCGATGTTCCATCAGTTTGAAGGGCTGGTCGTTGACAAGGGCATAACAATGTCCGACCTCAAGGGCATGCTTGAAACCTTTGCAAAGCAGATGTTCGGCGAAAAAACCAGAATCCGCTTCCGTCCGCATCATTTCCCGTTCACCGAGCCGTCAGCCGAGGTCGATGTATCCTGCTTTGTCTGCGGCGGCAAAGGCTGTCGAGTGTGCAAAAACGAGGGCTGGATAGAGATACTCGGTGCGGGCATGGTTCATCCGAACGTGCTTCGCGGATGCGATATCGACCCGGAAATATACTCCGGCTTTGCCTTCGGCATGGGCATCGAAAGAATTGTAATGATAAAATATGCAATCGACGACATGCGCAACCTGTACGAAAACGATCTGCGTTTTCTCGGTCAGTTCTGATTTATTGAAAAGGAGAGTAATTACAAATGAATCTTTCTGTAAACTGGCTTCGTGACTTCGTTGACACGAAGGACATAAAAATAAAGGATTACTGCGACAGAATGACCGACACCGGATCAAAGGTCGAATCCTATGAAGAAAAGGGCGCAGACATACAGAATGTCCTCGTCGGAAGACTTGTAAAGATCGTTCCGCACCCCGATTCCGACCACATGGTCATCTGCTCGGTCGATATCGGAAAGGACGGGCCCGTGCAGATAGTCACGGGTGCGCAGAATGTCTTTGAAGGTGCGCTTGTGCCTGCCGCAATTGCACCCGCAAAGCTTCCGGGCGGCGTGACCATCAAAGCCGGCAAGCTCCGCGGAGTCGATTCGAACGGCATGCTCTGCTCGATCGGAGAACTCGGTCTGACCCTTCACGAGGTTCCGTATGCGATCGAAAACGGCATCCTGATTCTTGAAGAGGACTGCAAACCGGGCGACGACATCCGCGACGTGCTCATGCTCCGTGACGATGTTGTCGAATTCGAAATCACCTCCAACCGTCCCGACTGCCTGTCTGTGATAGGTCTTGCAAGAGAGACTGCCGCATCCTTCGATCTGCACTGCAGCATCGCAAAGCCGCAGGTGACCGAGGCGGGAGGAAACATTGCCGACTACCTCTCGGTAGAGGACAAGGCGCCCGAGCTTTGCTCAAGATACGCGGCACGCGTGATACGCAACGTAAAGATCGCGCCCTCCCCGCTCTGGATGCGCATGCGCCTGTCGGCGGCGGGTGTGCGACCGATCAACAATATCGTCGATATCACAAACTATGTAATGCTCGAATACGGTCAGCCGATGCATGCGTTTGACTACGCAATGCTCGACGGCTCGCACATTATCGTCCGCCGTGCCGGGGACGGCGAGGTCTTCCGTTCGCTCGACAGCAAGGATCACATTCTTGACAGCAACAATCTCGTCATCGCCGACAGTAAAAAAGCGGTCGCGCTTGCGGGCGTAATGGGCGGAGAAAATTCCGAAATAAAGGACACCACTCAGACGGTCGTTTTTGAATCCGCATGCTTCAACGGCGCCTCGGTACGCATTACCGCCAAATCTCAGGGCATGCGCACCGAATCTTCGGCACGTTTCGAAAAAGGACTTGACAGCGACAACTGCATGGACGCGCTTGACCGCGCCTGCGAGCTTGTTACCGCTCTCGGTGCCGGCGAGGTTGTAAGCGGTGCGATCGACATCTATCCCGAAAAGAAAGAGGCGGTCAGACTCCCGCTCCAAAGCGAGCGCATAAACAGCTTCCTCGGCATCGACCTTCCCGAGGATTATATGATAAAAATTCTCGAGAAACTCGGATTTTCGGTCGAAAACGGTATAATTACCTCACCCCACTGGCGTTCGGACATCGGAGAGATGAACGACATTGCGGAGGAAATCATAAGAATCTACGGCTACAACAAGCTTGAATCCACACCGTTTACCGGTACGGTAAAAGCAGGTATGCTCACACCGAAACAGGCATACGAGCAGAGAGTCCACTCTTTGCTTTGTGCCATGGGGCTCACCCAATCGGTAACCTTCTCGTTTGTATCCCCCAAGAACTGCGACCGTATTCTCCTGCCCGCGGATGCGCCCGAAAGACGCTACGTCAGGATAAGCAATCCTCTCGGCGAGGATACAAGCGTAATGCGCACGACTCTTATTCCGTCGCTTCTCGAATCGCTCTCGCACAACAATGCGCACCACCTGCCGAGCGCGGCGCTTTACGAGCTTGGTCACATCTACATTCCGAAGGAGGACCCGAACGAGCTTCCCGACGAGCCGCGCATGATTGCCTTCGGCTTCTACGGAGACGGCGATTTCTACAAACTCAAGGGTATGGCGGAAGCATTGCTTGCCGACGCCGGAATAACAAAGCTTTCGTTTGTTGCCGACAGGAATAATCCCACATTCCATCCGGGACGCTGTGCGGACATCATCGCAAGAGGCAGTATGAACATAGGCGTTATCGGTCAGCTCCATCCGACCGCCGCCGCAAACTACGGTTTCGACCAGCCGGTCTATATCGCATATCTGCCGTTCGAAACGATATTCTCGATCGCAAACTTCAAAAAGCAGTACAAGCCGATGCCGAAGCACCCCGCAACCTCGCGCGATCTCGCATTCGTCTGTGACGCAAAGCTTGAGGTCGGCAGGATCGAAGAAGTCATCAGAAAGGGCGCGGGAAAACTGCTTGAGGGCATTGAGCTTTTCGATGTCTACACAGGCGACCGCATAGAGAAGGGCAAAAAGAGCGTTGCATTCAGACTCACATTCAGATCACCCGACCACACGCTCACCGGCGACGAAATCGCCGCAAGTGTAGACAAACTGCTTGCCGCGCTTGACAAACAGCTCGGAATAAAGATCAGACAGTAACCGGATGTTCAAACACCTCCGACTGTGTTATACAAAAAATGTGCCCGACCGGAGTCGGGCACATTTTTTCATTATATTGATTGTATCGGGACGAAATCGGCTTTTTGCATCAAAACAGTCATTTCCCCGTAAAAATCACAAGCGAGCCCTTCAAAGCTCTCTTTCAAGCATTGCGGATATTTCATCGGCTGTCGCACCGCCGACATGTCTGCTCTTTATCTCGCCGCCGCTTATTACAACAAGGGTCGGGACCGAAAAAATACCGAATGCATCGGCAAGTGCTTTTTCCTCGTCGGTATTTACGATTCCGGTAACGGCTCTGCCAGAAAAAATCTTTCCGATCTCGCCGATCGTCGGCGAAAGAGCCGTACAATGCACACACCACGGCGCATAAAAGTCAAGCAGGACCGGCTTGCTCGCTCCGAGCACCTCCGCCTCATAGTTTTTTTCGTTTATTTCGATTATATCTTCCATTTCATACGACTTCCCTTTAAAGTTATTCGGATGACATCGCCGGGGCGATCGGTCATCCTTTATATTTTGTCCGCTTTTTCACACAAAATGAGAAAAACATCTTGACAAAGCCGAAAAAAATGGTATAATCACTCTTACAGACCGTATGCGGATTTAGCTCATTTGGTAGAGCGCCACCTTGCCAAGGTGGAGGTGGCGGGTTCGAGCCCCGTAATCCGCTCCAGTTTCACGCACCCGGAACACGGGTGCGTTTTTTGCGACAAAAAACCGCCGCTTGTCATATACGACAAACGGCGGGATTCTTTGTTCAGTTATAGTCCGGCGAGCAGTAGCCGAGGATCTTCGCTGATTTCAAACTGTATGTATTCATCATCACTCTGTCGCTGTAATTGCCCTCAATAACAGTGACATTCACCCCGTCACAGGAGGCTACAAGCCCCGCATGATCGGCATTTCCGAAAATTATAACGTCTCCGGGATTCGGTATGTACCCGTCTCTTCTCGCGTGATAAAGTCCAAGCTCACGGTAAAATCCCATTATGTACCACACACCCGCGGTCTTGGGAACAACGGTGGTCGGCACGCCAGCGCGGTCTGCGCACCATGATATGAACACGACGCACCATGCGTGAGCCGTACTCTTCGAATTCGGGTCACGGACTTCACGTCCGTAAAACCATGTATTGTATTTGACATTGTTGTGCGGTTTTTCTTTGACGCCCACCTGACTCTTTGCGATTTCGACAACGGCAAGTGCCTTGTCCGACACCTCCGACACATCGGGCGGCTCGGGACTCGGCGGTTCGGTCGTTGTCACAGGTGGCTTGGTCGTGACGGGTTTGGTCGTGACGGGTTTGGTCGTTACCGGTCTTGTCGTCGTGACAGGCTCGGTCGTTGTCTTCGGAACGGTCGTTTCGGTCTCGGCAACGGTTGGCTCCGGCTTGTAGTTCCATATGCCGCCGCCCTGCTCGATCATGTAATTACCGTACATAAACGGCGGGACAACAACGTCATCGTATCCGATCTCGGGTATGTCGTCCGGGTCGGTCGTATCGTCCGCGCGTGTGACGGCATCCCTGTCGGTAACCGACGGTTCATCGGTATGCGGCAGATCACTGCCCGTGACCGAAGAAACCTTCTCCGACACATCCGAAACAACTGCGTTGACACCGACCGCGGCAAGCGTTCTTCCCTGTGAGCCGTTGCATGCAAGAGCCGCGGCAACGACGATCACCGCAGACAGAGCGGTTCCGACAGCAGACAGCAGAGCACTTCTCTTCCATTTTATCTTTTTTTCTTCCGATTCGTTATGCACTGCGCTGTCTCCTTTCCGATTCGTTATCTCTGTATTCAATGTATGCATGCAGGCAAAAATCCGTGTTTTCCGATGTCATATACGGATCGAAAAACGGACGGTTCCGACCGTGCGTTCATTGACACAAGAGGTAGTCTATCACATTTGTCTTAATTTTTCAAGTCAAAATGTCGATTTTATGAGCAAATTCACAAATCATTTACATTATGCCGTTATTTTTCTACGCAAACACTCGTAAACGTGGATAATTTCAGCCCGATTTTAGCCGCATTACATCCGATCGTCGATTAAAACATACAAAAACGGAGACAAAGGCGTTAACCTTTGTCTCCGTCCCGGTTTATTCGGTTCAGTCGATGACGGTAAGTTCGCTCACGCTGACGAAGCCGACGCCGCCGGCGGTTCCGGCAATACGTATGCCCATACAGTTTTTCGCTTCCTTCAGTCTGAAGGTGTAGCTCTGATAGCCGGGGGTAAACGTATCAAAGTCATCTCCGATCGGGTAGCCGTCATTGCCGTCACATTCGGCATCGATCCACCCGTCGGCTGTAAGAATCTGAATCTTCACGCTTCCGTTCTTGAACCAGCCGCCGTTGTTAAAATGGTTGCCCTCGGTAAAGATCAGCCCCGAAACACTGCGTTCCGATGTGAACAGGTATCCGAAATAGGTAAACGCATCCGGGTTTTCGCCGACGTAGGTGTCGTACTGCATTTTGTCGTTTGCCGACGATGCGCTCGGGATTATGCCGTCGCAGATAACTCCGATGTCCTGCGATCCGCCGCCCGTGGGCGCACCGACCGAGCAGATAACGGCAGGTCTGCGGCTGACGGTTACACTGCCGTCGTTTGTAAGCGGAGTTATTTCGGCAACGCTGATAAAGTGCGCACCTCCGCCGGGTTTGCCTCTGAAACGCACGCCGTCACATTCGGTCGGCTTTTCAAGCCTGAATGTGTAGCTTTCGAACGGCAGTCCGTGGGTGGTCATATTGTTCGCATCCGGGTAGGCTTTTCCGTCGATTACGGTTGCAGCCTCTACCCAGTTTCCGCCGATAAGAAGCTCAAGAACAGGCGCTTTTTCAAACCAGCCGCCGTCCCAGAAGTGCAGACCCTCGGTAAATTTTACTCCCGTGATCGATACTGTTCTGTCAAACCTCATTCCGACATAGAGCGAGTCAAGTTCTCCGCCTCCGCAATATGTGTCATACTGCAATGCGGCAGACGAATCGCTTGTCGAAGGAATAATGCCGTCGCAGAAGACGTTCATATCCTTGTTGCCGCTTCCCCAAGGATTTTCAACCGAGCATATCGGAGTGTATTTTACACCCTTCAGCTCCGATTCGATGGTTACCGTGCTTTCAAGCGTGAGCCTTGTGCCCTCTTCGCCCTCTACCGTGCAGATGATTTTATAGGTTCCCGGCTTTGCGTAGCCGTATTTGCAGAGATTTTCGCTTGTTACATAGCCGTCACCCATATCATAGGTCACTTTTTTGATCTTCTCCGATCCCGCGGAAGCAAATCTGACATTCACCGAGCAGTCCCCGGACACGCTGACAAGAAGCTGCGCTCCGATTCCGCCTTCCCACTGCTCAAAGGGGACAGCCTTTATTCTTTCGGGCAGGACAAGAGTGTAATCGTCGCCCGAAACCGTTCCGCCCGCGGAGGAGACTGCCTCCGAGATAAGCTTCATCGAAAGCTCAAGAACCTGTTCAAGCGTATACTCCGTGGTCTGGAATTTCGTTCCGGTCATATCGACAGCCGATTTATATTTGTCGGGTATCGCCGATGCGCCGAGGAAGTTGCAGAGTACCGATGCGGCGGTTGACGGATTGCAGTCACTGTCCTGTCCGCATCTTGTCGATATGATTATCGTCTTTTCAAGGTCGCCGCCGCCGTAAAGCAGTCCGATCAGCACATACGCGCTGTTCAGCTTTGCATCTATATTGATCGGTCCCGCACACTCGGTGCATTTATCGGTCGATGCCCATTTATCCTCAAGCGTTTTCCAGACCGTCTCCCAGCTATCGCCCCTGTTATAGCCGTTTACGACGTCAAGAAGCGTATCTTTGAAGAGCGTTCCGTCGGGGACTGCGTCAAGTCCCGCCTGTATGACCTCATCAAGAGTCGCCGCAGTGTATGCAGCCGAATGGAGCGCAGTCACGAACACGCCGCCGTACACGCCGTCGCCGTAGTTCATGATATGCCCGAGCTCAAACGACCGCTCGGAGGCTCTGTTGACAAGTCCCGGATAGATCATCCCGAGAAAATCGGCTTCGATCTGCCAGTCGATATCGTCGGCATGGATGTTATACAGAGGGCTTCCCGAATCCGGGTATTTTATTCCGTTCTGCAGATTGAGCCTTGCCTGATAGTTCGCGTGCCAGAGCGGAAACTCCGACTTTGCGAAATTATCGGCAATCAGATTCACGTCGCAGTCGATGCCGTTCTTATTCATCATTTCCATGAACGGAATTTCCACATAGAGGTCATCCTGTGCAAAAGCATCGTTTATCATTGCGGGACGCCATGCGGGCATCCTGTTTTCGGGCATGATCTCTCCGCGGTATCCGAACTCGGTCGATGCCGCCCATGATACTCCTATCATCTGTCCGAGCCAACCGCCGAGCAGCTTATCGTATATTTCGTCCTTTGTAAGCGTGGTGGTGCCCTCCGAAAGGGTTGCCGAGCCGAGATTTATCTCCTGCACGACCTTACCGCCGTTTATCAGCTTTGCGACGGCGGAAAACGAGGTGATTTCCGACGGGATGCCGACTATCGTGCATGCGATAAGCCCGCAATCGTCTGCCGCACGGTATTTCTTACCGTCTGCGGCTATTGCGGTGTATGCCGTGTCTGCCTCGTAATTTTTGGTTTTTACCGTCTCGTCGCCGTTCATGAAGCTTATAGAAAACTCACAGCGTTCGTATTTTTTCAGATCGCTCTTTCTTGCCTCCATAATTACACGGAGATCTTTCTTTGAAGCGTCGTCGGCATCGGTTGCCGTCCGGCAGAATCCCTTTGCAGCCTGATCCGCAGAAGGAGCGGCAAGCAGTATCCCGTCATCCGCACGATCCGCCGCGCTCACCGCAAATCCCGCCGGCAAAAGAGCAAGGCAGAAGGACAGGACAAGAATCATTGAAACAATTTTCTTCATCATTATAAGCGTTCCTTTCCCGACTAATCGTCGTAATTTATTCTTCCGGGAGTTCCATCCGCGTTTTCGGTCGATATAAGCACTATATCGTTACAGTCGATCACGCATATTTCGATCTCCGGTGCAACATATTCCTTTTTTCCGTTCATAAGCTCACTCCGTTCTCATTTTGCCTTGATATGCTTTATTGTACGCTCAACCATATCGTCGATATTTACTCTTCCGACCCCGAAGATCGAGGTGTCGAGCATTCCGTTTATCGGCGCAGTCCACTGTGCGCCTATCGCCGTGCTTTTGTTCATCATTCCGACAACCGAGCCGACGGTTGCGCCGTTGCAGTCTGTGTCAAAGCCGGTCTCGACTGCCATACATATCGATTTCGTATAGTCACCGCCGCCGTAAAGAAGGGATGCCGCAACTATCATCGCATTCGGTATCGTATGACACCATCCGTGGTCGCTGAACTCATCGTATTCGGCGTGTATTTTCGCAAATGCTTCATTCTTTGAAGCGCCGTTTTTGTACCCGTCAACGATCGATTTCACCGACTTCCAGAGTCTTGATGTAGTCGGAATCTGGGCAAGCCCCATATTCACGACCTCCGCGATATCACTGCAACCGGCAGCTGCCGCTATCATCGCCGCGGCAAACATCTCGCCGTATATTCCGTTTTTGACATGCGATATCGAAGCATCGCGCCACGCCATTTCGGCAGCCGCGGCGGGATCGCACGGGTTTATATATCCGAAGTAGTCTCCGCGTATCTGTGCGCCTATCCATTCGCGGTAAACATTTTTGTATACCGCCGACATGGGAGGACGGTAGCCCATCACAAAATTCTTGAAAGCGACGCGCTCCGCCGTGCAGTACGCATCCTTTCCCTGATACCACACCCACGAATTTGCCACATCCGACGGCTTGAAATCCCGTCCGAAGCGATCGACTACCACCGACGCAAGAACGGTATAATTTGTGTCGTCGTCAACCGGGGCGCAGGCAACAGCGTCCGCGAGACTGTCTCTTCTCACCCGGTAGGATATTTCGTTCTGCAATTCGGGGGTGACGTCGGAGGTCGCTATGTATCTGTGAAGCGGGTAATTGTCCGAGCTTTTGAGCAGTCTGTTAAGCTCGGGCGTGTGAATCCCTTCGATAGGCTTGCCGAGCAGACAGCCGCAGATTCTTCCGAGCCATGCCCCTCTGATCTTTTCCTTCAGCTCGTGTGCGGACGGCATTTTCATCTGCACCGTCTCTCCGGAGGAAAGCTCTCTTATCTCCCGGTACCCGGAAGGCTCGGTATAAGGATATCCTTCAACCGTTGCGGCAGAGCAGACGATATCGAAAAGCTGATCCGCCATCTTTTCCTTGTGTTCTCCCGCCGGCATCTCGTAAACAGCCTTGAAAAGCTTTTCGTACATTGAAATGTCCTTGCCCTCCTCAATCGACTGTCTGTACTCGTTGAGAAGGTTCTGCGGGTAGGATTCCCAGTAGAACATGTGCTCGTAGTCGGGAGCAATGTCGCTGCCGTGCAGCATTTCCTCGGTTATCCTGTTGCTTCCCTCAAGCACAAGCGAATCAAGCGTTATGCGGAAAAGCTTCGCCATTTTCACAAGATGCTCAAGTCCCGGGACCGCGCTTCCGCTTTCCCATTTCTGTACCGCCTGCCTCGAAACACCGAGCGATGCGGCAAGCTCTTCCTGCGACATTCCTTCGCCGGTGCGGAGTTTTGCGATCTGTAATCTAAGCTCCATATGCTTTCTTCCTTTCGTTTTTTGTATGATATCACAAATATCTGTTGGTTTTCACTTTAATTATCTACGGTTTTCATTAAAAAATCAACCACTTTCTGTTGTCAATAAAAGCAACCCGCAGTTGCGTAAACGCTCCTGCGGGTCAAAAATCATCCGAAACCTCATCTTGCGGCGGCTTTTGCCTTTCCGGCAGACGCCGCTCTGCATCTTTTGTACAGCTCTTCGACCGCAAGCCTCGTCTTTGCGACAACATTGCCGCTTCCCTCTTCTGGGAAGCAGTAAAAAAGTTTGTCCTGATCGCCGATGCAGATCATGTCCCCTATTTCATACCAGAAATAGTCGGAATAGAGCGAATACGAATGGTCGGGACGCTGTCTGTAAACAAGTCTGCCGTCACAGCCGGTGAGCTCGAATCCGTCGGGTCGGTGAACGAGCCTGCCGCTTCCCACCTCATAGATCGATTTGGAATTGACCATCATCATTATCCGCACGGGAATATCAAGAAGATATGTGCCCGATTCTATCTCACTTTTCACACACTCGCGTTCCCAGTCAAACCAATCGGGAATGTGATCGATCTCGGTACCTCCTTCGACGGCGTGTATCTCACCGGTCTCGGTGAGAAAATATTTCTTGCCGCATTTTCTGCAGACGAGCGTGTCTCCGACCCCGACGGTCTCCCCCTCGGCTTTGCACGACGGACATTTGTAGAGCACTCGTTCAAGCCCCTGTGCGCGGAAGTCGGCGTCTACTTTTATGTTGTTGTCTCTCTGCCACCTGAAATTGTCGAACTCAAACTGTCTGTTGACCGTCTCGCCGATCTCGGAGGCATCCATTGATTTCAGATCCTCCGGAGAAAGCAGATATTCGACCTCTGCCGACACCTTCACCTTCCGCTGACGAAGTCCGTTGTAAAGGGGATCGTGAAGAAAGGCTCCGTAGGTCCTGACCATTATGACCGGAACTCCGAGCATTTTGAGGCATTTCCCGACCGTGTCCGGCAGTGGGGTCGCCTTTCCGTCAAAGCTGTAACTCGCCTCCGGGTACATCAGGACCGAGCATTTGTTTTTGCGGATTGTATATGCTATGTTTCTCACAAGCCTGAAATCGCTCACGAATTTGTTTGTGGGTATGCAGCCGAGCCGATACATCAGCCATCTCTTTCCGACAAAGCCGTCGGAGGTACAGACGATATTGAACGGGCGATCGGCAAAAACGGTTGCGGCAATCTTCAGATCGATAAATGCCGAATGATTCATGAGTATCATGCAGGGCTGATCGTCGGACAGCTTCTCCATCCCGATCTTTTTCACGGTAAAATCGGTCGCGCGCAGCTCTCCCGCCGACAAAAAGGCAAGCAACTTTCTGAAAAAGGGAGACGGACGTCTCGGAAGAAGATATTTCTCCTTCTTCATGGCAATCACCCTGCCGTAATCAAGAATTTTATGTTTTATTTTCATCCCGCGCCTCCGACATTTCCTTCATTAAAATAAGTATACAATATCCGCGGCGGGATGTCAATACGGACGCAAAAAAGCGTCGGCTTTTTTGCAAAATATATCCCGACGGAGTGCAAACTCCGTCGGGATACAATGTAAATGCTTATTCTTCTTCGATCATTTCGTTTATAAGTCCCTCGGGCGTCGCGGTAAGATAGGGGCGATCCGGCCAACCGCCGAGCGGTACCCAGTACTCATCCGAGCCGTCCTCGTTGACGTGAGCGGCTCCGCCGATAATAAGGTCACCGACCGTCTTCCACGCAACACCCACCGTAACCGTGTTCAGATCGGGGTCGATCGATTCGGTAGGCAGATTCTCGGCGGCGATGAACGCCTCGGTTATCGTGTGGTATTTTGTATTTCCTTCATTTTCGTAGGTTATCATGACCGCATCGTCAATATTGTTGCTCTTGAGACAGGCGTTGCCTATGCCGTCGGCATAAACGTAATACTGGACGACCGGGGCAAAGCCGATAAAAAACTCGAAATTGGAGTTCAGCCACCAGCTTGACGCACCGTTTATGTATTCGTCGTGATATGCGTCGCAGGCAAGGAAAAGACCGAGATCGGTGTAACACGCATAGAACGTAGCCTTTTTGTGCGCATACGCTCCTTCTCCCTGAAGAACGACTGTTTTGTAGCCATCCCACTCGTCGAGCTTTCCGTCAACGCTGAACTTCGATCCGTCGGCAAGAGTATATGCACCCGAAACCGGTCCTGTGGACGGCGGTGTTGCGGTGGTGAGCGTCGGAGCGGTGGTTACCTTCGGTTTTTCGGTCGTGGTCACCTTCGGTGCGTCGGTGGTCGCGGCAGTTGTCACATCACCGTCTTTTGCGCATGCGAACAACATTCCGCAAAGCAGGGTAATGGCAACAGCAGACAAAAATATTTTTTTCATTTGAGACATCTCTCCCTTCTTTTCATTGATCCCATTATAAGCGATATTTTTTATATTGTCAACAATTTTTCGAATATTTTTTGCGATTTTTTCAGCAAATTACACGTATTTCATTCCGACACATCTTTTTCTTTCTGTTATACTATTGACATTGCGAGCCGAATGTGTATAATTGAATCGGGAGACGCAAACGCACGAAAAATCTTCTCCCGACTATGCAACGAAAGGCGGCTTCCGTCGTCAGGAAGCCATGGATCGGATATGAAAAAAGCAAAAATTCTTGTCGTCGGAAGCATGAACATGGATCTCATCACATCGGGTGACCGTTTTGTAAAATCGGGGGAAACAATTTACGGCACCGCCTTTTCGACCGCTCCCGGAGGAAAGGGCGCAAATCAGGCGATACAGGCGGCGAGACTGTCCGCAGATGTCACAATGGTCGGCAAGATCGGCAACGACGCCTTCGGCAGAGAACTTCTGAAATCGGCAAACGACTCGGGAGTTGACACATCGAACGTGATCGTGGACAAAAACATCCCAACGGGGATCGCCGACATACAGCTCTGCAAAACCGAAAGCGGCACGCTCAACCGCATAATTATAGTTCCGGGTGCAAACGGCGCCATAACCGTCGATGACGTTTCCTTTCTCAAAGAACGCATAAAGGAGTACGACATGGTCATACTCCAGCATGAGATACCTCAGGAGATCAATGTCGCGCTTGCCGGATATGCCGCCCGGGCGGGAGTCGTGGTCATGCTGAATCCCGCGCCCGCCGCGAAGATTCCGGATGCGCTTATGAAAAATCTCACATATATTTCACCCAATGAGCACGAAGCTGCGGAGCTTACCGGCATATGCGCGGGAAGCGAGGACGATCTCGGAAAAATAATCTCGGCGTTCTCGGCGCTCGGTGTGAAAAACACACTGATAACCCTCGGCAAGGCGGGAGCGGTTCTCGGAAACGGCGAAGAATATCTGCGCTGCTTCTCTGTCGATTACCGTCCGGTCGTCGATCCGACAGCGGCGGGAGACAGCTTTATCGCCGCATTCTGCGTCGCACGCTCGGTCGGGCTTGCGAAAGCGGATTCGCTTTATTTTGCATCGGTCGTTGCCGCCGTCACCGTGTCACGTATGGGCGCACAGCCGTCGCTTCCGACTCTTGACGAAGCGCTGTCGGCTCTGTCGGAGGTCTGCGGCGACAAAGAAACAGAAAGCCGTATTCTCTCGGCGTTCGGTCGGTAAAAGTCAAAAAACATACAAAAGCAGAGCCATACTGTCGTATGGCTCTGCTTTTTTGGTCTTGAATATCGGGCGGTCGGACTCACATCGCCGACTCCGCCGTTTTTCGGCGCTCCGAAAGGATGCTTGTCCGGATTTTGTCTTTTCAGAGTATCTGACAAAGCTCTTTGAGCGTCTTTGCGAGCTCGTAGGCAAACTGTCTTATCTCAAGAAGCGGAGTCCCGCTCTCCCTTCTGAACTTGTTTATTCTTGCGGTCGGAGGATACGCCATAGGTATCATATCACAGCCTTCAAGCAGATATGCGGCGTATTCGCAAGCCTCAAGCAGTTTTTCTTTGTCACTGGGACGGTAATCGAAGCCGTCGCAGGTATATTCGGTCAGAGCGTCCTTTATCATTGCGAGCGCACGGTCTGCGGCGCCCTCTCTGTTCGGCACGGGAAGGATTATCGACTCTCCCCTGTTTCTGAAACAGCCCATCATTGCCGCGATCGTCGCGGGGTCGCGCACCGTTCCGTCCGGATAGAATACGCCGTGCTCGCTGTCGCATCTGCCGTGTATCATAAGCTCAAAGACGAACCAGCCCATTTTGTATTTTTCGCAGGCGGCAAGCGCCATGTCGTACGGATTCGCTCTTGCGAGACATCCCGTTTCGGACTGGAGTACCGGTTTTTTGTATTTTTCCGAAAGCTCCGCCGCAAGCGAGTAATTCGCGTCTATCGAGCGGGCGGTGCCGTTATAGTCATGGAAGGAAAGTACATCGACGACATCGGCGGTCGGTTCGATATCGCAGGCAAGAGTATGTCCCACCGTGATCGCGTTGACCTTGTCGATTTCCTTTACAAATCCGCAGTATCTGCGTACAAAGCCCCACATTTTTTCGAATTTTGCCTGTCTTACCTCCGGGTCCTTTTCGTCAAGCAACCACCCGTTGCAGGAAGGCTCATTCATGATGTCCCACATAAGAAGTCCCGGCTCGTCTTTAAGCGCATTGACGACCGCCGCCGTATATTCGTCGCCCGCGGGATAGTTGTCCTCGTCGATCATGTGCGGGTCGAGCATGTTTCCGTTCCAGATGATGGGCATCACGCGGTATCCGCACTCAAAACATTCCCTCGTGAAGCGCACAAGGCGGTCGATATATCCCTGTTTGTCTTTTGCATATGACCTGTGATCCAGCCAGAAACGGACCGAATTGAGATTCACGCGCTTTCCGTAGCCAAGCTCTCTTTTAAGCTGATCTCCCGAAGACATATAGTGGTTTACGCCGCGCACCCATGAGTAATCCTTCAATACTTCCATAGCAGTATCCTTTCGGTTTTTGTTCCGCCGCAAGGCGGTTTTAACTACTTATATCAGAAAAACGGAGCTCTGTCAATACAAAAACAAAAATCGTCAAAAAACATTGAAATTGTGCAATTAAACAATACCATGTCGATATTTGTCCGAAACTTTGTACCGAAATTTATAAAAAAGTGTTGACAAATCGTAAATCGGGTGTTAAAATTAAGACGATTGAGTTCTGTGAATTTTGCAAAGCTCCTTCCCGTTGCGCACTGTGTCCCGAACTTAGGTGTGCACGAAAATGAAATATCGTATCATCGGGGCAAAATTTTTTTGGAGGACAGATACAGATGAAAAAGAATTTAGCAAAGATCCTGTCGGCTGTCATGGTAGCACTCATGCTGCTCTCACTTCTGCCGATATCGGCATTTGCGGCAAACATGAGCTGGACGTTCACTGCCACTGTTATAGGCGGTTATTACTCCAGAAATGACGGCACGGTATCAACCACAAACAAGTACAATTGGAACAAGCACCTCTCAAACGACGCGGAACATGAGGTGGGATACAAGTTTGAGTGGGATTCTACCGCAGGCGGAGATAAATACAGCGGCGGCTGGCAGCTCTGCTGGACGGTTGACGGCAATGTTGCTGAACGCGTCAAGGCATATATTTACGACAGAGACATGAGCAATGCGTCGGGTTCATGGACTACCCCCAGTTCATCTCACACCGGCAACTCGACCCACTCGTTTACCATCTACCTCAGCAGTTTCCCCAAAGCCGATTACAGCAAATATGTAACTCTTACATATGATGCAAACGGCGGTGAAAATGCTCCGGCAGCCGAAAAGAAACTGCGCAACGCAGACGGCACTCGGTTTACGATCTCTTCCGTAGTGCCTACCTACGAAGGTCACGACTTTGCGGGCTGGGCAGACACCGCTAACGCCGAAGAAGCTCAGTATAAAGCAGGCGATCCCATAACCATAACCGCAAACAAGACAATTTATGCAGTATGGAATGAACACGTCCATGTCGATGAAAACGACGACGGCTTCTGCGACGAATGTAATGCCTGCATGCATCCTCACAACGGCAACGGTTATTGCACGGTAGACGGTTGCACCCATGAGGGCGATTGCTGCGCAAATCACGAACACAGCCATGTCGACGCAGACGAAGACGGTTTCTGCGACGGCGACGATCACACCTGCCTGCATCCGAAGGATGACAACGGCTACTGCCTGATCGAGGACTGCACACATCCCGACAGCTGCTGCCCGAAGAGAAAGATGACGAAGCCCGGCATGACCAAATCGGCAGACAAGGACACCGTTGCCGCAGGCGAAAAAGTCACCTTTACTCTCAAATCCAACGTTCCGGATTACCTCTACAAGTTCCTTCCCGCAGTTACTGTCGATGATCCTACGATCATATCGATACTGAGCGCGAACAATTACTACCTTGTATTCCATGACAACATGGATGAAAGGCTCATCTTCAACAACGATGTTGTAATTACCGTAAACGGCAAGGCACTTGCCGCAAATCTTTACACCGTAACTCCCGACACGGAAGACGGCTGTGCTTTCCACATCACGCTTGACCTTATTGCGATCTTCAACGCAGGCGAATATTTCACCCGCGACGACATCGCAAACGCTCCCGAGATTATTGTTACCTACTCGGCAAACCTCGCAGGGGACATCACTGCAGGCACCTACAAGAACTCCGCTTATGTGGCTTTCGAAGAAGAAGAGTCCGCGAAATCCGATGTAACCGTTGACGTTTATGCCGTTGAAATCTTCAAGTACGATCAGGTAAATTCCATGACCGGACTTGCAGGCGCGGTATTTGAACTCAGAGACCTTGAAGGCAACCTGATCCGCGGCAACATTGTCAGCGGCGCAGACGGATATGTCACAATAGACGGTCTTGCGGCAGGCAAATATGTCCTTGTCGAGGTAACGGCTCCCGAAGGATATCTCAAGAGCGACAAGGCGCTTGAAGTAACACTTGAAGGCGCAACCCACACAGTCCACGTAAGATTTGCCAATGCTCCCATTCCTCACACCGGCGGAAACGGAACCATGATCTTCACGGTATCCGGTATCGCTATCATCGGTGCGGCTCTCGCAATGCTTGTAATAGCACGCAAGAAGAGCAAGGAAAACTGACAGATAACAAATAACAGGTCTTAATATGTTGCCGCGTCGCACGCGGCGCGGCAACATATAATTTGAATTTTGAACCCCGAGTCCTGTGCCGGACAGCTTTTCCGACACGGAATCCGGCGTTTAAAACCCGAAGAGATTTTTGCACGTCCTTTTTCGGTGTTTCTTATACGCTTTCAGCCGAAATACCGATGGAAGAGGTTGCACACTCAGTTGCCATGAAAAAAAAGTCAACACCCTATCTGATACTGTTTGCGGTACTTCTGCTTGCAGGGGTGGCGGTTCTGCTCTACCCTACGGTAAGCAATCTTATAATCCGCAAAAGACTTAATGATGAAATCGACAGATACAACAGGTTTACATCGGGCGACGGCGATCTCTATTACGAGCAATGGGCAGCCGCCGAGGAATACAACCGTTATCTTGCATCAAAAGGAAATCAGTTTGTGCTCGAGGACGGCGAAAAAGAACGCGTCGAAGGACTCCTTGATCCTCTCGGCAACGGCATGATGGGATACATAGACATTCCGAAGATCGGCGAACACATTCCGATTTATCACGGAACCGAAGAAAAACAGCTGCAATCGGGCGCGGGCTACTGGTACGGCTCCAGTCTTCCGACCGGAGGAAGCGGAACCCACTGCATAATTACAGCACATTCGGGACTTGTCAAAGCCAAGCTTTTTACCGATCTCGATCAGCTTGAAGTCGGCGACCGCTTTATACTGCGCGTACTTGACCGCGTGCTCGAATACGAGGTAAACAATATATCCGTAACCGAGCCGTCGGATATGTCCGGGCTTTACATAAGCGACGGCGAAGACTATGTAACCCTTTACACCTGTACCCCGTACGGAATAAACACACAGCGTCTGCTTGTGCGCGGAGTGAGGGTTGTACAGTCATCCGATGATGCCGGGGGCAGTGCGGATGTCGATCGCACCGACGTAAAAAAACAGACGACGTTAAAAATAATTATCCTTATCGCGGTTTTCCTCGCAACCGTCGCGGCAGTCATTTTCATGTCCGTGCGTTACGCGAGGCAAAGTCGTGCAAAACAAAGATAATTCTCTGTTAAATATATAATGAAAGGCATAAAACAATGAAAAATGTTAAGACAGCAAAATTCATTCCGTTTGTAAGCATTGCGCTTATTCTCTGCCTGATGCTTGCTCTGTCATCCTATGCCGCAACCGGTACGGGGGCACTGACTGTTGAATCAAAGAACAGCAATGTTTCCTTCAGTATCTACCGGGTAGCGACTCCGAAAGCCGAGGGCGGCTACACGCCGACTGCGAAATATGCGTCCTGTGACGTTTCGTGGACCCCCGTTAAAAATTCCGAATGGCTTGAGCTTGCAAAAAAGCTTGCGGACGCAACAAAGAGCGGCAACATAGCTCCCGACGCCTCCGCCTCGACCGACGACACGAAGAAGGTCGCTTTTAACGGTCTTGACGCCGGCATGTATCTCGTTGTCGGAAACAGCTATATCGACGGCGACAAGAAGATCACACCCGTTCCCTTCCTTGTTATCGTTGAGGAAGGAAGGACTGCGGTCTGCGTTGTAAAGAACGACGAAGAGCCGTACAAACCCGATCCTCCGAAACCGCCGAAGACCGGTTACAGCGAAAAGCTCGGCATCTATGCGGGACTCAGTCTGATATCTGCCGCAACGCTTATTCTTCTGCTGATTGCGGTACGCAAACGCAGAAACGAAGAAAAAGCTTAATTCGGAACCGTGAAAGCAGGAGAGATTACCAAAGTAATCTCTCCTGCTTTTTTGTGCGCATCTTCGACGGCTGTTCATGAACAGCCGCCATATCATTTTTACCGCAACTAAAGTTTTTCCGGACATCATATTTCGACCTCTTTTTCGCCGACATGCTGATATGCTTTTATCAGCGGGGTGATATTACGGAGCAAACGATCTACGGAGATATTTATTTCCTTATAAACTTCAGTATGGACTTTCTTTGTCTGTATCTGGTTTCTGCGATTCTTCATACAAAAGTCGGAACCGTAAGACTTTCCCTTGCCGCCGCTGTCGGCGCGGCTTACGCGCTCGCGGCGCTGCTGCCTTACCGCAGTCTGCCATTAAGACTGCTCTGCGATCTGCTGACTCCGTTTACCGTCTGTTTTATCGCTTTCGGCTTCGGCAAGCCGGGACTTTTTATCAAACACACAGCCTTGTTTTTCGCCGTTTCGTTCACAAGCGGCGGGATCATGACCGCTCTTTACTATTTTGTAAACAAATTTCTGAAAAGCCGTGAGATCGTAATAAACGGCAGTGTGGAGACGGTATACAGCGAAATTCCGCTCTGGGTCTTTGTACTATGCGCCGCTTTTTGCGCGCTTTTATCGGTTATATGGAGCAGAATATCGGCAAAGGCGGCAAAAACGGCAGTTGCGCATATCAGTGTGACCTCACCGAACGGCAGACACGAATTTGACGCCCTTGTTGACAGCGGCAACCTGCTTACCGACCCGCTCGGCGGGCTGCCCGTCATAATCGTCGAAAAAAGTCTTGCCGTCGAGATCATGCCGTCGGAGATCGGCAGGCTTGCTTTTTCCTTTTCGCTTTCATCCGGCAAAATCGACGGCTTCGGAAAAAGTCTCAGGCTGATTCCCTACAAAAGCATTTCGGGAAGCGGAGTGGCAGTCGGCTACATACCGGACAGCGTCGCGGTAAACGGCAACGAGGTTGCGGCAGTTATTGCATCGATAAACGAAGACGGCAGGGATTTTTCGGGCTACCGTGCGATTGTCCCGTCCGCTCTTCTGTAATTACGCTCACCAATTTATACACAGGAGGATAATATGTTTTCCGATTCAATAAAAGAAAGACTGCAAAGGCTTTTTCTGAAGCTCGGTTTCGGCGGCGGCAGTGTAAACATCGCCTACATAAACGGTCCGGATTCGCTTCCGAAGCCGCTGACTCCGGATGAAGAGGCAAGACTGCTTGAAAACACTGCCGACCCGTCAAACCGAAAAACGCTGGTCGAGCGCAATCTGCGACTTGTCGTTTTTCTTTCGAAGAAATTCGAAAATACGGGAGTCGGCATCGAAGACCTGATTTCGATCGGAACGATCGGGCTTATAAAAGCGATCAACACCTTTCATCCGGACAAGAACATCAAGCTTGCGACCTATGCATCACGATGCATCGAGAATGAGATACTTATGTATCTGCGCAAGGGACAGGGCAAGCGCGAGATATCAATCGACGAGCCGCTGAATGTAGATTGGGACGGCAACGAGCTGCTGCTCTCGGACATCCTTGCCGGAGACGAGGACTGCGTATACCGCAGGGTCGAATGTGAGGAAGAAAAGCGGGCGGTCTACGACGCACTTTCAAGACTCACACCACGTGAAAAACAGATTATCGAGATGCGCTTCGGGCTGGCAGGCGACAGGGAGCTTACGCAAAAGGAGGTCGCAACAGCGCTCGGCATATCTCAAAGCTATATATCAAGACTTGAAAAAAAGATCATCGAACGTCTGCGCGAGGAAATGAAAAGCATAATATGACCACGAAAAAAGTGCCTCACGGCTTCGTGAGGCACTTTTCGTTTTATTTGAGAAATCCGTTTATGATCTCATTTTCGGCTTCCTTCTCGGTAAGACCGAGAGTCATGAGCTTGACAAGCTGCTCGCCGGCGATCCTGCCGATCGCCGCCTCATGCATGAGAGCGGCTTCGGGATTTGCTGCAACTATCCTCGGTATCGCGCTGACCGTCGCCTTGTCCATGATGATCGCGTCACATTCGGTTCTGCCGTTACAGCGCGCATTGCCGACGACCTGTGAATTGAACTGCTGTGAAGAGTTCTCCTTAGCCACCGATCTTGACACAACGTGAGCGGTCGAGCCGTCGCCGTGAAGATCAACTTCAAAATTCGTAACCGCGTGCTGTCTGCCGTGAGTCATTATCTTTTCATGTATGACGAGCGATGCCGATTCACCGACGCTTGCCGTCGTTACCCGTTCGGTTGAGTCTATTCCGCCGATCTGGGCGGTTTCCATCTGCATGTACGCGTCTTTTCCGAGGTGAACTATCGTTGTCGGGTTCATGACATTTTCTCCGTTGCCGTCGCCCTGACCGTAATGCTTTTCGATATACTTGACCCGCGCCCCATCTTCAAGATAAAAGGCATGGATGCCGCTGTGCTCGGACTTTCCGTTTCCGCAATTGTCTATACCGCAGCCCGCGACTATCACAACATCGGCATTTCTGCCTACATGAAAGTCGTTGTAAACAAGATCCGAAAATCCGGTCTGATCGAGAATAACCGGAATGTGTACCGATTCGTTTACGGTGTTTTCGTCGATGTAAATGTCAATTCCCGACTTGCCGTCTGTTTTCGGGACGATGTGTATATGCTCGCTGTCGCGCCTTCCGAAAGCCTTTCCGTCAATTCGCAGATTGTATGCGCCCTTCGGTACTCCCTCAAGGTCCGCGACCTGCTTAAGCAGTTCAAGCTGTATTTTATCAAGTTCCATTCTGACTTTTCCTTTCTTCGATGACAGATAATCAGCAGGTTCCGACGACGCGGCAGGGCGCCGCCGATATCCCCGTACCGGTTATAAGCGGCATTATTTCGTCCTTCGTGCCGATATCCGCGATGGTTCCGTCCTTAAGCAGTACGATCTTGTCGGCAATGTTGAGTATGCGTTCCTGGTGTGATATAATTATTATCGAGCCGTGATTTTTCTCGTACATCGATTCAAATACCTTTATAAGGCTGTTGAATGACCAGAGGTCGATTCCCGCCTCCGGCTCGTCAAAAACCGTAAGCCTTGTCGAACGCGCAAGCGCCATGGCTATCTCTATGCGCTTCAGCTCGCCGCCCGAAAGAGAAGCATTTACTTCCCTGTTCACGTAATCCTTTGCGCACATTCCGACCTCGGAAAGATATGCGCAGGCGGCGGCAGCCGACAGCTTTTTGCAGCTTGCAAGCGAAAGCAGGTCGGTTACCGTTATCCCCTTGAAGCGAACCGGCTGCTGAAAGGCAAAGGTTATTCCCGCACGGGCGCGATCCGTTATCGACATTTTTGTTATGTCCTGCCCGTCAAACAGAATTTCGCCCTCGTCGGGAGTCAGTATGCCCGCAATCAGCTTTGCAAGCGTCGATTTGCCAGAGCCGTTCGGTCCCGTTATCGCAACGAACCGTTCGTTTACCGTAAGATTTATCCCTTTAAGTATCGGAGTTCCCCCCGCCGAGTATGATAGGTTTTTTATTTCAAGCATTTGATTTTGACCGTCCTTCCGGATGATATGTCAGGTTATATCCGTGACATTGTATTTTAACATATTATTCACCAAAAATCAACTGTTCTTTTCGCTTTTTGAGCTTTTTTTGTTTTTTTCCGATTTTCCTATTGACTTTTTCATCCGGAAGTGTATAATATCAATTGTTATATAACACATGTTATTTAAAGGAGAAGCATATGCCGCCGAAAACAAAGTACACAAAGGAAGCGATAGTATCGGCAGGACTTGAGCTTGTCAGGCAGGACGGGATCGACTCGCTCAACGCAAGAAATCTTGCGGCGAGGCTCGGTTCATCGACCCAGCCGGTGTTCAGCCGATTTCCGGACATGGACAGTCTTAAATCGGCTGTGGTGGAAGCCGCGGGAAGCTTTTTTTCCGACTATGTGCAGAGAGCAATGGAAAAAGCGGTCGGAATGCCGGAGTATAAGGCAAGCGGTCTTGCCTACATCAGATTTGCGTCCGAGGAGCGGGAACTGTTCAGACTGCTCTTCATGACTCCCGGAAATTCGGATGGCGGCGGAAAGATCGCCCCGCTTGCCGACAGGCTTGCGGATATTGTCTCGGGTGACACCGGAGCGGATCATGACAGCGCGATGCTTATCCACTGCGAAAACTGGGTCTTTGTACACGGGCTTGCGGTGATGAGTGCCTCGGGATCAAATGACTGGCAGCAGTCGCTGATCGAAAGAATGGTCTCGGATGTCTATCTCGGGCTGAAAAAAATATATTCCGAAAGAGAGGAAAACCGGATTGAAAAATGAAAATGTGCTTGAAATAATCGGGCTGTGCAAAAAATACCCGAAATTCACGCTTGACAGTGTAAGCTTTTCGGTAAAGGAAGGCGAAATTATGGGCTTCATCGGGCGCAACGGCGCCGGAAAAACCACAACGATCAAGTCGGTTCTCGGACTTGTAAATCCGGACGACGGCGAGGTCCGTTTTTTCGGCAGGCGCATGTGCGAGGATGAAAGCGAAATAAAACAGCAGATCGGCTACGCCTGCGGGTCTATCGGATATTACCCGAGACGCAGACTTTGCGACACGGTTGCGGTCACGCGGCGTTTTTACGGCAATTTTGACGAAACACTCTACAAAAAATATCTCTCCGATTTTTCCATAGACGAAAGCAAGCGTCCGATTGAACTTTCAGAGGGAATGAAGGTCAAATTCAATCTCGCGCTTGCCCTTTCGCACCATGCAAAGCTTCTGATTCTCGACGAACCGACAAGCGGACTTGATCCCGTTTCCCGTGAGGAACTGCTTGAAATATTTCTTTCGCTTGCACACGACGGCGTATCGATCCTGTTTTCGACGCATATTACATCCGATCTCGTCAAGTGCGCGGATTCGGTAACCTACATAAAGGGCGGCAGGGTTGAGGCGTTGATGCCGATCGGAGAATACACCGACGGTTACAGACTCGTCCGCTTTGATGCGGAGCCGTCGGAGGACGAAAAAAGAGTTCTGCACGGAATATGCCGCTCAAGAGACGGCTTTACCGGACTTGTAAGAGTCTGCGACGCGGAATCGTTCAGCGGAAAACCGCTTGCACAGCCGACGCTTGAAGAAGTAATGGTACATCTTGAAATGCGATGAAGCACGCAGAACCCCGGAGGACACAAACATGAAAAATCTGCTTTACAAAGAATTTACCCTTGCGGCTTCGCCGCTCACATACATATTCATTGCCTTTTCTGTCATGGTATTTATCCCGGGCTATCCGATACTTGTCGGCGCTTTTTTCGTCTGCCTCGGCATATTTTACTCGTTCAGAAATGCGCGCGAGGACGGAGACGTGACATACACCGCACTTCTGCCTGTCAGAAAGAGCGATGTTGCGGTCGCAAAATGCCTCTTCTCGGTAACGGTAGAGATGATATCCTTCCTGCTCTGTCTTATTTTTGCATATATCAGATCAACCGTACTCGTCTCCGTCGGACCATACCGCACAAACCCGATGCTCCCCGCAAATTTTGTGTATCTCGGAGCCGTGCTCGTAATATTTGCGCTTTTCAACTCTGTTTTCGTTTCCGGATTTTACAAAACCGCATACAGGCTCGGCGCTCCCTTTATAGCCTTTTCGGTTGCGGCATTTGCGGTCATAACTGTCGCCGAGGCTCTTTGGCATTTCCCGGAACTCGGCTTTCTCGGTGCTGTCGCCGACGGCAAAATGCCGATCCGCGCCCTCATTTTTGCGATCTGCGCTCTGTTTTACATCGCCGTGACCCTGCTCTCGATAAAATCATCGGGAAGAAAGTTCGAAAAAATCGATCTCTGATATTGACAAACGTGGTCGCCGATGTTAGAATGAACAAAAGGGTGTGATGACATGTCAAAGAAAAAAACAAATGTGCAGAACATCTCCGAATACGGGAGCGAGTTCCGCAAATTCATAAACAAAGGCGACATATTTGATCTTGCCGCCGCGATCGTGATCGGTGCTTCATTCAATGCGATAGTAAGCTCGCTCGCAAACAATCTGATAACCCCGTTTATAAGCTATTTTATAAGCGATATCAATCTGACCGATCTGAAGCTCATCCTGCGTCCTGCGGTGACCGATGAGGCGGGAGCCGTGATATCCTCCGAAATATCGGTAAACTACGGCAGCTTTTTACAGGCGGTCATACAGTTTCTCATAACCGCCGTCTTCGTCTTTGTCTTTCTTAAAATAATCAAAGCGGTGCGCGGACATTTTGAAAAAATCGAAAACGCGGCAAAGGCGGGAGTCCGCCGCCGCAAAAGATTTCTGTTCTGGAAGATAAAAGACAAGGAACCCGAGCCGGAAAAGAAGGAGGAGCCGAAAAAGCCCACCGAAGCGGAGCTTCTCGAAAAGATACTCACCGAGCTTCAGATACAGAACGGAACCCTTCCGGAGCCTGAAAATCCGGATGACGGCGAAAAAGAAAAACAGACAACATGATAAAATACAAGCCCGAGCCCGCAGAACGCGGAGTCGGGCTTTTTCGCAAAGAGAAAAAATGTCCCGATCGGTATGGTTTGTGTCGTCTTCTGCAATTGACTTTTTCGAAAAAATAGGTGATAATTAGGTCAAACGGGATAAAAGTATGCAAATTCGGAGGCTTGCCGACGAATTTGAAATGTCCCGAATCTGCAAAAAACAGGGGTCAAACACTATGAAGAAACTCACCTCGGATGAAAAAAAGACAAAAACCGTTGCCGACGGCATATGGCCGACAATGATAACCCCCTACGGGGAGGACGGCAGGATCGATTATTCGCAGGTCGAAAGACTTATCGAATTCTATTATGAAAACGGCATGACCGGTATATTTGCCATATGCCAGTCAAGCGAAATGTTTTTTCTTGACGAAAAAGAAAGACTGGAGCTTGCCGATTTCATTCTGAAAGCAAACAGGGGCAGAATGGACATCGTCGTCGCGGGTACTGTTGATGACAACCTTGAAGACCAGCTTTCGTTTGCAAAAAAGGCGGCAGAGCTCGGACCCGATGCCGTCGTCTTTCTGAGAAACAGACTGTCGGATGATTTTTGCGGCGACCTTTCGAAAATAATTGCCGCGATGCCGTCCGACATGCCGCTCGGAATGTACGAATGTCCCTATCCGTTCAAGCGCTATCTTACCGACGACGAGGTAAAGGCGATCGCCGATACCGACAGGTTCGTCTTCCTTAAGGACACCGTCTGCGACATTGCGGCAATGCGCCGCCGTGCAAAGCTCGTTGAGGGCAGCAGCTTCAAGTTGTACAATGCGAACGGTGCCACCTTCTATGATTCTGTCCTTGCGGGCTACAACGGGTACAGCGGAATAATGGCTAACTTCCACCCCGATCTCTACGCGTGGGTATACAACAACATAAACGATCCGCGCGCTCCGATCGTTGCAAGGATGCTCGGCGTGATGTCGCTGATCGAATGTCGCGGCTATCCTATCTGTGCAAAAACATATCTGCGCCGCTTTGAGGGCTTCGACATGACCGACATCTGCCGCTCTGTCAGCTACAACGGGGTTCCCGCGCTTGACGACGAGCTTTACGATGTCTTCTGCCTTGGCGAATACATCAGAGAAGAAATAATAAAAACCGGGACTCACCGGAAAAAATAAAAAAACAAAAGGAGATTTTTAGTATGACCGGATTTACGGTAAAATCGGGATTTTACAAGGACGGAAAAAAGAGAGCACTCACAATGTCATATGACGACGGAGCGCCCGAGGACAGGATACTTGTCGGCATATTCAACGACTACGGCATCAGGGGAACATTCCACCTTAATTCGGCACGCGTTATGGCAGGCAACAGCATAACCGCCGAGGAGGTCGGCGAGCTTTACCGCGGACACGAGGTTGCGGTACACTGCGTAAATCACCCCTTCCTCGAACAGCTTCCCAAAGAATCTGTCGTATATGAAATATTTGAGGATCGCCGTAATCTCGAATCGCTTGTAAAATATCCCGTGCGCGGGATGTCTTACCCCTTCGGGACATATTCAAATGACGTTATCTCAACGGCAAAATCGCTCGGCATCTGCTATTCGAGAACAGTCAGATCGACAAACGGCTTCGGCGTACCGAACGACTTCATGCAGTGGAACCCGACCTGCCATCACAACGGCGGAATAATCGAAAAGCTCGACCAGTTCGCAAATTACAGATTCAACGGCGCGCTCTTCTATGTCTGGGGACACAGCTTTGAATTTACGAGAAACAACAATTTCGACATGATGAAGAGCTTCTGCGAAAAAGCGTCCGCGCTTGACGGCGTATGGTTTGCCACAAACATAGAACTTTACGATTACATAACCGCGGTGCGCTCGATCGTCCTTACCGCCGATCGCGATATCGCCTACAATCCGACCGCAACCGATGTATGGCTGGATGTCAACGGCGAGGCTGTCATGATTCCCGCGGGAAAGAGCGTAAGCTTCAGATGATAAACACCGCCGACCGGGCAGACGCTTCCCGTCTGCTCGGCAGATACCGGCTTCATATCGATGACAGTCTTATGCTTCTTGACTCGGTCTGGTGCAGAACAGTATACTCCGACCGCGAAAGCATGCTGTCGCCGTCTGCGTGGCACTCGGCGTACGAGCTTCATTACATAATGGAAGGCTCGGTAGTAATGACTGTCGGAGACAGCGAGATCGCCCTTTCGGAGGATGAATTTATAATCATACCTCCGAAAGAGGTTCATTCGACCGTCGGTGTGTCCGAAAACTGCGAAAAATTCGTTTTTGCCTTTGATATACAGAGCAGGAACGAATCGATAAAGGAAACGCTCGGGGAAATAGGTTGCAGGGTCTGCAAAAAAACGGTATCCGACAAACGCGCGCGGACCCTCATCGACATGATGCTCGATGAAGCCAAGCGATGTGCATCGACCTCCGAGCAGGCGCTGTCCGGATTGTGCGGACTTGTTCTTCTTGCCTTCTTCGGTGAGTATTCGCAGAAACAGTCCTCGCCTGCCGTTATGATGAGCGTTTTTGAGTCGGACAAAAGAATAAACGACATAAGAAATTACATAAGCGAAAACATTTCATCGCATATTGATGTCGGCAGTGTGGCAAAGCATCTTCATCTTTGCATAAGACATGTAAACCGCATTGCCAAGCAATCGACAGGTCACACGGTGACCGAGATGATAACCGAGGAAAGACTTTCGCACATAAAAAGACTTCTGCGCAGTGAAATGTCACTTTCGGAAATCGCCGAGATGTCCGATTTCAGATCGGAATATTCGCTCAACCGTTTTTTCAAAAAATACGAAGGTGAATCGATCGGAAGCTGGCGCAGAAGCATACAAAAATAGACGGAGATTTTCATATGGAAAACAATAAAATATTCTCTTCAAACTATGAGGAAAAGCTGTATACCGCAACCGGCGGCATATCCGCCGCCGACAGAGACGACGAGCTTTACGTCAGGAACATCGTCGGAAAGCTCGGAAAATCGCGTATACTTTGCGACGGGAGCTCGACCGTACTTGCCGACGGCTTCAAAAAAAAGCTTGATCCCGACAACTATCTGCGGGTCGCAAAGCTTGAACGCGACAGCATGGGAGATTATTTTTCCGTGCCGCGCAAAAACGATACCGATCTTTGTCTGCACGACGGAGAAAAATATCTGACATATACCGCAAGGATATACGAAACCGACGGCAAAAAGCTCTGTGTTCTTTCCGATAACGGACAGGAATACGCCGGATTCGACGACAAAGCCGAATTTGAACGTGCACTGCACAGATTTTCACGCTTCTTTGACGCCGATCCGCTGATCCCCGAGCCGATAACAAACGCCGAGCAAAGCCGCTCGGTCGTCTGCGAGGTTCCGTACACCAACACCGAAACCGACTGGAAAACCACCGAATACACGACCTGCTATTCACCGTCGATCACCATACGCCATGTAAACGGTGTAAAAACGATAGTGGCGTCGCACGAGCTTTCGCGCGTGCTCAACTGGAAGGAGCTTGATACGGTAACCGTCATAAAGACCTCGGTTGACGACGGCAAAAGCTGGAACGAGGTCGCAAGAATACCTCACATAAGATGGGGCGGACTGTTTGAGGTCGGCGGTACCCTTTACCTCTCCGGCACAAACGGAGAAAGAAAGACCGTCAGCCTTTACCGCTTCAAAGACGACATGAGCTACGATGAGGCGCACTTTGACTTTGACGCAGGCTGGACCTCGCCGAATACCGTCCTCATACACGGCGGCAGAGTCTATCAGGCGCTCGGTCACAAGGTCATATCCGCCGATGTCGGCTCCGATCTGCTTTGCAGAAAGTCGTGGACAGTATCCGATTCGCTTTGGCAGTATCTCTCCCGCGAATGGTTCCTCGAAAACTCGGGTGAGCCGCAGGCGAACCGTTTTACGGTCATGGAGGGCAACATGCTCGCCGCTCCCGACGGCAATATCTACAACATCATGCGTATCGAATCACAGCCCGCCGCAGGATACGCCGCGATTCTCGGGCTGAGTCCGGACGGAAAGAAATATCTGCCGGTTGACAGCTGCAAAAACCTACTGCACTTCCCCACATCGGTAAGCAAATTTGTTATCCGCAAGGATGAAGCAAGCGGACTTTATCTGTCGCTCACCTCGGTAAAAACGATAGAAAACTTCGGCGATCAGCGCAATATTCTTGCACTTGTGTGGTCGAAGGACCTGTTTGACTGGAAGAGCGCAGGCGTGGTACTCAGCGACAGAGCGATAATGAACCCGATATGCTCTGCGTACGCACACTCATTCCAGTATGTTGATTTTGCGATCGACGGGGACGACATAATTCTTCTGGCACGCGAGGCGGCGGGAAGAACCAACATATGGCATGACGGCAACTTCATTACCCTTTACAGAATAAAGGATTTCGGAAAGCTTATAGCCGACAACTGACAAAAAGGTCGGAAATTGCGCTCTTTGCTATTGATTTTCGGCTTATTTCATGATAAAATAGTTATGAAATAATCGGCAAAGGAGTTTATACGGTATGAGCAGATCCTTTGAACATCTTGCAATGACGGAGCGCAATCCGGAATACGGCAGGGCGATCTCGCGGCGTGTTCCGCTGTACGAAAGAGAGGGCGACGAACGCTCTCCGTTTGTCAGAGACTATACGCGCGTGCTCCATTCGCTTGCCTACCGCAGGCTCAAGCACAAAACGCAGGTCTTTTACAATGTCGGCAACGACCACATCTGCACGAGAATGGAGCATGTTTCGCATGTCGAATCGGTAAGCGAAGCCATTGCGGCAAGTCTCGGGCTCAACAGAGAGCTTACCCGGGCAATAGCGATCGCCCACGACCTCGGGCACCCGCCGTTCGGGCATCAGGGAGAGCGCATCATAAGCGGGATCAGCCTTGAATATATCGGGGAAAGTTTCTGGCATGAAAAGCACGGTCTGCGGATAGCCGACTGCTTCGAGCTTCTTGAAGACGATCACGGTATATTCAGACCGCTTGATCTCATCTATGCCGTCAGAGACGGCATAATCGCCCACTGCGGCGAGGTCGATGAAAACGGCATTTTCCCCCGCGACCCGGAGATCGGAGTCGAAGCCTTTGCAAGTCCCGGTGACTATCAGCCATACACATGGGAGGGCTGTGTGGTCAAGCTTTCGGACAAGATCGCCTATCTCGGCAGAGATATCGAAGATGCGATCAGGCTGTGTATCCTCTCACGTGAGGACAGACATCATCTTTGCCGCATAATCGGCAGCGATCCGATAAACACCACGGTCCTGATAAACGATTTTGTCACCGATGTCTGCAAAAACAGCAGTCCCGAACGCGGAATCTGTCTCGGAGGCAGATCGCTTGAAATGATGAACGAAATAAAGCAGTTCAACACGGACAACATTTACAGAAACAGCGAGCTTGAAACCTTCGGCAGGTATGCAAAACTGGTGCTGACATCGCTGTTTGAGTCCCTGCACTCCTGCTACGACTTCTATGATCCCGAAAAGACCTTCGAAAACCTGAAATCGGGAAGTCGGCGCGGGATAGAATTCAGACGTTCGTTTGCCGACAGAACTGAGCGCTTCTGCGCTTTCGGCAGTCATCCCGAATATGCGACCGAGCCGGTTTACGGCTGTCTTGACAACATAAAGCTGTATGACCGCGCGATAATCGACTTCATATCCGGAATGACCGACAGCTATGCAATAAAAGCGTTTGACGAGCTTATAACCTTCTGAAAAGACCAAAACCGCTCTGCAAGAGATTGCAGAGCGGTTTTTTCATTGTCAGTCGTTTTTATGAAGTTCCATATACTCCATATATCTTTGCCAGTCGTGTCTTGAAAGAAAATGATTTCCGTAACGCATATGGTAACCGATCATTCCTTCGTGATATGCGTCACCGACCTCGGGCATCTTCTCATGATGCACGAATCCGACAAGTCCGAGCTTTTCGTATGCCGGAGATGCCGCCGCACAGCAGAGGAACTGCGAATCGGGATCAGCCCAGTCGTCCATCGATGCGGACGCAACATACACGTGTCTCGGCGCTACTGTCGCAAGCAGAAAATGCTGATCGAATTCGTCCGAATAGCCCTTCTCGCCGATCTTTTTATAATTTCCGCAGAACCAGTACGGGAATGTCCTGTTGATAAACTCAACGGTTTCGCCCGGGTTGCCGGTCCTGCCGGTGATACCGAGCTGACCGATGCTTCCCTTCGCTATCGAATCACCCGCGCATCCCGCGTCATTTGAGAATACAAAGCGGAAACGCTCGTCGAGCATACCGGTGACAAGCGCAGTCTTTCCGAGGCGGGAATGTCCGAGGATTGCCGAACGGTTAAGGTCAAGGCAGTCCTGCTTTTCGGCATAGTCCATAAGACGGCTTGCCGCGAACGACCAGAGTCCTATCTTTCCGCAACAGGTTGCGGAGTCTCTTGCTCCGGGAGGGAGCAGAACGCCGGCAAGTCCGTTTGAAAAATCGCCGTCATCCGAGGTGACGTCCTTATAGCAGACGGTAATTACATCAAAGCCCGCCTCTGCCACCTCTTCTACCGGGAAGTAGAGAGAAGGAACCTGATGGAAATTCAGCAGAATAAAGAAGGGGTGTTTTTTGCCGTCCCTGTGGAAAAGGCGGAACACGGGGAACGTATGGCTCCCGTATTCGGATGATATGGTCATGTCAAACTTGGACAGCTTGACAGCGCCTCCGCACATTCTGCCGTCAATCAGCACGGCTTCGGTGCAGCTGCACTCCCATTTTGTGTCGGGCAGATATCCGTACTCGTTTTCGAGAAGAAGAGTCTTCATCTTCTCACGATCGCAGAGCCCGGGCAGGTTTCTTGCCTTCAGAAGCTCCGAAATTGTTTGTGACATTTTTGTATCACTCCTTTGGTTTTTTATTTTGAAACCGGATGATTTTACACTATCCGATCAGATCATAAAATCCTTCGCGGGGAAAACAGGGTCGCAGGTAACATTTATCCCGAGCTTGCGCAGTGTGCCCTCGTCGCCGCTTCTGAGCATCTGTGTCGAATGCATGTCGCATCCGCGCAGATCCTTCAGATGGCTGACCGCAACCGCCGCCGTCGGATTGGTTGCCGCACATATTGAAAGTGCGGTCAGCACATCGTCCAGCTTGAGCACCGGGCTTGCGCTTCCGAGAATGTCTTTTTTGAGATTGAGGATCGGTTCAAGTACGATCGGAGATATCAGCATGATCTTGTCGTCAAGTCCCGCAAGCGTCTTTATCGAATTGACGACCGTGCTTGCCGATGCGCTCATGAGCTTTGTCATCCTGCCGGAGATCACCCTGCCGTCGGTAAGCTCGATCGCGGCGGCGGGAGAAGAGGTCTGCTCATGCTTTTTGCGTGCGGCAGTTACAGCCTCGCGCTCGTCTTCGGTTATATCAAGCTGACGGATAATGTTCACGATCTTTTCGAGCGTGCTTTCCTTTTCCTTGCCGAGCCTTATATCACATGCGGTCTTGAAGAAGCGCCTGATGATCTCGGCGCGCGCCGCCTTACATACCGCGGCATTGTCGGTGATGCAGTAACCCGCCATATTTACTCCCATATCGGTGGGTGAGCGGTAGAAATCGGGATTTCCGGTAACATGCGTAAGGATTGTGCGAAGCACCGGGAACGCCTCGATGTCCCGGTTGTAGTTGACTGTCGAAACCCCGTAAGCGTCAAGGTGGAACGGGTCTATCATATTGACGTCCTGAAGATCCGCGGTCGCCGCCTCATATGCGAGGTTCACGGGGTGTTTGAGCGGCAGATTCCATATCGGGAAGGTCTCGAATTTCGCGTATCCCGCCATTCTGCCCCTCTTGTACTCATGATAGAGCTGAGAAAGACATGTGGCAAGCTTGCCGCTTCCCGGTCCGGGCGCGGTCACGACAACAAGCGGTCTCGTGGTTTCGATATAATCGTTCTTTCCGTAGCCCTCGTCGCTGACAATGGTATTGATATTCGCCGGATAATCGGGGATAACATAATGAGTATAGTGCTTTATGCCCATCATTTCAAGACGCGCCTTGAACGGCTCGACGGCAGGCTGACCCGAATACTGAGTAATTACTACCGAGCTTACATATATATCCATCTTGGAGATCAGCCCGATAAGTCTGATTACTTCCATATCATATGTAATACCGATGTCGGCGCGCATTTTTGTTTTTTCGATATCTGCGGCGTTGACGCAGAAGATTATCTCGGTTTTGTCGCGCAGCTTGTGAAGCAGTTTTATTTTTCCGTTCGGATCGAAACCGGGAAGCACACGCGAGGCATGCAGGTCATCAAATATCTTCCCTCCGAATTCGAGATACAGTTTGTTGTCAAAAAGAGATATACGCTCAAGTATATGCTCGGTCTGCTTCTCCATGTACAGCTGACTGTCAAAGCCGATTTTCATAATATTTTTTCCTTTCAGATATGTGTCCTTTTTGTTAACATACTTGTTTATTATACATCCTTGACAGCCCTTTTGTCAATAGGATTTGAAAATAAAGAGCGGTCAAAAAATATCCCGAAACCTATTGACAAACGGAAAAATGTATGATAGAATAGTCAAAACAATAAACCGATGACGAAGAGTAGTAGTTTTTGATGATACTTTCAGAGAGCCGCGGGCGGTGTGATCGCGGTAGCTGTCGCAAAGGCGAATGGACTTCCGAGGGCGATCGAAAGCGTTTTGGAACGCAAGTAGCAATCGACGGGTAACGGACCCGTAAAAAGCCGTATCACATGTCTGTGTGAGTGAGTGGGCGCGATCATGCGTCAATTTGGGTGGTACCGCGGGATTTATATTCGGAATTTCGTCCCAAGCGTATTTTATACGCTTGGGATTTTTTGTATTTTTCCGGGCGTGAAAGGATGTTTACCATGTATATTTCGGGATTTCGATGGCGAAACGCATTTTCGGACAAACAAATGACAAATTACAAACAAAAAATACCGAAAGGATAATATCGAAATGAAAAACACAAATATAATCAAAACAATCTGCACACTTGCCGCAATCACGCTTGTTCTGCCTCTTCTGCTTGCGGCTCTTACCTCCTGCGCCTCCGAAAAGAAGATCATAGGAATCGTTCAGTTCGGCTCACACGAATCGCTGAACAACTGCTATGACGGAATCATGGAGGGACTTCGCGAAGCCGGGATAAACATTGACGATTACAAAATAGAGTATATGAACAGCAATTTCGACCCGAATGTATCGCAGACGCAGTGCAGCCGGCTTGTCAACGAGAGGGCGTCGGTAATTATCGCAATCGCTACCCCGTCGGCAATCGCCGCGGCAAATGCCGCCGCCGATTCGGACACACCTGTGGTCTACTGCGCGGTAACCGACAGCTCGGTCATGGCAAATTACAAAAACACAACCGGTTCGTCGGACATTCCGAATTTTGAAAAACAGCTTGAACTGATAACCGCCGTAATGGGCAAAACAGAGCTGAACATCGGCGTTCTTTACTCGACCGAGGAATCCTCCTCCCCCTTCCAGCTTGAAAAGCTGAAGGAGGCGGCATCCGCCTATCCCGGAATGAAGATATCCGACAGAGCGGTCGCCGACATAAACACGATAGACACTCAGGTAAACAAGCTGATCGGCGAAAAGGTTGACTGCTTCCTGAATCTGCTCGACAACACCATAGTCGGCAAGCTGTCAACAAATATACTGCCCGCAACCGATGAGGCGGGAATCCCGGTATTCGGGTCCGAGATCGAACAGGTAAAGAAGGGTTGTGCCGCATCGGCATCGATCGACTACATCACGGTCGGAAAATCGGCGGGCGCTGCCGCGGCAAAGATACTTTCGGGAGAGTCGGCATCGTCGATTCCGGTTGCGGTCATCTCCGACCCCGCAGTATTCTGTAACGGCAAGGTGATAGACAGACTCGGTCTGAAAAAGCCCGCCGACGCTTCCGATGTCGGATAACACAAAATAATTACGAGGGATTTTTTATCATGCTGTTTTTTCAGACAACTCTTGATTCGGTGCAGATGGGTCTTTGCTTTGCGGTGCTCGCACTCGGCGTTTATATATCATATTCGATACTTGATTTTCCCGACCTGTCGGTAGACGGAACATTTCCGCTCGGCGGCGTGGTTTCGACCGCACTTATGCTCCGTTTCGGATTTCACCCGGTACTTGCACTTCTGTCCGCATTTGCCGCATCAGCGCTTGCGGGCGCCGTAACCGGTTTTCTCCACGTGAAATGCAGAATCAGCAAACTGCTGTCCGGAATTATCGTGATGACCGGACTTTTGTCGGTAACGCTCGCGCTGACAAGGTTGCTTACCGACAACGGTAACACGACCACGATCTTTTCATATCGCAGTCGCGGACTCGTCGGGATATTCAATAATGACTTTATCGCATCGGCGGACAGTTCGCTCCGCGATTATATCAAGATAGCGATACTTCTCGCAATAGTAATCGTGATAAAGATAATTATCGATCTTTTCATGAAAACAAGACTCGGGTACATGCTCCGTGCGACCGGCGACAATGAAAGCACGGTAATCGCGGGCGGACGGGATGCGGGAAGCTACAAAATAATCGGTCTTGCGCTTGCAAACGGACTTGCCGGCACGTCCGGTGCGCTTTATTCGCAGCTTTATATGCAGTATGACAACAATTCCGGAAGCGGCAAGGTAGTGCTCGCACTTGCGTCGGTAATCATCGGAACAGCTGTTTTCTCGGGCATACCGAAGGTAAAGAACACAACAGCTGTCATCATGGGAGCCGTAGTCTATTCGCTTTGTCTGAATTATCTCTCGCTTGCCGACACAAGCGGAATATATCTGAAGCTTCTCAATGCAATCCTTTTTGCAATAATCCTTATATTCAATGACAAAATCTCGCGTTTCTTCTCGGGCAGAAGATCAAAAGCTCCGAAAAAGACGGCACAGAAGGAGGCGGATGGCAATGCTCAGACTGATTGACATAGATAAGACCTTCAACAAAGGAACGGTAAACGAAGCAAAGCTGTTTGAAGGCTTTTCGCTGACAGTAAAATCGGGGGAATTTTTGTCGGTAGTGGGTTCAAACGGATCGGGAAAGACGACCATGCTGAACATTATCGGCGGGAGCTGTCCGATCGACAGCGGCAAAGTTGAGCTTGACGGCACCGATATAACCAAAATGCCCGAATACAGGCGGGCAAGAAGGATCGGACGTGTGTTCCAGAATCCCGCGCAGGGAACGGTCCCGTCAATGACGGTTGCCGAAAATCTCGCTGTCGCAAAGCTGAAGGGCAAGCACTGCGGACTCACGGCGGCAATCGGCAGAGCGGAAAGAGAAAACCTGCGCACGCTTGCGGCATCTCTCGGACTCGGGCTTGAGGACAGAATGAACGTGCCGGTCGGACTTTTGTCGGGCGGACAGCGTCAGGCTCTTACCCTGCTTATGTGCACGCTTACCCCGATTGATCTTCTGCTTCTCGACGAACATACGGCGGCGCTCGATCCCAAAACCGCAGAGCAGATAATGGAGCTTACCGACAGAATCGTATGCGAGAAAAAGCTGACGGCGATAATGGTAACTCACAATCTGCGGTACGCGGTCGAATACGGAAACCGCATGATAATGATGCATTCGGGCGGAACGGTTCTTGACGTTTCGGACGATGAAAAGAAGAAAACCGGCGTTGACGACATTCTGGGACTGTTCAACTCGATCAGCATAGAATGCGGAAACTGACTTCATCCCCGCGGCAAAAGCCACGGGGATTTTGTATTTTACATCCGTGTTTTTAGCACTCGTTTATATAGAGTGCTAACAGTTTACAAAAAATTCATATATCCATAACACAAAATGTGATTTTTGGAGTTATAATAAAAGCGTCGAAAGGAAAAAGACAATCAGACAAGCAAAGAGGTGTTCAGTGTGTTAAATATGAACCCCGATTTCAGATGTCTGCACTGTTAGCGATGCAGACTGTGAAACGGTCAGCGTCAGCCCACCTTATGCGGCGGACATAAATGATTTCCCGAAAAAGGATCAAGGAGGAATTTATTATGTTTGAACTTAAACCCTATCGCAGAAACAATGCAGTAAGAGAGTACAACCCCTTCAGAGAGATGGATGAATTTTTTGCCGACCCGTTCGGCGGATTCCTGAGCGCGCGCGATCTTGCAACCTTCAGAACCGATATCTCGGACGAGGGCGATCATTACCTGCTTGAGGCGGATCTCCCCGGTTTTGACAAAAAGGATATTCACCTCGATATAAACGGCGACACGCTCACGGTAAGCGCAGAGCGCAATGTCGAAAACAAGACCGAGGAAAAGAAGAACAAATACGTCCGTATGGAAAGATCGTACGGCAGATATGTCAGAGAATTTGATATTTCGGCAATCGATTCCGCGAATATCAAAGCAAAATACGACGGCGGCGTGCTCAGCCTGACTCTCCCCAAGAAGAGCGAGGTTCTCCCGCAAGCCAAGAGAGTCGAAATCGAATAATTCGCACTCAAAAGGGGCAGATCAAACGATCTGCCCCTTTTTTGTTGTTGTCTTTTGTTATCTTCCGAGGTCGATTCCCTTCTTTTCAAGCACCGACTGCACTCTTTCGGGAGCAAGCTCTGACGGCGATATTCCCTCCGCGGCGCAGATTGCCGCCGCGATACCCGCCGCCTGCCCGACATTGAGGCATATATTCATTACCCTGTAAGAGGCATGCGCCCTGTGCGTACCGCTTATACAGCGTCCCGCAAGCAACAGGTTTGCCGAAACGGTCGGCACAAGCGACCTGTACGGAATGTCGTACGGCTTTGCCTGCTGCGGCAGTCCTTCGCTTTCGCTCTGCCCTGCACCGCTCGGGTTGTGGATATCGATCGAAAAACAGGCATCATGCACCACAACATCACAGAATTTTCTTCCGGCAATAAGATCCTCCGCGGTCAGCAGATATTTGCCGAGAACCCGGCGGCTCTCTCTGACGCCGACAATATCCGAACTGTCCTTTACGCGTATATTCTTATATCCGTCGATGTTGTTACGCAGAAAACTCACCACCTTGTAGACCTGCGAACGCAGATCGACCTGCGCCGCGGTGTACGAATCGGTATCAAGCGAATCGTAACCGTTCGCCTGAGTCGCATTGACCATCTGCTCATCCTCGTATACGCTGTCGTAAAGCCTTACTATATTTACCGTTTCTGGAAGCTCTCCGCTCCTGCATGCCCTGCGGCAAAGCTCAAGGTAGCCGATCCCGCACGGGAGCGGCGTGTCCATTTCCTCGTGCTTGCAGATGATCTGCCTGCCCTTCTCTATCCCGCATATCGTGAACATGACCGAGAGCGGCTGACAGCGGCCGTCTTCTCTTCCGATCATGATCTTTTCTCCGACAAGATGCGAAAGCACTCCGTCGCCTGTCGCGTCCACAAAAACCTTGCCGGATACCGAGGCAAGTCCGTTCTGCGTTCCGAACACAACCGCGGTTATGCGACCGTTTTCGGTAACCGCCGCGCTTACCGCACAGTTCAGCTTCACGCTCACTCCTCTGTCGGCAAGCAGCTTCGCAAGCGCCGCTTTCGCGTATTCGAAATCATGAACGAGATTCGGACTCATCCCCGGCTTTAAAAGCCTGTTTATTTCATCCGCCATTGTGTTTTCACGATAATCGCCCATAAGCGGAGCAACATGACCGAGGGTCAGATTTCCCCCGACCGTTCCCGCACGCTCGATTATCACGGTATCCGCTCCCTGCTCTGCCGCCGAAAGTGCCGCGGCGATACCTGCGGGTCCGCCGCCGACCACAACAACGTCATATTTTCCGAGTTCTTCCGTTTCAACAGAAATTTTCATAAGCTTCAATCCTTTCGGGTCGCTTTTTGCCTTTTCTGTAATTATAGCATCGGTCCGAACATATGTCAACAATTTTTTTGTTTCCGTACATTCTGCAACTCCGGTATTATTGAAAGTATGTATAATTACAGCAGAAACCGATCACGCGGGAAGATCGGCAGAATATACTGAAATGAGGCATTTTTGCCTCACGGCAGAGAAAGGAAAAGGAATATATAAAATGTCAAACAGCAGCAGGATCGCTTTTCGGCTTATATCCGGAGCAGTGGTTTTCGGGCTGACATCGGTTCTCGGCAAGCTCGTCATACCGCTTGTTTTTCTCGGCGTGCTCATGCTGACCGATTACGCAACAGGACTGTCATCCGCATGGATGCGCGGCGAGCTTTCAAGTAAGATCAGCATAATCGGCATAATCAAAAAGGTATCTTACCTTGCGGTGATTGCCGTCGGAGTCGGATGTGATTATGTCATACGTGCGGGAATGTCGGCTATCGGCTACGATTTTTCTTTTGCGGGTGCGATATCGGTTATTATCGTAATATGGCTGATCGTCAACGAGATGATCTCGGTCCTCGAAAATCTGTCCGAAATGGGGATTCCGATACCGGCTTTTTTACTCTCATTCGTAAAGAGACTTAAAATAACGACAGAAAAAGCGGGAAACAAAACCGCAAACGGAGAAAACACCGAAGAAAGCGAAAAAAACAAAGACGGAGAAAACAACGATGAATCAAAGTGAAAAAACAAACGACGTAAAAAAATATTCGCTTGCGATTGACGGCAGAAAGATTCTGTCGAAGAATTTCCGCGTGTCCGAGTTCAGATGTCATGACGGAAGTGACGCAATACTGATATCCGACAGCCTCGTAAAGCTTCTTCAGAAGATACGCGATCATTTTTCGGCACCGCTCATAATAAACAGCGGCTACCGCACCCCGTCGCACGATAAAAGATCGGGCGGCTCGGGAGCCGGCTATCATACAAAGGGCATGGCGGCGGATATAAGGATAAGCGGCGTGGAACCTATAACCATCGCCGCATACGCGCAAAGTCTGCTCGGAAAAAGCGGCGGCGTCGAATGTGGCGCATATCCGTCGGGCGGATACGTCCATGTGGACGTGCGACAGGGTAAATGGAGAGCGGTAAAGGCGTCGGGTGCAATAAATTACCTCACCGTGTCAAGCCTCTATCCGACCGTAAGAAACGGCAGCAGGGGTCAGACCGTAATAATACTCCAGCGCGCGCTGAACAGCGCGGGTTTTGACTGCGGAGCGGCAGACGGCATCTGCGGCAAAAATACGGTCGCGGCTATAAGAGCCTACCAGTCGGCACACAGCCTCGATATCGACGGTATCTGCGGTAAGAATACGTGGAACTCGATCTGCAAACAGGCGTAAAAATCAAAAATAAGGCTGTCGCAAACAGGTCACAATGACCTGTTTGCGACAGCCTCTTTTTTCAGCGAAAACTCACATAGTCACGACGGAAGATCGAAAACCTCCTTGCGCCAGGTGTCATTGTGCGGGATCGCGCACCACTCAACCGTAAGCTTGCCGTCTTCAACCGAAACCGAGTATTTTCCGTCCGCAAACGGACAATATCCGTTGTCGCCGCCCGAGAGTTTTCCGAGCAGTGTCTTTCTTTTACCGTCGGCTTTGTAATATACCTCTTCGCCGCTCCCGAGAAGCCACGACCACTCTCTTATAATTATTTCCGCATTCATATCCTCTAAGCTGATGTGAATATCCTCTTTGTAGTCTTTTCCGAAATCACAGCCGCCGAGCATAAGCAATATTGCAAGGCAGACCGCAACTACCGCCGGAACGGTTATTTTTGCAGTTTTACTCATTTTTTATTTCCCCCCGGACAATCCTCTGCGCCGCAACCGCCTATACGACTTCCTCGTACCCGCAGTGGAGAGCGACCCCTTTGTAATCAAAAACGATCATAAAATATTTCGGCGGCGTAGTTCCGAGGAAACCCACTTTCTTTTCCGAAATCAAGTATCCGCAGGAACAATTGACATACAGGCCGTTTTTGTCCGGTTCCTTCAGCTTTCTGTCGAAGTCGCCGTATTTTTCGACAATCTGTAATGACGTAAGTCCGATGATTCTCTCGTCATCTTCCTTGAATTTTTCTTTTGCACATCCCGAAAGCAGAACCGCGGCTGCAAGTAACAGAGTAATTACAAGATATAGTTTTTTCATTGTTTATCCTCTCTTTCAGCTTGTCCCCAAGCCGAAGGATTGCTCCTTCGGCTCGGGGATTTTGCGTCAGTCTGCCGTCTGATCGGAAGCGTCGGTTGAAAAGAAGGAAGTGAAGGTGACATCATTTTTCAGAATGTCAAGCAGTTCCGCATTGATCGGTTCCGACGGTTTGGGAAAGTCGACACTGTCGTTTTTGCGCGTATATCGGAATGTAATCTTTACGGGGCAGCCTTCCAGTTCGGCAAAACAGATTGTTCTGTGATCTTCCGCATTGGTTGTTCTTTCGGTCAATCCTGCGGCTTTGATGCCGTCTTTGCATACGGTGATTTCACCGCCGAACTTGCTGTTTTCACTCATCCTCTGCTCGAAAGTAACACCGCTCGCATATGTATATTCTATCTCCATAACACGGCAGGTGCCCGATTCAGCCGGACTGTTGAACCGATATACTATTTCTATTTTTTTTGAAAAGTAATCATGTAGAGCGTATTCCGGATAAATGTAAATTCTGGTAATCTCCGCATCGCTGATTTTCGGAATCTTCAATGCTCTAAGAAAGTCTATTATTTCATAGATGTTTTCTTCACCGCAATAATCGAACAGTGTACCGTAAATGCCATCTTCCATAGGGCGATATTCTTCGGTTGCAAGAAGTCCGAAAATTCCTTCCTTGTCATCCGCGTCAAATGAACGCAGTTTTGCAAGACCTTCACGTTCAAATACCATACAAATAGGAGGAGGACACTGAGATTCTATATTTTTTTGGGTAGTTACCGACGATGCATCGGAGGAGCCGACGGTGTTTGTGCCTTCGGTCGGTGCCTTTGTACATCCCGCAAATGTCAGACATACCGCAAAAAGTATGAATATTATTAACAGTTTTTTCATTGTTTATCCTCTCTTTCAGCTTGTCCCAAAGCCGAAGGATTGCTCCTTCGGCTCGGAGATTTTGCGTCAGTCTGCCGTCTGATCGGAAGCGTCGTTTGCAAAGAAGGAAGTGAAGGTGACATCGTTTTTCAGAATGTCAAGCAGTTCCGCATTGATCGGTTCCGACGGTTTTGCATAGTCGATGCTTTCATCTTTGCGTGGGTGTCCGAATGTAATCTTTACAGGGCAGCCTTCCAGTTCGGCAAAACAGATTGTTCTGTGATCTTCCGCATTGGTTGTTCTTTCGGTCAATCCTGCGGCTTTGATACCGTTTTTGCATACGGTGATTTCACCGCCAAACTTGCTGTTTTCACTCAGCATCTGCTCAAAAGTAACACCGCTTGCATACGTATATTCTATTCCCAGAACCCTGTAAGTGTTTGATTCAGCCGGACTGTTGAACGTATATACTATTTCTATTTTTTTTGAATAGTACTCATGTAGGGTGTATTCCGGAGAAATATAAATTCTTGTAATCTCCGCGCCGCTGATTTTCGGAATTTTCAATGTTCTCAGAAAATCTATTATTTCGTAGATTCCTTCTTCACTGTCCATTCCGAGAAACAGTTTGCCGTAAATACCGTCATCACCCGAGGTACCACCATCGGTTGCAAGAATTCCGAAAATTCCTTCCTTGTCATCCGCGTTAAATGAACGCAGTTTTGCCACTCCTTCACGGTCAAGTACCATACAAATAGGAGGAGGACTCTGAGATTCTATATTTTTTTGGGTAGTTACCGATAATGCATCGGAGGAGCCGACGGTGTTTGTGCCTTCGGTCAGTGCATTTGTACATCCCGCAAAAGTCAGACATACCGCAAAAAGTATGAATATTATTAACAGTTTTTTCATTGGTTTTCCTCTCTTTTTATGCTTGTCCCCAAGCCGAAGGATTGCTCCTTCGGCTCGGGGATTTTGCGTCAGTCTGCCGTCTGATCGGAAGCGTCGG
>CAKSQF010000014.1 GCA_934486825.1 uncultured Eubacteriales bacterium | reverse complement strand
CATATCGTGAACGCGGCGGCACATATCGAGGCGACGGATGCCTCTGCAGAGATGATCGCCGAGGCAAAACGGGATAACCGCTCTGCGAAACTGCACTTTTCGGTGCAGGATATGTTCCGTCTGCCCTATGCGGACAGATCCTTCGATGCGGTGATCGTGTCAAACGCCCTGCACATTGTGCCGCAGCCGGAGAAAGCACTGCGGGAAATCAGGCGCGTGCTGAAGGACGACGGCGTGCTGATTGCGCCGACCTTCACCCATGCGGGAAATTCGTTTTCCGGAAAGGTGAGAGCGCTTTTCATGAAGCTGGCGGGATTTCCCCTTCACAGCAGGTGGACGAGCGAGGAATATCTGACTTTTTTGCAGCAGAACGGCTGGACGGTGCGGAAAAGCGTTGTTCTGAAAGCATCCTTCCCGTTAACTTATACCGAATGTGTGAAATTGGAGGTGTGATATGTCATTTTTTGAAAACACCCGCAACCCCGTGGGGCTTGGCGGAAAAATCATGGTTGCCCTGATGAATCTCGGTCACAGCCCCGTGGCACGGTGGGGACTTCGCTTCTTGGAGCTTACTCCTGATGCCAAAGTGCTGGACTGCGGCTGTGGCGGCGGGGCGAATATCAAAAGGCTGTTGAAGTTGTGTCCGAAAGGCACTGTGCGGGGAATCGACTATTCGCCCGTCAGCGTTGAGAAGTCAAAAAGGGTCAACAAAGCCGCCGTTGCGAGGGGACGTTGTGACGTGCTGTGCGCGAGCGTGGCGGAGCTGCCGTTTGAATCGGAGCAGTTCGATCTGGTCACGGCTTTTGAAACCGTCTACTTCTGGCCTGATCTGCCGCGGTGCTTTTGCGAGGTCGGACGGGTGCTGAAGAGCGGCGGAACCCTTCTCATCTGCAACGAGAGCAACGGCGACACGGACAGGGACGAGAAGTGGACGGAAATCATCGGCGGCATGACCATCTACAAAGACACAGAGCTGAAAGCGTATCTGGAGCAGGCGGGCTTTCACGATGTTCAGATACACAAAAAGAAAAGTTGGCTATGCGTCACGGCTCGGAAATGAGGGGACTAAATCATGAGTATCTTTGCATCTATCTTGCGCAGCGTATACAAGCTCTCCGGCGCGAAAAAGGCGTTCGCCTTGCCGGAGGATGCACTGCGAAAGGAAATTGAAAAGCAGAACCGGCATCGTGGCGTTTTTACGCCCACCGACCGCAAGGCATATTATGAAACGATCGCGGTAAACGGCTTTCCCTGCCTGATCGTGCGAGAGCATCCGAAGCCGTCCGAGCGCGCGATTCTCTATTTCTTTGGCGGCGGCATGGTGATCGGCCCCGATAAGGGCGACCTGCCTGTGATGCGCAAGCTCTGCCGCGAGACCGGCTGTGATGTGTGGTTTCCGTTTTACCCGCTCTGCATGGAACACTGCATTACTGAAACCTACGCAATGGTGTACGAATGTTATCGAAAAATGATTACACTGTACGGCGGCGGAAATGTCAGTACTTGCGGCTTTTCCTCCGGCGGTGCGCTGGCTTTGGGGATCGCGGCGCACAACAACGCGCAGCCCGAGCCGCTGCCGCAGCCAAGGCACATCGTCGCCGTATCCCCCGGCGAGGTGCCGTGGAACGACGCGGAAAAGGTACGGATGCAGGCGCTCAATGAAAGGGATGTTTCCATCGACTATGCCTTTATGGTGACGGTGGAGAAGTTCATGCGGCATGGCTGCGAGAATGTGCCGGACTATATGCTCTCCGGCTCCCGGGGAGATTTTACCGGCGTAGGCGATATCCACTTCTTCTATTCTGCCGACGAGGTGCTCTACGGCGCATTGCCGGACTTTGAGGAAGCCTGCAAACGGGCAAATGTCCCCTATACGGTGTCCGCCCGCCCGAAGATGGTGCATTGCTACTGTATGCTGCCGATCTTCAAGGAGGCAAAGGAGGACTTTGCGAAAATCGTGGACATTTTGAAAAAATGAGATCGGAAACGGTCGTGTGATGATTGAAACACGGAGAGAAGGCCATGGAACGAAAAGAAGCCATTCGCGGTGCGTACCGAATGACGGGCGGAAACAGTTTTTATGACGGCATGATCACCTGCTCTACTCTGAGCGGGAAAGCGGTGTGCCGCTTGGTGTGGGCAATGAACAAGGCGGAAAACGACGCCTATCTGGAAAAGGCAATGTCCGGTATTCCGGAGCATTTCTCCGGCAAGCTGCTGGAAGTGCCGGTGGGAACAGGGATTCTGACCATGCCGGTTTATCAGACTATGCCAAAGGCGGACATCACCTGTCTTGATTACTCACCCGATATGATGAAGCAGGCGAAGGAAAAGGCAGAGCGCCTGCGCCTGAAAAATGTAACCTTCCGGCAGGGCGATGTGGGTGCGCTCCCTTATGAGGATGGCTCCTTTGACATTGTGCTGTCGCTGAACGGCTTTCACGCTTTTCCGGACAAGGAAGCCGCTTATCGGGAGATTTCCCGTGTACTGAAACCCGGTGGGACGTTCTGCGGCTGCTTTTATGTGAAGGGTGAGCATAAGCGGACGGATTGGTTTGTACGGCATATTTATGAAAAGGCGGGATTTTTCACACCGCCCTATGAGACGGTCTCCAGCCTGAAAGCACGGCTGAAAGGTATGTATGCGGATGTGGACATGGGCAATCTGAAAAGCATGGTATGGTTTGTCTGCCGCAAAGCGGGCTAAAACAGCGACGGTCTCATGCGCAAAAAAACGAGGAGGGACGCAAACAGATGAAAGACAGCGAATTGCAAATTGACCGCAGCTGCCATGTGCTGTATTCAAAACCCTGCAAGAAAGAGATACGGGCAAAAATCGCCCTGCATTATCCTGCGACAGAGCGAGAGGCGACATGGGAAAAGGTACAGCGGCAGTACATAGACTTTCTCTCCGACTGGCGCACCGATCTGGGCGGCAAAAAGAACTTTCACAACGGCGTAGGCGGCACCTATGACTGCATCGCTATCATGAGCTATTATGTTGTCTGCAAAGCCGTCACATCGTTCCGCGAGATCGAAGAGATGGAAGAAAACCTGATCCTTCCGATCTTCCGCAAGCTGCGCTTTGTTGACTGCAACAAGCCGTTCTGGAGAAAGCTGATGTACAAGGCGTTTGTTCGTGCGAAATGCGGCTGTGACGCATGGCACGATTATGAGATGTCGGTTGCGCCTTACGATAAAGATAAGCCGATTTATTATGAATTCACATCGTGTCCGGCGGCGGAGTTTGCCGTCAGGCACGGTCTTACGGATATTATGCCCGCCCTGTGCAATGTGGACTATGCGTCCATGGAGCTGCTTCGCGCAAGGCTGGTGCGGACGACCACCTGCGTGGACGGTTGCCGATGCGACTATACCATCTGCGGCGATAAAGATCCGTATCTGAAGGAGCATCCCGAATATCGTGACGAGGCTGGATTCAGGAGGAACAAATAAAAGCACAACGCAAAGGCGGTGAAGAAAATGGAAGTATTATTCGGAATATTGATTCCTTTTATCGGGACGACGCTCGGCTCGGCGTGCGTGTTCTTTATGAAAAAATCCCTCGGCGATTTGGTACAGCGTGCGCTTGCAGGCTTTGCCGCCGGAGTGATGGTGGCGGCGTCGATCTGGAGTCTGCTGATCCCCGCCATCGAGCAGTCGGAGGGTATGGGAAAGCTGTCTTTCCTTCCTGCCTTTATCGGCTTTTGGGTCGGTGTGCTGTTTTTGCTCCTGCTCGACCGTCTGATCCCTCACCTTCATATCGGAAGCGATAAGGCGGAGGGTCCGAAAAGCAAGCTCGGGCGCACGACGATGATGGTGCTTGCGGTGACCTTACATAACATTCCGGAGGGAATGGCAGTAGGCGTGATGTATGCGGGCTTTCTTGCGGGAAACTCGCAGATCACGGCTGCAAGCGCGCTTGCCCTGTCTCTCGGCATTGCCATTCAGAATTTCCCCGAGGGTGCGATCATCTCCATGCCGCTCAAGGCTGAGGGGCAAAAGAAAAGCAAAGCGTTTCTCGGCGGCGTTCTTTCCGGCGTGGTCGAGCCTGTCGGCGCGGTGCTGACGCTTCTTGCGGCGCAGCTTATTATTCCGGCGTTGCCGTATTTTCTGAGCTTTGCGGCGGGCGCCATGCTCTATGTGGTTGTAGAGGAGCTGATTCCCGAAATGTCGCAGGGGCGGCACTCCAACATCGGGACGATTTTCTTTGCCGTGGGCTTCAGCATCATGATGACGCTGGATGTGGCTTTGGGATAAGGAGACAAATGATGATTGTACAAGTGATTTTGGAAGGACTGGGTCTGGGCATTCTGCTCATTCTGGTTTGCGCCATCGGTATCCGCAAGGGCGCGGTTGGCATGGTGCATCTTTACAGCCCCGAAGTTCAGGACAGGTGCGTAAAGTTGGGACTCACAACACACGAAAAAATAAAGCGGAACGCTTTGCTTTTCAAAGCGGTATGCGTTCCCGGCTACATCGCCTATGTGCTGATCTGCGTCTATCCGGTGAACGGCACGCGTGGCTTTCTTGCGGGCTTCTGGCAGCTGTTCGTTATTCTGTCGGTGATGAATCTGATCGACCGATTTCTGATCGACAGCTACTGGGTCGGCCGCACAAAGGCGTGGACGATCCCCGGCACAGAGGACTTAAAGCCATACATCGCTACTAAGGACAAGGTGAAAAAGTGGCTGTTCGGCACGGTGGGCATGGCGGTCATTTCGGCAGCGCTGGCGGCAATTATGATGCTTTTTATGAAAATATGAGGTGATAGAAATGCTGTTTCAAATATATGGCGACAGGAAGAATCCTGCTGTGCTGTTCTTCCATGCTATGGGCGTGACAGGCGCAAGCAGCGAACCGGTTGTGAAATATTTGCAGGATCGGTATTTCTGCATTCTGCCCACCTCCACCGTTTACTGTGCCGGGCAGAAATATGTCAGCAAGGCGGACGAAATACGGCAGGTGGAGGACTTTCTGCATCGACAGGGCGTGGAGCGGCTGGCGATGGTGGTCGCTTCTTCTATCGGCGCAGACCTTGCCATGGCGTTTTTGACAAGCACGAAGCTGCCCATTGGACACGTTTTCTTCGATGGCGGGCAGTTTGCGCAAATCGGAAAAGGTACGCGCCGCATGATGACACCGTTTTTGTATCTGGCCATCAAGAGCCTGTATTGGTCAAAGGGCGGCACACTGAAAAAGATTTTGTGGTGTGACGATGACTCCATAAAGCCGTATTTTATAGCCGCAGGGAAAAATCTGACCTATACAGATTTGCGGCGGCAGATTTCGGACAGCTTGGAGGATAAAGCCTTTCCGTCCCTTCCCGAAGAATTGCAAAGTCATATCTATTTCGAGTTTGGCAGCATAGAAGATCATTTCAAATACCGTCAGGCGGTGATGAACGCCTATCCATACGGCAACTATCCCATCTTTGAGGGATATGAGCATATGCAATATCAGATACGCGATCCGAAGGGGTTCGCCGGAATGCTGGCATATATCGCCGAGCGTGACTGTATGCCGGAACTGCCATTTATCAGAAAGTGAGATGTACCTATGAAATACAAAATCGAGAAAAACACGGTGCAGGAGACGTTGATTATTCCGCTGTATGCGCGGAAGGTCTGCTCAGAGTTGTATCCGAATCTTTATCGGGATGAAACGGCGGTGCAGCTGATCGGTGAGATCGACTATGACTTTTCAGATGCCGATAAGAACGCCCGCAGTTTGATGCAGCGCTTCGGCTCACTGGAAGTCGCCATGCGGCAGAACGATCTGGCGTGGGAAGTAAGGGACTATCTGAGGACTCATCCCAATGCGGCGGTGGTCAATCTGGGCTGCGGACTTGACGGCACCGGCAGAGCCTGCGACAACGGCAGATGCAAAATTTACAATCTGGACTTTCCCGATGTCATAGCCGTGCGCAACGAGCTTTTGCCCGCCGGAGAGCGTGAGGAAAATATCTCATGTGACCTGAATGATACGGCGTGGTTTTCCAAAATCGATGCATCGGGCGGTGCGATATTCTTTGCCTCCGGCGTGTTCTATTACTTTCTGACCGAGCAGGTCAAGGCACTGGTGCAGCGAATGGCAGACGCTTTCCCCGGCGGCGTGCTGGTGTTTGACGCGGCGAACCGAACGGCGGTAAAGATGATTGCAAAAACATGGCTCAAAAGCGCGAAAATCAGGGATGTCGGCGCGTATTTTGCGGTCTCGGACGCACAAAAGGAGATTTCCCCGTGGAACAGCCGTCTGAAGGTCACCAGCCGCGGCTATATGCTGGGATACAACGATCTTCGCGACCCGTCCGTCAGTGGCTTTTTCCGTTTCCTTGCAAAGGTTGGTGACGGAATGATTAAAATGCAGATTGTGAAGGTCGGATTCGGAAAGAGGTAATTTTAATGAAACACATTCACTTTGACATTGAAAGCAACGGTTTTTACGGCGCATATTGGGAGTGCAAGGACGGCTCGGACTGTGCAGTCATCGCCATGCTCGGCGACGACCCCGAGGATTATATGGCGCGCTCTGCGGTGAAGTGGCTGCTTCGCCTTGGTGTGAACGTATTGACCATGTCGCCGGGGAAAAAGGACTACGGTCATCACAACTATCCGCTTGAGCGAATCGAAAAAGCGATTACATGGCTCAAATCGCACGGCAACGCAAAAATCGGCATTGCGGGGGCATCAACAACGGGCACGCTCGCCCTGACGGCGGCTTCGATATTCGGTGATATCTCTCTGACCATCGCAATGACACCGAGTGACTTTGTATGGCAGGGTTTCATGCAGGGCAAAAAAGATGGTTGCAAGGAATGGCCGATCGAGGGCGAATCACTCTTTTCCTACAAAGGTAAGCCCCTGCCCTATATGCCGTTTTGCTATCAGCACCCCGACTATTGGCGCACAATCTCGGAGGAGTCCAAACGCACCGGCAATATGGTTGCCTCACGCAAGCTGTTTGACGACTCCGAAGCGGCGCACCCGATTACCGAGGAGGAATTCATAAAGGTCGAGAATATCCGCGGCAAGCTGTTTCTTGTCGGCGCAGAGGACGACGCACTTTGGGACACCGCAAAATATATCCGCCGCATGGAAAAACGCCTTGCGGAGAAACCGCACTCCTGCGAAGTCGAGGCGGTCGTATATGAGCACGGCACGCATTTTGTTTTCCCCGACGGTATGCTCAAGACCATGCTTCCTGTCGGCTCGGCACTGTTTGTCAAGCTGGCGTTCAGCGCTGCGAAGAAATATCCCAAGGAGTGCAAAGCGGCGCGCATTGACATTGACCGCCACATGACACGCGTGATATGCGATTGGAGGGACAAAAAATGACTTATTTCGGAATGCCTTTCGGTATGTGGACTCTGTTTGCAGGCTCATTCCAAAAACAGCTGACAGCGGTGTTCGGCTATGATACGGGCATGGCAAAAGCGATTACGCAAAAAGCGAAGCCGAAATACAGGGAGATCATCTCCGAGCTGCCGGAGTTTGAAAAAGGCGACCGATTCAAAATGAATCTTGTCAACTGCTCGATGATCGGTGCGTTTATTCTCTCTATGCCGGAGCGTCCGGATATGGAGCGACTGACGGAATATTACGCAAAAGCCATGATGACAAAGCCGATGAAATGGTTCTGCCGCAGGAGCGGAAAGAGCAAATTCACCGAAAAGGACATTGCCGGGATGAAAGCTACTGCCGCGCTGAGAGCCGCCGACCGGAACCCCTACTCATGGAATATGGAATTTTACGAATATCCGGACGGCAGCGGCTACGAGGGACGCTTCACCAAATGCGGCATCTGCGTATTGATGCAAAAACTGGGGCTTTATGATCTCACTCCGGCGCTGTGCCGTCTGGACTACACCATGAGTGAAGCCGGCGGCGTGACGGATTTTGTGCGGCAGTACACCCTTGCCTCCGGCGGGCCGTATTGCGACTGCGGGTATAAAAAGAAGAAGCTTTAAGTGGGAGGCAAAGCGATGAAAGAGAGCTATCTTACAAAGGCGTTCCGAAAAACGGCGCGTGAAAAATTCCCGGAACAGGAAGCTGTGCTGAATTTCGCTTTTGAAAAGAGGTTGGGCGAGCTGCGTTCGGAGCACGCCGGAGCGAGCAAGGAAAGACTGCGACACCTCGAAAGCCAGATCCTGCCGGGCATTGCGGCATACGAGACGCTGCAAACCGTCATGTCCGAGGAGGAGGCGCTGCAAACCTTTCACAGCTATGTGGAAGAGAGGGCATATCGGCTGAAAAAGGTCTTCCTGCGGCTGATGCGCATCCCGGGACTGTATAAAAAGGTACTGGGCATCTTCGCCGCGCAGACGCCGAAGTTCTTCGGAATTTCGGCGGGCTTTGAGGCAAATGAGATCCGGACGACCGGCGGTGTGTGGCGTATCGATATGACAAGATGCCCGTATCACGACGAATGTGTGCGCTACGACTGCCCCGAGCTTTGCCACTGCTTCTGTGACAGCGACGATATCACCTATGATGGACTTCACCCGAAGCTCGTCTGGCATCGGACGAAAACGCTGGGGCGCGGCGACGACCGCTGCGACTTTTGCATGAAGATCATTAAATAGAGGCATAGGAATAAAGAAAATGAAGAAAGAAGAACAAGGAAAGTTTATCCTATGCTGCATTCTCGGCGCGATCGGCGGGATATTGATGGCTGCCGTTTATGAGAGAAAGCACACTTTATTAAAAAGGAGTCTTGAACATGAAACCTGATTACAAAAACTGGATCCCCAAGGGGATGCTGTATTCGTTGATTGCCGGAACGGCACTGTCCCTTGCGCTGCTGCTCGTTTTCGGCGTATTCGGTATCGGAGTGAGCGGAAAGCTGCGCATTGCGCTGGGCGTGGTATTCGGAGTCGCCTTTGCCGTCTGTGCAAAGTACACCCAGTGGTGCGTGTGTGCCTATCGGAGCTTTTCCTATGACGGTGAGCGCAAGCTTTCAAAGCAGATCATTGAAGGAACGGCAAGTCATATCACCCTGCCGGAGGGCGGCGTGGGACTGGACATCGGCTGTGGCAGCGGTGCGCTGACTATTGCCTGTGCAAAGCGCAATCCCCAAGGAAAAATGGTCGGCATCGACCGTTGGGGTAAGGAATATGCCTCCTTCAGCCTGCCGCTGTGCGAAAAAAACGCCGCGGCGGAGGGCGTGAAAAACGCTTCGTTCAGGCGCGGAAACGCAGTGAAGCTGGATTTCCCCGACGAGAGCTTCGACGCGGTGACCAGCAACTATGTCTATCATAATATCACAGGGGCAGACAAGCAGGCGCTTCTGCTGGAAACACTGCGCGTGTTGAAAAAAGGCGGAACATTTGCCATCCATGACCTAATGTCACCCCGCAGATACGGGGATATGCAGGCGTTTGTCCAAAGGCTCATGGACATGGGCTATGAGCGTGTGGAGCTGATTGACACAACCGACGGCAACTTTATGACACCGAAGGAAGCCGGACGCCTGATGCTTCGCGGTTCAACATTGCTAGTGGGAAGAAAGTGAACGGGTCAAGGGGAAAGCAGCGATGACGTCAGCTATGGAGATTGCCGGAATCCGTGATCTCGGCGTATTCGGAAAGCGGTTTAATTTTGAAAAACATGGTTTTGAAAGAAGGTACGAAAATGATTCAGACAACAGTGAAAATCTCCGGCATGGCATGCTCCATATGCGAGGCACACATCAACGACACGATCCGCCGCGCATTTTCAGTGGAAAAGGTGTCTTCCTCCCATATTAAGGGAGAAACCGTTATACTCTCGCGTGAGCCGCTTGACGAAGCCGCCCTGCGCGCAGCCATTGACGCCACCGGCTACACGGCGGGAGAAATCCGTGCTGCTCCGTATGAAAGGAAAGGGCTGTTCTCATTTCTGAAAAAGTAAATCATACGCTTTGAATCGCCGCTCCGGCGGCTTTTCAAAGACTGATTAGTTAGCTTCGGCTAACTAAAACCACAATCAAGGAGGAATCGTTTTGAAAAAACAATCCAATCTGTCCCGACTGCTGGATTATGCGGGGACATACCGAATCCTTAGCTACCTTTCGTGGGTGCTTGCCGCCGCCGGCGCATTGCTGGCGCTGGTGCCGTTTTGGTACATCTGGCGAATCCTGCGGGAGGTCATCGAGGTCGCTCCGAACTATGAAAACGCCGTCCATGTGACGCACTACGGCTGGTTGGCGGTGGTGTTTGCCTTTGCCGCCGTGCTTACCTACATTGCGGGGCTGATGTGCTCGCACCTTGCGGCATTTCGCATCGCCACCAATCTGCGCCTTGCCATGACGAAGCATATTGCTACGCTTCCGCTCGGGGAAATCGAACAGTTCGGCAGCGGCAAGCTGCGCCACACGATTTCGGAAACAACCGGCGCAACGGAAACCTATCTTGCCCATCAGCTTCCCGACAAGGCAAGGGCTGTGGCGACTATTGCGGGACTTCTGACGCTTCTTCTGGCATTCGACTGGCGGCTGGGGCTTCTAAGCCTTGTGCCGGTGGCGCTTGCCTTTGCCGTGATGACAAGCATGACCGGCAAGGGGATGCAGGAGAAGATGACACAGTATCAGAACGCGCTTGCGGATATGTCGGGGGAAGCGGTGGAATACGTGCGGGGGATTCCCGTCGTCAAGACCTTCGGTCAGACGGTGTTTTCCTTCAAAAAGTTCAAAGGCGCCATCGACAACTACGAGCGTTGGGTTATCGCATACACCCGCCAGATGCGCTGGCCGATGACCTTCTATACGCTGGCGGTCAACAGCGTGTTTGTGTTTCTGATTGCAGGCGGCTTTCTGTTTTCCCGCGGCGGTGCGGACGGCGGCCTGCTGCTGAACCTGCTCTTTTATATCATCGTCACGCCGGTCATCTCGCTGACGCTCACCAAACTGATGTTCATGAGCGAAAACGGCATGATCGTGCAGGACGCCATCACCCGCATTGACCGTGTTCTGCAAAGCCCCTCGCTTTCTCAGCCGGGCGTACCAAAGCATCCGAAGGACAGCTCGGTCGAATTGGAAAATGTAACATTCAGCTATGACGGCACAAAAAATGCCGTGGAGAATATTTCTCTTTCCATCGGCGCTGGACAGACGGTGGCGTTTGTCGGACCCTCCGGCGGCGGAAAATCCACGCTGGCGGCGCTCATTGCCCGCTTCTTTGATCCGCAGAGCGGCAGTATTTCCGTCGGCGGGATCAATGTGAAGGACATTGACAAAAACGAGCTGATGAACACGGTTTCCTTCGTGTTTCAGAACAGCCATCTTGTCAAAGGCACCATTCTGGACAATGTGCGTATGGGTAAGCCGGATGCCGCGGATGAGGAGGTGCTGGCAGCACTCCGTGCGGCGCAGTGTACGGACATCATCGAAAAATTCCCGGACGGTGTGCATACGGTCATCGGCTCGCAGGGCATCTACCTCTCCGGCGGCGAAGCACAGCGGCTTGCCATTGCCCGCGCCATGCTCAAAAATGCGCCGGTGCTGATTCTTGATGAAGCGACCGCCTTTGCCGACCCTGACAACGAAACGAAGGTGCAGGCTGCCTTCAACGAGCTTGCAAAGGGGCGCACTGTCATCATGATCGCCCATCGGCTGTCTACGGTTGTGAACGCCGACCGCATTTTTGTGCTGAATGAGGGACATCTTTCGGAAAGCGGCAGCTTTGCGGAGCTGTCCGGGCAAAAAGACAGTCTGTTCGGGACGATGTGGCAGGACTATCAGCAGTCCGTCCGGTGGAAAGTGGAAAAGGAGGCATGAGCGATGATCAAATATTTACAGAGACGCTATGCGCTTTCCCGCAAGGGAGCGATTGACAACATCAAAGGGATTCTGTGCTGTGCCATGCAAAATATCTCCTTCATGCTGCCGGTGGGGCTTTTGTACCGGCTGGTGAGCGATATGATGAACGGCACGCTGACGACAGGGAGAATTCCGTTTTATGTGATCGGCTGTGTCGCGGCGGCACTGTTCATTGTTGTCTGCACACGGCTGGAATACGACAACACCTATCTTGTCACCTATGTCGAGTCGGGTGTGCGCCGGGTGGGGCTTGCCGAGAAGCTGAGAAAGATTCCGCTGTCCTTTTTCGGAAAGAAAGACCTTGCCGACCTGACCTCCTCCATCATGAACGACTGCGCCGTGCTGGAGCAGAGCCAATCCCATTTTGTCGCGCCGCTGTACGGTGCGATCCTCTCCACCACGGTCATCGCCGTATCGATGCTGTTTTTCAACTGGCGCATGGCGCTTGCCGCCGTCTGGCCGCTGCCGGTGGCGTTTGCCATCGTCTTGCTTGCCTCCGACGTGCAGAAAAAGCTCTCCCGCAAAGCGACGGCGGCAAAGGTCACCTGCGAGGACGGCATTCAGGAGTGTATGGAAGCGATGCCCGATCTGCGCGCCAATAACGCCGAGGAGAGATACCTTTCGGGGCTGGAAAAGAAAATCCGTGCCGTAGAGAGTCGCCTCGTCCGGAGCGAGCTGGGAACGGCTGTCTTTGTGGTTTCCGCGGGACTTGTCCTGCGGCTGGGGATTGCCACCACCGCCCTTGCGGGCGCAGCTCTGCTGGTGAAGGGTGAGCTGGATGCCCTGACCTTCTTTATGTTCCTTTTGGTGGTGTCCCGCCTGTATGACCCGCTGGAGGGTACCTTGCAGAATCTTGCCGCTATCATCGGCACCAACAGCAACATCGAGCGCATGAATGAGATTCTGGACTGCCCCGTGCAGACCGGAAGCGAACAGCTCACCAACCGGAACTGTGACATTGTGTTCGACCATGTGGGCTTTTCTTATCAGAGCGGCGAAACGGTGCTTCGGGATGTGTCCTTTACGGCAAAGCAGGGAGAGGTCACGGCGCTGGTCGGTCCCTCCGGCGGAGGGAAAACCACCGTATCCCGCCTGGCGGCGCGGTTCTGGGACATTGACCGGGGCAGGATTACCGTTGGCGGCATGGATATCTCCGGAATCGATCCGGAAAAGCTGATGAGCCTCTATTCCATCGTGTTCCAGGATGTCACGCTGTTCGACAATACGATTTTGGAAAATATCCGCATCGGCCGCAAGGACGCGACGGACGAAGAGGTGATCGCGGCGGCAAAGCTCGCCAATGTGGATAAGTTTGCAGAAAAGCTCCCCGACGGCTGGAACGCCAACATCGGTGAGAATGGCTGTGAGCTTTCCGGCGGTGAGCGTCAGCGCATTTCCATCGCCCGTGCGTTTCTGAAGGACGCACCCATCATTCTGTTGGACGAAGCCACCGCCAGTCTGGATGTGGAAAACGAAACAGCCATTCAGGAGGCGCTCTCCCGCCTCATCAAAAACAAGACCGTCCTCATCATCGCCCACCGGATGCGTACCGTTTCGGGCGCGGACAGGATCGTCGTGCTGAGTGACGGCACGGTAGCCGAGCAGGGCTCTCCCGCAGAGCTGCTACAAGCCGTCGGCATCTTCTCTCATATGGTCCGGCTTCAGACCGAGAGCCGGAGCTGGACGCTTGGAAAGTCATAAAACCGTTGCTCGCGTTTGTGAAGTGTGACATGATTATAAAATTGCCCGAGAGTTTTTCGCTCTCGGGCAATTTTGTTATTTGTGCTTTTTCTCATGCCGCAGAAGTGTATCTATCACATCGTAGATGCGGTCGCGGCTTTCTTTGTCGAGATTGCTCTTGCAGACATAGCGTTTTTATGTATGGGGTTTGGTTAGACAAACAGAAATCAACCGCACCTCTCCTGAAGCACGGTTACCATCCCAAAACCGATTTTTCGGATTGCTTGCCACATAGCTTCGGTGATTCGTATTATGTTCATAACACAATCGCACCCCACAAAGTATGTGGTTTTCAGATGTTTTTAAGGTCAAAACCGAAAAACTACTTGATTATTTTCATTTTTTATGGTATACTATAAAAGAAAGGGGGCGATTTTATGATATTCAGACCCGATTATGTGGAAGCGGTAAGACCTTTTATAGATCAGCCGCTTGTGAAAATTCTTGCGGGAGTGCGCCGCAGCGGGAAATCCACGATTTTTGAGATGATCCGCGAAGAGCTTAAACAGCGCGGTGTCGGTGACGACCGCATCATTTTGAAAAAATACACCGAAATGGATGTCCCCGAAAATATCACGGCAAAGCAGATGTACGACGAGCTGACTTTTGCAATGACCGGCGAGGGGCGTTATTACCTGTTGCTTGACGAGATTCAGGAGGTTCCCGGCTGGGAGAAGGCGGTCAACAGTCTATTGGAGGGCGGTCGCGCAGATATTTATGTGACCGGTTCCAATTCAAAGCTAATGTCAAGCGAGATCTCCACCTATCTGACCGGGCGGTATATTCTGATTCCGGTCTATACCTTGTCATTCCGCGAATATCTTGATTTTAAGACAGACAGTAAGCTGTCACAGAATGAGTTATTGGACGAATATATCCGCTTCGGCGGATTCCCGATTGTTGCTCTCGGCAACTACGATGCACAGTCTGCCTATCAGATTGTGGACGGCATTTATCATACGGTGGTGTCACGCGATATTGTCAAACGCCATCGTATCAACCGACAGGACTTGTTTGACCGCGTGGTGAAATTTGTTGTGGAAAACATGGGCAAGACCTTTTCCGCAAACTCCATCTCGACCTTTCTGAAAAGCGAGCATCGCACGATTTCGGTGGAGAGCATTTATAACTATCTGCGCTGGCTGGAGCAGGCGTTTATCATCTATCCGTGCGAACGGTATGATCTGCAGGGAAAAAGCATTCTGAAAACGCAGGAAAAATATTACCTTTCGGATGTGTCCCTCAAATACGCTCTGCTCGGATACAACAGAAAAATGCTGGACGGGGTGTTGGAGAACATTGTTTATCTGGAGCTCAAACGGCGTGGATATGAGGTGTTCATCGGGAAGAACAACACGAAAGAGATCGACTTTGTTGCCAACCGCCGCGACGAGCGGGTGTATGTGCAGGTCTGCGTGCAGCTGCCGGAAAATTCCGACCGCGAGGTCGGGAATCTGATGGAGATCAAGGATCATTATCCGAAATATGTGGTGACGCTGAACGAAATGGACACGGGAATTGAGAACGGTATCCGGATTGTTCATCTGGCGGATTTTCTGCTTTCGGAGCAGCTGTAATTCGCAAAAAAGCAGTCCTAACTTCGGACTGTATGCACAGAGATACAGATGATTTTTGCTTTTGTATCACTCCGTGCAGGTACAGTCGGCGGACTGCCGAATCGCAATTCAAAAAGGCTTTTTTCGCGGACTTCTAATGAAATTTCTAAAAAAGCCGTTAGATTTTCGTTAGAAGTCGGACGATGACGAAAAGCACCGCGACATCAGCTTTTTTCGGAATTTTTCGCAAAAGCAATCAAAATGTCCGGTCAATTCGTCTATGGCGGGGGCTTTCAGGTTCTCTTATCTTCTCATAAAATACCGCAAAGTATCGGGAAGCGATGACACTCGAAATCAGTTTGCGCGAAAGCGCACAAGGGTTCGAATCCCTTCCTCTCCGCCAAAACGCGGCTAAGCCGCAGCAAAAGCCGCAAGGATTTCCTTGCGACTTTTGTTTTTGAAAACATGGAAGGAGGTACCTATGAGCTATTTAAATTATGAGTTTTTTGACGAGTTTAAAGCACTTGACAATTTATGCAGAGATATCTACGGTGGATCCGTGGACAACAAGCTCGGTGTCACCTTGTATCTTGAGGATATGGACAAAAAAGCCCATCGAGGATCGATCAATGTTTCCGGCTGGGTATCTGATTACAATCGTTTAAAATCGGCGAGAAACATTCGAAATGAATTGGCACATTCCCGCAATTCAATGACCGTTGATATCTGCTCGCAAGAGGATATTGATTTTGTTCGTTCTTTCAGAGCAAAAATATTAAATCAGACAGACCCGCTTGCTATGCTGAGAAAGCAATCAGCAAAGCCCCATCCTTCTGCGCAGCCGCAACCAAAACAGCAGCTAAAGCAGCAACCTCAACCGACATATCATTACGCCCCTCCGGCAAAAAAGCCTGTCGGATGTCTTGGTGTTGTAGCAGCGTTTTTGATTGTTGTTGCCTGCATTATTGCTTTTTTATTATAGTTTGCCGTCAGCCCAATACCGATACAAAGAGCAAAGGAAGAACCTCAAGCACATCTTGAGACCATTCCTTGGCTCTTTATCACTTTCCTGCCCGCCTGTACCCCGCAAGTAGTTTTTTCATCTGTACTGTCGTAACTTTCTGCACTACATCCGGCGTGGCAAGGTACCCGATCAGACTTTGCTTGCTGATGAGTAGGCGATGACATGAATGTGCCGGTGGTGTGACTCGTTATGAAAAGCACCGTACCATTAGGTCTTCCAGGGGAATCCTCAGTGCGTCAGCCAGTTCTTGCGTGTGAGAACGAAGGAGCATCTGCCATGCACGGGCGTTGTTATATCCAAGCCGTTCCGCGTCCTCGCGACGCAGAGAGACAATCATTGTCCACACATTTCCTTCGTACGTATTGAGATCCGCCGCAACCTCTGAGAGAACAATCTCGCCGTCCACATCGTCGATAGCGTCCTCAGTCATGTGACCGAAGTACCGCGAGAGAATACGCTTGATATCGTCCTTCGTTGCTCGGCGGCAGTCGAAGCCCTGATCGTTGATCTGCTTTTCGAGCCGATTCAGTGTTGCAAAGGACTGATCGTTTGCGTTTTTCACACGGTAGGCGAACATGAATTCCCGCGCGGTGTTTTTCGCTCGTCACTGTGCGGGATATCCTGGCGCATCCGTCGCTCGGCTCGAAACAGAAAGAACGTATCCGATTTGCCCTATACTGCGTCGCCGTTATCTTGCGTCGCTTTCTTTGTCAAAGAACGTGAGAGGTCGTATATTCTGCGCCTGCGGAAAGGGGTAGGCGCAAGCGCACTTATCATCACGCGCGCCGATCTTAATCGCGCGACCTTCTATGCGCACTATCCCGACGTGCGCGGCGTGACAGAGGAAATAGAAAATGAGATCATAGAAAAAATGCTGGAGGTGCTGAAAGAATTTCGGTTCACGAATTTTTTTCACAATCCCGCCACCATTGCTTCTCAAAATCAGCCGCTATCTGGAGGAGGATGCAGACTTTTACCGTATCCTTGTCCGCGCAAACGGTTCGGAAATGTTCGTGGAAAAACTGAAAAAGGTGTTTGCCGACCACATGCTCTGCGACAGCGACATCCCGGAATCCATGCGGCAGTCGCAGATGGTTGAACTTCGCGTCTGCTATTTTGCGGGCGGTACTGATGTCACGGATGACGCGGTCAATCCGCGTCTCGGTTTTCTTTGTGTATTTGGCAATCTTTCCCGGTGTGGAGAGATCAAAGATCGGCGTCCATGTGTCCACCATGCGGACGACATAAAATGCGTTGATTGTTTTTCCGCGTATCGCCTTATTTGCCATATACCCGATCGCGCCGTGGGTGGTTCCGTAGGTCGCGATGAAGTACAGGTAATCAGTCTGGAATGATGCCTTTTCAAGAAATTCTTTCATGATACTCAGCAGTCCCCAATCGTAAGTCGGGGAAATAACGCCGATGGTATCATCCGAAAAATCATACTGCCCGTTCCGGATGCAGTCCACAATAGAATGGATTTCCTGCCCGATAGCCTGTGTCAGTCGGGTAGCTACATATTTGCAGTTTCCCGTGGCAGAGAAATATAAAATCATTTGCCTTCCTCCCATCATTCAGAAACACCCGGCATTATAACCGGGCTATTTATACTGTCTGACAGGACGCTCAATCGCTCAATAATCTTCCGTAATCGTCCCAATCGCCGAACATCATGCCTGCCGCTGACTTGTCAATCAGCATTTTCAGGCGTCTTTCAAATACGGCTCTGTCCTTCTTTTTATCGCGCCGGATGGAATCGATGCGGACCCTTTGATACAGGGCGGGGAAAGACCGAAAGTTTTTCCATGCAACAGGATTATTCTCAAAAGCCTGTCGGATTTCTCCGTCAATCACGAATCCGCCCTCAGACATATCCGGCAAGACAGCTCGCCCGGCATCGGTCATCAGCCCAAGCCGTTCCAAGCGGCGTACACGCTCCTTATTCAGCTCCGACCATGGACTTTTTGCGGCACGCGGCGTAAATTTCTGCATATCTTTCCCGTTGACCGTTTTGTGCGTCGTGTCGATCCAGCCGAAGCAGAGCGCTTCCTCTACGGCATCCGGCTACCACACGCAGTCTGCGGGCGGATTTTCGCCTTTTTTTGCAACCATTCAGCACTCACGCCCTCTTGCGTGGTTTTCGTTCAACCATTTGCGGAAATCCGCACGGGTGGTGATGTTTAAAATATTTTGTGCCTCCATGATGAAACGTATCTCCTTACGATTAAAGCCACCACTCCGGTGTAAGCTCGCCCAAGGTGACAACCTTGCCCGCTTCGTAATCCAGCATGATCTCAACCGGGCGGTAATCGTCCGGCATGAGCTGTGTCATAAACTCCCGGCAGGCACCGCAGGGGGAAACGGCTTTCCCGTCACTGTCAATTGCGATCACCCGTCGGATGGCATTTTCGCCGTTTGTAATCATGTTGAATATCGCGTTCCGCTCGGCACAAACGCCAAGTGTGCAGGCGGTATCCACGCAGACACCCACATAAATCTTTCCGGACGCAGATTCGACCGCCGCGGCAACTCCGCCCGCCTCAATCATGCGTGAAGCCGCGCGGGGGCGGATAACCTTCATCGCTTCTTCGTGAAGCGTTGTCCAGATCTCTTTCATCAAATATTCCTCCTTATTCTTTGACAATCTTGACCTGATTTTTACCGTTTCAATTTCATATACAGAAGCGGATACGGATTGCCTTCCTCGTCAAAATCGGTACGCTTATAGGTTTCAAATCCCATGTGATTATAAAATCCGATTGCCTGCGGATTCTGTTCGTTGACCATGACCTCACGGACACCATAGTTCCCGATGGCGTGCAGAAGCAGTTGCTTTCCGATACCTGTCCCGCGCGCCTCCGGCGCAATGAACAGCATTTCCAGACGTTCGCCGGTCACACCCATAAAGGTGACCGGTTTATCGGCATCGTCTGCGGCAAGTATCAGATGTTCCGCATTTTCCATCGCCTGCGGCACATGTTTTTTGATGTTTTCAATTTCCGGTTCCGGGAGAAACCGATGTGTTACACGGACAGAACGATCCCATATGTCAAGAAGGACGGACAGCAGTAGCGGAGGGCGATCCTGTACTTCGTATAATTTCATTTTTGTTGTTTTCCTTTTTGAATTCCGTTTTTCTCAATGATTTCCGCCGAGGCAATATTATCTTTGTCACAGCACATCCGTACATCGTGTATTGCCGCGGCTGATTATATAAATATATTATACCATGGATCTTCATGTTTTTCAATCGTTTCCGTGTAAATAAACGCAACCGCATATCCCTTGAAGTGCGGTTACAGAAATACGATAACATGGAACCGGTGTCACGCACCCGCAAGGGCAGGGGTGCCTCTGCGCGTTCGCCCGACTTTTTTTGTGCTTTATAGTTGAAAAAAACCACGATTTGTGGTACAATAATAATCGCTTCCGTATGTCAGACATGTGCACTACGGAAACATAAACAACGGATTGTTTTGTCGGAAAAGGAGGTCGCCGAGATACAAATGGGAGCTGTAACAGACGATAATCTGATTTATGAAATTCTTTCGGTAGTTGAAGAAATACCGAGTGGAAGAGTGGCAACATACGGTCAGATCGCCCGTCTGATCGGAAGGGATAAAAACGCCCGATTGATCGGGACTGTTCTGAGTCGCTCGGCGCATTACGGGCAATATCCCTGTCATCGTGTGGTGAACCATGCTGGCAGACTTGTTCCCGGATGGTGGGAGCAGGCGGAACTGTTGAACCGGGAGGGTGTTTCATTAAAAGAAAACGGTCATGTTGACCTTAAAAAATATCAGTGGAAAATCTGAAGACACAATAAATATTCTGACACGAAAAACGCGTAAGCCGGGACTGCGGCTTACGCGTTTTTCAACTTTTCGGACAATCGGGAAATCCGCTGTGACACAAAATGTCGGTTACACGTTTTCTGATGTATCATGCATCGCTTTTTCCGATTTATCGGTTCTCACAGAATCAAGATAGCTTTGATCGTCCACAGGTTCAAACCATTCGGTTTTGGTATCTTCTCCCGGTACCTCGATTGCAAGATGAGAAAACCACTCGTTTTCCGCGGCACCGTGCCAGTGTTTGACGCCTGCCTGAATGTTGACAACCGTTCCGGGAGTCATTTCTATCGGTTCATTACCCCATTCACGGTAGAAACCGTGACCACCCACACATATGAGAATCTGTCCGCCGCCGCTTTTTGCATGGTGTATATGCCAATTGTTACGGCAAGACGGTTCAAATGTTACATTGAAAATCGGAAGCTGCCCGCCGGAAACAGGTGCAAGATAGCTTTGTCTGATGAAATATTTTGAAAAAGCATTGTTAGGATCTCCGACAGGGAAGAAAATGCTGTTCTGATAGCTATCCTTGCCTGTATCGGCAGTGCAGGCATCATTCCATACTTCTTTCGCAAGTCGGAAAACCGCCCACGCCTTCGGCCAGCCCACATACATACCCACGTGGGTAACGACTGTGACAATCTCTTCTTTTGTCACGCCGTGAGACTTTGCATTTTGCAGATGGTATACCAGCGATGTGGCTGTTCACGACCTGCCGTCTGAACTATTTTTTCTTTCACTTAGTATCACACTCCTTCTTTCATTGATTATAACACCTTACATGTAAAATTACAAATATCAATATCCAATAGCATGATATGATTTGAAGGAATAGCATTTCCGCAAACAAAAACAAGTCGTCAGGATCCGATGCGGCATTTACCTGAATATACCATTAAAAATATCTGACAATATAAACATCTGTGCGTTTTTTGGTACAGTAAAAAGAATAAAATAATGTCAGAAAACATAGTATGGTCAAAAAAAGAGAGGACAAAAATATGAAAAAAATTATGGATTTTGACAAGCTGTTCGGAGAAAACGGTGAACAAATGACAATCTTCAGCAAAAACTTTTGTGTCGGTGATTACAGCATCAATTTTAATCCGAAGAGATCAAAGAATGATAAAAAAATCCCGATTGCGGAAATGAATGATATAAGACTTGTTTATGCGTACGGCTGCCCTGACAATCATAATAACGAAAACGATTTTGTATCTTTCAACAACAGCGACGACAGCAGTGCAGACGGAAAACACAGATTTTTTACATCAGTAAGCGCTTTTCTCTTTGTATTGCTTGTGATAGTTGCGCTTTCGATACTTCTCTGACTTCAATGTTTCTCCGCAAGTCCGCTCAGGGCAGCTCCTATGACGGTTCCGAATCTTGCTTTATCGGGTATAATGAAATTCAGACCAAACAAATCGTTCATTGAGGCAAAAATGGTTTTGGCTTGCGGAATACTGGTCATATTTCCGGTAAGCACAATATTCTTTGTTTTATAGCTTCTTGCGGCAAACACCGACATCATTGCCACTGTTTCGAATATCATGTTTATGACTCCGAGAGCAAGATCGGACTTTGATGCCACATCGCTGATTTTGCCGAAATTCGATGCCGTCAGATCGGGTGCTATGTCGGGATGAACGTCGGTTTTTGTAATGTCGCTTACTCTGAGATCAACCTTCGACAAATCACCGTCAAGAGCCATTTCCTTGATATGTTCGATATTTCTGACACCGATAAGCTTCTCGGACAAGCCGAGCAGGGTGCCTCCTCCGACTCCGGTTCCTCCGAGGTATTCGGTTTTTTTGCCGCGTTCGGCATGTACAAGTGCCGTTCCGGTTCCCATGCTTACAACAATCGCTTCATCAAGCCCGGAAAGAAACAAACCGCCTTTGCCTATGCACGGAAACTCTTTGACATGTTCGCAATCAATTCCGTAAATCGGCGTATTTACAAATGTTGACCCGACTCCGGTTACCATGATCTTTTCTATATCGCAAAGCGCTATCGAATTGATAGTCGTAAATTTACCGAAAGCGCCGTATATCGATGTAAGCTGATCATTGGCTTTTACGTAAATCGGAGCAATCAATTGCCCGTTTTTGTCAAAACCGACGATTTTTGTCGTGCTTCCGCCGACATCAATTCCCAAGACTGTTTTCATATATTCCTCCTTGCACCGGTTGATATTTATATATCTTCGTTGTCAAGAATTGCCGCGGCGTTTGACATAAAAAAGTCGATCGCTTTACCCGGCAATTTCGATATTACTTTGGCAAAATCCGTATAATTTCTTTTCTCACAGTCGTGAATATCGCTTCCGAGCAGTTGAACCGTATTCCGGCGTGAAAAAGATACAAGTTGTTGAATCCCAAAAAATGAAGTGTATTTTTCTGCGTTGACCTGAAAAACACAGGGAAGCTCCATAAGATGTTCACGATTCCTGCGACTGTATCTTTCAACATGGGCAATAACGGGACGAAGACCCGTGTTTGATTCGATTCTGTAAAGAGAATCAAAAATCCTGCCCGACCAATCGTTTTCGCCGGTCGGAAGCTCCACAAGGATATAATCGGTATCGCCAACGGCAAGACCTCTTATTTTATCATTCGGTATGTCATCGAACATATCCGGCTCGAGATAGACCTCCGCCGCTGGTATAATATCAATATTGATCCGGTTTGACGAGATGCGGGAACGCAGAAGCTCATATGATTTCCGACGATTTTCCAGGAAGTGATCAATCGGGTTCAGATGATGGTAGAAATGCGGCGTCGCAACTATTGTTGTTATCCCTATATCTGCCGCGTCATTCAGCAGTCTGAGTGACGATTCAATGTTTCGGCATCCGTGATCTATACCCGGCAGAATATGCGCATGAAAATCAATGATTTTTTCGGTTTTGTTCACCGCAATCACCCCTTTTCGGTTATTGTATCATGCTTTTGGCTTTTTGTAAAGAGAAAAATATTGTTTTGTACAAACAGGAGCCTTTTTTTGAATTATCACATGCGACAATGGTGATAATAGCGTAAAGGAAGGTGATTTTTAATGAACAAGGGCAATATTACAATAAAAAAGGTGACGGCAAGACAAATATTCGATTCGCGCGGAAATCCGACGGTTGAAGCAACTGTTCTACTTTCAAACGGCATAACCGGTGTATGTGCATCGCCATCCGGCGCTTCGACCGGAATGTACGAAGCATACGAGCTGAGGGACAATGACGAAAAAAATTATAACGGGAAATCTGTTTTCAATGCGGTTAAAAATGTAAATACAGTTATTTCTCCCGAGCTTTGCGGAATATCGGCAGATGATCAGGGGAGAATCGATAAGTGTATGATCGACCTTGACGGAAGTCCGGACAAACATAACCTCGGCGCCAATGCCGTTCTTGCTGTTTCGATTGCGGCGGCAAGGGCTGCCGCAACATCATATCAGATGCCTCTGTATATGTATCTCGGCGGAATGTCGGCAAGTATTATGCCCGTGCCGATGATGAACATTCTCAACGGCGGAGCGCATGCTTCAAACAATCTTGAAATACAGGAATTTATGATTTTTCCTCTCGGCGCCGACAGCTTCGGACATGCAATGAAAATGTGTGTGGAAATATATTATGCGCTGAAAAAGGAACTTCTGTCGGATAATATGTCAACTGCCGTCGGTGATGAGGGCGGCTTTGCCCCTGATCTTCCGAGTGACGAAAAAGCACTTGAATATATAGTGAAGGCAATAGGGAAAGCCGGATATACCGCCGGCAAGGATGTCTTCATAAATCTTGATATTGCCGCAAGCGAATGGTGTAAAAACGGAGAATATTTTCTGCCGAAATCCGGGAAAAGCATCGACCGCGACGATCTGCTTGTCTATTACAAGAAATTGTGTTCCGATTATCCCGTTTTTTCAATCGAGGATCCGTTCTCGGAAAATGATTGGGAAAGCTTCTCTTTGATAACAAAAGAACTCCCCGGAATACAGATAGTCGGTGATGATCTGTTCGTAACAAATGTATCGAGGCTGCGCAAGGGTATCCTGTCGGGCGCGGCAAATGCAATACTGATAAAGCCGAATCAGATCGGAACGCTCAGCGAAACAATAGATGCGGTCAGTGAGGCAAAGGCAAATAATTATCGCGTAATTATTTCACACAGGAGCGGAGAAACGGAGGACAGTTCAATTGCCGACCTTGCGGTTGCACTCGGTGCCGGTCAGATAAAAGCGGGAGCTCCCGTAAGAAGCGAACGCGTCTGTAAGTATAACCGGCTTCTGAGGATCGAAGAGTGGCTGGGGCAATCGTCAAAGTACGGTATTCCGACACTGTAAATCATTTTTTCGGTTTAATTCAAACAGCCTGTCCGCTCTCGCCGACAGGCTATTTTCGATTGCAGTGAAATGTTATCTAAATGTAAATTTTTTGCTTTAAAATAAAACAATAATGCAAAAAACGAAAATAAAGATTGAATTGGACGATGAAATATGGTATAATGCCCGTAAAATGATATGCACGGAGGGCATCCGATGGAATCGAAGAAGGACATAATTTCTCTGTATTATGATGAACTCTGTGATTTTATAACATGCGATCTCGGGCAACCCAAATTCCGCGCGAAGCAGATAGCCGGATATATAAACAAGGGGATAAGCTTTGACATGATGGCAACTCTCCCGAAAAATCTTCGGACCGAGCTGTCGGAAAAAGCAATCCTGTTCTATCCGGATATCGAAGAAAAAATGGTGTCGGCAATCGACGGAACGGTAAAATATTTGTTCAGACTGCATGACGGGGAGCTTATTGAAGGCGTCGTGATGAAATACGAACACGGATATTCGATGTGCGTTTCCTCGGAAGCCGGATGTTCGATGGGCTGTAAATTCTGTGCCTCAACGATAGGCGGTAAGATCAGAAATTTATTTCCGTCGGAGATACTCGGTCAGATCATTATGGCTCAGAAGGACCTTTCGATACGCATTTCAAACGTTGTTATGATGGGTATAGGCGAACCGCTTGACAATTACGACAATGTGATAAGATTTCTGAGGATCGTAAGCTCACCGGAGTCACTTGGTATCGGTTTAAGGCATATATCCCTTTCAACATGCGGACTTGTCGATAAAATATATCTCCTTGCAAAGGAACAGCTTCCGATAACGCTGTCGATTTCGCTTCACGCCTGTGACGATATTACAAGAAGTTCGATTATGCCGGTTAACAAATTGTGGAACATAGACTCGCTTCTTACGGCATGTCGTGATTTCTTTGACGCGACAGGAAGACGTATATCGTTTGAGTATACCCTGATTGCAGGTAGGAATGACTCTGTCGAACAGGCGTGTGAGCTGGCTACTCTTTTAAAAAAGTATCTTGAAAACAGACCGTTTCACGTTAATCTGATACCGGTTAATCCGGTTCGTGAACGATCATTTGCAAAATCGGATAAAAACGCCGTAAATGCTTTTTGCCGTAAGCTTTGTGATAAAGGAATCAATGCAACGGTCAGGAGAAAGCTCGGAGGAGATATTGAAGCATCCTGCGGGCAGTTAAGACATAAATACCGAGACAATTCTGTTTCCGGATAGTTGATTTTCAATTTGGGGTGTGACAAATGTCGATGAATTTCTTTGGAAAAAGTGATATAGGAAAAAGCAGGCAAAGCAATCAGGACGCTTTTTCAATTGTGAAGTTCGGTTCTGACTGCGCTCTCTTTGTCGTATGTGACGGAGTCGGAGGCGCCGACGGCGGTGAAATTGCAAGTTCGATCGCGTGCGAAGTTTTTATAAAAACCGTAGGTGATCTGATCTCTTCTCATTTTCCGTCCGGAAAGCTTCCAGTACCAGAAAGCACGGTCAAATTCGTGCTGACTCATGCACTCGGAAATGCTCACGAGGCAATATGCGACAAGGCGCGGACAAACGAAAATCTGATTGACATGTCAACAACGATAGTCGCAATGCTTCTCCTTGATAACCGCGCATATTTTCTGAATGTCGGAGACAGCAGGGCGTATATGATTACGGATGAAAGAGCAGTACAGATCACCAAGGATCATTCGTATGTTCAGGACCTTATCGACCACGGAAAACTTGACCCGTCGCTTGCAAACGATCATATACACAAGAATGTTATAACAAGATCTGTCGGGTACAGTACAAATGCCACTCCGGACCTTTATAAAATAACGCTTGATGAAAGATCGACCTGTACATTTCTGCTTTGTACAGACGGTCTTACCAACATGGTAAGCGATTCCGATATAGTTCAGATCATAAACGGATTCGGTTCGCTTAAATCAAAAACCGAAAAACTGATAAACATGTCAAATGACCTCGGCGGATATGACAATATAACGGTTGTTGTTGCTTCCGTTCGTAACTGAAATAATGTGAGGGAAAGAAATTATATATGGAACCGAAATATGTCGGAGAAATTTTCGATAACAGATATCTGATAAAAAAAGAGATCGGAATGGGCGGAATGTCGCTTGTTTTTCTCGCATACGACAATGCAATGAAACGGGATGTTGCCGTGAAGGTTCTGAAGGAGGAGCTTATAAACGATGCGGATGCCGTCGAACGCTTCATGAATGAAGCGAAAGCCGTAACTATGCTTACTCACGAAAATATCGTGAAATGCTTTGATTATTCCAACGGAACCAAACTGAAATATATAGTTATGCAGTATGTCGACGGTGAAACGCTGAAATCATTTATTGAGAGAAAAAAACGACTTTCGTGTGAAGAAACAATTGACATTTCGATAAAGATACTGTCGGCGCTTGAGCATGCTCATGAAAAAAACATTATACACAGAGACATCAAACCGCAGAATATCCTGCTGTCAAAGGACGGCGGGCTGAAGGTGACCGATTTCGGAATAGCAAAAATACCGACAAATGACCCGCTTTCGGTATCGTGTATGACTGTCGGCACGGTTGATTATATAAGTCCGGAACAGGCAAGCGGAAAAACGATCGATCGTCGGACCGATATTTATTCACTCGGAATAATGATGTACGAGATGATTACCGGCAAAGTACCGTTTTCCGCCTCAACTCCCACCGGCATTGCATATATGCAGATCAACGAAAAGCCGGTTTCCCCTTCAAAACTTGCCCCGGACATCCCCGTCGGACTTGAGCAGGTGATACTGAAGGCAATAAATAAAAATCCGGATGACAGATTCGATAATGCACGGCAAATGCTTGACTGCCTTCTCAGGCTCAGGGAAAATATATGTGCAAAATTTGATTTCATGCCGGTATCAAATACCGTAAAAGCCGTTTCGGCAAGTCCGGAAAAGGATGTGCTTTTTTCCGGTTCGGAATCCGCAGCGCCGGCATCGGCGGAGAATACGGACGTATACGAAGGCGGAAAAAGCAAAGGGAGAAAAAAGAAAACAAAGAAACGTGTGATAACCGAAATCTCGGTGGAAACAAAAAAGACGCATGTATCGCTTGCCTCCGTCGTTCTCGGAGCCATCTGTGCACTCGGCATAGTTGGTCTTACGGCATTTCTTTTCGTATATGAAATTTACTTTGCGCCGATTATCAATTCGGACAATTATGAAGTAATTGTCGTTGACGACTTTGAAGGTCAGATATACAATAACGAGCTTCAGAAAAATCTCGAAAAAGCCGGGTATATGGTCAGTATCGAATGGGTCTCCGACGCGGATCACATTTACGGAACAATACTTTCACAGTCTCCGAGAAAGAATTCAAGGCGGAAAATCGTCAGAGGGGACACATACTGTGAGCTGAAGCTAAAGGTTTGCATGGGCGAAAATATGACTTTGCTCGACAATTATGTCGGTCTTGAATACAGGTATGCCGACATTCTTCTCAGTCAGAAAAAGATAAAAGCAAATTTTGTCAAGGTTTTCAGTGAAACAATGCCGCAGGGAAGAATTGTTTCGACATATCCGGAAGGAGGAACAAGAATCTCCGATGATACAACGGTAACGGTATATGTAAGCAAGGGTCCCGATATTGAGTATACCATTGTTCCGAATCTGGTCGGAAAGACAGTTTCAGAGGTTGCGGATGAACTCAGAAGGGCAAAACTCAACGCAGGAAAAATAACATACGAATATTCCGATGTCTACCCGTCTGGCACGGTTATCAGACAGGGGATATTCAGAGGTGAAGCCGTCCCCACCACACTTACCGCCATCGATCTGGTAATCAGTCTCGGTCCGGAGCACCCGGTCACAACAGAACCGCCTGTAACAGTTGAGCCGCCGACTACGCCGGAACCGCCGGTTACAACTCCTCCGACGACAGGCGAGCCGGAACCGCCGTCCACGGCAGATCCCGTTACCGAGCCGCAAACCTCGGTCAACTGACGTAACTGACATATATGACTTACACAGAAAGGCACACTTCAGATGGAAGTAAAACAGACAAATATCCGCAATTTTTCAATAATCGCACACATTGATCACGGCAAATCAACCCTTGCCGACAGACTGCTTGAAAAAACGCGCGCAGTTGCGGCAAGAGACATGGAGGAACAGATTCTCGATAATATGGACCTTGAACGGGAGCGCGGCATAACCATAAAGGCACGCGCCGTAAAACTCGACTATACTGCTCCCGACGGTCAGCAGTATGTGCTTAATCTGATTGACACCCCCGGTCATGTTGATTTCAATTACGAAGTATCGCGCTCGCTTAACGCATGCGAAGGTGCTCTCCTTATTGTTGATGCCACACAGGGAATCGAAGCGCAGACGCTTGCAAATGCATATCTTGCAATAGACAGCAATCTCGAAATCGTTCCTGTAATAAATAAGATCGATCTTGTATCTGCCGATATTGAAGGAACCAGAAAAGAAATAGAGGATATAATCGGAATACCTGCGGAAGGATGTCCGGCAATATCCGCAAAAAACGGAATCAACATTGAAGATGTACTTGATAAAATCGTATCGGATATTCCCGCACCGAAGGGAGATCCCGACAAACCGCTCAAATGTCTGATTTTCGACTCGTATTATGACTCATATCTCGGTGTTGTTGTTTATGTGCGTCTGTATGACGGTAAAATAAAAGCCGGTGATAAAATTCGCATGATGAATACCGGTGCCGAATTTGAAACGGTGGAAGTCGGCACAATGGAACCTTTCGGACTTCAAAAATCGGACTGTCTTACCGCAGGACAGGTTGGATATATTACGGCAAGCATAAAAAATGTTGCCGACACACGGGTCGGCGATACTGTGACACTCGCCGATAATCCGACCGCAGAGCCTCTTCCCGGATTCAAAAAAGCTCTTCCGATGGTTTTTTCCGGTATCTACCCCGCAGACGGATCAAAGTACGGTGATCTTCGTGACGCTCTTGAAAAACTTCGGCTCAATGATGCGGCGCTTTCGTTTGAACCGGAAACGTCGGCAGCACTCGGTTTCGGCTTCAGATGCGGATTTCTCGGACTGCTGCACATGGAGATATTGCAGGAAAGGATTGAAAGAGAATTTAATCTTGACCTGATCACTACCGCACCGAGCGTAATCTACAAGATAGTAAAACGAAACGGGGAGACGGTAATGGTTGACAATCCGTCATCATATCCGTCCCCGGATGAGATCGAACAGGCATATGAGCCGATAATCAAAGCAAACATAATTACTCCGGTAAGCTTTGTCGGCGGTATTATGGAAATATGTCAGGAGCGGCGCGGGGTATTCAAAAACATGACATACCTTGATGCGACAAGGGCAGAGCTTCATTATGAGATGCCGCTCAATGAAATAATATATGATTTCTTTGATACACTCAAAAGCAGAAGCAAAGGCTACGCATCACTTGATTACGAAATGCTCGGCTATTCACCGAGCAGGCTTGTGAAGCTTGACATTCTTCTGAACGGAGAAATAGTTGATGCCCTTTCGTTTATCGTTCACGAAACAAAAGCATATTCGAGAGCGCGCAGAATATGCGAAAAACTCAAGGACAACATCCCGCGTCAGCTTTTTGAGGTTCCGGTACAGGCGGCAATCGGAGGAAAAGTCATTGCACGTGAAACGGTAAAAGCAATGCGCAAGGATGTCCTCGCAAAATGCTATGGCGGTGATATAACAAGAAAGAAGAAGCTTCTTGAGAAGCAAAAAGAGGGCAAGAAGAAAATGCGACAGCTTGGTTCGGTACAGGTTACGCCCGAAGCATTTATGGCTGTTTTGCGGCTTGATGACGACGAATGATTACGACAGATGCCGGACTCGGGATTTATATTCATGTTCCTTTTTGCCTGTCAAAATGTGCGTATTGTGATTTTTATTCGACATGCGATTTTGAACGTGCCGACAGATACACAGAGGCGTTGTGCTCTCATATCGGAAAAAAATCCGTACTCGCAGGACAAAGAGTTGTCGATTCAATCTATATCGGAGGCGGTACGCCGTGCCTGCTCTCAATCGATCAGATATCAAAAATAACAGACAGCATTTTTTCAAATTACAATGTAAGTTCCGACTGCGAATTTACGATGGAAGCAAATCCAGCTGCATTTACCGGAGAAAAAATACGTTTAATTCGTCAGATGGGCGTAAATCGTGTAAGTCTCGGATTGCAGACAGCAAATGATAAAGAGCTTGCCGTTTTGTCAAGAAAACACAATTTCAAGGGTTTTCTTGACAGCTACGGCATGGTGAGGACAGCCGGTTTTACAAATGTCAGTGTCGATCTGATGTACGCAATTCCTCTTCAGACCACAGAAAGTCTTTTGAATTCCGTAGCTGCTGTTGCCGCTCTGAATCCCGAACACATATCACTGTACTGTCTTAAAATCGAAGATAATACAGAGTTCGGAAGAAACAGAAAATCTCTCCGGTTGCCGGACGAAGATACACAATGTGAAATGTATGAGAAAGCGGTCGATCTGCTTGCGTCATATGGATATAATCGCTACGAAATAAGCAACTTTTCAAAAAAGTCAAAGGAAAGCAGACATAATCTGAAATATTGGCTTTGCGACGAATTTCTCGGATTCGGTCCGTCGGCATACTCATTTTTCGATGGTGTGCGATATGGGTACGGAAGAAGTACAGACATGTACATTAAAGCGATTGAGGAAGGCAATGAACCGCCGATTGCAGACAGAAGTATCATAACGCCGCGGGATGCATATAATGAGTCGGTGATGCTCGGTCTGAGACTGGAAAGAGGAATTGTCCCGACCGATTCCTTGCTTGAAATGTCAGGAAAATATATTGACGGCGGATTTATGAAATATAAAGACGGACGACTGTCGTTTACGACAAAAGGATTTCTTGTAAGTAATACGATTCTCTCGGATATAATTGATTTATAAAAACATGCCTCGGAAGCCGACTGCTTCCGAGGCATGTTTCTTTCATATATTTGTCATTACCTTCTGTAAAATTTCGCAAGACCGCCTTCCGCAGTTTCTCTGTAATTTCCGAGAAGGTCGCGACCTGTCGCATACATTGTTTCAACGACGGTATCAAAGCTGATTTTTCTGGTTGCGGTCAGAAAATTTGCAAGCGAAAGCGCATTGATGGCACGCATCGCCGCAACTGCATTTCTTTCAATACATGGTATCTGCACAAGTCCGCCGATCGGATCACAGGTCAGTCCGAGATGATGCTCCATGGCAACCTCTGCCGCATATTCAATCTGGTCGATTCCCATGTCGAAAAGCTCGGCAAGAGCTGCGGCTGCCATTGAGCAAGCCGATCCGATTTCTGCCTGACACCCGCACTCGGCTCCGCTGATTGAAGCATTGGTTTTAATGAGATTCCCGATTATGCCGCCTGTTGCAAGTGCGTGAATAATGTCTTTATCATCAAATTTCCGTGTTTCCTGCATATAGCGCAACACGGACGGAACAACACCGCTTGACCCGCATGTTGGCGCCGTTACTATCGTATTTGCTGATGCATTTTGTTCACTTACGGCAAATGCATATGCACATACAAGTCTGTTTTCCCTTGTCTGAGCCGATTCGTCAATATGTCTCTGATTATACAGATAATTCGCCTTTCTTTGGGTTTCAAGCCCACCGTCGAGAGTGCCGACAGCCGCCAGACCCTCGTTTATGCTCTCTTTCATTACTTCCCACACCGAAGAAAGATATGCCCAGATTTTTTCACCCTCGAATTTGTCCGCATACTCCCATATTCTGATGTTATGAAGCCTGCAATAATCGGCAATCTCCGAATACTTGTTGTGAGGATATACATCAGCTTCGGGTGCAACGGTTTTGCCTTCAAATACTATATCTCCGCCTCCGATACTGTAAACGCGCTCTCTTCCGACTTCTTTGCCGCCTCCGAATACAACGATATCCATAGTGTTCTGATATTTATCGCACCTTGTTTTTTTGTCGAAAACAATATCGACATTTTTCGGTTCAAAAGTTTTTTCGATTACCTTGTCGGTCATATGTCCTTTTCCGGTCAAAGCAAGCGAACCGTAAAGAATAACCTTGAAGCTGTCGGCGGAAGGGTAGAGCTCCAGAATTTTGCGGCAGGCAGACTCGGGTCCCATTGAGTGCGAGCTTGACGGTCCTCTGCCTATTTTGTAAAGAGATGAAAGCGATTTCATATATGTGGCAAACCTCCGATTGCGTTATATGCTGTACATCTATTTTAGCATGCCTGAAAAAAAAGTCAAGCCGTTTGTCACCATTCCACGGATAAAACATTTTATATTTCTTGACATACTCATACAAATCATGTATAATAGAGCGGTAAATCAAGTTTAACGGAAACGGGCGGAATATGATAGTAATCGGTTGCGAAAACATCTCTTTTTCAGTCGGAATAAAAATAATTCTCAGTGACATCTCATTTTCTCTCAATGAAGGCGAAAAGCTCGGTATAGTCGGCGTTAACGGTGCCGGGAAGTCAACCCTGTTGAAAATAATTACGGGACAAACGGTGCCGGACAGCGGAAATGTTTTTATACAGAAGAACGTAAGGTTCGGGCTTCTTGAACAGAATGCGGAGTACGACAGCGAAAATACGGTTCTTGATGAGATGCTCGGCGCCTTTTCTCATTTAATTAAAACAGAAAAAGAGCTGAATGAGCTGAGGGAACTTGCCGACGGCGGAAATGAATCTGCGGCAATGAAATTTGCGGTTCTGCACGAAAAATTTGTTTCGGACGGCGGGCTTGAATACGCAGGCAGATGCAAGGGAATGCTTCGAAGCCTGGGACTTTCCTCCGAATTTTGGGACAGTCCGATTACCTCGCTCAGCGGCGGTCAAAAAACACGTATTGCACTTGCCAAATTACTTATTTCCGACCCGGATATTATTCTTCTTGACGAACCTACAAACCACCTTGATATTGACAGTATCATGTGGCTTGAAAAATTTCTGTCGTCATGCCGTAAAACAGTCATAGTTGTTTCGCATGACAGATATTTCCTTTGCAAAACCACAAACAGAACATTGGAAATAGAAAATACAAAGGGAAGGCTCTACGGAGGAAACTACGACTATTATATAGCCGAGAAGAAGCGTGAGCGTGAAATTCTGGAACATCAGTATAAAAATCAACAAAAAGAAATAGCGAGGATAGAAGCGTACATTGAGCAGCAAAGACGATGGAACCGTGAGCGTAACATAATTGCCGCCGAATCACGTCAAAAACAACTGGATAAAATGGAGCGTGTCGAAGCTCCGTCAAGACTGCCCGATAACATTCGCATGAAATTTACCGAGGCAGAAGAAAGCGGTTTTGATGTGCTTTCGGTAAGAAAGCTTTCAAAAAGCTATCCGGGGAAAAAGCTTTTTTCGGATCTCTCGTTTGAAGTAAAAAAACGCGACCGCTTTTTTATAATCGGTCACAACGGATGCGGTAAATCAACACTGCTTAAAATTCTGAATCATACGGTTATGCAGGACAGCGGTGTTTTTGAATTCGGATACAATGTTTCACCCGGATATTACGATCAGGAAAACCAAAATCTCAATCCTTCGAATACGGTAATTGAAGAGCTGTGGGATTGTTATCCGCATCTTACACAAACGGAAATCAGAAACGCACTCGCGCTCTTTTTATTCAGAGGTGATGACATTTTCAAACAAATCAGCATACTGTCGGGAGGTGAAAAAGCCAGGATAACATTTGCAAAGCTTATGCTTTCCAAATACAATCTGCTTTTTCTCGATGAGCCGACAAATCACCTCGATATAATGTCAAGAGAGGTGCTCGAAAATGCGCTCGAAAAATTTGACGGAACAATAGTTGCCGTATCACATGACAGATATTTTATCAACAAACTCGCAACAAGAATTTTGTCGTTTGAAAAAGACGGAGTCAGAGACTTCAACGGAAGATATCAGGATTATATAGAATACATTGAGCGTTTTTCGGAAGCGACAGTCGCCGAAAAGAAAGAATCGGTTACCGATTCCAAAAGCGAATATCTCAAAAACAAGCAAAAAAGCTCAGAAAAACGAAAATATGAGAGTAAGATACGCAACGATAAAGCAGAGATTGAAAAGATAGAAAAGCAGCTTAGTGAAATCAACGAAAAAATATCCGTGAATCAAAGCAACAGCAGCCTGCTTGTAGAACTGTACAATGAGTCCGAAGCGCTTGAAAGTCGTATGCTTGAACTGATGGAAGAGCTTGACTCAATGGGAGAACTGAACTGAAGTGAACTGAAAAACGTCCGCGATATACGCGGACGTTTTTGTTATATATTTTTCTTCCGATGCATATTATCATTTCAAGAAAGACTATCGAAACAAGCAAGGGAGAGCAAAATGTTCAAAAAAGTTATATCATGTATACTTATTATTTTTGTTATGCTTCAGCCTGCAGCAGGTTTTTCTTATGCAAAAGAAACAGAAAAAACCGAATACGGCGAAGCAAAAAGTCTTATCCTTATTGAGGCAAAAACAGGAGAGGTCCTTTTTGAACAAAATCCGGACGAACCGCTTCCGCCGGCTTCGGTTACAAAAATTATGACTCTTCTCCTCGTGATTGAGGCGGTCGATAACAAATCAGTAAGCCTTTCGGACATGGTAACTGTAAGCAATGACGCCGCCTCCATGGGCGGTTCGCAGATATATCTCGAACCGGGCGAACAAATGACGGTTGAGGATATGATAAAATCGGTAATTATTGCTTCCGCAAATGATGCGGCATACGCTCTTGCCGAGCATATTGCGGGAAGCGAAGCGGAATTTGTAAAAAGGATGAATGATCGCGCAAAGAAGCTCGGAATGAAAAACACGAATTTCGAAAACACAAACGGGCTTGACGATACGACACAAAATCACGTAACTACCGCAAGGGACATAGCTCTTATGTCGGCTGAACTAATAAAGCATAAAACAATTCTTAAATACACTACAATATGGCAGGACACGGTAAGAGACGGTAAATTTACTTTGACAAACACAAACAGACTGATACGTTTTTACAACGGGTGCAACGGGTTAAAAACAGGGTCAACATCGAAAGCCGGCTTCTGCATGAGTGCAACCGCGGAACGTGACGGAATGCAGCTGATTGCAGTCGTAATGGGAGCACCGACACGTGACAAAAGGAACAGTATTGCCAAAAAACTGCTTGATTTCGGGTTTGCAAACTATTCATACTACAAAGATCAGGGTTCTCTTGATAATAAAAACACAATAAACATTAAAAGATCAAATACAAAATCGGTAAAAATCGGCTACCGGCCGTATGAAGCCGTGACGCAAAAAGATAAAAAAGCAAAAATTGATATCAAGGTCGATATTCCCGAATATCTCACCGCGCCGATAAAAAAGGGAGATGTCGCAGGGAAGGTCACATATACCGCGGACGGAAAAACAATCGCCGAGAGAGATATTTTTGTTCTTGAAGATGCGGATGAAATATCATTCGGACGTCTCTTTTTGTTACTGATTAAAAAATATTTGTTAATTTGACAAAAACACTTGAATTTGTATCTAAAGTGGTGTAAAATAAAAGCATTAAAAAACGGAGGAAAAAGAAAAATGACGATAAAATTGAATGACAGATATTTGTCCGGATTTGTTTCGGCTGATGATCTTTCAGCTATTGAACCCGAAATCAGACGTGCACACGAGACGCTTGCCGGTAAAACAGGCGAGGGCAATGATTTTCTCGGTTGGGTCGATCTGCCGGTTAATTACGATAAAGAAGAGTTTTCGAGAATAAAAGCCGCCGCAAAGAAAATTCAGAACAGCTGCGATCTTTTCATCGTAATCGGAATCGGAGGCTCTTATCTCGGAGCGCGCGCGGCAATAGAATTCTGCAAGAGCGCAAAATACAATGCACTTAAAAAAAGCACGCCCGACATATATTTTTCCGGTAATGACATCTCAGCTTCGAATATGGCTGAACTCCTTTCGATCTGTGAAGGACGTGATATATGCATAAATGTCATATCAAAATCGGGAACAACAACCGAACCGGCAATTGCATTCCGGATTTTCCGTGAACTCCTTGAGAAAAAATACGGCAAAGAAGAAGCCAAGAACAGAATATTTGTTACAACAGACAAATGTCGCGGTAAGCTCAAAGAACTTTCGGACAATGAAGGATATGAAACCTTTGTCGTTCCGGATGATGTCGGAGGTCGTTATTCGGTTCTTACTCCCGTCGGACTTCTCCCTATTGCAGTTGCGGGAATCGATATTGACGATATGATGCGCGGTGCGGCAGATGCAAGGGAAAAGTATACTTCTGTCAATCTGTCCGAAAACGACTGCTACAAGTATGCGGCTCTGCGTAATATCCTTTACAGAAAAGGAAAAGCCGTTGAAATTTTCGTTTCGTACGAATCGTCTCTCGGTATGACTGCCGAATGGTGGAAACAGCTCTACGGTGAATCCGAAGGAAAGAACAATCGCGGAATTTTCCCGGCATCGGTTTCTTTTACGACCGACCTTCATTCGATGGGACAGTTTATTCAGGAGGGAAGTCGTGTAATGTTTGAGACCGTTATCGACCTTCAGAATTCGAACGATGCCGCAGTAATCCCTTATGATGAGGCAAATTCCGACGGACTTAATTTTATAGCCGGAAAAGATATGCATTACGTATCCCGCACAGCGTTCAAGGGTACGGTAATCGCACACACCGACGGCGGCACTCCCAATATTGTTCTTGAGCTTTCGAAACGCGGCGCATACGAATTCGGATATCTCGTTTATTTCTTTGAACTTGCATGCGCAATTTCCGGATACACTCTCGGAGTCAATCCTTTCAATCAGCCCGGCGTCGAGGAATACAAGAAAAATATGTTTGCACTTCTCGGCAAGCCCGGATATGAAAAGCTCGGCGAAGAATTGAAAGCCAAAATGTAAATAAATTGTGAGAATTGTTCTAAAGTACTTGAATTATAAAAAAATTTAATGTATAATATAACCAACATTAATGGGTGATCCCCGAAGGAGTTATATGCTATGACAAATATAATCGTAGGACCTAAAGGTCACAACAAAACTTCCTTGTTAATTGACAGAGTTAATGAATCTGTTGAAAAATCCAAAGGTAGCGTGATTTGCATAGAAAAAGTTTCCGTTTCACAGTTTCTTGTGTCAAGCAAAGTCCGCCTTATCGATATTGATGAATATGATATTTCATCGTATAATACTTTTTATGCCTTTATTTGCGGTCTTATCGCATCCAACTATGACATTACAGATATATTCGTTGATTCAACACTTCGTATAGGCGGAAGAAACATGAACGAGCTTAATGATTTTATTATGAAAATCAATGCACTCGGAGCGAAGAATAATATAAATTTCACCTTTACGATTTCTTCGGATGTCAACAATCTTTTGCCCGAATCGTTACAGATCTGCAATACGACCATTGCATAAAAAAATACTGCTACATAAAAAAGCAAAAAGATCGCCCTTCGGGCGGTCTTTTTGCTTTCGCGTCTTATGTGTCAAAAAAAGCGTAATAACATAAAATACAGTAAGACAAATCATCAGGGTACAGCCTTGTGCTTTGTTAAAAAAAATAAGAGGAGAACCTGTATGCCGGAAAATAAAATTAACGGTCGAGATTACGCCGGCTTTCAACGCAAAGACAGCGTTATAATAGATTCAAATCGTATTCTTGACAGCTGTAAGGATAAAGATTGCTACGAGGATACGAGGGTTATATTAACCGATTACGGTCAGGAAGTATTGGAAAAATGCGGATCAATCAGAGTAGTTTCGACTAAGGTAGTTTGGTCTGACATTGTTACGGATCCTGTAAAATTCAACAAGGGATTTTACCAGGTATCAATCAGATTTTTTACAAAAATCACCTTGGAGGCTTGTGTTGCTCCCGGAAAATCACAGGAAATTGACGGAATCGCCGTCACAGAAAAAAAGGTCGTACTCTACGGCGGAGAAGGAAATGTAAACATATTCAGGAGTGCACAGTCGCAAAACGACTTCTGCACATGGGGCTCGGGTGCCGAAACTGTTTCAACAAACAAACCTACGGTTATTGTTGAAGTCGTAGATCCTATCGCGCTTTCAGTGAAGGTTATAGAAAAGGGATGTGCTCCCTGCAAATGTGCATGCTGCTGTATTGACGAAATACCTGCATCGGTTTTGCATTGTATAAACGGCTCGCTTTGTGACAATCCGGGCATCACGCGCGGACTGTATGTTTCGCTTGGCTTCTTTTCGGTAATAAGAATAGAACGACCGGCGCAGCTTATTGTATCTGCGACCGAGTATTCTGTTCCCGATAAAGTGTGTCCGCAAGCCGAAGAAGATGATCCTTGCAAGCTTTTCGCAAAAATGAGCTTCCCGGTAAATGAATTTTCGTCACAATCGCAAACAAATTGCTGAAAGAAGGCACTGCATTTCCGCAGTGCCTTTTATGCATATTTATATCAAAGTCAAAAGGGCTTGTCGGGGATCAAAGATCAATCCCTTTTTTTCTTTTTATGTATCCGGAGAGCAGATTGCACAAAAGAGAACCGATGAAGCCTGCGAGTACACCTACGGCTATGCCGCCGAGTACATCCGTCGGGAAGTGAATGTAAAGATACAGTCTCGAAAAAGCAATAAGCGACGCCAGAATAATTGCCGGGATACTGTATTTGCTCTTCTGGAACAAAAGTGCAAATGCCGCCGCAAATGATGCAGCAGTATGACCCGACGGAAATGAGTAGTCGGACGGAGGGTTTGCATGAATCAACAATTTGATCTGTTCAAACATATCCGGATTCAATGTGTACGGTCTTATCCTGTGAACTATCGGCTTTAAAACGACGTTGCAGAGAAGAAGATCAACTATAAGCGAAAAAGCGACGGCAATACCGATTTTTCTTGTCTTTCTGAAGACAAGAAAGACAAGTGCAAGTATAATCCAAAAAATGCCTGCGTCGCCGAGATGCGTAATCAAGGGGAAAAAAATATCACAAACAAAGTTATGCAGATGATTCCATATGTAATTCAGAATCCCTATCTCATATTCATTCATTTTTATGTTACCTTTCTTTTTTCATTGATTATATCATTACTTGCAAATAAAGTCAAGTGAGCAGTACTTGATTTGTTCACATAATTATTGTACAATATAAAAAAACAAATTTATTGAGGAGCCGGGTATCCGTGAAAAGACTGCTTTTACTTTTTTCGACAATTGTTCTTTTTATGTGTGTGCTGTCTGCCTGCTCCCGAAAATCAAACGATTGTTTGTCTACACAGACAACAGATAGAGTTGCAGAACAGATAACTTCGTCAACCACGCACAGTGAAGATATTGTCTTTCCCGAGATAGCATCATCGATTTCTTTCGAAAACAAAAGATTTTTTGAGTTCTTTCCGGATAAATATAAAAGCGGAGTGAATATCGTTAATAATTTCAGGGGCGAATACGAGATTGACTGTTCCTCCGATATATGGAATTACCCGATCGGTATTGATTATTCGGCATTTGATTTTGTCGGAACACTCAAAGACCTCTTCAACGATGTTCACACGCTTTCGGACAGGGTGTTCTTTTACAAATATTGTCACGAGAACATGTTTGAAAAAGAGGAATTGACGGCGGCATCGGTTACCGATTTGATAGTGGCGGCAAAATATGAAGAGAATCGGGATAATTCATACAATGTCTTTTATGTCGAGGTCGAAGCTGCCGAGTATACCGAAATATCGTCGATTACGGCACAACAGGGAAGTTACATATCTGTTGACCTTTATTCAAATGTTCCTCTTTCGTATTTTGCAGATATCAGTACCCGCTTTGAGGGCAACAACATAATCTGCAAATCGGAGATATTCGGTTGTGAACCGCTTAATACGGGTGACGGCATTATATACAAGGTAACCGTAAATCTGACGGTTCCGTATATTGAAAGCGGTACGTACTATCTGTCACTGAAACGCTCATGTAACGGGAATATTTCAAAAACAATTCCGCTGGAGATTAAAAAAGCAAAATCAGACAAAAAATATCATCTTTTGTTTGAGGGGAGCTGGGACAAGATCGAAGATGTACAATACATGCAAAAACTTGAAACGATGTTTGAAACGCTTTACCCTATATATAACGAACGTATAAACATCGGAGCACCCGATACCGTAACATTTGTTGCCGACCCTGATTTTTCGGGAGATGCATACAGTATTGACTCTTCAATCAGAGTTTCCGTCGATTACGCAAACAAAAATCCTGACAGTATTGACGGTTTTGCACGCGAGCTTGCAAATGTGTTACTGAGTGAATGTAATTTTGATTCCAAGTGGCTTGCCGAAAATATTTCTTCTTACTTTTTATTCAGATATCGCACATATGCCGACAGTAATGACTTTATCTCTGAAGATGATTCGTTTCTGAACTGGGGATATTCTCCGTACGGCAAATGCGAACTGTTCTTTGCTTACCTTGATGAAAACTATCCTACGACCAAAAACAATGACGGAAGCATATCCTATGGGCTTATCGATACTCTTTTAATGGAAATTATCAACGGTAACATAAAAAATGATAACGAACCTAAAAATCCCTCCGGCGAACTGAGCAGATTTATTTCCGATTTTACACGGGGCAAGTATAAAACAATCGATGAATTGCGAAAAAAATATGTTGACGACGTTAACTTATTTGCCTCGTCGAACGGCAAACGGGGATGGACTTTCACCGGTTTTGATAATACCTAAAAACCTTTTAAAATGACAATGATCCCCGCAGCCTTATCGGTTGCGGGGATCACTTTTGAAAATCAGACTCTGAAATCGGTCAGAACTTCAAGATTGAAACGCTTTGCAAAATCGAAACAGTCGTTTACCGACTTTTTATCAAAAAAGACCTTCGGATCATGAGCATCAAGACCGATAACCGTTTTTACCCCGACCTTTCCGCAGAGAGAATAAAAACGTTCCGAAGGATAATGTCTGTGATCTGCTAATCCGAGCCTGTTGATTTCAAAAATCACATCGGACTCCTTCATTTCCTGCAAAAACGGAAGAACATTTTTTTCGTATATTTCATCCGCTCCTGTAAAATTCAGCAGATCCGGGTGTGCAATGTATGCAAATTTGCCTGTTTTTACTCCGTCACGAAGATTGTTCAGATATCTTTGCAATCTCTTCTCGTCTGCGCCCGGTGCGCCACTGAAGTCACCGTCTTCTTCGCGGTCTATTGCATGCTGTCCGAGTATCATATAATCAAGAGGGTACTGCGATAAAAAGGCAATAAGATCATTAAAAATCTCAGGGTAATATTCTGCCTCTACGCCTATTTTTATTTCAATATCATTGCGATATTCCGATTTCAGATCGGATACGGATTTAAAATAATCGTCTGCCTGATTCAATGTCATTCTGAAGCCGGAATAGTGGTCGGTTTTAAACGGCATAGGGGAGTGGTCAGAGAATCCGAGGTGCTTATATCCGTTTTTTATTGCTGCTTCAACATATTCCCGATCTTCGCCCACTGCATGATTGCATCTTTTTGTATGTGTATGATAGTTTACGGTTAATTCATTCATTTTTTGCCTTCATCTTTTTCATAAATTCAATTATTTCAGTCTTTTCGGCGCTGATAAATCCGCGGATCATCGATTTGCTTCCGCCGCACTTGACATTAAAGGTTGAAGAGAAGACGGGAAGCATTGATTTCAGATCAACTTTTTCGGATGCAATTATAAAATTGTATCCGTTTTTATCGTCACCGGAAAAAACAGCGGCAATATTTTCGCATTTTTTAAGCAATACATTTACGTAATCCTGCATAACATCAGCTTCCGTTTTTTCAAAAACAACAATATTTCCGTCCGCATCCGGGAACAGCAGTTCGGCTTTCAGAGCAATATTGCTCTTTTTCAACACCGACAGTCTCAACTCAAGCTGCTTTTTTTCATTCAGAAAAAATCTGAATTTTTCCGCCGCCTCATCCGATTTCGAAGAAAGCAAAGCAGCGATTTCCGATAGATTCGAATATCTTTTTCCATAATCGGATAATGCCCATTTCCCGCACAGCATATGCACTCTTGTTCCGCCTTTATACGGCGCGTAATCGAGTAACTTGATTATGCCTATTTCCCCTGTCATCCTGACATGCGGCGCACAGCATGCACATGTATCGACATCTCCGATTTTTACAATCCGCACGTTATCGGTAATGTCAAGCTTTGAACGGTAACTGAGTTTGCCAAGCTCGTTTTCATCCGGATAAAATATTTCTATCGGCAGATTGCGGTATACGACATCATTTGCCGCCTCTTCAATACAATCAAGCTGTTCCCTTGACATTTTTTTGTTGAAATCCATTGTAACATCATAATGTCCCAGATGAAAACCTACATTTTCAATACCGAAGCGGCTGTGCATTAAGCCTGAAACAATATGCTCTCCGGAATGGTTCTGCATTTTAATGAATCTCGCATCGTTGTCGATTTTACAATGCAGGATTTGTCCGACCTCAACCGATTGATCGGTTATATGGAAAATGACGTTGTTTTTTTCTTTTGTATCCGATACACGGCTGTTTCCGATTAAACCGCAGTCGCCGTACTGTCCTCCGCTTTCAGGAAAAAAAGCCGTTTTGTCGAGCACAACCGCAAAATTTCCCGCCGCATCTTTTTCGCAACCGATTACCTTTGCGTCGAAATCAAAAATATACGAATCGTCGTAGTAGATTCTGTGTGTCGCTTTGTAATCGCCTGTATTTGTTGTTTTCATTGAAACACCTTGCACCAAATGATTTTTCTCAGATATTCTATCACCGTCGATAAAAAAAGTCAATATAAAAAATCGGTGAAAAACTTGATTCAGATAAAAAAGTATGATAAAATAGGTATCATAAATGAGAAAGCAAGGTAAAAAGATGAGAGAATATTCCAAATTGACTGTCACCGAAAAGGCGGAAAAATCAATAAAAAACGGTCATCCGTGGGTGTACGGTGAAGAAGTTCTGGCATGTGATAAAGCATATGAAAACGGAATGATTGTCGATGTCTGCTCCAAAAAAGGCAAATGGCTCGGAAGCGGATTTGTCAATGACAACAGCAAAATACGCGTAAGGCTTATATCCGATAATACAAACGATAAATTTGATGACGCATTCTGGTACCGAAGGCTCAAATACGCTGTTGATTACAGAAAAACAGTAATGCCCGGAAAAGATTTTAAATGTTGCAGACTTATTTTCGGAGAGGCAGACCGTTTTCCGGGATTCACCGTTGACAGATTTGAAAATGTACTTGTTGTTCAGATTCTCTCGCTCGGCATAGAAAAAATCAAGAAAACGCTTATACCCGGTTTGGTTGATATTCTTGAAAAATCCGGTGAAACCATCGACTGTGTATATGAAAGAAATGATGTAAACGTACGAAGGCTTGAAGGACTTGAAGAATATAAGGATTACTACACCGACGGCATACGGTGCAACTACCAAAAAACAGTAAGAATCTGCGAAAACGGAATATATTTTGATGTAGACTTTATCAACGGACAGAAAACGGGATATTTTCTTGACCAGAAATACAACCGAAGCGCAGTTGCGAGAATAGCAGGTTCAAAAAAAGTGCTTGATTGCTTTACACATACGGGCGCGTTTGCACTGAATGCTTTAATTGGAGGCGCAGCCGAGGTTACCGCGATAGACATATCGGATGAAGCGATACAGATGACAAAAAACAATGCTCAGATAAACGGCGTATATGAAAAAATCGAATACATCCGTGCGGATGTATTCGATTACCTGACAGAAGCAGTTAAAGCAGGGAAAAGTGATTACGATTTTATAATTCTCGATCCGCCCGCGTTTACAAAATCAAGAAGTACGGTAAAAGACGCATACAGAGGGTATAAAGAGATAAACATGAAAGCCATGAGGCTTTTGCCACGCGGTGGATATCTTGCAACCTGCTCCTGCTCACACTTTATGCCTCCGAATATGTTCTGCAAAATGCTTCATGATGCCGCAATCGATGCAAAGGTAAATCTCAGACAAATCGAAGCAAGGCAACAGTCGCCCGACCATCCGATACTAATGGGAGTACCCGAAACCGAATACCTGAAATTTTATCTGTTTCAGGTTGTATAGCCGACATCATATTTTCATCATCTTCTCTCTGAGCGTATCATAAAAATTATACTTATCGGTTTTTATCAGCCGGAAGCTTATATCGGATACCGAGACATCTATCCTGCATGGTTTGTCCAGACGTAAATTTTTAAGTCCGTCTGCCGACAGCATCGGGTAGCCCTTTGACGGGTCGATCAGCGGTTCGAAAGATATAATATCATCCTTCATAAGCACAATTGATCTTGAAAAAACGGTATGCGGGCAGATAGGCGTGAGTATCATATTTTTTGCAACCGGGTTTACGAGCGGTCCGCCCGCAGAAAAATTATATGCTGTTGACCCGGACGGAGTCGATGCAATAACTCCGTCGGCAATGAACGTGTCCATATATGTCGAATTGATTGACACCCTCACCGACAGCAACCCCTTTGAGGTTCCGCGGTGCAGAACCAGATCATTGAAAGCATTTAACCTCAGACGCTTGTCCTCATCTTTGTAGTAAACATTTATATCAAGCACGCAACGCTCTTCTACCGTATAGTCCCCGGAAAAACATTTCATCAATGTATGCTCGGTATCCTTTACCTCGGTTTGCGCAAGGTAGCCGAGTCTCCCGAGATTTACACCGAGTATAGGCGTTCCTGTCCCCGAAAGCTGGTGCGCGGCGGAAAGTATGGTGCCGTCTCCTCCGAACACTATCGCAAGATCAAATCTTCTTTTATGACTGTATCCGATCAAAGAGTTATCGTCAACCATCTTTCTGACGTCCTCTTTTGCATATACGTTAATACCGAGATTGTGCAAAAAAGTCATCGTTTTTTCGGCAGCCTCCATTGCTTCCTTCTTTCCCGTGTTTGGCATAATGCATATATCTTTCATCCCAAAAACTTCTCCTCAAGATGGTTTATTGTATAATGATAATGTTTTTTGCCGCTTTTGTCAAGTACCGATCGAATATATTATCAATAAAAACTGAAATATACATGTTAAATATTGTTTCCGGAGTCAATAATGATATAGAAAAACGACAATTATGTAATTGATTTCTATTGACTTTTGACATCTAAAATAGTATACTGTTTTTGGTATACAGCTTATGTCGGAAGTAGAAAGGTTAGTTTATATGAAAAAAACATGGATAAATTTTTTGACGCTTATGCTTTCTTTGGCTATGCTGATGATGTCCGTGCCGGTTTCGGTCGCATCGGTCGGTCAAGAGCCGGATAACACCGCCGAATATAAACTCTGGAGCCAAAGCGATACACGGTGGGCAAATAAGCTGATAGGAAAGAAAACCATGAGTACAAACGGCAGTCTTGTCACTGCACTTGCCAAACTCATTGTTCACGCCGGACAAAGAAATCCGTCGATATTTGATCCGGGTGTCTGCCTTGACGAACTTAAGGAAGCAAACATTTTCAAGGGTTCAGACAGTATGTATATGGGACTTCTTGATACCGAGTATTTTCCGACTGCCGCACCTGAGCTTACAGGTGTCATAAATTCGGGTTTGCTGGACAGCCCATGGACCGAGGATATGGCATATTCGGAAATTTCATCATTTATAAACAACGGATTTTATGTTATAATCATGACACTGACAAGCTCGGGAATCACACACTGGATGTGTGTTGACAATGTCAGGGACGGAAAAGTCTATGTAATGGACAATCTCGGTGTCTGTGATCTGTATTCGCAAAGCAACTATACCGGTGTCGGCAGATATATGCTTGTCAAATACTCCGGCAACAAGTCATATCCGGCATACAACGGAAAAACAACTCCCGTAACTCCTCCGTCGACCGAACCCGAAAGAAACGAGGTTTACAGTGTTCCGAGTGCTCTGCGTGTACGTGAGGAGCCCAACCTCTCATGTAAAACTCTGCGCTATCTTTCGCTCGATGAAAGAATTACAATCAACAGAACGACCGAGGCGGACGGTTATGTCTGGGGACATCTTTCCGATGATTCCGGATGGTGTGCAATTTCGATATGTAAATATATAAGCGGTTCGCTCTTCTATATAAAATACGATGTCGGCTCGGCGTCTTTTTCGCAGACATGGCAAAAAAATCCGACAAACCGATCTGTAATTCTGTCGGATGAAAAACCGACGCTTGACGGGTATGAATTTGTGGGTTGGACAACCGGCAGAAGCTCGGCAAATGTTGATTATAATCCAGGCGACACTGTTTCTGTAAATGCTGATGTCATTCTTTATCCGGTCTGGAAACGCTTGGGTGAAACTCCTGCTCCGGCTCCGCTTCCCGATGCGCTTGAGGTATATATAACTCCTGATGCCTTGCGGGTGCGCAGCCTCCCGACCACAGACGAATCAAGCAAAGTCACGGGCAGTCTTCCGGAGGGTTCGCTGATTACAATCGACAGCATACAGGAGGCAGACGGTTATGTCTGGGGACATCTTTCGGACGGCTCCGGATGGTGTGCGGTTTCGATTTGTTCGTATTTCAGCGGTTCACTTTTCTTTGTCAGATACGAAATCGGTAATGCGTATATGTCAACCGTTTGGCAATATAATCCTTCCATGCAAAATATAACACTGACGGACGAAATTCCGAGTCTGCCGGAGCACAAGTTTATAGGCTGGTCAACCTCTCCGGATTCCGGCGGGGCAGAATATCTGCCGGGCGACAGTGTAAATATTGATGCTGGTTTGGTTTTGTATCCCGTATGGAGCGATAAGTGTGTACACTCGTATGAATCAAATGTTGTTCCGCCGGACGAGAACTCGTGCGGCTACACGCAGAACACATGTATTTACTGTGAACATTCATTCAGAAACAATTATACCGATTCGCTCGGCTCTGTGCGGATATCCGGCGGTATGTTGATTGTAAATAAAAAATATGCAAACGGATACAAATTTGATATTGATGATTTTACTGTAAGACTTGACGGTAAGCAGTTGACTGTTGATAAAAACTTTGTTACCGCCGTCGAAAAAGACAATATTACGGATGTAACCATTACCATTTTCGGAGCCGAAATACAAAAAGGCAGCAAATATAATATCGGAATAGAGACAAAGCAAAAAAACGACAGCATATCATTTGTTGCCACGGGATCACTCAAAGGATATACCGGCTCTGTTGTCAGCCTTTACAGGCAGCTTTGCAATGTTACGGTATATTCCGATTTCAACTATAAAATCGGAGAAAAAATATCCGCAGTTACCGACGGCGGCGTCGAATACAGCTTTACTGTCATATATATTGCGGGAAACAAGTATGTTTTTTCATGCAGTGAGTTTGACGCAGATACAAAAACCCTGTCATTCGGAAAAGATAATTTTGCCGTTTCATGTATAAATGCATCGGATAATATACAAAAGCTCACCTGTCCGTCAGACAGATATTTTGCACCTTATTATCAGGTGCGTCAGAATGAGTCCGACAAAGCCAAATCGGATCTGCGCTTTGTTTTTGTTGCGAATATCAATATGCTGAAAAATATCGAAAGCGCAAACGTCGAAATTGTGTTCTATAAAGCCGGAAAAACCGTAAAAAATGTAAGCGGTATACTCGGCGGCGTAAACGGCAATTATAAGCTGTTCACAGCACTGACCGCAGCGGGCGATATATATGTTGCAGAAAACGGATGCGCGATTTTCGGACAGGAAATCATAGGTGTACCTGATATGGCATTTGACAGTTTTACGGTAAAAATAACCGACAGACTGACAGGGAATGTACTGCTGAGCGTTTCACTTAACTGATATATAACGGCAAATGTGTCTTCATTGGACACATTTGCCGTAAATAAATGCAACGAGGAAATCCAAAATGAAAATAATACATACTGCCGATCTGCATCTCGACAGCCCGATAAACGGATTACCTTCGGAAAAGTCGGTAATACGGCGGAAGGAAACAGTCAGAACATTCGGCAAAATAGTTGAAATTGCTGAGAAAACAGGGGCAGAAGTCGTAATCATAGCGGGCGATCTGTTTGACTCGGAGCATGTTACAAAGTCAACGGCAGAATACGTACTTGACCGCATAAAATCAGCCGACAATATATTATTCTGTTATCTGCCCGGAAATCACGACGAAAAAACACCGTTTATCATGACAGAACTTCCCGATAATTTAATTGTTATGGACAGCGAAAACAACCGCCTGTCACCGGGTGAAAATCTGACAATTACCGCGTTTGCCGACTGTCGTGATTTCGATGCCGCACCGCCGTTTGACAAGGACTCATTCAATATAGTTATCTATCACGGTGATATCGCTCCGATAGTCTCGAAGGCAGAAGGAAAAAATATTGATTATCTTGCACTCGGACACTACCATAAACGTGATTTCGGCCATATCGGAAACAGGGGCATCTGGCTTTATCCGGGATGTCCGAACGGCAGAGGATTCGATGAGTGCGGAGAAAAGGGAGCTGAACTTATAGATATTAACGGAAAAGAGTTTGAACATTGTTTTATTCCGACGTGTGACAGAATATACCACGATATAAAGCTTGACATAAGCGGACTGACATCATCCGCGGAACTTGCTGCCGAAATAAAGGATGCGACAAATGATATCCCCGACAGCGATCTTGCGCGGATTGAACTTGTCGGAAAAACAAATGCGGACTTTTCGATTGATAGCCCGATCGTACATGAATTGCTTGAACGATTATTCGGCTGTAAGCTTATTGATAATTCCGAAATAGTTCCCGATAAAAATCTGATAAACGAAATATCACTCAAAGGCGAATTTGCAAGACTTGCCGAAAATGGTGGCTACGACTCTGAGATAAAAAATCTTATTTTACGATACGGCTTTGCGGCACTGTCGGGAGAGGAGTTTCCGGAATGAAACTGATTTCATGTCATATCAACGGGTTCGGCAGGTTTGTTGACTTTGATTACAAGTTCGGGAGCGGAGTCAATACTTTTACTGTTAAAAACGGCGGCGGAAAAACAACCTTTGCATCATTTATCAAAGCGATGTTTTACGGTCTTCCGTCAGGTCGAAGTGCAGACAATGACAGAAAAAAATATATGCCATGGTCGGCAAAATCATTTGGTGGCTTCATTGTTTATGAAGATAAAGAAAAAAAGTACAGACTCGAGCGCTCGTTCGCAACCAAAGAGTCCGAGGATGAAATTGCACTTTTCGATCTTGAATCAAACACGAAAATTCCGGCACCCGAATGTCCCGGCGAACAGATTTTTGACATAGATGTAAATACCTTTGAGCGCTCATTATTGCTTATAGGTGCGCCGTATAAAAAAAGTACGCATACCACTGCCGAAAATGACAGAATTATTGCCAGACTGAACGGAATCATCAATAACGAGGATGATGTTACTAAATTATCGTCGGCGATAGAACGTCTTGACAACGAACGAAGAAAATACGCGCTCATAAGAGGCAAAGGCGGTTTGATCTATCAAAAAGAAACAGAGCGTGACAGAATTGAAATGAGACTTGCGGATCTCGAAAAAAAAGAAGGTGAGATCGAAAAAACAAATGCAAAGATTTCCTCATTCGGAACACAGATTGATATCGAAGACCGCAGGAGGGAACATCTGAACATTGAACTGCGTACTGCGTTTAAAAAGAAAGAAATCGCGCAAAAGTTACTTGTTTATAAAAAAGCGGAATCGGAATACAACGAGAAAAAAAGCGAGTACGAAAAAAATTTAAAATTTTTCGCAAAAGATCCGCTGAGCGACGATGACCTTGACGAAATTCGCAGGCTTAACGGAAAGCTTGACTTTTTCGCAAAATACGAAAAAAATCTTATTTTTTCGGACGAAAAAAGCGCAAGAATAGAAGAATTACAGGAAAAGTCGTTTGATACAGATCAGATCCGTCAGCTTGAAATCTGCGAAAATGAACTTGTTTTGTTAAAAAGAGAAAGAGAGCGCTTATTGTCCGATTCCGAATATATTGATCTTTCGGAAAAAAACAGGACCATTGAGCACAAAATCGAAAACAGGAACAGGCAAATCATACCGATTGTGCTTGCAATTTTCGGAGCTGTTTCGGTTGTCATCGGTGCAGTCATGATTTCAATATTGACAGCAATCGGCATTGCTGCGATATCAGCCGGGATATTTTTTCTTTTTGCCGCTTCGTTTATTTATCTGCGTTCGTATGTAAAATCGATTGGCGACAAAGCCAATGAAAACAGCATACGGGCAAAATACAACGCAAAACTTGAAAAAATAAATGAAAACGAAAATAAGATAAATGAACTTGACACAAAAATATCGCGTATAATTTCGGCATACGGCTGTAAATCGTCGGAGGAACTTAAAAACGATGTAAACGAACTCCGGTCTCTTTTGGCCGATAAAGAAGAAACAAATCGACGAAACAGTGAAATAAGCAAGCAGAAGCAACTGATTTTCGAAAAACTCGACGAATATCTTTCTGTATGTCCGGATCTGACCGGAGATTATCCTGAAAAAATTGCTGTTTTGACCGAGAGAATAAAAAAACTGCAAACAGCCAAAATACTGCTTGATTCGGCAAATGAGCATTTTATCGAAGCAAAAGAGAACGTACCGACCGATTCGGAAAATGTCAAAGATGTTCCGCGCCGGATCGAAGATATAGAAAACGATATACGCACTACGGACAAAACGATAAAGCAATTGTCGCAAAATAAGGCTCTTCTTGAAGCAGAACGTCTTACAATAGAATCCGAATGTGATGAAATACCACGGCTCAAAGAAAAAATGGCTTTGTTAGAAGATGAAATAAGTCATGACAGTCGTAATTTGCTTGCTATAAATGAGGCAATGAAATTACTGAAAAGCGGAAGCGACAATCTGAAGCTACGTTATCTTCCCAGAATGCAGGAGGCTTTCAACAGCTACTTCAATATGTTTGAAACATGTGTGCAGAATATGTGTTCCATCGGCAAAAATCTCGACATATCGGCAGAAGAAGCCGGAAAAATCAGAACAATTGCATCTTATAGCAGCGGTTTGCGTGACATCATGGAATTTTGCATCAGACTTTCATTGATTGAAGCATTGTTCACGGATAAAACAGTTTTCGTAATAATGGATGATCCATTTGTAAATCTTGACGATGCCAACACATCGCTTGCATTGTCCGTTCTGGAAAAGATATCTGCTGAAATTCAGATAGTCTATATGACATGCAGTAAATCACGTGCACCCGAAAAAGCCTGAGTGCGGATTTTTTCCGCACTCGGGCTTTTAGCCTTGACTTTTTCAAAATATGTGCTATAATCATAAAAAAACGGACAGTTCGTAACCATCCTGTCCTAAAACAAAACTACGGAACTTTTTGGCGCCGTAAGGCGTTTTTTTGTTCGTCTGTACAAAGGATGAATCTTATGATCAACGAATTACTTCTGTTATTGTCGCTCGTTTTTATTTTCGGTGCCGTTATCATCGCTTATCGGTTGTTCGGTAAAGCCGGCTTATATGCGATGACGGTAATATCTACTGTTTTAGCCAACATTGAAGTTTTGATTCTCATAAAGGCATTCGGTATGGAGCAAACGCTCGGAAATGTCTTTTTTGCCGCAACATTTCTCATTACCGATATTCTGAGTGAAAACGAAGGCAAGAAAGAGTCCACTCGTGCAGTAAAGATCGGAATATTTACCGCCGTTTTCACAATGATGGCAAACGGATTCTGGTTTCTGTTCGTACCTTCGGAAAATGATTTTATTTCTCCCGCTTTGCGGACTGTTTTTTCAAACACCCCGCGCATGCTTGCTTCAAGTCTGATTGTGTATGCAATAACACAAAGGTTTGATGTTTGGCTGTACCATAAGTGGTGGGAATTCACAACAAAGAAAACAGGGAATTCACATGCATACCTTTGGATCAGAAACAACGGTTCAACACTTATTTCACAGCTTATAAATACTGTCCTTTTCAACCTGTTTGCATTTGTCGGCATATATGATGTCAAAACACTTATTTCGGTAATAGCCTCCGGGTATGTTATCTTTATATTTACGTCTCTCCTTGATACACCGGCAGTTTATATTGCAAGAAAGATGAAGGAAAAAGGGAAGATTCCCGAATAAACATCTTAAAAAAACAAAAAAAGTCTTGCCAAAAAGCAAAAAATATGTTATCATATAAACATAACAACTCGGGCGGATATTTCTTCGCTCTAATGACTTAAGGAGAAATAAATATGAAAATCCTCGTTATAAACGCGGGAAGCTCGTCTCTCAAATATCAGCTGTTTGACATGCCGAGCAAAAAGGTACTTGCAAAAGGCATGGCAGACTGTATCGGAATGGATCTGGCAGGGCTGAAAAAAGTCGGAAAACCAAACTTCAAGCACGCGCTTCCGGGACACGATGCACACACGGAAACGATGCCGTTCGCCAATCATGCGGAGGCAATCAGAAAGGTTGTTGAATGTCTTACCGACAAAGATATCGGTGTCATTTCATCTATGAATGAGATTGACGCGGTCGGTCACAGAGTGCTGCATGGCGGAGATAAGTTCACAAGTTCAGTTCTTGTTGACGGTATGAACGGAAATGTCGTCAAAGCAATTACCGATTGTATTCCGCTTGGTCCTCTGCATAATCCTCATAATCTTACGGGGATACGTGCATGTGCTGAAATTATGGGCGAAAATATTCCTCAGGTTGCAGTATTCGATACGGCATTTCATCAGACAATGCCCGATTATGCATATACGTACGCGATTCCGCACGAATATGCCGAAAAATACGGAATCAGACGCTACGGTTTCCATGGCACATCTCACAGATACATAACACTCAAAGCTGCCGAAATGCTCGGAAAGAAGCCGGAAGAGTTGAACATTGTTACATGTCATCTCGGTAACGGGTCATCAATAAGTGCTGTTAAAGGCGGTAAGTGCTTTGACACGACAATGGGTCTTACACCGCTTGAAGGTATTATGATGGGTACAAGATGCGGTTCAATAGATCCTGCCATTGTTCCTCTTCTGATGAAAAACGAACATCTTTCTCCCGAAGAGATAGATATCGTAATGAACAAAAAATCAGGAATACTCGGAGTAACCGGAATCACTTCAGATAATCGTTGGATAGAACAGCATGCGAAAGAGGGCGATCCCAAAGCAGTTCTCGTCGAAAATATGCTCTGCCATCAGCTTACAAAATACATAGGCGGATTTGCCGCCGCAATGGGAAGACTCGACGTGATTGCTTTTGCCGGCGGTATCGGAGAAAACAACCCTCAGTACCGCAGTCGTGTTGCCGAAAAGCTCGCATTTATGGGAGTAAAAATTGACGAGGAAAAGAATCTTGCCGCGGTACACGGCGGAGAAGGAGACATTTCCGCAGAAGGCGCGACGGTCAGAATGCTTGTCGTAGCAACCGACGAGGAACTTATGATCGCAAAAGATACATACACTATCGTTAACAGGAAATAATATATTAAAAAACAGACAGTTAAAATTGACTTATTTCGATTTTGGCTGTCTGTTATTCTGCCTCATATGTAAAAATTAACATATAAGACTTGCTTTTTTTATTGTGTTATATTATAATAAAAAAAATAAATTTTTTTGTCACACTGACCTGTTTTCTCTCGTCTGTTATATAAAAATAATAAAAAAGGAAATTCAAAATGAAAAAAAGACTGATATTTTTTATCTCAATTTTTTTATACGCCTTTGTTCTTATTATCTGCTCATCACTTGTTTTATCAAAGGTAAAATCTCTTTTAACCGAATACGAAGCGGCACAACCGGAGAAAACAGTTGAAAAAAGCATCTCGGAATTTATAAAATCCGCTAAAAACAACACAATTGATGAGTTGCTGACAAAGCCGAAGGACTTCAACGGTGATTTCGATGCTGATTCCGCATTTGTAAAACCATACGTCGAAACTGTTGCCGCGGGCAATCTGACGTACAAACCCTTGTCGGGTGAATTTGAGGAAAACGCAAAATTCTATGGTATTTTTTCAGGTAAAACACAGATTGCGAAGTTGAAGATAACCGGAACAAACGAACGGACAAAACTTTTGCTGTTTACCTGTTTTGACTGGAAGCTTGATTCGATCGAACCGATAGTTTATAACTGCAACATGACTCTTCCGTCGGCTCTTAATGTTTCAATTGACGGAAACACAGTCAGCGGTAAGTCTGACAGCAACGGAAATACAGTATACAACATTTCATCCCTTTCACCTATAAACGAAATTGTTGTATCAGACGACTACGGTAAATCGGTCACGGTAGACAAAAAAAATCTGAGCAGTATCATGCTCAAATCATACGATATAACAATTCCGTCAAATTTCAGGCTTTCCGTGTCAGGAAAAGAGATCAGCCCCGATTCTTTTGAAAAAACCGATATCGAGGACTTCGAGTATGTCAGGGAATACATCGGTGATCTTCCTCAGATTGTAAAATATCGGATTTCCTGTCTTGCGACTGACGAAGAAGAACCGGATATAAAAATTGTAAACAATCTCGGAAAAGAGATTGAAGCAAGCATTAAGGATGGTATTTTTTCACTGACGGACTTTGCGAAAACAGATAAGGTACCTGAAGATATCGCCGGGCAGATAGATGTTTTAAAATATCTTGAAACCTACAGCCTCTTTATGACAGACGATCTAAGCGGCAAAGATCATGGATTCGCCACCATATCCAAATATTATATCAAAGACTCTTACCTCTATAAAAAGAATTATGAGTGGACAAAAAATGTAGACATAACGTTTACAGCCGCTCATACTCTTCTGAATCCGACTTTCAAAAACGAAAGTGTATCAAATTTCATACAGTATAACGAAAATTTCTTTTCTTGTGATGTAACATTGACAAAGCGTATGAAACTTACGCGGACAGGGCAGATAAAGGAAGATACAATGAGCGAAACACTTTTCATCATCAGGTACGACGATACCGATGACGGAGTGGACAATCCTCAATGGTTTGTTGTTGATTCAAGAGCAATAACAAAGAAATAAAAAGGAGAAAAGCATGAACAAAAAGACAAAAATGATTCTGAAAAGAATATTGTTTATTTTTCTCGGCATCCTTAGTTTTATTCTGGTAACGGTTCTGGCACTGGCTGCCACACTCTTTTTCGCAATGAAACTTATATGCAGCGATATTTCACCGGCGGCAAAAACAACATTTGTCACGACGATTCTTGAAACAGGTCAGATGAAATTCCTTGCATCGTGGTATTTGAGTCCTGCCGAGATTCAGGAAATTGTTGACAGCACATCAATGAAGGATATGGCTGAAAATGTTAATACCGATCTTATCAATATAATAGGCAAAAAAGACCCGACCAACCCCGGCGATACAGGTGAAAAGCCAACCGAAGAGATCGAAATGCACGAAATATCGGGAAGGACATTTTTCGCAACGCTTCTGATAATCAAGGACCCGTCGAGAGTCAGTCTTGCCACAATCTACCCGTGGCGCGAATACGGTGACACGCTTGATACGATCGTAAAAAATGCCGGAGCGATAGGCGGTGTAAATGCCGGAATGTATTACTCATCCGGTAACAAAGGAGGCAGACCGCTCGGCGTTGTCGTAAGCGGAGGCAAGATTTTATTCAACGAGCCGGATAAGTATCCCGGAATGGTTTTGATCGGACTTACAGATGAAAATATTTTGCAGATAATAGATATAAACGGCAAGACAAAAAAGGAAGTTGAGGATATTGTTGAAAAATATAAGATAAGAGACGCAACAACATTCCAGGAGGAGAAGTCGGATATCAACAATCATTTTGTAAAGCTTATTATAAACGGTCAGGCAAGAGAAATGAACGGAGCGGGAAGCGGCTGCAATCCGAGAACGGTTATCGGTCAGAGGAGCGACGGTGCTTTAATGCTTCTTGTTACCGACGGAAGAGGTGCAAACGGACATCTCGGAGCATCGGCATCCGATCTTATAGGAATAATGCAAAAATACGGAGCAATCAACGCTGCAAATCTTGACGGTGGTTCGTCATCATGCATGTATTATGAAGATAAGTTCATTATGCCAAGCGTTACCTTCTACTACAGCGATACATCATGGAGACTCCCGTTCGCATTTGTAATCAAATAAACAGATAACCGACAGTACATCCAAAATGTACTGCCGGTCCTTTTTATTTATTGTTGATATTCTGATCACAGTAAGAATTGCGGAACTCACTTGGCGTAACGCCTTCATGGTATTTGAAAAACTTAAGAAAATACTTATAATCGGTAAATGAATTATTGTAAGCAACAGTTTTCAGATCCGAATTTTCCGATATAAGCTCTTTTTTTATTCTTTCGATTTTTACGTTATCTATATATTGCTTTATCCCCGGCTTGTAGTATCTTTTGAAAAAACGACACAAATAGTCGGGATTATACGAAAATTGCTTTGCGACGTCAGATACACGTATCATTTTTTCGCTGTTTTTCCGCACATAATCACAAATTGACCGAAAAAGCTGGCTTTCACCGTCATCTGTATTTCTGCTTTGAAAACAAAGCTCCGCAAGAAGAACACGCATCAGCAGATCGCAAACGTCACAAGGGTAACCGTCTGTTCTTTCACAGTGAATAATCTGCCGACAAATAAGTTCTGCCTGATAGCTGTCTTCTGGTGTGAAAAATTCGGGCGGAAGAGGCTCTGATTTATCGTCAAGTAAAAAATGCAACCAATAAAACGAAGCCCCGTCATCACTTGTTTTGTAGCCGAAATGCCGCTCTCCGGGGTCAATGCGCAGAATATCGCCTGCGGTCAGTACCCGATTTTTATCATTTGCATTTATGTATGCGGTTCCTTTTATCATAATTATTATTTCATTGCTGTCGATTACTCTGTCAGGATGAATCCATACATTGTTTGAAATGAATTTTCCGCCGTGTATATATTTAAGGCCGTTGTACATAGTCGGATTTTTGCCCCTTTACTACATCATTTGGAAATTGAAATTATCTGAATATGATATTATAATTATATCAGTGATGATGCGCTTTGTCAATAAAAATAAATATAATAAGGAGCAAGCAGATGGAAGCCATTACATTTGAAAAAACAAATATCACGGGCGGATTTTGGAAGCAAAAACAGGATATGATAAGAAACACGACAATATACAGTGTTTATAACCGCTTTTCGGAAACAGGCAGATTTGAAGCTTTCAAATTCAACTGGAAAGAGGGCATGCCGAACAAGCCGCATATCTTCTGGGATTCTGATGTTGCCAAATGGATTGAAGGAGTTGCGTATCTGACTTTAAAAAAGAAAGAACCGGAGCTCGAAAGAATTGTTGACGACGTAATTGATCTTATTGTCGAAAAACAAGACAAAAACGGATATTTCAACAGTTATTTTCAGCATATTGATCCCGCATCGAGATTCCGCAATCGTGACTGGCACGAGCTGTACTGTGCGGGTCATTTGATGGAAGCGGCTGTTGCTTACTATAATGCAACCGGCAAAGACAAGTTTCTGAAGGCAATGTGCAGATATGCCGACTACATTGAGAGACGTTTTAAAATTGATTGCGACACTGCGTTCAAAACTCCGGGACACGAAGAAATAGAGCTTGCGCTCGTAAAACTGTCCGAGTGTACCGGTGAAAAAAGATATTACGAGCTTGCCGAATACTTTATCAACGAACGCGGAAAAACCGAGCAGAATACATACAATCAGTCTGATCTCCCGGTTCGCAAAATAACCGAAGCCAAGGGGCATGCGGTACGTGCAACATATCTTTATTGTGCAATGGCTGATATTGCACGAATAAACGGAGATCGCGAACTTACCGAAGCCTGCCGTCGAGTATTCAACGACATATATTTTAAGAAGATGTATATCACCGGTGGCATCGGTTCAACCTCTGCCGGAGAGGCATTTACAATCGATTATGATCTTCCGAATCTGCTCGCATATACAGAAACGTGTGCTTCATTCGGTCTTGCGGTTTTTGCACATCGTATGCTTCTCATCGAAAATGACAGAAAATATGCCGAAACAATCGAACGGGAAATATACAACGGCTTTTTGTCAGGTGTATCACTTGACGGAGATTCATTTTTCTATGAAAATCCGCTCGAAGTTATTCCGCGCCTGAGAAACAGAGATAAATACAACGGAGGAATCCATTTCCCGCTCTCACGCAGGCAGAAGGTCTTCGGCTGCTCATGCTGTCCCCCAAATGTAACCCGCTTCATTCCGTCGATTGCAGATCTGATCTATACAAAATCGGATGAAGAAAACATAATATTTGTCCAGCAATACATGCAGTCTGAATCGGAATTTGATCTTCGCGGAAAATCGGTAAGACTTCAGCAGACAACAAACTATCCTTATGATGGAAAACTGAATATCAAATATTACGGAGAAGATGCAAAAATTGCCGTACGTATTCCCGAATGGAGCGAAAATTATTGCGAGATATCGCAAAACGGATACGCATACTATGATGTTACAGACGGCGGCGAAATTATCCTTGACTTCGGAATGCCCGTATATCTCGTAGAGTCAAATCCAAAGGTCGAAGCAAACTGCGGAAAATACGCCGTTATGCGCGGTCCGATAGTCTACTGCATGGAGGGAATCGATAACGGAGACAGTCTTCGCGATATAATAACAGACACTTCGTTTTTCACCGAAAAAGCCGACGATGAGCTCGGTGTAATATCACTTCACACAACCGGAAAAAGAAGAAAGCCATTTGAAAACCGCTCACTTTATCAAAAAGCCAAATATGAGTTTGAAGATATACCGGTAAAATTCATTCCTTATTATGCATTTGCAAACAGAGAGGAATGTGAAATGCTCGTCTGGTTCAACGCAAAATAAAAAATCTGCATATTCGGTTGATATCTGTAACCTGAACTTAATATATCCACCCTTGTAATTGATGCCAAATCGGTTTTAGAAATACGCATCAACAACAAGGGTGGATTTTTGTTTATTAGTTCTATCCCGAACGATCAATACATATAATATGACCATAAAGGGGCGAATGTAATGACAGATGAAACAGCATATGTTATATCAAAACTGAATGGGGGAGTTGCGGGAGCAATTTCCGATCTATGTGACAGATATCCGTCGCTTTCCGAGATAAGACTTCGTTCCGACAGACATGTAAGCTGTATTTCATGCGGTGAAAACTATATCTTTCCGTATAAGGTCAGCAGACATGAAATTGAAGATACCGCCATTGCGCTTTTCGGCGGATCGATTTATCCGCACATGGATACCATAGCGGAAGGATATGTATGTTTGCCGATGGGCATACGTGTCGGCATATGCGGAAAAGCAATAACGCAGGACAGCATTATCACCGGGATATCCGACATCTCATCCCTGAGTATAAGATTTCCCGCCGTTGTACATAATGTCAGTTCACGTATATTTGATAAAATCGCGTCAGAAGATTTTTCAAAATCATTTTTGATCTACTCACCGCCGGGGGTCGGAAAAACAACAGTTTTGCGCGATATTTCCATACGTCTTGCGGACATTGCAAACAAGCGTGTCTGTGTGGTTGATGAACGCTCCGAGCTTTTTCCGGACGGAATGTCCATCCCTGACAATATTGATCTGTTTATCGGATATCCGAAGTACAAAGCATTTGAAATAGCAGCACGGACAATGAATCCGCAATATATTATTTGCGATGAAATAGGATCAGAGGAGGAAGCCTGGTCGCTTCTTGCAGTTCAGAACTGCGGTGTGCCTGTTATTGCAACAGCCCATGCATCTGACGTCAGCGGTCTTTTACAGCGAAGCGGTATTCAGCTTCTGCACGAGGCTAATGTGTTTGATTATTATGTCGGCATAAAACGCAACATGACCGATAATAAAATAACATTTGTTTTTTGTAACCGCAAAGAGCTGAAAAAACAGTTTTAAACTGCCGTAAAGACTAACTATTAAAAGTCAAGAGGAAAAATAAAAAATGTGAAAAAAATTATCTGATTAAAAGCAGGCATGGC